>NZ_JBFUCQ010000002.1:0-574537 GCF_056405135.1 Devosia sp. P1_H9
CGCATGAGCCGGGCGGGAGCAAGGAAACGCGGTGCTGGCATTCCGGCCGCCGACTGAGCTGCCATCGTTCCCGCGATGCGGCAGGGGATGCGCCCCGGCACTGGTGGCATAGGCCCAAAACCCCGGCCGGCCGGCGAGGCGTGAGCCTCTTTCATCTGCGGACTACCGCTACGGGGCAAACGCCTCGCCGGTCCCGCTTCGTTCCCCACGGGGAACGGCTCTTTGAAACTCCGAAGCCCCTGGGGCTGTCGGATGCAGCGGGTTGTCCGGTCGTGAGCGGCCCCCTCAGACCTCGCCACGCCCTTGCCTATGACAGCAAAACCCCCTATATGCGCGGCGCGTCCGGAAAACCGGGCGTAATTCACACGCGAGCGAGGCGCCGCGGCACTAAGGCCGATGGTTCCAACCGGTGGCGGGACATCCCGTCGCAAACGCTCGCGGAGGCAAAACCGGTAAAGGAGCCATTTCATGGCATTGCCCGACTTTTCCATGCGTCAGCTGCTCGAAGCAGGTGTTCACTTCGGTCACCAGAAGCACCGCTGGAACCCCAAGATGGAGCGCCACATTTTCGGCGTTCGCAACGACATCCACATTCTCGACCTGTCGCAGACCGTTCCGGCCCTGCAGCGCGCGCTGCAGCTGATCTCGGATACCGTCGCTGACGGCGGTCGCGTGCTGTTCGTCGGCACCAAGCGCCAGGCCGCTCCGGTCGTGGCCGAGGCTGCCCGTCAGTCGGCCCAGTACTACGTCAACTCGCGCTGGCTCGGCGGCACGCTGACCAACTGGCAGACCATCTCGAACTCGATCGCGCGCCTGCGTGAACTCGAGGCGCAGCAGGCCGAAGGCGGCCAGGGTCTCACCAAGAAGGAGCTGCTGCTGCTCAGCCGTGAGCAGGAGCGCCTCGAGCGCGACCTCGGCGGCATCAAGGACATGGGCAACCTGCCGAACCTGCTGTTCGTGATCGACACCAACAAGGAAGCGAACGCCATCAAGGAAGCCAAGCGCCTTGGCATCCCGGTGATCGCGATCGTCGACTCGAACTCGGATCCCGACACTGTCGATTTCGCCATTCCGGGCAATGACGACGCGGCTCGCGCCCTCGAGCTTTACTGCTCGCTGGTGTCGCGCGCGGCCATCGACGGCATCGGCCGTTCGGCCGCCGGTCGCGGCGCCGACCTCGGGGCCTCTGCCGAGGCTCCGGAAGAGCCGGCGCTGAGCGCCGAAGACGCCGACACGTCGTCTGCCGCCAACTAAGTCCGGCTCGCCGGACTGAGAATTCCGAACAAAGGCGCGGCTCCGGTGCGGGGCCGCGGAAAGGTGATATCGAAATGGCTGTTACCGCTCAGCAGGTTAAAGAGCTCCGCGAACTGACCGGCGTGGGGATGATGGACTGCAAGAAGGCGCTCGAGGAGACCGCCGGCGACATGGAAGCCGCGGTCGATTGGCTGCGCACCCGTGGTCTCGCCAAGGCCGCCAAGAAGGCTGGCCGCGTTGCGGCTGAGGGCCTGGTCGGCGTGTCGATCGACGGCACCCGCGCCGCGATCGTCGAAGTGAACTCCGAGACCGACTTCGTTGCCCGCAACGACCAGTTCCAGTCGATCGTCAGCAACATCGCCAAGCTCGCGCTCGACGCGAACGGCGACGTGGGCAAGCTCAGCGAGATGCCGTACCCGGGTTCGGGTCGCTCCGCTTCGGCCGAGCTCACCGACGCGATCGCCAAGATCGGCGAGAACATGAACCTGCGCCGCACCGGCACCCTCGTGGTGAAGGATGGCGTGATCGGCTCGTACGTGCACAACACCGTGGCGCCGGGCCTCGGCAAGCTCGGCGTGATTGTCGGGCTCGAGTCGACCGGTGACAAGGGTGCGCTGAATGCCCTGGGCAAGCAGCTCGCTATGCACATCGCCAACACCAAGCCGCTGAGCGTGTCGCCCGACGACATCGATCAGGACGTGGTGGCCCGCGAGCGCGCCATCTTCACCGAGCAGGCCAAGGAATCCGGCAAGCCGGCCGAGATCGTCGAAAAGATGGTCGAGGGCCGCGTGCGCAAGTTCTACGAGGAAGTGACCCTGCTTTCGCAGGTGTTCGTGATCGACGGCGAGACCAAGATCGCCGACGTGGTCAAGAATGCCGAGAAGGATGCCGGCGCTCCGATCAAGGTGACGGGTTTCGTCGCCTATGCGCTCGGCGAAGGCATCGCCAAGGAAGAGACCGACTTCGCCGCTGAAGTTGCCGCCACTGCCGGCGTGAAGTAAGACGCGGGATAAGTTTCGGACGGGCTGGTCACCGGCCCGTCCGAATATGCCATAACCGCCTGCGATGCCCTGAGATTCGGGCACCGCTGCGCACCTCGGGAGACTGACGAATGGCCAAATCCGCCTACAAACGGATTCTGCTGAAAGTCTCCGGCGAAGTGCTTGCCGGCGACCAATCCTTCGGCATCGAGCCGAAATTCCTCCATGCCATGGCTGACCAGATCGCGGAAGTCGCCAAGAGCGGCGTCCAGGTGGCGATCGTCATTGGCGCGGGCAACATCTTCCGCGGCATGGCCGTGGCCGCCAAGGGCGGCGACCGGGTCACCAGCGACCTGATGGGCATGCTGGGCACCGTGATCAACTCGCTCGCCCTCGGTGACGCCATCGAGCAGAAGGGCCTGAAGGTCAAAGTCTATTCCAACGTGCCGATGGAAACCGTGGCCGACACGTTCACCGCCCGTGACGCGAACCTCGCGCTGGCAGACGGTTACGTCGTGGTGTGCGCCGGCGGCACCGGCAGCCCGTTCTTCACCACTGATACGGCTGCTGCGCTCAAGGCGATCGAACTGCGCTGCGACGTGCTGCTCAAGGGCACCAAGGTGGATGGGGTCTACTCGGAAGATCCCAAGAAGAACCCCAAGGCGCAGCGCTACGAGACGATCAGCCATGAAGAAGTGATCGCCCGGGACCTGCGCGTCATGGATACGGCGGCCTTCGCGCTTGCCCGCGACAACGGCTTGCCGATAATTGTTTATGCGCTCGACGACAAGGAAGGCCTAAAAGGCGTCCTGGCCGGCCGGGCGAGGAGTACGCGCGTCGGCTAAGACGCGGATATATCGAGGAGTTTACTATGGCTGAGGCTTTTTCTCTGCCCGCACTCAAGGACCGGATGCAGAAGACGATCGCTTCGCTGCGAGACGAACTCGCCGGGCTTCGTACCGGACGCGCCAGCGCCAGCCTGCTCGAGCCGGTTCAGGTCGAGGCCTATGGCGGCAAGATGCCGCTCAACCAGGTTGCGACCGTCACGGTGCCGGAATCCCGCATGCTCAGCGTCCAGGTGTGGGACCGTACCCTCGCCGGGGCCGTCGAGAAGGCCATCCGCAACTCCGGTCTCGGGCTCAACCCGGCGGCCGAAGGCGTGGTCATCCGCGTGCCGCTGCCGGAGCTCAACGAGGAACGCCGCCGCGAACTGACCAAGGTCGCGCACAACTATGCCGAGGGTGCGCGCGTTGCCGTGCGGCATATTCGGCGCGACGGCATGGATCTCCTCAAAAAACTCGAAAAAGACGGCGATATCAGTCAGGACGACGGACGCAAGCTCGGCGAACAGGTACAGCAGGCGACCGATGCCGCCGTTGCCGATGTCGACAATGTGCTCGCCGTCAAGGAACAGGAAATCATGCAGGTCTAGTATAGACCTGTAACGCGCTGCCCCTGGAGGGCGTCAATGTCCGCCGATACTGCCGTCGCCACGACGCTCAACGAGAAGCCTGGCCTCAAGATTCCCGCTCACCTGGCGGTCATCATGGATGGCAACGGCCGGTGGGCCAAGGCACGCGGCAAGGTGCGGACCGAGGGGCACGTCGAGGGCGTCAAGGCCCTGCGACGGCTCGTCGACCTCTCCATTCGGTATGGCGTCAAGCATCTGACGGTATTCAGTTTTTCATCGGAGAACTGGAGCCGACCGCGCGACGAGGTCAACTTCATCTTCGGCCTGCTTCACCGGTTCGTCGCATCCGATCTCGCGACCCTGCTCCAGAACAACGTCAGGGTGCGGATCATCGGGACCCGAGCGGGCCTCGACGACGCGCTGAAACGGCTGATCGACGAGGTCCAGTCCAAGACCGCCCGCAACACCGGTCTCGAGCTGATCGTCGCCTTCAACTACGGCGGCAAGTCCGAGTTGACCGAGGCGACGAGGGCGATAGCGCGAGCCGTGGCCTCGGGGGAACTCCGCGTCGAGGACATCACCGAGGAGACGATAGAGCAGGCGCTCTATACCTCGGGTATCCCGGATCCTGACCTGATCATCCGCACCAGCGGCGAGCGGCGGGTGTCGAACTTCCTGCTCTGGCAAGGCGCCTACTCGGAGCTGGTATTCGTCGAGGAGAACTGGCCAGACTTTGGCGAGCAGGTGTTCCTGAAGGCGCTCGACGAATACTCATCGCGCAGCCGGCGCTTCGGCGGGATCGAGTCGAGGAGCCAGTGAGCGCACCGGAGGACCAGCGTCCCCAGTTCAATCCGCTCGCCCGCCGGTCCTGGACGGACCTCGGCC
Organism: Devosia sp. P1_H9; assembly: GCF_056405135.1. Taxonomy (NCBI): domain Bacteria; kingdom Pseudomonadati; phylum Pseudomonadota; class Alphaproteobacteria; order Hyphomicrobiales; family Devosiaceae; genus Devosia; species Devosia sp. P1_H9. The sequence continues at coordinate 4,531 of NZ_JBFUCQ010000002.1, forward strand.
CCCGCATCGCTTCGGCGGCCGTCCTGCTGCTGATCACCGCCGTTGGCCTCTATTTCGGATCCTACATTTTCGCCGCGCTCGTCGGGGCCGTATTCGCGGGCTGTTACCGCGAGTGGGAACGGATGGTCACGTTGCGGCCGCTTACCTCGATCGGTGGCGCCTTGATCGGTCTTCTCGTCCTGGCAGCGCTGATCTACCCGGCAGCCGGACCGCTGGCGTCACTTGCGGCCGTCGCCGTGGCGGCCATCGTCGCGGGCTTCGGCGCTCAGGGAACGCGGCTGTGGCGCGTCGCTGGCGTGGTGTTTTACGGCATCGTCATCATCGTGCTGATGATCATCCGGGGCGACGCGACGTGGAACCAGCCCGGCGTCTTCGACTCGGGGCTGTGGGCCGGGGTGCTGCTCGGCTCGGTGATCTGGGCCACGGATACCGGCGCCTACTTCACGGGTCGGCAGGTCGGCGGCGAGAAGCTGGCACCCGATATCTCGCCCTCCAAGACCTGGTCGGGAGCAATCGGCGGCTTCGCTCTCGGTACGCTGGTCGGGTTGGTGGTGTGGCTGCTGGTGGTGCCGCAGTCGCCCTGGTGGATCGGCCTAGTGCTATCCGCCGCGCTCAGCGTTCTCGGCCAGGTAGGGGATCTAGCCGAGAGCGCCATCAAGCGCCGGTTTCGGATCAAGGATTCCGGCGACATCATTCCAGGTCACGGTGGGCTGATGGATCGGCTCGACAGCCTGACCTTCGGCTCGCTTTTCATGTTTGCCGTGGGCGTGCTTCACGCGGGGTTTGGTGCCGTCGCTGCAGGCTTCCTGTTCTGGTAGGGCTGCGACGCTGCGCCGTATCGCATTCTTAACGCATTCGGCCCCTAGGTTCTCACAACTGCTGGGGCGCGCTCGGAACCGACGACATGGACTTTGCTTTCTGGCTGCTCTCGTACGTCGTGCCGTTTTTGGCGGTGCTGACCATCATCGTGTTCGTGCACGAGATGGGGCACTACCTGGTGGCGCGCTGGAACGGTATTGCCATCCAGGCCTTCTCGATCGGTTTCGGTCCCGAGCTCGTCGGTTTCAACGACAGGCACGGTACGCGCTGGAAACTCTCGGCAATTCCATTGGGCGGCTATGTCCGCTTCGTCGGCGACATGAACGCCTCGAGCATGCCGGATGAGGCTTTCATCGAGCGTGCCGGCCCGGAACTGGCCGGCCAGCTGTTCGTCAACAAGAACGTCTGGCAGCGCATTTCGGTGGTGGTCGCGGGTCCGGTGGCCAACATCATCTTCACCCTGCTGGTGCTTTACGCGCTGCTGCTCGGCTATGGGCGCTACACCATTCCAGCCGTGCTCGACACCGTTCCGGTTGAATCGGTCGCGGGGCAGGCGGGGCTTGCCGATGGCGACCTGATCCTGTCGGTCGACGGCTATGCCGTCCGCGGCTTCGAGGACTTTCAGCGCCTGATAGCTACGGCCCCCGAGCGTCAGGTGAGCATCACCTTCGAACGGGCAGGGCGTACCGAGACGGTCACGGCAGTACCAGAAGCGGTCTCGACCACAGATCGGTTCGGCAACGCGCATCGGATCGGCCGGCTCGGCGTGACGAAGAACGTCGAGCAGTCCGACGTGGTGCTCTACCGGCCCAACCCGGTCGAAGCGGTCGGCATGACCTTCGAGGAGGTCCGCTTCATCGTCGATCGCACGGTAGCCTTCCTCGGCGATTTCTTCGTCGGGCGCGGCGACGTCGAGCAGTTGGGCGGGCCGGTGAAGGTGGCCAAGGTTTCCGGTGAGGTGGCGAGCCTGGGCATTGTCGCGCTGATCAACCTTATGGCGCTGCTGTCGCTGAACATCGGCATTTTCAATCTCTTGCCGATTCCCATGCTCGATGGCGGACACCTGGCCTACTATCTCGTGGAAGCGATCCGCGGCCGCCCGCTGAGCCAGAAGGTTCAGGAGATCGGCTATCGGTTCGGCCTCGTCATCGTCTTCAGCCTGATGGCCTTCACGCTGATCAACGACCTGTTCTGATCGAATCCTTCGTTGGCCGGTACGCCAAACCGATCTGGTCACATTCCTGCCGCCCCTCGGACGCATTTGCCCGAATACCCCCGGGTGCCTGTTAACCCTTGGATAAGCTTAGTTTTCTAGGTGTTGCAGGAATGCACGAGGGCCAATCTTTCGCTAACCTCGAAGGCTGTCGCGGCTTGTCCGTGGTTAAAATTCCAGTAAAAGCTTTTGATGGAGTTAGCTGGGGACGCTGTGCATGGCGATTCCCGGCGTAGGTCGCACGAGGCAATAAGAATCATGACGAACCCGAAAAAGCTGATGCGCGGTATCTATCTGGCGCTCGCCCTCGTGGTGGCGGCGCCGCTTGCCGGCATCGGCGGTACATTCATCGGGGTCGATGCGGCCCAGGCCCAGCAGCAACGCCTCATCTCGGCGGTGCTGTTCGAGGGTAACAGTGGCTTCTCAGACGCTCAGCTGCTGGCGATGGTCAACGTCGCGGAGCAGGGGAGCTTTACCGAGGCCGGTCTTGCTGCGGATGCCGAGTCGATCCGGCAGGCCTATGTCGGCAAAGGCTACATGGGCGTGACGGTAACGCCGCGGGTCGAGCAGACCGAGAACGGTCGCTCGCGCATCACCTTCGTGGTCAACGAGGGTCAGCGTACCGGCATTGCCGCGATCAATTTCACTGGCAACAATGCGATCAGCTCCGGCACTCTGAAGTCCATCATCCGGACCCATGAGACGAGCCTGTTGAGCTGGCTGTTCCGCGACGACTCGTACAGCGAGGATCTGCTGACGATCGACCGCGGCCTGATCGAACTCTACTACATGAACCACGGTTACCCGGATGCGCAGGTAACGTCGGCAGTCGGTGAGTTCGACGCGGCCCGCAACGCGTATTTCGTGAACTTCACCATTTCCGAAGGCGAGCGCTATCGCTTCGGCGAGATCGGCGTCGAGACGTCGATCCCGGGGCTCAACCCCGATGCGCTGACGGGCACGATCCGCACCGGCAAGGGCGGTACCTATTCGCTCGCCGACCTGCAGAAGTCGCAGGAAGAGATGGCGTTCGAGGCGACGGCTCAGGGCTACGCCTTTGCAGACGTCCGCCCGCGTGTCGATCGTGACGTGGCCAACAGCACCTTCAACGTCACCTACCTGGTGGACGAAGGCGCACGCGTCTATGTCGAGCGCATCAACATCAGCGGCAACACCAAGACCCGCGACGCGGTTATCCGTCGTGAGCTGGATTTCGGCGAAGGCGACCCGTTCAACCGCTCGATGGTCCAGCGCGGCAAGTCCCGCATCGAAGGCCTCGGCTTCTTCAAGGTCGTCAATCTCGACCTGCAGCCTGGCAGCGCGCCTGACAAGGTGGTGATCAACATCACCGTCGAGGAGCAGTCGACCGGTGACTATGGTCTGACCGCGGGCTTCGACTCGAGCGCTGGCCTGCTGGGCGAAGTGTCGGTCACCGAGCGTAACTTCCTCGGTCGCGGTCAGTATGTCCGTGCCGCGGTGAGCGCCTCGGAGTCCGGCCAGAGCTTCGACTTCTCGTTCACCGAGCCCCGCTTCATGGGCCTGCGTGTCTCGTCGGGCTTCGACGCCTACTACAAGGTCGTCGGTGAGACCGACAGCAACATCTACGGCACCACCGCCATCGGCGGCCAGGTTCGCCTGGGGGCGCCGATTACCTCGGACCTCAATGGATCGGTGTTCCTCGGCCTCGAGCAGAAGACGATCGCAGACGTTGAAGGTACGCCGTCGGAAATCGTCGCGGACGGCGAACAATACGAGAAGGCCTGGGTTGGTTATTCGCTGGTCTACAATACTCTGGACGATACCAAGCATCCGACCGAAGGCCTGTATGCGACGTTCACGCAGCAGTACATCGGCTGGGACTACAACTTGCTCAAGAGTGAGGCCAAGGCGCGCTACTTCATGCCTCTGATGTCCGACTGGAATGTCATTGGCAGTGTCAAGGCCCAGGCAGGGTACATCACCTCGCTGGACAATAGCGGCGTGTTCCCCCTCGAAGCGTTCCGCAGCGCGGGTTCCCTCGTTCGTGGGTTCCAGAGTGGTGGCATGGGTCCGAGGACCACGGTCTCGGGCGAACGCCTGGGGTACACCGCTTATGTTGGTGCATCTGCTGAGATCGAGTTCCCAATTCCGGTGCTGCCGGAGACCTATGGCGTGCGTGGCGCAGTTTGGGCCGACGCGGCGCTGATCGACGGGAACGGGTCGTTTGACGCCCCGACCACGATTGCCGCCGGTAGTATCGACGACAACTTCAAGTCGTCGGTTGGTGCCTCGATCATCTGGGACAGCCCGTTTGGTCCGCTGCGTGGCGACTTCGCCTACGTGCTGAACAAGGCGACCGACGACAAGACTCAGGTCTTCTCGCTGACGCTGCAGCAGCTGCTGTAAATCGGTCGGCCGGCGCTCTGCGCCGGCTTCCCTCTCGGTATAGAGGCCGCGGCGCGGTTGCCCCGCGGCCTCTTTGTTGTGTAATGACAGCCATGGTCGACACGCGCTTCCACACATCGTCCGGTCCGATCGCGCTGAACGCGCTGCTGCGAACGCTTGCCAATCCGCCGACTGTCGAGGACGCGCGAGCCAACGGCTTGATAGTATCCGGTGCCGAGGAGCTTCATCTCGCCGACGGGGGCGAGCTGGCATTGGCCGCTCAGGCGAGCTACCGCGACGCCCTGGCGAGCACCGATGCCGGTGCGGTGATCGTTCACCCAAGCCTCGCGGCCTTCGTTCCAGAGACCGCTATCGCGATCGTCGACCCGCGGCCGCACGAGCTATTCGTCGACCTGCTCACCCGGCTTTACCCACTGGGGGTACGCGGAGAGGCCGGCGGGATGCTGGACGGAGCTGGTCCCGCACCGCTGGTCGAGGAGGGCGTGCGCCTCGGTGCCAATGTCGTGCTCGGCTCAGGCGTGGAGATCGGGCGCGGAACCGTCATCGGTGCGAACACCGTGATCGGAGCCGGCGTCACGATCGGCCGAAACTGCATCATCGGCGCCAACGTCAGCATCGAATTCGCGCACATCGGCAACAACGTAGTGCTGCATGCCGGCGCGCGGATCGGGACCGAAGGTTTCGGCTGGCTCGATCTCGGCCGCTCGAACCGCAAGATCCCGCAACTGGGCCGCGTGATCCTGCAGGACGCTGTGGAGATCGGCGCCAACACCACCGTCGACCGCGGCGCGCTGGGAGATACCGTGGTTGGCGAGGGCAGCAAGATCGATAATCTCGTGCAGATCGGCCACAATTGCCATATCGGCCGGCACTGCCTGATCGCCGCGCATTGCGGTCTCGCCGGATCGACGATACTGGAAGACTCGGTGATGCTGGGCGGGCGAGCTTCGTCGGCGGGGCATCTCACCTTGGGGCGCGGCACCATCGTGCTGGCGGGCTCAGGCGTGAACCGGGACTTTCCCGCGGGCTCGCGGATTGGCGGCAATCCAGCCCAAGATGCACGCAGGTGGTGGCGGGAAATCGCAACGCTAAGGCGGCTAGCGAAAGGGGACAAGAGTGGACGTGAAGACTGAGGCACCACCGGAGTCGGCCCATGAGCTGACGTCGATGGACATCCAAGACATTCTGCAGCACCTGCCGCACCGCTATCCGTTCCTGATGATCGACCGGATCATCGACGTCGATGGCGACAATTCGGGCATCGGCATCAAGAACGTCACCTTCAACGAGCCGATCTTCCAGGGCCATTTCCCGGGCGAACCGGTGTTCCCGGGCGTGCTGATCATCGAGGGGATGGCCCAGACAGCAGGCGCCATGGCAATCGCGGCGGGGGCCGACGGCGGCCAGAAGCACATCGTCTATCTGCTCACCGTGGACAAATGTAAGTTCCGCAAGCCGGCAAAGCCGGGCGACCGGATCGAATATCACATCAAGAAGCTGCGCCGTCGCATGACGATGGGATGGTTCGAAGCTAAAGCAATCGTCGATGGCGTGGTCATAGCCGAGGCCGAGGTCGGCGCTATGGTGAGCCTGTCAGACCGGTAATGGCGATCCATCCAACAGCGATCGTCGAGGCGGGCGCACAGCTCGGCGCGAACGTGAAGGTAGGGCCATTCTGCGTCGTCGGCAGCGACGTGGTGCTCGGAGACGATGTCGAGCTGGTCTCGCACGTCGTCGTGGTCGGGCGCACAACCGTCGGATCGCGCACGCAGATCTATCCCTTTGCCTCGGTCGGTCACCGGCCGCAGGACCTGAAATATGCAGGCGAGCCGTCGACGCTATCGATCGGCGCCGATTGCGTCATCCGCGAGCATGTGACGATCAATCCGGGGACGGCCGGTGGCGGCATGAAGACGGTGATCGGCGACCACTGCCTGCTGATGATCGGCTGCCATATCGGTCATGACTGCGTCCTCGGCAACCACATTATTCTCTCGAACAACGTTGGTATCGCCGGGCATTGCACCATCGACGACTACGTCATCATGAGCGGGCATTCCGGCTCGGCGCAGTTCGTCCACGTCGGCGCCCACGCCTTTATCGGCGGCATGACGAAGCTCGAGCGCGACGTCATTCCCTACGGCACCGTGCTCGGCAACCCCGGTAGCCTCTCGGGCATCAACCTCGTCGGGCTGAAGCGCCGCGGCTTCGATCGCGAAGCGATCCACAAGCTGCGCACCGCCTACCGGATGATCTTCGCCAGCGAGGGCACATTGCGCGAGCGTGTCGATGACGCAGCGGCGCTGTTTCCGGACGATGTACTCGTACAGGACGTCGTCAAGTTCATCACCAGCGCGGAGCGTTCGCTGACGCTGCCGACCAACGTCTTGAGCGACGACTGATGCCGAGGCGGCTCGCCGTGCTGGCAGGCTCCGGCGGGCTGGTCGCGCAGGTCGTCGAAGCCGCGCAACGGGCTGGCGATCGAGTGCAGGTGCTCACTTTCGAGGAGCGAGAGGCTATCCCCGGCGCGAAAATGGCGCGGGCGGATATCAGCAACCCGCTCGGCATCGTTTGGTCGCTGAAGACCTTTCGTGCCACGCATGTCGTGATGGCTGGTGGGTTGCATCTCAGTGACCGGCAACGCGAGGGGCTGGCGAAGTTCGCCACCGGTGGTGAGGCATCCGCCGCGCTTGGCGATGCGGCGCTGTCTGGCCTTGCAGGGGCGGTGAAGAAGTTCACCGGCGCCGACCTCCTCGGGGTGCACGAGATTGCGCCCGAACTCCTCGCCGAGGCCGGCTTGATCGCTGGTCCGGCGCCCGATGAGGCCGCCATTGCTGCGGCGCGGCTGGCAATAGCGGCGGCGCGGGAGGTGGGCAGGCTCGATATGGGGCAGGCGGCCGTAGTAGCCGGTGCGCGCGTCGTCGCGGCAGAGGATGTCGGCGGCACTGCGGAGTTGCTGAGCCGCGTGGCGGCGTATCGCCGGGCCGGGTTGATCGGCGACGGGCAGGGGCCGATTGTCCTGGGCAAGACCAGCAAGCCGCAGCAGCCGGCCTATGTAGATTTGCCCGCCATCGGTCCCGACACAGTGAGTGAAGCCGTCGCGGCGGGCGTCACCGTCATCGCGGTCGAGCCGCTCCGCACCCTGCTGATCGACCGGCTAACGCTGATCGCCGCGGCCGAGGCTCAGCGCGTGACTATCCTCGGCCTTGCACCAGATGCCTGAGGCCGTGCGGCTGTTCATCCTGGCCGGCGAGCCTTCGGCTGATCGCATCGGGGCCGACCTGGTGCAGCGGCTGCGGCGACGCACCAGCGTCGAACTCAGCGGTGTCGGCGGGCCGGAGTTGCGGGCCGAAGGTCTCGGCAGCCTCTTCCCGATGGAAAATCTCTCCGTCATGGGCTGGAGCGACGTGCTGAAGCGGCTGCCGTTGCTGCTGTGGCGCGTTAGGCAGACCGCCAAGGCCATCATCAGGCAGCGACCTGAAGTGGTGGTTCTCATCGATTCCCAGGTGTTCTCCAAGGCTGTCGCCAGTCGTGTGCGTCGGGCCGGTCTCGATATGCCGATCCTGCTCTACGTCGCGCCAACCGTGTGGGCGTGGCGCCCCGAGCGCGCTGTCGAACTGAAACCGCTATACAACGAAGTGCTCGCGGTGTTGCCGTTCGAGCCCAAGGTGATGGCGGAGCTCGGCGGGTCGCCGACCAGCTATGTCGGTCACCCTGCCATGGCTCGTTTCCCGATGCGGCCGGCGCAGCCGGAGCGCGGTCCGCTGCTACTGCTCCCGGGCAGCAGGGTTGGCGAACTGCGACGACACCTGCCGCTGATGCGCCAGGCGGCGGGGATGCTGCAGGCACACCCGCGCCTGACCGGCTTTGTCATTCCGACGCTGCCCTCGCTTGCCGATCAGTTGCGCGCCGAAGTGGCGACCTGGCCGGTGCCAGTGGAGATCGTCACCGGCGAGGCCAGGCAGGAGGCCTTCGCGTCCGCCTATGCTGCCTTCGCAGTAAGCGGCACGGTGACATTCGAGCTGGCGATGTCAGGCGTCCCCATGGTGGTCACCTACGTCGCCGACGCACAGCAGGCGAAACGCTATCGTGCGCTCGGGAGACGCGTGCAGATCGCGTTGCCGAACATCCTGCTCGGTCGCGAAGAGATACCGGAACTGCAGTTCGCGCCGGACGATGTGCGCTCACTTGAGCCGCTGGCGGCGCTGCTCGATAACCCTGAGATCGTGGCCGGGCAGGTCGAGGCATTTCACCATATCCGGACCCTGATGCAGAAAGGGGCGCCTGAGGCGCCCCTTGTCGATCCCGCCGAGCGGGTTCTGGCTCACACCGATCAGCGGCCGCTGATCGGCTCGTAGTCGCGGACCGGCGAGCCGTTGTAGAGCTGGCGCGGGCGGCCGATCTTCTTCTGCGGGTCGGCGATCATTTCCTTCCACTGCGCGATCCAGCCCACGGTGCGGCTGAGCGCGAAGATGGCGGTGAACATCGAGGTCGGGAAGCCGATCGCGTCGAGGATGATACCCGAGTAGAAATCCACGTTGGGATAGAGCTTCCGATCAACGAAATACTGGTCGGAGAGCGCGATCTTCTCCAGCTCCTTGGCAACCTGCAGCGTCGGCGACAGGTTGTCGGCACCGAGCTGGGCCAGCACCTCGTTGGCGGCCTGCTGCATCACCTTGGCGCGCGGATCGTAGTTCTTATAGACGCGGTGACCGAAGCCCATCAGGCGGAAGCCGGAGTTCTTGTCCTTGGCCTTGGCGATGAACTCGGGGATGCGGTCGACGGTGCCGATCTCCTTGAGCATGTTCAGCGCCGCCTCGTTGGCGCCGCCATGGGCAGGGCCCCAGAGGCACGCAACGCCCGCCGCGATACAAGCAAACGGGTTGGCGTCGGACGAGCCGGCGAGCCGGACCGTCGAGGTCGAGGCGTTCTGCTCGTGGTCGGCGTGGAGCGTAAAGATCAGGTCCATCGCACGCGCGACGACCGGGTTCACCACGAAATCCTCGGCCGGGACCGAGAAGCACATGCGCAGGAAATTCGACGCATAGTCGAGGTCGTTGCGCGGGTACACGAAGGGCTGGCCCACCGAGTACTTGTAGGCCATGGCGACGATCGTCGGGATCTTGGCGATCATGCGGATCGAGGCGATCTCGCGCTGCTGCGGATCGTTGATGTCGATGGAGTCGTGATAGAACGCCGCCATGGCGCCGACCACGCCGCAGACGATGGCCATCGGGTGCGCGTCGCGACGGAAGCCGCGGTAGAAATAGTGCATCTGCTCATGCACCATGGTGTGGCGGGTGACGCGCTGCTCGAAGTCCAGCATCTGCGCCTTGTTGGGCAGCTCGCCATAGAGCAGCAGGTAGCAGACCTCGAGGTAGTTCGACTTCTCGGCCAGCTGTTCGATCGGGTAACCCCGATACATCAGCTCGCCCTTGTCGCCATCGATATAGGTGATGGCGCTGTCGGTCGCGGCGGTCGAAGTGAAGCCCGGATCGTAGGTAAACATGCCGGTCTTGGCGTAGAGTGAGCGGATATCGATGACATCCGGCCCAACCGAGCCCGATAGCACCGGGAACTCGAAAGTCTGGTCCCCGATGGTGAGTTTGGCGACGGTATCGCTCATCTTCGCACTCCATGTTGGCCTTCTAGGGGCCCGCGGAAGGTGGGAGCGGGCAAGGCCGGATCGTCGTTAAGAGGCAGGTTCGGTTGGCGTAACCCATATACCCCACCTCTGCAACAGGTGGGTGAACAACGCTGACCTAATCAGTTTTCTCAATATGCATCAGCTGGCCTGATCGCCCAGTCGTGCCAGTGTTTCGTCGCGTCCGATCAGCACCATGACCTCGAAAATGCCCGGCGAAATGGTCCGGCCGGTCAGTGCTGCCCGCAGTGGCTGCGCCACCTTGCCGAGCTTCAGCCCACGGGCCTCGGCGAAGGCGCGAGCCGCTGTGTCGATTGCTTCCACCGACCAGTCGTTGAGGCCCTTGAGGATGTCTGCGAAGGCGCCAACGTTGGCGCGCGCGTCAGCGGTCAGCTGGTCGGCGGCTGCCTGGTCGATGGCGAGCGGGCGTACGGCATAGATGAACTGCGCCAGGTCGATCAATTCGAGCACGGTCTTGGCGCGCGGCTGCAGCTCGGGCAGGGCGGCCAACACCGTGGCCTTGTTGGCGGCAAGGCCATCCATGTCGAAGACGCGGTTGAGCTCCGTCGCGGTCTCCAGCATCACGTCATAGAGCCGCTGCGGCGCCGCCTCGCGGATGTAGTGGCCGTTGATGTTCTCGAGCTTGACGAAATCGAAGCGAGCCGCCCCCTTGTTGAGGGCATCGAGCGTGAACCACTCGACCATCTGCTGGGTGCTGAACAGCTCTTCATCGCCATGGCTCCAACCGAGGCGAGCGAGATAGTTGCGCAGCGCCTCCGGCAGGTAACCCATCTGGCGGTAGGCCTCAACGCCGAGGGCACCGTGCCGCTTCGACAGCTTGGCGCCGTCAGGGCCGTGGATCAGCGGGATGTGCGACATCTCCGGCACGGACCAGCCCATCCCGTTGTAGATGACGATCTGGCGCGCGGCATTGGTGAGGTGGTCGTCACCGCGGATGATGTGGGTGACGCCCATGTCGTGGTCGTCCACCACCACCGCCAGCATGTAGGTCGGCGTGCCATCGGAACGCAGGATGATGAAGTCGTCGAGGTTCTCGGCCTTGAACACGACCTCGCCCTGCACGTGATCCTGCACCCGGATCTCGCCCGACTGCGGCGCCTTGATGCGGATCACCGGGGCAACGCCGGCGGGCGCCTCGGACGGGTCGCGGTCGCGCCAGTAGCCGTTGTAGCGCGGCGGCAGGCCGTTGGCGCGCGCGGTCTCGCGCATCTCGGCCAATTCCTCGGGGGAGCAGTAGCAGTAATAGGCCTGGCCGCGCGATAGCAGCTCGTTGGCGACCTCGGCATGCCGGGCAGCGCGGGAAAACTGCATGAACGGCTCGCCGTCCCAATCCAGCCCCAGCCACTTCAGGCCGTCGAAGATCGCCTTGACGGCGCCTTCGGTCGAGCGTTCGCGATCGGTGTCCTCGATGCGCAGCAGCATCTTGCCGCCGGTATGACGCGAGAAGGCCCAGTTGAACAGGGCCGTGCGGGCGCCGCCGATGTGGAGGTAGCCGGTGGGCGAGGGGGCGAAGCGGGTGACGACTGGAGTAGCCATGGGTCGGTGAAACATCCCGGAGAATTGGCGTTTGGCGGTGTGTAAGCACCCCGGAGCCGGAGCGCAAGGGCGGCAGTTGGCATGGCGCCCACGCCCGGCTAGCATCCCCGCCGTGATCGTGCAGAGCGGGGGCTCGGCGGGTGACCGTGACTGTCGTGGAGGCGGTGTCTGAGCGACTGGTTCCGGTACCCGCCGGACCGGATGCGATGCGTGCGTTGCCTCTGGCGCTTCGGCCGCGCGTATCCCGGTGGCACCAGTTCGCGGCCAGTATCGCCACGGCGCTCGAGCAGCGGCGCCTGTTCCTGCTCTGGCCTTATGCTGTCATCGCCGGACTCATCGTGTCGTTGGCGACGCCGACAGCGCCGGACCCAATCGTATTGGGACTGGTAGGTGCGGTTTTTGCCGTGGGCCTGCTGTTAAGCCGCCGCCAGCTTGCCATCTTCCGCACTCTGACCATGGCCGGTGCCTTCTGGGCCGGGTTCTCGCTGCTCGCGGTCCACGCCACCCTGTTCGGCACCACGATGCTGGCGCGACCCGTCTATGGCACGTACGAGATGCGCGTCGACGAGATTGTCTCCGAGGCTGAGAGCGGCGTGCGCGCGATCGTCTCGGCCATCACGCCAACCGGCACGTCACGCACAGTCCCTATGCGTCGAGCCCGGATCGTCGTGGCTGCTGGTCCGGCACTCGGGCCCGGCGACATCATCCGGGCGCCAGTGCGCTTCTACGCGGTTCCGGGGCCCATGGTGCCAAATGGCTTCGACACGCAATTCCATGCCTTCTTCGACGGTGTCGGCGCCTATGGGAACACGACCGGCACCGTCGAGCGGGTCAGGTCGGGAGACAGCTCGGCGCCCGAGCGCATCATAGACGCCGTCCGTCGCGGCATCGCCGCACGCATCGATGCCGACCTGCGGCAGCCGGCTGCCGGCATTGCCCGGGCGCTGATCACCGGCGACCAAAGCGCAGTCTCGGATGAAGCACGCGAGACGATGGCAGCCGCAGGCCTGGCACACGTGCTTTCGGTATCGGGGCTGCACCTCACCATCGTGGCCGGGCTGGTGCTGGTGACCCTGCGAGGCGGCCTGGCGCTGGTCGGCAGCATCCACCGGCTGGTCTCGGTGAAGCGGGTCGCGGCGGCGGGGGCCGTGCTCGCGTCGTTGGCCTACTTTGCCATTTCGGGCGGCAACGTCGCCGCACTCCGTTCGACCATCATGCTGGTGCTGGTGCTCGGCGCTATCGTGTTCGGCCGACGGGCATTGACGATGCGGAACGTAGCGATCGCCGCGTTGATCGTCATCGCCACCGATCCCGCCAGCGTCTTTCGTCCCAGCTTCCAGCTGTCATTCGCCGCCGTGGTGGCGCTTATCGGTGCCTGGGAGCTGATGCGACCGCCGGAGGGCAGGGAGCAATCGCTGCTGGCGCGCACCGGCGGCTACCTCTGGGGCATCGTGCTCACCAGCCTGATCGCCGGCGCGGCGACACTCCTCTTTTCGGTCTACCACTTCCAGCAGACCTCGCCGCTCGGCGTCCTTGGCAACCTGTTCTCACTTCCCTTGGTCGGCTTCGTCATGATGCCCGCCGCGGTGCTCGCGACGCTGGCCATGCCGTTCGGCTGGGAGGCGCCCTTCGTGGCCGTGATGGGCTGGTCGATTGACCGGATGCTCGATCTCGGCGGGATCGTGGCGAGTTGGAGCAGCGCCCTCGACTACAGTCCACTGCTGACGCCTATGGCCCTATTGCTCGGTCTCGCGGCGCTGGCGTGGTTCACCTTTATCCCCACGTGGCACCGGCTGATCGCGCCGATCCTGCTGCTACCCGCAGTGTTGATGTTTGCACTCGATCAGCCACCCGATGTGCTGATCGCGGACACCACGCAGGCGGTGGTGATGCGTAGCGAGACCGGGCTGGGACTGGTTGCGGGAAAAGGCAACAGCTTCGCTGTCGACGTGTGGCGGGAGACCTATGGCGAGCCGATCGAGGCGATCTCGCCGCTCGGTTGTGACAGCGTCGGATGCTTCGGAGCCAGCACGCGCGGCTTCACGATCGCCATCGTCCGGGATCCGGCCGGCTTCCATGAGGATTGCGGGCTAGCAGACTTGGTGATCACCCACCGAACTGTGCCGGCCAGTTGCTCGGCAAGCGCCGTCGTCGATGCGGATACGCTGGTACGGGGCGGCGTGCATTGGCTGCGCTGGGATGCGGCGCGGGGCGGTTTTGAGATCCGCCCCGCCATCCCGCCGCTCAGCCGGCCGTGGCGAGCAGTGCTACGGTGACGCCTGCAGCTTCGATCTGGGCGTTGCCCAGCACGTAGCCCTTCTCGTCCGGAGCAGTGGTCAGGTTTGCCGCGGTGTCGCCGTAGTTAAAGTAAACGCGCCATTTACCACGCGTCCGGCAGCGCACGCCGGCAGGCAGGTTCAGCGTCGGCACCTCAGCTTCGGCAAGCAGGTGGTCGATGATGCGCTGCATCAGTGCCCGATCGCCGCTCGCGGCGAGGTAGTTGAGCTTTCCCTGCGCCACGAGCACCGGGAAATCCTCCTCGTCCTCGATGACGATCTGGGCGCGGGTATCGAGCCGTTCGCGCCAATGGCCGACGGCCCCGCCACCCTTCACCGAGACGGTGCGCCGCGGATCGGTGCTGTCGACGCGGGCTACCTTGGCGTCGAGCAGGTTCTGCGGCAGGTCGGGACCGAGGCCGGCAGGGATCGAGAAGTTCTGGGTCTTCGAGCCCGTGCGCGGACCGATCAGCAGGTGGCCATCGAAGTTCTCGATTGCCGTCCGCAGGGCATCGTTCCAAGCGAACAGCGCCGGGATGACCACCAGGTCGTAGCCTGAGAAGTCGGTGGTCGAGGGCGGCAGGATGTCGACGTCGATGCCGCGCTTCCGCAGCGGCACGTAGACGTTGCGCACGTGCTGGTGGTGCGTGAAACCCTTGGCTTGCGGCTGGATGCGCCAGGCCCACTCGCTCTGGTAGTCGAAGACGATTGCGACGCGGCCTTTCCGCGCCTCGCCATCGAAACCCAGCTCCTTCAGCTCCCGTGCCACCTGCTTGGCTTCATGGTAGCCGGGCGTCGGCACGCTATCGGGCCGCAAGAGCCCGGCATGCATCTGCTCCTGCGCGAACGGGGCCTGCCGCCAGCGGAAGTAGCTCACCACCTCCGCCCCGTGCGCGAAAGCCTCCCAGGCCCAGAGCCTCGCCATGCCGGGCAGGGGATCGGGGTTGTAGTCGGCCCAGTTCACCGGTCCGGGCTGCTGCTCCATGATCCACCAGCGGCCATGGCCCACGGCGCGGTAGAGATCATGGTGCAGTCCAGAATTGTCGGGGTCGCCCTGCCGGAAGTACGGAATCTTGCTTTCCTCGGGCTCCGGAACGCCCTCCAGATGTCCCAGCGGATAGGAGTCCCAGCTCGCGACGTCGAGCGTCTCGGCCAGTTCGTAGTGGTCGAACTCGGTCGAGCGCGACATGAAATTGTGGATCACCGGCAGGTCTGGACGCGCCGCCTTCATCAGGTCGTACTGCGTCTTGTTGAACGCGGCGACCTGCGCCGACGAATAGCGGCGAAAGTCGAGGCAGGCAGCCGGCGCGGCCTCGGTCACCGTGAGGTTCGGCGGATCGATCTGCTCGAAGTTGTTGTACTCCATCGACCAGAAGACATTGCCCCAGGCGACGTTCAGCGCCTCGATGGTCTTGTACTTGTCCTTCAGCCAGAGCCGGAAACCCATGGCTGCGGCGTGCGAGTAGGAGTGTACCGTGTCGTGGCAGCCGTACTCGTTATCGGTCTGCCAGCCGGCGAGTGCCTTGTGCTGGCCGACATGGTCGATCAGCAACCGGGTGATGCGGGCGCATTCGCGCCGATAGCCCAGGTGCGAGAAATCGTAGTGCCGGCGGGAGCCGAAGCCGCGCGGCCGGCCGTCGCGATCGACCGCCAGCATGTCGGGCATCTTGTCGATCAGCCAGCGGGGCGGAGTCGCCGTGGGCGTGCCGACGATGACCTTGAGCCCGTGCTTGTCGAGCACGTCCATTGCCGCAACCAGCCAGCCGAAATCCAGCTCGTTCGGTCGCGGCTCGAGGCGGGACCAGGCAAACTCGCCGATGCGGACATATTCGATGCCGACCTCCGCCATGCGGCGGGCGTCGTCATCCCATTGCTCGACGGACCAGTGTTCGGGGTAATAGCAGACGCCGATAGCGGGAAAAGACACGTTAGACTCAGAGTTTGAGGAAAGGTTCGGCGATGCCGGGGACGTCGAGCGCCACGGCGAAGACGCTGCCGGCATGCGGCTCGACTTCGAGTTGCTCGGGCGTCATATGCTCGCGCGCGGTGGTGATGTAGAGGGTCTTGAGGTCGCTGCCGCCAAAGGCGGGGCAGCTCACCTGGCTGACGCCGGGAACCTCGACCACCTTGTCCAGCTTGCCGTCAGGGGAGATGCGGATGACCTTGCCGCCACCCCAGCGGGCGTTCCAGAGGTAGCCTTCGGAATCGACCACCGAGCCGTCGGCGCCGCCCGGCCCTTCCATGGTGAAGAAGTCCTCCCATGGTCCCGTCGGCTGGCCGGTTGCCGGATCGAGGGCGCAGCGGACAATCATCTTGCCGGCGTCGGTGAAGTAGGCCGTGCGCCCGTCGGGGGAGAAGCAGATCGAGTTGGGGATGCGGATGTTCTCGATGACCTTGGTGGTCTGTCCGGCGCGGTACTGATAGACGCCACCGACCCCCGCCTCGGCCTTCCGGCCCATCGTGCCGATCCAGAAGCCCCCGGTGCGATCGACACGGCTGTCATTGGTCCGGTTGGTCGGAACGTCCTCCTCGATCTCGGCGATCACGGTGCTCGTGTCGGAGGCAAAATCGTAGCGGAGCAGGGCGCCCGACTGCACGATGCCGAGCGTGTCCTTGTCGATCACGGCACCGGCGCTGACCGTGTCCTTGAAGGTAATGCGGTCGACGATGTGGCCGTCGGTGCCGGCGCTCAGCATGGTCTGGTTGAGGATATCGAACCAGAACAGGCGTTCGAGCAAGGGGTTCCAGAACGGGCCTTCGCCCAGCTCGCAGCGGCTATCGACGAACAGTTCGGCCTTCGAGTTCATCGTGGTCTTCCCTGATCATAGGCGGCGACGGCGGTGGTGGCGCGCGATGCCACATCGGCGGCCGACATGCCGGGCTTGAAAATGTAGGTGCCGAGCCCGAAGCCGGCGCAGCCGGCCGCGAAGTACTCGGCGAAATTGTCGGGGTTGGCGCCTCCGACGGCGTAGAGCGGGATAGCCGGCGGCAGCACCGCCTTCATCGCCTTGATGCCCTTGGGGCCAAGCACTTCGGCGGGGAAAAACTTGAGGCCTGTGGCGCCGGAGCGGATAGCGGTGAACGCGTCGGTGGGCGAGAACACACCCGGGTACGAGGTCATGCCGCGCTCGATTGTGGCGCCGATAACTGCCGGGTTGGTGTCCGGCGACACAACGAACCGGCCGCCCGCATCGGCGACCGCGTCGACATCGGCGCGGTTCAGCACCGTGCCCGCACCGACCAGGGCGCGACCGTCGAAGGCCTTGGCGGCGTCTTCGATCGAGCGCAGCGCTTCGGGCGAATTGAGTGGGACCTCGATCATGGTGATGCCGGCGAGCACGAGGGCGTCGCAAACTTCGAGGGTTTCGGGAGGCGTGATGCCGCGAAGGATCGCGATGATGTGGCGGTGGTCCATGAACTTCTATGCCTGTCTTGCTGCCTTGAGTCCGGCGAGGGTGGCGTCGGTCGCATCGACGATGCGGGTCCGGGCGCCGAGCCGTTCAAAGCCCATCTGGTACAACCCGCAAAGGCCGACACTGCCCACCAGCGGAATCTCCGCCTCGCCGATCCAGTCGCGCTGGCCCCCGATCTCGGCGCCGATCAACAGGCCCGAGAGGAAACCGGCACACCATGCCGGGCTGCGGCCCGACAGCAGGGAGCCGGCGCGGACCTTGAACAGCGTCGCGGTCAAGCGCTGGGGGCGCTCGAGCCCCTGGTCGAGACCGGCAGCGAAGCCGACATCACGATCTTCGCCCTCGAGCTCACCACCGAGCGAATGGCGCAGCACCGAGTGGGTGCGCAGCAGCTCGAAGATCTCGCCGGTCATAGCGCTGGAGAAGCGCTCCAGCTTGGTGCCGGAAAGCAGCGCCCACTTGCTGTGGGTGCCCGGCATAACCGCGAGGCCGGAGAAGTTGGGGATCAGTGCCGAGAGCCCAAGCAATTGGGTTTCCTCGCCGCGCATCACGTCCTCCGCACCCAGATCGCGGAGGCAGACGCCAGGCAGGATGCGCGGGTTGTGCGGGCCGGGCATGTCGGGCGCAACGGCGCCGGCAGCGATGCGACCGAGTTCGGCGGGGGCGTCGAGATAGGGGGCCTCGATCCAGCCCTGCCGCGCGCCCGCCATGCCGCAGATCAGTACGTCCTCGACGTCATCGGCGACGCCGTTGAGCAGTGAGGTCAGCACATCGGGGTATTGCTCGCGACTGAGACGGCCCATGCCGTCCGGCGATGAGCGGGAGAAGGCGATCTCACCGGCGGAATCTATTCCCCATGCCCGCAGATTGGAGGTGCCCCAATCGACGGCGACCCATTCGACCTGTCCTGCCAAAACCCTCTCCCTTGCGCCGCCAGTTTGCCGCGCATCAAGCCATGCCGCTACATCGCAATCGGGAAGGTGGTCCACTCTCCTGGTATGATCGCGAAAGCCGCTCGCAGGCGGCGCCTCAGATCCGATGCGCCACTTGCTGCCAGCGGCGCGGAACGTAACGTCTTTGCCAGCCCAGCCCTAGTGCAATTGTTGTCCGCAGCGTCCGGATTCATAAGAAAAAGGGCCGGCTGAGGCAGCCGGCCCGAAGACCCGATTGGCGGCAGGTCAGGAGTTCAGTACTTGCGGAGCAGGCCAACCAGGCGGCCCTGCACCTTCACCCGGTCGGGCGGGAAGATGCGGGTTTCGTAGGCTGGGTTGGCGGCCTCGAGCGCTACCGAGTTGCCGCGACGGCGCAGCCGCTTCAGCGTCGCCTCCTCGTCATCTACGAGGGCGACGACGATCTCACCGGTCGAAGCGGCGTCCTGTTTCTTGATGAGCACGGTGTCGCCATCGAAAATCCCGGCATCGATCATCGAATCGCCGCGCACTTCCAGGGCATAATGTTCACCCGCACCGAGCATCTCGGGCGGCACCATGATGGAATGGCTGTGGGTCTGGATGGCCTCGATCGGAGTGCCGGCGGCGATCCGGCCCATCACCGGGACGGTGACCGCGCGGTAGGCGTCGGCGTTGGCCACCTGAGCCGCGGGGCGTGCCGGCGGGGTCGCGACCCGGCCAAGATTACCCTCGATGACGCTCGGCTCGAAGCGCGCCTTGCGGCCGCCGAGCGATGGATTCATCGAGTCCGGCAGTTTGATCACCTCGAGCGCCCGGGCCCGGTTGGGCAGGCGCCGGATGAAGCCGCGCTCCTCGAGCGCAGTGATCAGCCGGTGAATGCCCGACTTGCTGCGAAGATCGAGCGCATCCTTCATCTCGTCGAACGAGGGTGGGATGCCGGATTCTTTCATCCGCTCGTGGATGAACATCAGAAGTTCGTGTTGCTTGCGCGTCAGCATGGCGGCCCCGTGAGCAGAATCGGAACAAAGACTGAACGTGTTATACGTGTTCCAGTTATGTTCTGCAATCGGACGATGAATATTGCGTTACGATGGCGCTCCTGACGCGCCGAAAGAGAGGACGCGTGGCCGCGAAATCCTCTCGACGTCGAGGCCTTGCGTTTCGTTGACCTGCTGTCCACCAGGGCATACCGTCGAGAGATTGGCGTGTCGAACCCGCACACCCCAACCTTCTCAGCTGGAGCTGTGCTCGTTTCCACGGGCCAGTGAACTGGACTGTTTCTGAGGAGGAAAACATGTCTATGAAGTCAAGCCGTTATGCCATATCCGCAATGATCCTGGGGATCTTGCTCAGCCCCACCGTGGCGGCCGAAATGACCGATGCGGAATTGGTCGCCAACGCGCTGTCGGCAGCGCCGGTGGCGGTGGGCCAGAATGCCACGGTCGTGAACTTCGATGCTCAGATGCAGATGAAGACGCTCAAGGAGGGAACGAACGGCTTTACCTGCATGCCGGACAACCTGGCTTCGCCCACCAATGATCCAATATGCGTCGATGCCGGAGGCATGGCGTGGTTGACGGCATATAGCGAGAAGAAGGACCCACCCGAGGGCGTGGTCGGTTTCGGCTACATGCTGCAGGGCGAGTCGGCGCCCGACAACGTGGATCCGTTCGCGACCGCGCCGCCTGCAGGTCACGACTGGATGGTCGATGGGCCGCACGTCATGATCTTCAACGTCGCAGACGAGATGCTGGCCGGCTATCCCAAGGAAGAACATCCCGACCACACCCAGCCCTATGTGATGTGGCCAAACACTCCCTATGCCCACCTGATGATCCCCGTGCACTGACGACGGGATTGACTGGCGCGTGCCGGCGCATTGGTCGGCGCGCGCCACGGCCGGACTATTGCGGCTCGGCCGGTAGGGTAAGCTGCACGCTGAAGCCTTTGCCAGGCTGCGATGCAACCGTCAGTTCGCCACCGAGCAGACCCGCGATCTCTTCGACTATGGGCAGCCCAAGGCCGGCTCCGGGCTTGTCGCTGTTGCCGCGGCTGAAGCGCTTGCGCACTGCCGCCAGCTGCTCGGCGGCGACGCCCTTGCCGGTGTCGGCCACCTGCAGCACCACCACGCGGTCCCCTGTGGCGACGCCAACCGTCGCTTCAGAACCAGGTCCGGCGTAGGCGATGGCGTTCTCGATGAGGTTGCTCAGCAGTTCACCGAGCAGCATCGGGTCGCCGCGGACCAGCGCCGGTCCTTCGCCCTCGAGGCCAAGATCGATGTCGGCGGCATGGGCCCGGACGACATAGTCGCCTGTGCGCTCCCGGGCGAGCTCGAACAGATCGACAACCTGGAACTGCAGCCGATCGGACGCAGCCTCGTCGATCCTGGCGAGGAGCAGCAGTTGCGCGAGGACGCGCTCGGCGTGCACCACCGCGGCATCGGCGGTGCGGGCCGCCTCCCGTGCCGCGGCAGGGCTATCGGCGCGGAGCGCCAGCGCCAACTGAGTGCGGATGATGGTGAGCGGCGTGCGGAGCTGATGGCTGGCATTGCCGGTGAAATGGCGCAGGGCATCGAGAGCTGACGACAGCCGCGTCATGAACGAGTTGATCGTGTCGACCAGGCCCTGCACCTCGCGGGGAACCTCCTGTTCGATGGGGCTGAGGTCATCGAGGGCCCGCCGCGAGATGGCGTCGCGGAGGCGATAGAGTGGGGCGAGCGAGAAACCGACGGCCAGCCAGAGGATCACCGCGGCGGCGAGGATGAGCAGCGCAAGGCGAATGGCAGAGCGGAGGAGCAGGGTCTGGGTCAACTGCGTGCGGGCGATGGTGGTCTCGGCGACAGTGACCGTGAACGGGATGGCGCTGACGCCGGAGGATGCTGCGCGTCGCAGCACGGCCACGCGGATCGGCTCACCGCGGAAGCTGGCGTCCGAATAGGCGATGTCGGCCGTCGCTGCATCAGAGGTCGGCAGGGTCTGATAGCCCGTGATGAAGCCCTCCGGACCGTCGACGCGGTAGAAGACCCGGTCCTGCGCCGCCGAAGTCAGCATCTCCAGGGCGACATAGGGCACGTCGACCTCGAGCGCGCCATCCTCGGTGACGATCACCCGCTCGGCGATGGCGAGGACAGAGCCGGCGAGGACGCGGTCCGAGAGCGAGGTTGCGGTGTCCTTGGCCTCGCGCCAGGTATCGACCACCGCGAGCGCGGCGACAGCCAGCAACGCGATCATCAGCCACAGCAGCAGGCGCCGGCGCAGCGAGTAGGGGCGCACCATCAGTCGGCGATCCGATCGAGGTAATAGCCGAGGCCGCGGGCGACCCGCACGGTGAGCGCATAGGGAGCGAGGCGGCGGCGCAGGCGCGAGATGTACTGTTCCACGGCGTTCTCGCTGAGGTCATCGTCGAAGGCGGCCAGCGATTCAATGATCGATTGCTTGGCGACCACCTTGCCGGCCCTGCGCAGCAGGGTCTCAAGCACGCTGAGTTCGCGGGCCGGCATGTCGAGGGTCTGCCCAAACGCCGAGAGGGTGCGCGACAAGGTGTCGAGTTCGATGTTGCCGAAGGCGATGCTCGAGTTGTGCAGCCCGGCCTGCCGGCGCAGCAGCACGCGGATGCGCGCTTCCAGTTCCGACACTTCGAACGGCTTGGTCATGTAATCGTCGGCACCGAGGTCGAGGCCGCGCACCCGCTCGTCGAGGGCGCCGCGAGCGGTGAGGATCAGTACGGAGGAGGCGTTGCGACGGGCCCGCATGCGGCGCAGGACGTCGAGCCCGTCCATTTCGGGCAGGCTGAGGTCGAGCACGACGAGATCGAATGTTTCCGTCGACAGCACGGCATCGGCGGAGATGCCGTCATGAACGACATCCACCGCGTAGCCGGCGACCCGCAGGACGACGGCAAGGCCGTCGGCCAGGGTCCGGTTGTCTTCGACCACCAAGATGCGCATCATTGGCTCCCCGACCGCACGGTAGTTTGACGGCGCGGCGTTGCCCATAGCCCTTGTGGAGCGGGCAGGGGGCGGGCATGGTCCGGAAATGCTCCGACTTCTCGCCATTCTCGTCCTCGTCGCAACGCCCGCCTTGGCCCAGGAGGCGAAGGTCTATCCGGCGCTCGACGATGCGGTCGGCAACCGGACTGTCACGGTCTACTCGTCGCTCGACGAGCCGCTGGCTCGGCCGATGATCGCGGCGTTCCAGGCCGCCAATCGCGACATCGCAGTGGCCTATGAGGACCTGCAGACCGTCGACATCTACGATCGCGTGGTGGCCGAGACCGATGCCGGTGCCCCCACTGCAGATTTCGCGTTCTCTTCGTCGATGGACCTGCAGGTCAAGCTCGCGAACGACGGTTATGCGCAGGAGAGCAGCCTACCGCTGTCAGCCAGTTGGCCGCGCTGGGCCAACTGGCGCAACACGGCCTACGCGCTGACCTATGAGCCGGCTGTGTTCATCTACCACAAGCCGAGCTTTGCCGGATCGAAGCCACCCTCGACGCGGGCGGAGCTGATCCAGTACCTCAAGGCCAATGCGGACACGATCCACGGCCGGATCGGCACTTACGACATCGAGCGATCCGGCGTCGGCTTCATGTTCTTTTCGCGCGACCAGGAGCAGTATTCCGACCTCTGGACGCTTGTCGGGGCCATGGGCGCGGCCGGCGTAAAACTCTACTCGACCACCTCGGCGATCGTTGATCGCGTGGCCGATGGCCGGTTCGTCTTCGGCTACAACATTCTTGGCTCCTACGCCGCCGAGACCGCGGCCCGGAACCCCGATCTCGGCATCATCCTCCCCGCCGACTACACCATCGTCACCTCCCGCATCGGGCTGGTGCCGAAGGCCGCGGCCAACCCCGATCTCGGCCGCCGCTACCTGGCGTTCTTCATGTCGGCCGAGGGGCAGACGATCATGGCGCAGCAGCTGCAGATCGCCGCGCTCAACCCCAACGTCACCGGCGACAACACCGCCAATGCCATGCAGCAGGCGCTCGGCAACCAGTTGCGGCCCGTGCCGGTGAGCCCCGGGCTGATGGTCTATCTCGACCAGGTGAAACGCGCCCGGCTGATCCGGCGCTGGAACGACGCGCTCAGCATCCAATAGGCAGCGACAGGTTCGCGACAGCTTCGTGTGGTCTGGTCCACGCTAGCCGAGGCGTAAGAGCGTCCGGCTGAGGAGTCTGGGAGGACCCCGCAGTTTTGATCAGCGTTGCCGCAACCGCGCGGCAGCCCGCGGTGTTTCATCGCGGGGCATTCCCCCCAGGTTGAGATAACGCCGGTCGGCAACGCTTCGACCGCAATGGAGGACAACAAATGAAGCATCTCGTAGCGACTGCCCTGCTGGCCGGCGCCCTGGCGCTGCCCACAGCGGCGTTTGCCGCCGACTACTCGATCATGGCGCCTGCCGCGCCTGGCGGCGGCTGGGACCAGACCGCCCGCTCGATGCAGGAGGCGATGACTGCCGAGGGTATCTCTGGCAACGTGCAGGTTACCAATGTGCCCGGCGCCGGCGGCACCATCGGGCTGGCGCAGTTCGTGCAGGAAGCCAATGGCAATCCGAGCAAACTGATCGTCGGCGGTTACGTGATGGTCGGCGCCATCCTCACCAACAAGGCGCCGGTGACGCTCGATGCGGTGACGCCCATCGCGCGGCTGACCGGCGAGTACGAAGTGATCGTGGTGCCGGCAGCGTCCGATATCCAGACGCTGGCCGATCTTGTCGCCAAGCTGAAAGCCGATCCGGGTGCGGTGTCGTGGGCCGGTGGTTCGGCCGGTGGCACCGACCACATCACGGCGGGCTTGTTCGCCAAGACCGTCGGCGTCGATCCGAAGCTGGTGAACTACGTCGCCTTCTCGGGCGGTGGTGAAGCGCTCGCGGCCGTTCTGGGCAACCAGGTGACGGTCGGTATCTCGGGTTATGGCGAGTTCCAGTCGCAAGTCGAGGCCGGCGCACTGCGCGTCATCGGTGTATCGGCGCCTGAGAAGGTGGCGATCATCAACGGCCCGACCTTCAAGGAAGGTGGCGTGGATCTCGTCGTGCAGAACTGGCGCGGCGTGTGGGCTGGTCCCGGCCTCAGTGCCGAGCAGACGACTGCCATTGGCGCCGACATCGAGAAGATGGTGAACTCGGAGTCGTGGAAGAAGATCCTCGAGACCAAGGGCTGGAACAACACCTACCTCCCTGCCGACGCGTTCAAGACCCAGCTGGCCACCGAGATTGCCTCCACCGAGGCAATTCTCAAGGACGTCGGTCTCGTGCAATGATCGAGCCCATGGCTCAGGCAAACAAGCAGCGCCGCCCAGACTGGGCGGCGCTGGTCATCGCTGCGGGTCTGCTGGCTCTCGCGCTGCTGGTCGCGTGGGATGCCTCGCGGCTGGGCAGCGGCGGCGCCTACGCCCGCATCGGCCCTCAGACCATTCCCTATGTGATCGCCTTCTGTCTCGCCGTCCTTGCCGTCTCCACCGTCATTGCGGCGTATCGGCATAGCTTCCCGGAGCGCGACGAGCAGGATATCGCGCCGGTACTGTGGATCGTCGGCGGGCTAGTGGCACAGATGGTGCTGATCAAGTTCACCGGCTTCTCGATCGCCACCGGCATCCTGTTCGGGATGACGGCGCGCGGCTTCGGCGCGCGGCGGCTGTGGTTCTCCATTCCCGCCGGCATCCTGATCGCCGGCGTCGTCTGGCTGATCTTTGCCCGCGGGTTGTCGCTGACCCTGCCGGCTGGCCCGCTCGAGGCGGCGCTGACTGGTGTCCTGCAGACGCTGGTGCAGTTCGTCGCGCTGGTCATTACCAGCATTCTCGGCTTCTTCCGGAGCTTTGCCTGATGGATACGTTCATGCTGCTCTGGCAGGGCCTCGCGGTGGCCGTGCAGCCGATCAACCTGCTGTACGCGCTGGTCGGTGTAACGCTCGGTACCGCGGTCGGCGTACTGCCCGGCATCGGCCCCGCAACCACGGTCGCGCTGCTGCTGCCGGTGACGTACAAGCTCGATCCGGCCGGCTCGCTGATCATGTTCGCCGGCATCTACTATGGCGGCATGTATGGCGGCTCGACCACGTCGATCCTGCTGAACACACCCGGCGAGAGCGCCTCGATCGTCACGGCGCTCGAGGGCAACAAGATGGCCAAGGCGGGCAGGGGTGGTCCGGCTCTAGCCACTGCCGCCATCGGCTCGTTCGTCGCCGGGCTCATCGCCACCATCGCGCTGGCGTTCCTCGCGCCGTGGGTGGTGAAGTTCGCGCTCGCCTTCGGGCCGCGTGAGTATTTCGCACTAATGGTGCTGGCCTTCGTCACGGTGTCGGCGGCCTTCGGCGATTCCGCCCTGCGCGGGCTGACCTCGCTGTTCATCGGGCTGACGCTTGGGATCATCGGCATCGACCTGCAGACCGGCCAGGCGCGACTGAGCTTCGGCATCCCCGACCTGCTCGACGGCGTCGAAGTCACGACACTGGCCGTCGCCATGTTCGCCATCGGCGAGACGCTGTTCGTCGCCGCGCAGGGCAAGCGGGCGCCCGAGACGGTGGAGCCGGTGCGTGGCTCGCTGTGGATGAGCGCCAAGGACTGGTCGCGCTCGTGGAAGCCATGGCTGCGCGGCACGATCATCGGCTTCCCCATTGGCGCCATGCCGGCCGGCGGCGCCGAGATCGGCACGTTCTTTTCCTACGCCGCCGAAAAGAAGCTCTCCAAGCACCCCGAGGAGTTCGGTAACGGCGCCATCGAAGGCGTCGCCGGCCCCGAGGCCGCCAACAACGCGTCCGCCGCTGGAACGCTCGTGCCGCTGTTGACCCTGGGCCTGCCGACCTCGGCGACCGCGGCCATCATGCTCGCCGGCTTCCAGCAGTATGGCCTGCAGCCCGGCCCGCTACTGTTCACTTCGAACCCGCAACTGGTCTGGGGCCTGATCGCCAGCCTGTTGATCGCCAACCTGATGCTGATCGTCCTCAACCTGCCGCTGATCGGGCTGTGGGTGAAGCTGCTGACCATCCCGAAGCCGTGGCTCTATGCCGGCATCCTGCTGTTCGCGACGCTCGGTACCATCGGCGCCAACCCGTCGGTGTTCGAACTCGGCATGCTGCTGGCCTTCGGCCTCCTTGGGTATGGCCTTCGCCTTTTCCACTTCCCGATCGCGCCGGTCGTCGTCGGACTGATCCTCGGTCCGATGGCCGAGCAGCAGTTGCGACGGGCGCTCGCTATCTCGCAGGGCGACGTGATGGTGCTGCTCACCTCGCCCATCTCAGCGACGCTGCTGACGCTGGCCGCCCTGGCGCTGATCGTGCCGCTGATCCTCAGGGTGCGCGGCAAGGGCCAGGTGTTGGCGGAGGTGGCGTCCGACGGGGACTGATGTTTGCGTCATGCGCATGGCTTGCCTGCCCTCGGCCCCTCTGCCGAAGGCAGGCGACGCTTCCCACATCAGGAGCAACGAAAGGCGCTTCCGATGACCCGCAAATCCAGTCTGCTTCGTGACTTCTTCACGCTGTTTGGTGCAGCCAATGCCGCTGCCGCGGCCACCCACGAAAGCCGCAGCCCGAGGGCTCGCGACCTTCGGGTGCTCGGCATCAAGCCGGAACAGTTCCGGTCAATAGGCCGCTAAGCTAGCCCCAACTGAGTGGGATGACGTCGACGATCTCGCCGGGCGGCACGCCGGGCGATTCCTCGGGCACCACGATCAGCGCATCGGCGAGCGCCAGGGACATCGAGTGGCTGGAGTCGGTCTCGAAGATCGGCTCGACCTGCATGTACCCGATGTCGTTACGGCTGAGACTGGCGCGCATGTAGTGGCGACGCGGGCCGTTTGCCGGCAGGCCGAGCAGGGTAGGCACGCCGATGCGTGGCCAGAACGGATCGATGTGGCCCGTCATGGCGCGCAGCGCCGGCTTCAGGATCACCGTCGCCGTCACCAGCGCCGACACCGGATTGCCGGGTAGTCCGAACACCAGCGTCTTGCCGCGCGTGCCGAACATCAGCGGCTTGCCAGGACGCATCCTGAGCTTCCAGAAATCCAGCTCGACGCCCAGGTCACGCAGCACTTCCTGCACATAATCGCGCTCGCCGACGCTGGCGCCGCCAGTGGTCACCAGCATGTCGACACCCTGGTCGAACGCGCCAAGCAGCGCCGCCTCGAGCTTGGGCTTGTCGTCGGCGACGATGCCGAGATCGATCACCTGGTCGGCCCAAGGCGCGAGCAGCGGGATCAGTCCGTACGAGTTCGAGGCGATGATCTGGTCCGGGCCGAGCACGCCACCGGGGGCTACCAATTCGTCGCCGGTCGCCAGCACCGCAATCTTCGGGCGCCGGTTCACGGTCAGGCTGGGATGGTTGGCCGAAGCCGCGAGGTTCAGCATGGCCGGGGTGAGTGCAACCCCTGCCGGCAGCAACTCGGCGCCGCGCTTGAAGTCAAAACCCTGCTTGCGGACGCTCTGACCGACAGGCGGCGTCTTCGCGAAGCTGATCTGGTTGCCTTTAGCCGTCGCTTCTTCCTGCATGATCACCGCATCGGCGCCGATCGGCAGCGGTGCACCGGTGAAGATGCGGACGCATTGGCCGTGCTCCATCATGCCGACGAAGCGAGCACCCGCCTGCGAGGTGCCTGCGAGCTTCAGTGGCCTGCCGGGAACGACTTCGGCGGCGCGTACAGCGTAGCCATCCATGGCGCTGGCGTCGAAAGGCGGCTGGCTGTGCCTCGCAATCAGCGGCTGGGTCAGCACCCGGCGATGCGCCCGGGCAAGCGGCACGCTCTCGCTGCCGAGCACCGGCAGCTTCTTGAAGATCCGCTCGATGGCCTCGTCGACCGGCATCATCGGTGGAAATCACCCGACTTGCCGCCCGACTTTTCCTCGAGCTGGATGGATGTCACGCGCATGGCCCGGTCATGCGACTTGGCCATGTCGTAGAGCGTCAGTGCCGCGACCGATGCTGCCGTCATCGCTTCCATCTCGACGCCAGTCTGCGCCGTCGTCTCGGCGGTGGCGGTGATGAGCAGGGCGGGGCCATCGCCCACGATCTCGACGCTCACCTTGGTCAGCGGGATCGGGTGGCAGAGCGGGATTAGTTCCGAGGTCTTCTTCGCCGCCATAATGCCGGCAACGCGGGCCACCGCCAGGGCGTCGCCCTTCTTCAACTCGCCACCTAGGATCAGCGCCACGGTCTCGGGCTTGGCCTCGAGGCGTGCGGTCGCAACGGCCCGTCGGCGCGTTACCGCCTTGTCGCCGATATCGACGATATGCGCTTCCCCCCGCTGGTTGAGGTGGGTGAGCGCCATGTCAGCCGCGCAGCAGCTTGATGGTCGCGGCAGTGACGTCGTCCTGCCGCATCAGGCTCTCGCCGACGAGGAAGGTCCCGATGCCCGCCTGCTCGAGCCGCACCAGATCGGCATGCGTGTTGACGCCGCTTTCGGACACCAGATGCACGCCCTGCGGCACACCGCCGGCGAGGGTCACCGAGGTGTTGAGCGTCGTCTCGAAGGTGCGCAGGTTCCGGTTGTTGATGCCGATGAACTCGGCGTTCAGCCCAAGCGCGCGGTCGAGCTCGATCTGGTCGTGCACTTCCACCAGCGCGTCCATCCGCCATTCTTCGGCGGCGTCGAGCAGGTAGCGGGCCGTATCGTCGGTCACTGCGGCAAGGATCACCAGGATGCAGTCGGCACCCCAGGCGCGACTCTCAGCCACCTGGTAGGTCTCGAACAGGAAGTCCTTGCGCAGCACGGGAAGCTTCGTCGCGTTGCGCGCCTCGATCAGGTAACCCGGCGCGCCCTGAAAGCTCGGGCGGTCGGTGAGCACCGACAGGCACGCGGCGCCGCCAAGCTCGTAGGCCCGGGCGATCTCGGCAGGGTTGAAGTCAGGACGGATTAGACCCTTGGATGGGCTGGCCTTCTTCACCTCGGCGATCAGCGCAAACTGGTTGTCGGCGCGCTTCTTCTTCAGCGCCGAGAGGAAACGGCGGACTGGCGGCGCGTCATGCGCTTCGGCCACCACTTCGTTCCATGGCCGGAGGGTCTTCGCCGCGGCGATCTCCTCACGTTTGTAGACTTCGATCTGCGAGAGGATGTCGGACATGGATCAGCTGTTCGAAACGGAGATAAGTTTGTCGAGGGTGGCCTTGGCGCGGCCGGAGTCGATCTCGCGGGCGGCGAGGTCGGCACCCAGCTTCAGCGTGTCGGCGCGACCAGCGACGATGAAGGCGGCAGCGGCGTTGAGCAGCACGATGTCGCGGTAGGGGTCCTTGACACCATCCAGCAGTCCGCGCAGCCGCGAGGCGTTGTAGGCCGGGTCCGCGCCTTTGAGGTCCGCCATGGTGGCGCGCGGCAGGCCGGCGTCCTCAGGGGTGATCTCAAAGCTGCGAAGGTCCCCGCCCTTGATAGAGGCGACGAAGCTCGGCCCGGTGGTAGAAAGCTCGTCGATGCCATCGGCACCGTGCACGACCCAGGCGGAGATAGCTCGGTTGGCGAGCAGCGCTGCCGCGACCGGCTCGACCCATTTCTTGTCGTAGACGCCGAGCATGTAGCGGCGTGCACCCGCCGGGTTGGACTGCGGCCCCAAGAGGTTGAACATCGTGCGGGTGCCCATCTCCATGCGAGTGGGACCGACATGCTTCATCGCCGGGTGATGCGCCGGCGCGAACATGAAGCCGATGCTGGCTTCGCGGATGCACTGGCTGATCTTGTCCGGCCCGATATCGGTCTTGATCCCGAGCGCCTGCAGCACATCCGAGGCTCCCGACCTTGAGCTCAGCGCGCGGTTGCCGTGCTTGGCCACCGGGACGCCCGCGCCCGCCACGACGATCGAGGTCGCGGTTGAGATGTTCAGCGTTTCCGCGCCGTCGCCGCCGGTGCCGACGATGTCGATGATGCTGTCCGGCGCATCGACCGCCACCGGCACCATCTTGTCGCGCAGGATCGACACGGCCGCGGCGATCTCGCCCACCGTCTCGCCCTTAACCCGCATCCCCATCAGGAACGCGCCGATCTGGCTGGGAGTCGCCTCGCCATCCATGATCGTGGTCATCACCGAGCGCATCTCTTCGCCTGTCAGATCCTGGCGCGACGCGATCTTGTTCAGAGCCCCCTTGATGTCCATCACGCGGCCTTCCTGAGGTTGAAGTCGCGGGCGATGTTGAGGAAATTCTGCAGGATCGCATGCCCGTTTTCCGACGCGATGCTCTCGGGGTGGAACTGCACGCCGTGGCTCGGATAGCGCCGGTGCTGCATGCCCATGATCAGTCCATCATCGGTGGACGCCGTAACCTCGAGCACGTCGGGCAGGCTTTCCGGCCTGACGATCAGCGAGTGGTAGCGCGTCGCCTCAAAGCCGGAATTGAGGCCGCGGAACAGGCCCTTGCCGCTGTGATTGATCTTCGACGTCTTGCCATGCATCAGGTGTGGCGCGCGGATCACCTCTCCACCCATCGCCTGGCCAAGCGCCTGGTGCCCGAGGCACACGCCGAGGATCGGTGTCGTCGGGGCAAACCGGTCGATCAGGCTGAGGCAGATGCCGGCCGTGTCAGGCGTTGCCGGGCCCGGTGACAGCACGATGGCCTCAGGCGCCAGCGCGTCGATTTGATCGAGGGTGATCTTGTCGTTCCGCCACACCTCGGACTCGCCGCCCAACTCGCCCAGGAAGTGGACGAGGTTGTAGGTGAAGCTGTCGTAGTTATCGATGACGAGGAGGCGCATGTCTCAGGTTCCAGGCTCGGACGTTATGTAAAACACCGGGTCATTGCCGCGAAAGCGGAAATGTCAGAATCAGAGCTGCCCCCGCCATCGTAGATTGCTCATTGGCCCACCCGCGCTTCGCCGGCGTAGCGGAGCGCCTCTTCGGCCGCGCTGAACAGGGCACGGGCCTTGTTCTCGCACTCGAGCTGCTCGAGCTCGGCCTTGCTGTCGGCGACGATGCCCGCACCGGCCTGCACGTAGATCTTGCCGTTCGAGACGATCGCCGTGCGCAGCACGATGCAAGTGTCCATCGTTCCATCTGCACCGAAGTAGCCGACGCAGCCGCCATAGATGCCGCGGCGCGATTTCTCCAGCTCGTCGATGATCTCCATCGCCCGCACCTTCGGCGCACCCGACACGGTGCCGGCCGGAAAGCCCGCCGCCAGTGCGTCGACGAAATCGTGCTTCGGGTCGAGGTCACCAACGACGTTCGAGACGATGTGCATGACGTGCGAGTAGTACTCGAGGAAGAACTTGTCCGTAACCTCGACGCTACCGATCTTGGCGACCCGGCCGACATCGTTGCGGCCTAGGTCCAGCAGCATCAGGTGTTCGGCCAGTTCCTTCGGATCGCTCAGAAGTTCGTCAGCCAGTTCCTTGTCGCGCGTCGGCGTGGCGCCGCGCTTGCGGGTGCCGGCTATCGGCCGGATGTTGACCTTGCCGTTTTCGACCTTCACCAGGATTTCCGGGCTCGAGCCCGCGACGGCGAAATCGCCGAAATCCAGCATGTACATGTAGGGCGAGGGGTTGGTGCGGCGCAGCGCGCGATAGAGCGCCGTCGGCGGCAGCGTGAACTCCGCCTCGAAGCGCTGGCTCAGCACCACCTGGAAGATGTCGCCCGCCCGGATGTACTCCTTGGCGTCTTCGACCATCCGCGCGTACTCGGCGACCGAGGTGTTGGACTTTACGGCGATCAAATCGATGTCCGGCGGCGTCGAGGTGTAGGGCAGGGTGCGCCCCATGCGGCCGACGGCATCGTCGATCCGGCTTTGCGCGCCTTCCCAGGCCTGCTTTGCGGTCACGCCGGGCCGGATGTAGACCGGCGCAGTGAGATACAGCTCGTCCTTCAGCGTATCGAACACCGCGAGCACGGTCGGACGCATCAGGATCGCTTCCGGGAACCCAAGCGGGTCTTCGTGACGATCCGGCAGCACCTCCATCAGGCGCACCATGTCATAGCCGAGATAGCCGTAGATGCCGGCTGCAGTGGACGGCAGGCCCGGCGGCACTTCCGCCTGACTCTCGGCCACCAGAGAGCGCAGCACATCGAGCGGCGGCTCGCTGACCGGCACGAAAGCGTCCGGCGTCAGCCCGGCATTGCGGTTGATGCTCGCCTGGCCTTTTTCGACCTTCAGGATGATGTCCGGGTCGAACCCGATCATCGAGTAGCGGCCGACCGTCGCGCCGTCCTGCACGCTTTCGAGGAGGAACGTATTCTTCCGCCCCTCGGCGAGCTTCAGGTAGGCGCCGATCGGCGTCTCCAGATCCGCCACGACGCGGCGGAAGACGATCTGAGCGCGACCAGCGTCGTAGCCGGAAGCGAAGGCCCCAAACTGGTCGTCAGTGGTCATTTCAGGGCGCCGGTGTCGGTAAGCTGCCTGAGCACCTGATCGTTGATCCGCATGCCGGCCTCGGACTTCAACCCGGTCAGGAAGTCGGCATACAGGGCGTCGCGTCCCGACTCCTCGACATACTTCTTGATGTCGGCCGGGGCCTCGGCGACGCCGGCATTCACTTCGACCACCTGGAACACCACGTGGTCGCCGTCGCCGTTGATGGCAGAGCCGAAATGCGTCGGCCCGCCGTTGAAGATCTCGTTGGCAACGGTCTGGTTCAGCACCGAGGTTCCGTCGCCCGAACGCTTCAGCGGCTGGCTGAGGATCGGGAACTGGCCGATGCCCGTGGCCACGTCGGCAAACGGCGTGCCCGCCTTCAGCTGGTCCGTCAGCTTGGCAACTTCAGCGACGAGCGCCTCGTCGGTCTTGGCGTTGGTCCAGGCGGTAGCCACGGCATCGTGCACTTCGGCCAGCGTCTGGTCGCGCGCATCGTCTACCTTCTTCAGGTCGAACCAGACATTGCGGTTGGAGCTCAGCTGGATGGTAGGGGCAAGGTCGCCCAGTTCGGCCTTGAACACGGCGTCGGCGATGCGGGTCGCATCCTCGGGCGGGATATCGGGGCTGGTGGCCAGTTCGGCGCCGCCTTCGGTCAGCGGGACGCTGAACGTGTTCAGCCCGAAGCGAGCAGCAATCTCGGGGAGCGGCTTGAAGGCGGCCCGCAGCTCCTCGATCTGGTCCAGGATGTCCGCGTACTCATTGCGAGCCTGGGTCAGCGCCAGTTGCTTGGCGATCTCGGCCTTCGAGTCCTCAAGGCTGATCGCGCCGCCCGGCTCGATCGCCGAAACGGTGATGGCGCGCTTCGAACCGATGCCCTCGATGATCACGAAATCGTTGAGCGCGAGGCTGAACGCCGCGTCAGCGAGGCTGGTGTCCGTAACCTCATTCTTGCTGAGGGTCCCCAGATCCTGCGCCGTGGCGCCGGCCGCGGTCAGGATGTCGGCGAATGGCGTGCCGGCAGCCTTGCCGTCGGTAAAGGCTTTCTCGAGTTCGGGCGTCGTCAGCGCGACCTGCTTGATGGTGCGGCGCTCGATCTTCACCCGGCTGTCCTTGGTGCGCTCGTATTCGGCGGCGACCTCTTCGTCCGTGATCTTCTTGGTGGCGGCGATTGCATCGGGCGACAGCGCCAGCAGTTCCACGGTGCGGGTCGCCTTGGTGCGGAAGTCGGCCTGGTGGTCCTTGAGGTAGGTCGCCAGCTCTTCTTCAGTCGGCTCGGCAACCGGGGGAAGGGCCTGGGCGTTCAGCACAAAATAGTCGACGGTTCGCGTGTCGGACGAAAATCGCGTCAAGAGCTCAGTCGCCGCGGCCGGCGAGGGCGAACCCGCGAACAGGCCGCTTGCCAATTGCTGGCGCCGCGATGCCTTGGTCTGGAGGTCGAAATACTCAGCTTCGGTAAGGCCGTTCTGCTGCAGGACGCGCAGGAAGTTGTTGCGGTCGAAGGCGCCCAGCGTGCTCGAAAAGCTCGGGTCCTCGCGCAGCATCTTGCCAAGACGGTCGTCGGATACTCCGAGCCCCATATCCTCGCCGAACTTGTTGATGGCGGCTTCACCGGCCAGCCGATCCAGCACCATGCCCGGCACGCCGAACGTCACGGCCTCCTCGGCCGTCGGCACCCGGCCAATCTGCTGGGAGACCGCGTTGAGCTGCGTGTCATAGGCGCGCTGGTAGTCGCGGACCGAAATGTCCTGTCCCGCGACGGTGGCGACGGTGTTCGATCCAAAGCCGGTGATGACGTTCGAAATACCGAACCCCGCCAGGCCGACGATCAGAAAAGCACCAAGAATCTTGCCGAACCAGGTCTTGGTCAGGTGGCGAAAGCTATCGAGCATCGAGACAAATCCAACAACAGCCGCCTCCCCGGCGGGCGGCGGATACTAGACAGGGTCGAGTTTGTGCCGCAAGGCACATGGAACGGGGGTTATGGGAAACTCCCACAATAGGCAAGTAGAAGGAGCGTCAAGGTGACGGCAGAGATCACGCCGCTGATCGCGGGCAACTGGAAGATGAATGGCACCACCGCCTCACTGGGCGAGGTGCAGAAGCTCGCGAGCCTCCTGGCACAGGGCGGCGGCCCGCGCTGCACCGTGGTGATCTGCCCGCCGTCAACGCTCCTCGAACGGCTCAACGAACTGGCCTCTCCGGCAGGCATCGTCACCGGCGGTCAGGATTGCCACCCAGCCGCCAGCGGCGCCCATACTGGCGATGTCAGCGCCCAGATGCTCTCCGATGCGGGGGCGCAGTATGTCATCGTCGGACATTCCGAACGCCGGACCAACCATGGCGAAACCGATGAGCTGGTGCAGCTCAAGGCACTGGCTGCCCATGCAGCGGGGCTGGTGCCGATCATCTGCGTAGGCGAAACCGAGGCCCAGCGCGATGCCGGCGAGGCGGAGAGCGTCGTCGCGGCCCAGCTCGCCGGGTCCATTCCCGACGATTGGGCGGGGCATCAGATCGTCGTCGCCTATGAGCCGGTCTGGGCCATCGGTACCGGCCGCACGCCCAGCTCAGCTGACATCGCTGAGATGCACGACGCCATCCGCACCCGCCTGGTAACCCGCTTCGGCGAGCACGGGGCCGCGACCCGCATCCTCTATGGCGGCTCGATGAAACCGTCGAACGCCAGCGAGATCCTGCGCATCTCGAACGTCAATGGCGGGTTGGTCGGCGGCGCCAGCCTCTTGGCAAACGACTTCCACGCCATTATCTCCGCTGTCTAGAACAGGCATCCGGCGCCGATAGAAAGGCGGCGGATGGCGCTGGCATTTGTCTTGGCGCGCGTGTAGAAGGCGCGCCAACCCGATATCGAAAGCCTGAAGGTCCAATGGCCAACGTCCTGATCGTCGCCTATCTCCTAATCGTGCTCGCGCTGATTGCAGTCATCCTGCTGCAGCGGTCCGAGGGCGGCGGGCTCGGCATGGGTTCGAATTCCAACGGCTTGATCTCCGTTCGCGGCTCGGCGAATCTGCTGACCCGCACCACGGCGATCCTTGCGGCGCTGTTCTTCGCTTCGGCGATCGCGCTCACCGTGCTCTCCTCGGTGGACCGTGGCACCAGTTCGATCCTCGATCGCGCCAGCCAAGGCGGTGAGACGCCGACGACCGTGCTCGACGCCATCCAGCAGATGCAGCAGCAGACGCAGGGCGACCTGCCGGTGCCGGCCGGTGGCACTACCACTGCGCCCGCGACGACGACCACTCCGTCGACGACGACCGAGGGCACGACGACCGCCCCGGCCACCGGCTCCGATCTGCCTGTGCCGACGGAAACGGCTCCGGCCACCGAGACGCCGGCAACGACAGAACAACCAGCGGCGCCCGCCAACTGAGGCCGCCGCGACAGCGAACCAAAGAAGGGGATGGCAACATCCCCTTCTTCTTTTTGTGTGGGGCCATGCCAACATGATCGGCATCGCCCTTGAGAATCAGAATTTCGACCGCTTAAGGTAAAAGCCCATGGCACGGTACGTTTTCATCACCGGCGGCGTGGTTTCCTCATTGGGTAAAGGCCTCGCTTCCGCGGCTCTCGGCGCGGTTCTGCAGGCTCGTGGCTATAAAGTCCGCCTGAGGAAACTCGACCCTTACCTCAACGTCGATCCGGGCACGATGTCGCCCACGCAGCACGGCGAGGTGTTCGTCACCGACGACGGCGCGGAAACCGACCTCGATCTCGGCCACTACGAGCGCTTCACCGGCCGCCACGCCAACAAGCGCGACAACATCACCACCGGCCGCATCTATTCCGACATCATCGCCAAGGAACGCCGCGGCGACTATCTCGGTGCCACCGTGCAGGTGATCCCGCACGTCACCGACGCCATCAAGGACTTCATCCGCGAGGGCAACGAGGACTTTGACTTCGTGCTCGTCGAAGTCGGCGGCACCGTCGGCGATATCGAGGGCCTGCCGTTCTTCGAGGCGATCCGCCAGTTCGGCAACGACCTGCCGCGCGGCCACGCCATCTACGTCCACCTGACGCTGATGCCGTTCATCCCGTCGGCGGGCGAACTGAAGACCAAGCCGACCCAGCACTCCGTCGCGACGCTGCGCTCGATCGGCATCGCGCCGGACATCCTGCTGATCCGTTGTGACCGCCCGATTCCGCAGTCGGAGCGCAAGAAACTCGCGCTGTTCTGCAACGTGCGCGAAAGCGCCGTGATCCAGGGCCTCGACGTCGCCTCGATCTACGACGTGCCGCTCGCCTACCACAAGGAAGGCCTCGATCGCGAAGTGCTCGCTGCCTTTGGCATCGAGGACGCGCCGGCGCCTGATCTGCAGGCCTGGGAAGATGTGTCGTCCCGCCTCCACAATCCGGAGGGCGAGGTCAACATCGCCATCGTCGGCAAGTACACCGGCCTCAAGGACGCCTACAAATCGCTCAGCGAAGCCTTGGTGCATGGCGGCATCGCCAATCGCGTGAAGGTCAACCTCAACTGGATCGACTCCGAGATCTTCGAGCACGAGGACCCGGCGCCCTATCTCGAGCACATCCACGGCATCCTGGTGCCGGGTGGGTTCGGCGAGCGCGGTTCAGCCGGCAAGATCCAGGCGGCCCGTTTCGCGCGCCTCAAGGACGTTCCGTATTTCGGCATCTGCTTCGGCATGCAGATGGCGTGCATCGAAGCTGCGCGGAACACCGCCGGCATCAAGAACGCCAATTCCACCGAGTTCGGCCCGACCAAGGAACCGATCGTCGGCATCATGACCGAATGGGTCAAGGGTAACGAGCAGGTTACGCGGACCGCGGAAACTGATCTCGGTGGCACCATGCGGCTCGGCTCCTATCCCGCGCAGCTCGCCAAGGGCAGCCGCGTGGCCGATATCTACGGCTCGACCCGGATCACCGAGCGGCACCGCCACCGCTATGAAGTGAACATGAACTACCGCAAGGTGCTCGAGGCTAACGGCCTGCTGTTCTCCGGCGTTTCGCCCGACGGCAAGCTGCCGGAGATCGTCGAGCGGACCGATCACCCGTGGTTCATCGGCGTGCAGTTCCACCCGGAACTGAAGTCGAAGCCGTTCGAACCGCACCCGCTCTTTGCCAGCTTCATCGAAGCGGCGAAGGAACAGAGCCGGCTGGTCTGATGGAAATCGGCACGGCGCGGCTGGTGCTGCGCCGCCCACGGCCCGACGATCTGGATGCCTTCTTCTGGATCATGTCGGATACCCAGGGCATGCGCTACTGGTCGACGCTTCCACACGCCGATCGTGAAGTCACCCGCATCTGGCTCAATCAGAAGATCGAGCGGACGGCAGCGGGAGGCCAGGATTTCGCCATCGAGTTCGACGGCCGCGTCATTGGCGACGTAGGCGCCGGGCGCCTGCCGGATTTCGGATTCATGATCCACCCCCAGCACTGGGGAAAGGGAATAGCCACCGAAGCGTCGGCGGCCTTCATCGACCACGTATTCTCGAGCAAGCTGACCGACCAGTTGCTGGCCGATGTCGATCCGCGGAACGTCGCGTCACTCCGGGTATTGGAGAAGCTCGGCTTTGCCCGGACCGGCGAAGCCAAGAACACCTTTCTCCTCGGCGACGAATGGTGCGACAGTGTCTATCTGGCGCTGCCGCGCCCAAGCTGAGCCGACGGGAGCACGCAATGGCCGAGATCATTTCCCTCTCCAAAGCGCGCAAGGCCAAGGCTCGGCTGGCGAAAGAGCAGACTGCGTCCGAGAACCGCGCCAAGTTCGGGCGCACCAAGGCCGACAAGCAGCGCGATACGGCAGAGGCCGCGCGCAAAGGCAAGGGGCTGGACGGTCACCTGCTGAAAGATGAGTGATTCCGCGGCAATCGTCGCTGTGGAGCGCGCCATCGCCGCGGCGCATATGAGCCTCCACCTCAAGCCTAGCTGGTCCGCCGGTACATGAGGAAGCCGTAAGAAAACTAACGGAAAAGCGACTGGACGCGACCATACGCGAGGAATAGGGCAGGGGCGTTGCCGCTCTTCCCCGGAGTATTACCGTGACCGTGCTTTACGATTTTTCCGCTCCGCTGCTCGGCGGGGCCGAGCAGCCATTGTCTGCCTATCGCGACAAGGTCGTCATGGTGGTCAACGTCGCCAGCAAGTGCGGCTTCACTCCGCAATATGCCGGTCTCGAGAAGCTCTACGAAACCTACAGGGATCGCGGCCTCGTCATCCTCGGCTTTCCGTGCAACCAGTTCGGTGACCAGGAGCCGGGCACCGAGAGCGAGATCGCGGCGTTCTGTGATCTCAACTACAACGTCACCTTCCCGCTCTTCGCCAAATCCGACGTAAACGGGCACGATGCGCTCCCGCTCTACAAGTGGCTGAAGCGCAAGGCGCCAGGGCTGCTCGGGCTGCAGAAGGTGGCCTGGAACTTCACCAAGTTCCTCGTCGATCGCAGCGGCAAGCAGGTGCAACGCTTCGCATCGGCTGTGGAGCCGGCCGACCTCGCCGGTCCTATCGAGAAGCTGCTCTAGCCTTTGTGATGCAGCCGCCGCCGCTCGTGCCGCGTCTCGTGACGCAGCTCGTGCTCCGCCACACGGTCGACGATACGACCCCGCCAGAACAGCACTGCGCCCCAGGCTACAAAGCCCAGTAGCACCACCAGTCCCAAGACCACCCCACCAGGCATCTTCGCCACCTCATTTGGGTTGCTGAGGGGGAGGATATGCCGGTTGCGGTGCGGTGAACAGAGGCGAGTGCGGAGGCCAGCTACCGCCCCCGCTGGGCGGCGCCGCCCGACTAGTCTCGCTCGAGCCCCCACGACGCGTAGAGCCGGTTCAACTCCTGCTCACCGTCGGCAAATACGTGCGGCAGACCGGACGTCAGCGCCAGTTGCCGGTATTTCTCGGCGGAGTTCCGAGTCTTCCACAGCCACCCGATCATCCTCAAATTGACCGAGTCCTGTTCCCCGTCCAGGGCGCCAGCCCGCGATTTCTGGAACAGGGTGCGATGGAAATAGCGTCGATAGCGCGTGCCAAGGCTGGCGTTGATGACGAGAATGGCGGTGGCCCGCCGAACCCGCTGCGGCGCAAGCCTCGAATAGCACCCATCCATCACCCAACCGGGCTCGAGGATGGCCTTGTCGTGGAGGGCGGCGAACTCCTCCTCGGGACACACCTTCCAGTTGGTGTTGGGCAAATGCTGAAGGCGGTCGAGGTGAATGGCAGGGATATCGAGCTTCTGAGCCATGGCTACGGCCAAAGTCGATTTTCCCGAATTGGTCGGGCCCATGATCATGATGCGGTGGCCGAGGCCGGCGAGTGGAGGCACGTCCTTCATGGCAGTCCCTCCCAGAGACAGAAAAGCCGCCCCGGCACTTGGCTGGAGCGGCATAAGAGCAGGGAGGAGCCTTATT
This sequence comes from Devosia sp. P1_H9, assembly GCF_056405135.1. NCBI lineage: Bacteria > Pseudomonadati > Pseudomonadota > Alphaproteobacteria > Hyphomicrobiales > Devosiaceae > Devosia > Devosia sp. P1_H9. Next base: position 44,384 of record NZ_JBFUCQ010000002.1, read on the forward strand.
CCGGCTGCTGGTCCTTGCCCGTGTAGACCTCGTCCACCCAGTACTGATCCCGGCGCCAGAAGCCGTTGAACGGGGTCAGCGAGGCCTGGGTGTAGGCACCCATCAGGCCGAACTCCACCCAGTCGTCCTCGTCGATGTCGGACGGCAGCGTGAACACCTGGGGCAGCACGTCGTAGCTGTCGCAGGTCGGGCCCCAGACGGTGAACTCGGAGAAATCCTGGTCGTTGTCGTGGACACGCGGACCGCGCCAGACACGCACCGGCGGCGTGAAGTGCATGAACTTCACTTCCATCAGCGAACCATAGGCGCCGTCGTTAAGATATACCGACTGCCCGCCGCGCTGATGTTTTACGCGCAGCAGCAGCGAGGTGGACGAGGTCACCAGCGCGCGGCCGGGCTCGATGATCAGCTCGGGCTTCGACTTGCCGAAGTTGTCCTTCACCGCCTGCGAGATGGTCTCGAAATAGTAGTCCATCGGCGGCGCTTCGGAAGTCGGATAGGGGGCCGGGTAGCCGCCGCCGATGTTGAGGCGCTTCAGCTCGATGCCCGACTCTTCGCAGATCTTCGCCGCGGCGGCGATGTGCCGCTCGTAGGCATATGCGTCCTCGCACTGGCTGCCGACGTGGAAGCACAGCGACGGGGTGTAGCCCATCTGGTCGACGAGGCTGACGATCTCGGCCGCGCCGTCCTGCATGACGCCGAACTTGATGCCGAAATCGTACGACTTCAGCGCCTTGCCGGCCTTGAAGCGGGTGGTCACCTCGATGTCGCGCGAGGGCGACACCACCGCGGCCAGCTGGTCGAGCTGCTGCGGGTGGTCGATGGTGAAAGAGCGGACGCCGAACTCCTCGTAGGCGCGCTCGATCTCGCGCTTGTTCTTGATCGGGTTGTTGTAGTGCATCACCGCGCCGGGGGCGTAGTCGCGCACCAGCTCCATCTCCATGTTGGAGGCGACGTCGAAGGCCTTCAGGCCCTCTTCGTGCAGTTGCTTGATGATGTGCGGCGACGGGTTGCACTTGACCGCGTAGGTCAAGAGGCCGTCGAAGCCCTTCTTGAACACCTTGGTCGCCCGGTGCAGCTCCTTGGAGCAGAACAGGAAGCTCGGAAAATCCGGCTCTTCGCTGGCGATAAGCTGCGACGTGTTGGCGTAGACCGTGGTCGGCTCAGTCATTGGGCGGCTAACCTTTCAGGGGTCTTGTACGAGAAAGTCCTCGAGGGGCAGAAAAGTGAGCGCTGCATATAGGGTCGATTGACCCACTGGGCAACGTCATATTTCAGGGATTACCAATCCGTAAGCCCAGCACCTAAAAGGCGCCAGATTCGCGGCGTTTGTCGGGTCATCGCAGCGCGTTGTCCGCGCAGTATCGCCTGAGGATGTGACGATGTCGAAACAGGGTTGGATTATGGCGCTCGGCGGGGTCGCCGCCGGTGCCGCACTGGTGTTCGGGTATGCGGAGATTTCGAGTCGAACGACGCCATCAGCGCCGGTCGCGATCGCTGCCCAGGCCGCTGAGACGGCAGCGCCGGAGACGAGGGCTGTGCCAGCCACCCGGACCGAGATGCAACTGAGCTTCGCGCCGGTGGTCAAGTCGGTGACGCCCTCCGTGGTCAATGTCTACGCCACGACCATAAGTCAGCAGGCGACGTCACCGTTCCTCAACGATCCATTCTTTTCGCAGTTCTTCGGCGGCGACAGCCCGTTCATGGACAGCCGCCCGCAGAAGTCGCAGTCGCTGGGCTCGGGCGTCATCGTCGATGGTGCCGGCGTGATCCTCACCAATCACCACGTGATCGAGGGCGCCACCGACATCCGCATCTCCACCAACGATGGCCACGAGTACGCCGTTGACCTGGCGCTCGATGACCCCAAGACCGATCTCGCAGTGCTGAAGGTGAAGGATGCCAAGGGCGCGACCTTCCCGGCACTGACCTTCGCCGATTCCGACCAGCTCGAAGTCGGCGACCTGGTGCTGGCCATCGGTAACCCGTTCGGCGTCGGCCAGACCGTCACCTCGGGCATCGTCTCGGCGCTGGCGCGGACCGGCGTCGAAAGCTCGAACTACGAGTTCTTCATCCAGACCGATGCGGCCATCAATCCGGGCAATTCGGGTGGCGCGCTGGTCGACCTGCAGGGCCATCTCGTGGGAGTTAACACCGCGATCGTCTCCCGCTCCGGCGGCTCGGTCGGCATCGGCTTCGCTATCCCCGCCAATATGGCGAAGCTCGTGGCCGAGACCGGCATTTCCGGTGGCGCGCTGGTTCGCCCATGGTTCGGCGCTCGCATGCAGCCGGTGACCGCCGATCTCGCCGACAGCCTCGGCCTGGGCCAGGCCCGCGGTGCGCTGATCAGCGAACTCGCGCCGGGCGGTCCCGCCGAGAAGGCCGGCTTCGCCGATGGCGATGTCATCCTCTCCGTCGATGGTTTCAACATCGAGCAGCCGAGCGCCTTCGATTTCCGCCTCGCCACCAAGCCGGTCGGGGCCACGGCGGACCTGCAGTACTTCCGCAGCGGCAAGACCGAGGACAAGATCATCACGCTGGAAGCCCCGCCGGGCGCCAGCAAGCCGGTGTCGGTCTCCGGTAACACGCGCTTCTCCGGCACGTCGGTCGAGACCGTCACTCCTGCCGTGGCGCAAGAGCTGGGGCTGCCCTACGATACCCACGCGGTGCTGGTTCGCGGAGTCGAGGCCGGCTCTCCGGCTGACGACATGGGCCTCAGGGCCGGGGACCTTATCCTCAGCCTCAACGGCGACCCGACCGACAGCGCCGAGAGCTTCGGCAAGCTGGCCAACGATCGTCCGCAGAGCTGGCGTGTTGTGCTACAGCGGGGTGGCCGGATTGTCCGGGCCGAGGTGAGTGGTTGATGCTTTCGCTGTTCGATGATGCCGCGCCGCGTCCGCTCGCCGAGGCCCTGAGGCCGCAGCGGCTCGCCGACGTCATCGGGCAGGATCATCTGCTCGGGCCCAACGGTCCGATCGGCCGCATGGTCGCCGCCGGTCGCGTTTCGTCGTTCATCCTCTGGGGCCCACCCGGGGTCGGCAAGACGACGATTGCGCGGTTGGTCGCCAAAGAGGTCGGGCTCGACTTCGTGCAACTGTCGGCAGTGCTCTCGGGCGTAGCCGACCTCCGCAAGGTCATCGCCGACGCCAAGGCGCTGCGCCTCGGGGCAGGGCGGCAGACGGTGATGTTCGTCGACGAGCTCCACCGCTTCAACCGCACGACGCAGGACGCGCTCCTGCCCCACGTCGAGGATGGCACCGTCATCCTCATCGGCGCCACCACCGAGAACCCCAGTTTCTCGATGGTCGCAGCGCTCCTCTCGCGCGCCAAAGTCTACACCCTCCGCCGGTTCGAAAAGCCCGACCTCGCAATCCTCGCCGAACGCGCCGAGGCGCATGTCGGCCGCAAACTCCCGATCACCGCCGAAGCCCGCGACGCTTTGCTGGAGATGGCCGATGGCGATGGCCGCTACCTGATCGGCCTTGCCGAAGAGCTGTTCGCACTCCCCGAGGACGCGATGCTCGACGTCGCCGCGCTCGCCGAAACGGTCCAGAAGCGCGCCCCGGTCTACGACAAGGGGCAGGAGGAGCACTACAACCTGCTCAGCTGCTTCCATAAGAGCCTGCGCGGCTCCGATGTGCAGGCCGCCATGTATTGGGCACAGCGCATGCTGGTCGGCGGCGAGCACCCCGACACCATCTTCCGGCGTCTCGCCTGCGCCGCCTCCGAGGATGTCGGCATGGCCGACCCGCAGGCGATGGTGCAGGTGATCACCGCCTGGAACGCCTTCGAGCGCACCGGCTTCCCCGAGGGCGAGCTGTTCATGGCGCAGGCCATCGCCTATGTCGCGACCGCACCCAAGTCCAACGCCGCCATGGTCGGCTTTGCCAACGCCAAGGCGCTGGCCCAGCAGACCGGTTCGCTGCCGCCGCCCAAGCACATCCTCAACGCCCCGACCAAGCTCATGAAGGAGCTCGGCTACAACAAGGGCTACCGCTACGACCACGACTATCCGGATGCCTATTCCGGCCAAGAGTTCTTCCCGGACGAACTCGCCGGTGACAGGCGGCCGGAGTTCTACCAGCCGAACGAACGCGGCTTCGAACGCGAGGTGATCAAGCGCCTCGATTTCTGGTCCAGCCGCCGCGAACAGCGCCGCGAGGAGGAGGGAGACAACTAGCGCTCCCGCCTTTGCTTGGCGGCATCTGAACAACCAAGATTAGCCATATCGAGAATCCGCGCCCCGAAGTCCTTGCGCCCCATGGAAAACTGTCACAACAGTCCCATATGACCTGAAGGGATCAGGGGAGGGGCCAGATAGAACTGTTCGCGCCAGAGTTCGCACCGTTCACGGTTGCATTGATCGTCATGCTGGCGATCGGCGTGATCGAGTTGCTATCCCTCCTCATCGGCTTTTCACCCTCCGCCTCCATCGAAGCGGCGCTGCCCGGCATCGATGTTCCCGACCTCGATGCGCCCGAGCTCAGCGGCGCCGAAGTCGGCCCGCTCTCCCATGTTCTCAGCTGGTTCTCGGTCGGGAGGCTGCCGTTCCTCGCGCTGCTCGTCATCTTCCTCACCGGGTTTGCGCTCTCGGGCTATCTCGTCCAGTGGGTGGTAACCGGAGCCGCCGGCAACCCGCTGAGCCCCTGGCTAGCCGCCGTACCGGCCGTTGCCGGCGCCAGCTTCGCCACGCGCCACCTCGGCCGCTGGCTCGGCGACATCTTCCCCCGGGATCAGTCCGAGGCGGCCAGCCGCTCCGAGCTCGTCGGCAGCTACGCAACGATCATTCGCGGCGAGGCTAAGCAGGGCCAACCTGCCGAGGCCAAAACTACCGACCTTCGCGGTCGCACCCATTACATCCTGCTCGAGCCCGGCGAGCCGGGCTCGACCTATGCCGCGGGCGACCGCGTCTTCATCGTCGGTCGCGACAAGAACGTCTATCGCGCCATCACCCGCCTCACCCCGCCACAGGAATAGCCCCGCATGTACGACCAGCTCATTTCGACCCTGATCGTGGCCGCCATCATCATCGTCGCGATCTTCGTGATCGGCATGATCATTGCCCGGCTCTATCGCCGCGCCAGCAAGGAAGTGTCGTTCGTCCGCACCGGCTTCGGCGGGCAGAAGGTGATCATGAACGGCGGCGCCCTGGTGCTGCCGGTGCTGCATGAAACCATCCCAGTCAACATGAACACCCTCCGCCTCGAAGTGGTGCGCACTGCCGAGCAGGCCCTGATCACCAAGGATCGCATGCGCGTCGACGTGCAGGCGGAGTTCTACGTCCGCGTGCAGCCGACCGCCGAGGCCATTGCCGACGCGGCCCAGACGCTGGGCCGCCGCACCATGGAGCCGCAGGCGCTCAAGGAGCTGGTCGAAGGCAAGTTCGTCGATGCGCTCCGGGCCGTCGCCGCCGAGATGGCGATGGAGGAGCTGCACGAGCAGCGGGTCAACTTCGTCCAGAAGGTGCAGGCCGCGGTCTCTGAGGACATTCTCAAGAACGGCCTTGAGCTCGAGTCGGTGTCGCTCACCGGCCTCGACCAGACCAATCGCGAATTCTTCAATCCCAACAACGTGTTCGATGCCGAAGGTCTCACCAAGATGACCGAAGCGATCGAGGACCGGCGCAAGACCCGCAACGAGATCGAGCAGAACACCCAGGTGGCCATCGCGCGCAAGAACCTCGAGGCGCAGCAGGAGCAATTCACGATCACCCGTGACTCCGAGTATGCCCGCCTCAACAACGAGCGCGAAATCGCCATCCGCATCGACCAGCAGAACGCCGAGATCGAAAGCCTCCGCGCCCAGCGCGCTACCGAAGCCGAGGCCGCGCGTACCCTCTCGCGCCAGCAGATGAAGGAAGCGGCGATCAAGGCCGACCAGGCCATCGCCATCTCCGAGCAGACCAGCGCCACCGCGGTGGCCGCCAAGTCCGAGGAGCAGTCGAAGGCTGAGGCCAAGGCCGACGTCGCCCGTGCTCTGGCCGCCAAGGCCGCCGAAGAGGTGGAGACGGCGCGAATGACCGAGGTGGCCGAGCGCACCAAGCGCATCCAGTTGATCGAAGCCGAGCAGGAGGCCCAGAAGGCCTCGATCAACATCGTGGTCTCCTCCGACGCCGAAAAGCAGGCCGCCAAGAACCGCGCCGAAGCGGCACGCACGCTGGCCCAAGGCGAGGCGGAAGCCGCCAAGCTCAGGGCCGCCGCCACCGAGGTCACTTACGCGGTCGAGGCCGAAGGCAAGCAGAAGCTCAACGAGGCCGCCAACCACCTGTCGCCCGAGCAGATCGCCATGAACATCCGCATGGCCCTCATTCAGGCCCTACCGTCAATCATAGCCGAGTCCGTCAAGCCGATGGAGAACATCGAGGGGATCAAGATCCTGCACGTCGATGGCCTGTCGGGTGGCGGCGGCGGCAATGGTGGGATGAACGGCCATGCCGGCGGTGGGATCGCTGATCAGGCGGTCGATGCCGCGTTGCGCTACCGCAGCCAGGCGCCGCTGATCGATGCGCTCCTGGCCGAACTCGGCCTCAAGGGCGGCACGCTCAGCGGCCTGGTCTCGTCGGCGGTCGCACCGGCGCTCGAGATCGACGGCGATGACGATGACGATGACGACGAACAGGCAGCTTCGGCGACCTGACGCAAACCGCCTCGCATAGGGCTGGTCTTCCGCGGGCGCTGCCCGTAGAAGTCAGCCCATGCAAGCTTATCTTCTCGTTGGAATTGGCGGCGCGCTTGGCGCCTTGGCGCGCTTTGGTGCGCAGAACTGGATCGGCGCGCTCGCCAACGGCTTCCCGGTGGCGACGTTCCTCGTCAACATCGCCGGGTCGATCGCTATGGGCGTGCTGATCGGCATCCTCGCCAAGTTCACGCCGCAGTACCAGAACGAGATTCGGCTGTTCGTCGCCGTGGGCATCTTCGGCGGCTTCACCACCTTCTCGAGCTTCTCGCTGGACGCCATCACGCTGATCGAGCGCGGCGATGTCATGCTGGCGGCGATCTACATCGTCGGCTCGGTGCTGCTGTCGCTTGCCGGCCTCTGGATGGGCATGCTGGCCATGCGGGTGATTGCATGAGCGGCGTACGACAGCAGACCGTCGCTCGCGACGAAGACGGCATGCGGCTCGACCGCTGGTTCGCGACGCACTTTCCTCAGGTCACCTTCGGTCACCTCCAGAAGCTGTTGCGCTCGGGCCAGATCCGCGTCGACAGCGGCCGGGTGAAGGCCAATGCCCGCCTTGCCGCCGGGCAGGTCGTCCGCGTGCCGCCGATCGAAGCCGCGCCGGAGCGGGCCGAAGGCGAGATCAACTCGAAGGATGCCGAGTTCCTGCGCGACATCATCCTCTATGAGGACGACGACCTCTACGTCTTCAACAAGCCGCACGGCCTCGCCTCGCAGGGCGGCAGCGGCACGAAGCGCCACATGGATGGGCTGCTGAAGAGCCTCCCGAACAAGAAGGGCGAGGCGCCCCGCTTGGTGCACCGGCTCGACCGCGATACTTCGGGGTGTCTCGTCGTCGCCAAGACCAAGGCGGCAGCCGCCCATTTCGGCGAAGTGTTCTCGTCGCGCCAGGCGCGGAAGATCTACTGGGCCGTGGTGTGGGGCAACCCGCACCCCAAGCAGGGCTCGATCTCCTGCTTCCTTGCGAAGCAGGCGACTACCGATGGCGAGCAGATGGTGGTGGTGCCACAGGGCACGCCCGGCGCGCAGCATTCGATGAGCTACTACTCGACCACCGACACCGCCGCCCGCCGCTTCGCCTGGGTGACACTGAAGCCGGTGACTGGCCGCACGCACCAGCTGCGCGTACACATGGCGCAGTTGCACAACCCTATCATGGGCGATCCGCGCTACTTCAACATCGAGAACTGGGAAGCGCCGGAGCAGATCAGCAAGGGCCTGCACCTGCACGCCCGCCGCATCCGGCTGCCGCTGAAGAGCGGCCAGTTCCTCGACGTCTCCGCGCCGCTGCCGCCGCACATGCAGGCGACGTTCGACGTGCTCGGCTTCGATGCCGACCGCTACGACGCGCAGGACCAGGACCCCGAGCAGGACTGATCAAATCGGCGCGAGCGCCGGACGAAACGTCGGCCCCGTGTGTTCACCTGTCGCGGCCCATTGCGGGCGCACAGGGAGATGCCAATGAAAACGATCGTTCTCGCCGCTGTCACCGCGGCGACCCTCGCCATTGCTGCACCGGCCATTGCGCAGGACGCAACCACCATGACCTTTTTCGTCACCAGCGTGGGTGTGGGGGACGGTGCCAATCTCGGCGGCCTCGATGGCGCCGACGCGCATTGCGCGAAGCTGGCGGAGGCCGCAGGCTCCATTGGCAAGACCTGGAAGGCTTACCTCAGCGCCGAAGGCGTCAACGCCAAGGACCGGATCGGCGCCGGGCCGTGGCAGAACTTCAAGGGCGACGTGATCGCCACCGATGTCGCCAACCTCCATTCGGACGCGAACAACATCAACAAGCAGACCGCGCTGTCGGAGACGGGGGCCATAACCAAGGGCCGTGGCGACGAGCCGAACCAGCACGACATCCTCACAGGCTCAAATGCCGACGGCACACTGGCCGTCGGCCAGACCTGCGGCGACTGGACCCTCAACGGCGAAGGCACGGCGATGCTCGGCCACGCCGACCGCCTGGGACCCGACACGCTCGCGACTGCCACATCGTGGAACGCGGCCCACCCGTCGCGCGGCTGCAGTCAGGACAACCTTATCGGCACCGGTGGCGCCGGCCTGCTCTACTGCTTCGCGGCCCACTGATCAGCGTCTTCGCGCGGGGCGTGACATGCCCCGCGTTTTGTGGTTCTGAACGGGCCGAACGAGGACCACTCGCATGCGGCTCATTGTCTTCGATATGGACGGCACGCTGATCGACACCCAGGCGCTCATTTCCGAGCACATGGGCGCAGCATTCGCGTCGCTCGACCTGGTGCCGCCGACTGCCGCGCAGGTGCGTCAGATCATCGGCCTGTCTCTCCCGATCGCCGTCGGGCAGTTGGCGGGCACCGACGATATCGATGTGATCGAGGGCATCGTCGGCCAGTACCGAAGCTTCTACAAAGCCTCGCTGGAGCACGATGTCGATCGGGAGCCGCTCTATCCTGGCGCGCGCGAGGCACTCGACCGGCTGAAGGAGAAGAAGGGCACGGTGCTGGGGATCGCTACTGGCAAGGGTCTCACCGGCGTCGCCCGAATCCTGGGAAATCACGGCATTGAGGGCCATTTCGTCACCCTGCAGACGCCCGACCATAATCCCTCCAAACCCCATCCGGGCATGCTGCTCAGCGCCATGGCCGATACCGGCGCCGAACCGCACCAGACGGTGATGGTGGGCGATACGGTCTACGACATGGAGTTGGCGCGGGCCGCCGGCACCCGGGCCATCGGGGTCAGCTGGGGCTATCACGAGGCAGCCGAGCTGCTGAAAGCCGGGGCAGGGACGCTGATCCACGATTACGCCGAGCTCGATGCCGCCATCGAGCGCGTGCTGGAGTAGACCGATGCGCGAGTTCCTCGACGACGCCCACCAGCACCGCAATGATGGCTACGGTCGCGCCCAGCACCTCAACAAGGTCGAGCTGCCCAAGCGCTTCTACAAGGATGTCGGGGTCGGTACGGCCGCCGGTGGCTTCGCCGTGACGCTGGACGGCCGTTCGCCGCGCACGCCCGGGCAGACCCCGGTGGTGGTGCCCCAACGCGTCCTGGCGGAGGCCATGGCCGAGGAATGGGCGGCGCAGGGCGAGTTCATCGATCCCAAGGTCATGCCGATGGTGCGGCTGGTGAACTCAGCCATTGAGGCCGGCGAGGAGCGCCTCGGAGCGCTCCGCGACGAGATCGTCAAGTATTCCGGCAACGACCTTCTGCTCTACCGCGCCGATACGCCGCGGGAACTCGTCGCCGAGCAGGAGCGGGTCTGGGACGCGGCGCTTGTTCGCATCGCCCGCCATTTCGACATCAGCTTCCAGCCAACCATCGGCATCGTCCACCAGCCGCAGCCGGCAGCAACCCTTGAGCGTCTCGGTCAGTCGCTCGCTGGGACCAACCTGATCGAAATCGTCGCCCTCAACTCCCTCACCGGCATCACCGGCTCGGGCCTGCTCAGTATCGCGCTGCGCGAGAAGCTGATGACGCCGGAAGAGATCTGGGCCGCTGCCCATGTCGACGAAGACTACAACGTCCGCCTGTGGGGCGAGGTCGAAGAAGCCACGGAACGGCGTGTGAAACGCCGGCTGGACTTCGATGCCGCCGTGCGGGTGCTGGAGATGGTGCGCTAGGCCCCACTACTTGGGGTGGATGATCGCCCAGCCGTAGCGCACGCTGGTCTTGTCGTTCACCGGTACGGTGACGTCACCACCAACTTCCAACTGCCTGCCGTCGGCCAGGGCAACCAGTCCCTCCGGCGGCTCAAGCTTGTCGCCCCATTCGCGCCATACCGCCAAGGCGCCGTCGCGGTCGAGCTGTCCTGGCGTGATCCACGAGCTGTGCTGCAAGTCGAAATCGATCAGCACCAGCGGACGTGGCTTGGCGTAGAGCGAGACCGGACCGGCATCGATCGAACGGCCGGCCACGATCTGCAGGGGCGTCGACATGCGCGATTTCCAGTTCGCCTCCATCGCAGCCGAAAGCATGCGGTCAGGGATCAGCTCCGGGGCAACGCGACCAGCGTTGGCGCCCAGATGCAGCGACACCACCCAGCCGATCGGTGCCCCGATCATCAGCACCGCCCACACGATCCCGGCCAGCAGCGGCCGCCTTACCTTGAGAGGCGTCGGAAGCAGCAGCACCAGGACGAGGCCCGATAGTGCGACGAGCGAGCCGCCCACCTCAGGCCGGATCGAGCTTCCGGACCAAACTGACGACAGGCCCACCAGCACGATCGGAGCGACACCGGAGAGCATGATCAGCCAGAAATCGGAACGCGACGTATCCGCGCCCGCCAATGTCATCTTCTCGCGACCCTTGCGCCAGCCGACAAGGCCGAGGGCCAGTACTAGCAACATGGGCAGGTGAAAGGCGACCTGTGCCAGCACGAACATCACGGGGGAGATGGCGCGGTCCACCAGGTTGGTGAACCGCGGCATCGACTCGAACGGATAGCGGAACGGCAGGAAGTCGTTTGCCACCAGCCAGTAGAGGTGTGGAGACAGGATCAGCAGCCCCGTCACCGCGGTGACGTAGGGGCCGGGCGAAGTCAGCCGTCGGCGGTAGTTCGGCTCCACCGCCGCAAAGGCGGCGAGCAGAACAAGGAGGATGCCCCCGCTATACTTCGCATACATCAGCAGCGCCGCTGCGACCCCGAGCAGCACCCAGGCGATACGGCTGTTGGCGAGGAATGCCCGACGGAAATAGAACACCGTCATCACCCAGAGCGGCAGCTGCACAATGTTGTGGTTCAGCGTTTCGATCGGGCGGGTGAAGTAGTAGTTGACCATCGAGATGGCCACGGCCAGCAGTGCGAGTTGGGCGCCCTTGATGTCGCGCGACAGCCGGAACAGATAGACGAGCGTCAGCCCGGCAGCACCGACCGCCAGGACCGACTGCGACTGCGGCCAGCCACCGGTTGCGACGAAGCCGATTTCGGCCAGCCAGGCCGGCAGGGGCGGATGCTTCCAGTAACCCAGCTGCCAGCCTTGGCCGAAGGCGAACATGTCGTAGGTATCGAGATAGAATCCCGGCAGGGTCAGCAGGCACGCAATCCACGCGGCGCAATACACCGCGATGACGAACGCCGCGTAGCGTTCGTACTTGTCCTGCATCCAATCCACCAACATCGCCCCGATCTGCTTAGTCCCCCGTGAGATCGCACGAAGCCGAAGCGGACGTAAAGGGTAGGGGGCGTCCGAAGGCCGAATTACTGAGCGCGCGAGCGGCTGATGATCCACTCCGCGACATCAGGCGCAATCTCGCGGAGCGGGTCGAGGACGAAGTCTCGGTCGTGTGCGAACCGGTGCGGCAAGTGCAGCCACTCGCTGTGCAGTTCCAACCGCTCGTAGGCCACGATGTCGATATCGATACGGCGCGGGCCCCACCGGATGTCGCGAACCCGGCCCATTTCGAGTTCGACTCCGAGGCAGGCGTCGAGCAGCTCGTGCGGCCCCAGGTGCGTCTCGATCTCCACCACCATGTTGGAGAAGTCGGGCTGGTCCGTCTTACCCCAGGGCTTGGTGATCAGCATCGTCGATTGCGCTACCACATCGATGCCCGGGTGCGCGTCGAGCCGCAGCACCGCCTCGCGCACCTGCGCCGGCGGATCGCCGATATTGGCCCCGAGCCCTAGCCAGGCGCGCGCCATCAGCTGATGTCCCGGTGGCGGTGCAGCTCGATCGCGGCTTCGCCGGCTACCATGGCAATCGGTGCCGATGGCTTACGCACGCGAACTTCGATCCAGCGGATCGCGGAAAACGCCTCGAAGAGCCGATCGACGACATGCTGGCCGACCGCCTCTATCAGCTTGAACCGCCGCTCCTCGAACGCTGCCTTCGCGACGTTGTAGATCTCGGCATAGGAGATCGAATGCTCCAGCTCATCGCTGCGTCCTGCCCGGCCGAGGTCGACGCCGCATTTCAGGTCGACGAAGAAGCGCTGACCCAGCACCGCTTCCTCCGGCATCACACCGTGATAGCCGAAGAACCCCAGGTCCCTGAGGATGATGCGGTCGCCGTCGAAGTCTCTGGTCACGTCACTAGTCCTGACTATGCGGTCCATATAGGGCCGCTTCAGCGACGCGCAAGGCGTCGCGGTTGGGCCTGATGTCGTGGACGCGGAAGATATGTGCACCGGCCGCGTAGCCGAGCACCGAAGTCGCCACCGTCCCCGCCAGCCGCTCGTCGGCCGGCACATCCAGCAGCTTGCCGATCATCGACTTGCGCGAGGTGCCGACCAGCACCGGAAAGCCCAGCGCCACCAGCTCTGGCAGCCGTCGCAGGATTTCATAGTTCTCGCTGAGCGACTTGGCGAAGCCGAAACCCGGATCGAGCACGATTTGGCTGCGTTGGACGCCTGCCTTGTCGGCAATCGCCAGCGTCACATCGAAATACCGGGCCATCTCGGCCATCACGTCGCGCGACGTGTCCCGGCCTCTGTCCCAATGCATCACCACCAGCGGCGCACCGTATTGCGCCGCCACGGCCGCGACCTCCGGCTCGCGCTGCAGCCCGTGAACGTCATTGATGATAGTCGCCCCGGCGGCAATCGCCCGCTCGGCCACCTCGGCCTTGTATGTATCGATCGAGATCGGCGCCGTGATCCCGTCAGCCCGCAGCGCGCCGATTGCCGGCAGCACTCGCGACAACTCGTCGGCTACCGACACCTCCTCAGCCCCCGGCCGAGTACTCTCGCCACCGATGTCGATGATATCAGCGCCCTGGGCCAGCATCAGCCGCGCCTGCGTCAGCGCCGCCGGCAGCGCATCGAAGCGCCAGCCGTCCGAGAAACTGTCAGGGGTGACGTTGAGAATGCCCATGAGCCGGGCCGTACGACCAAGGCGCAGGGCGGTGTCGCCCGGCGCCAGTTCATACTCGCGGTGGCTGGCCATCAGCTGGCGACGGCGGCAGGCTTCCGGTCGCCCTTGGCGGCAACTGAGGACGGCACGGCGAACAGGTCGTACTCGTCCGACTCGGTCACCAGCACCGACACCTTGTCGCCGACCTTGATGCCGTCGGCTTCATGGATGATCACGGTGCCGTCGATCTCCGGCGCGTCCCACTGGCTGCGGCCAACGGCGCGGCCGGTATCGGGCTCGACGTCGTCGACCAGCACGTCGATGGTGCGCCCGACCTTCTTCGACAGCACATGAGCTGAGATGTCCTGCGCCACTTCCATCAGCCGCTCGTAGCGGTCGCGCTTCACCTCGTCGGGGACGATGCCCTCGATGTCGTTGGCAGGCGCGCCGGTTACCGGCTCGTATTCGAAGCAGCCGATGCGGTCGATCTCGGCCTCTTCCAGCCAGTCGAGCAGGAACTCGAAGTCCTCCTCGGTCTCGCCGGGAAAGCCGACGATGAAGTTGGAGCGGATGGCGAGGTCAGGCGCCATGGCACGCCAGGCCTTGATCCGGTCGAGCGTCTTCACCTGGTTGGCCGGGCGGCGCATCGACTTCAGCACCTGCGGCGAGGCGTGCTGGAACGGGATATCGAGATAGGGGAGGATCTTGCCCTCGGCCATCAGCGGGATGACGCTGTCGACATGCGGGTAGGGGTAGACGTAGTGGAGGCGGGTCCACACGTCCATCTGGCCCAGTTCCTCGGCCAGCGTCTGGAACTTCGCCGAGACGTCGCGGCCGCGGAATTTTGAGTTCGCATACTTGATGTCGACGCCGTAGGCCGAGGTGTCCTGCGAGATCACCATGATCTCCTTGACGCCGGTCGCCACCAGGCGCTCGGCCTCATACAGCACGGACGCGATCGGACGGGACACCAGGTCACCGCGGATCTGTGGGATGATGCAGAATGTGCAGCGGTTGTTGCAGCCCTCGGAAATCTTCATGTAGGCGTAGTGCCGCGGCGTCAGCTTGAGGCCGGCCTCCGGCACCAGGTCGACGAACTTGTTCGGCACCGGCGGCAGGTGGGTGTTCACCGCGTTGACCACATCCTCGTACTGGTGCGGGCCGGTGACGGCGAGCACGCTCGGATGGGTGTCGCGGATCATCTGCTCCTCGACGCCGAGGCAGCCGGTGACGATGACGCGGCCATTGGCGCCGACGGCCTCGCCGATCGCCTCCAGGCTTTCCTTCTTGGCGCTGTCGAGGAACCCGCAGGTGTTCACCAGCACGATATCCGCGCCCTCATAGTCGCGCGAGAACGCATAGCCCTGCGATCTCAGCGTCGTCATGATGCGTTCGGAGTCGACGAGGGCCTTGGGGCAGCCGAGGCTGACCAGGCCGATTTTTGGAGCTTGTGTCATTGGCGCGTGCCTATGCGCCAAACCGGCGGAAAAAGCAATGATCGGCAGTCTGCGATGGAAGCAGGGCAGCCCTGATCACGGCCGATCACAAGCCTGTCAGGTTACCAACCTGTAAGTTGACCCGAATCCTGAGCCTGAGGCTCTTGTTTCCTGATGCGCCCACCTCCGAGGCGTCCAGCAGGAAAAAAGACCAATGAATCTCGAAGCACTCAACAGGTACCAGCCGCAGGCGCTGGCCGTCCTTCGCGTCGTCACCGCGCTCTGCTTCATGGCCCATGGCACCCAGAAGCTGTTCGGCTTCCCGGCATCGGACATGGGCGGCGTCGATATCTTCTCGCTGATGGGCCTTGCGGCCATCCTCGAAGTGTTCGGCGGGCTCGCCATCATCCTTGGCCTGTTCACCCGCCCGGTCGCCTTCATCCTCGCCGGCGAAATGGCCTATGCGTTCTGGATGATGCACGTGCCGATGGGCGGCAGCATCATCCCGGCCGCCAATGGTGGTGATGGCGCCGTGCTGTTCTGCTTCGTATTCCTCTATCTCGTATTCGCCGGCGCCGGCGCCTGGAGCCTCGACGAAGTGCTCAAGTCCCGGCGCGGCAGCCCGGTCGCAGCCTAGAACTGAAAAGGCCGCCCTCAGGCGGCCTTTTTTGTTTCAGATGTCGGGCTTGGCGGTCGGGGGCGGCGTCCGCTTGGCCGTCCGCCGCACAGCCGGCGTCGTCGGGGCAGGGGGTGGTGTACCGTCACTGCTCTCGTCGTCCTCGTAAGGCTCGTCCTCGGCGATATCGTGGATCGCGTCGCGCACCTCGTCGATCAGCGAGGTCGGCACGCGGCTCAGGCTGACCGTTCGTGTCACAGTCTCGTTCGCCTTGAAGAATACCAGCAGAACTTCGCAGACGATGCGCAGAACAATGAGGAACAACGCGCCATAGACCGCGATCTCGAGCAGCCCCCAGAGCCCATCGCCAAAATTGCGGCCGAAGCTCGCGAACAGGTGCCCCACGGACCACAGCAGCAGCGCAGCGAGGCCGGTCGCATACAGCACCGGCACAAGTCGCGGCGAAAGGATGGTCTCGAGCCGGAACAGCGTCGGGCTAAGGAAGATTTTCTTGAGATCGTCCAGCGTCATGGCCTCACCCCTGATGGAATCGGTCAATCAGAAAATGCGTGTATCAGGCGGCACTTACAAGTGTTTCCGGACGCAGGTCTGCTGTCGGCCCGAAGCGACGCTCGAACGCCGCACGCAGTGCACCGTCAACCTCGGCCATCGAGACGAGCTGCCCGAGGTCCTCGAAACTGGTCACCCCCTGGTCGGAGATGCCGCACGGCACGATGCCATCGAAGTGTGAAAGGGTCGGCGACACATTGATCGCAATGCCGTGGAACGTCACCCAGCGGCTCACTCGCACGCCGATTGCCGCCACCTTGTCCTCGCGGCCCGGCCCCTTGTCCGGCCGAGCCACCCACACGCCGATTCGTCCGTCGCGCCGCTCGCCCTTGATGTTGAAGGCCGCGAGCGTATTGATGATCAGCCCTTCCAGGCCCTGCACCAGGCAGCGCACGTCCCGGCCGCGCTGTCGCAGGTCGAGCATGAAGTAGACCACCCGCTGGCCGGGGCCATGGTAGGTGTACTGCCCACCGCGGCCCGCGTCGTAGACCGGGAAGCGATTGGGCGAGAGCAGGTCCTCGGGCGCCGCTGACGTGCCGGCGGTATAGAGCGGCGGATGTTCCAGCAGCCAGACCTGCTCGCCGGCCGCGCCTTCCGCTACCGCGGCGGCTCGCTCCTTCATCGCCTCCAGCGCCTCGAGATAGGGGACATACCCCTCCGAGATTCGCCATTCGACCGGCACGCCGTCGCTCCGGAACAGTTTCGTCCCGGTGTCGCAAGTTGGGTCAGTCGTTAACGCTTCGGTAAGCATGGGCAGCCGATGCTCTCTCACAAGGGGCCCGGCGCGATTCAGCCGGGATGGTCGTTCGCGGTTTATGTATGAACACTCTAGACAATATTGAAGTCGATATCACCGTGGAGCTTGGCGCTGCCAGCATGCCGGTGCATCACCTGCTGCGCATGGGCCGCGGGGCGGTGATCGAACTCGACACCGGCGAGAACGACCCGCTGCGCATCTACGCCAACAACACCCTTATCGCCCGCGGCGAAGTGAAGGTCGAGGATGGCCGGCTCAGCGTCGAGCTCACGGAAAAAGTCCGCCGCCCGGCCTGATTTGCCAATTGGCAACCTGCCTTGGCATATCGGCAATTAATCGCTTGCGCCCCGGACCGACCATTGCTACACGCTGCCTCGCTTCGCCGGTTCGGCGCTGCATCTACCTCGGCGTGCGGTCGTGGCGGAATTGGTAGACGCGCAGCGTTGAGGTCGCTGTGCCGCAAGGCGTGGAAGTTCGAGTCTTCTCGACCGCACCAGGGTCCCAGCTGATCCTGCAGTCCAAAACAGACGGCTCCCCTCGGGGAGCCGTTGTTGTTTCAGGCCTAGAGCGTGGCGGCGATCAGCGCCACCATGATCAGGCTCTCGCAGGCAATCAACATTCCGAGGGCAATGTTCCACCGGGTCATCGCTGGCCTCCTCCTGCACCGGACAATAGAGGATGGCCGCTGACAAGATGCTGACAGCCGATTTGCTTTGCTAGCGAGCCTTCCAGCCAAGCAAACGCATCGCGTTGATCGTCACGAGCACTGTCGCGCCAGTATCAGCGAGGATGGCCGGCCACAGACCGGTAATGCCGACGATCGTCGTCACGAGGAATACCGCCTTCAGCCCGAGCGCAACGGTGATGTTCTGGGCGATATTGCCCATGGTGGCCTTCGACAGGCCGATCATGTTCGCGATATCGGCGACGCGGCCGTGAAGGATCGCGGCGTCGGCGGTTTCGAGCGCCACATCCGTGCCGCCGCCCATGGCGATGCCGATATCGGCAGCCGCAAGGGCAGGGGCGTCGTTGATGCCGTCGCCCACCTTGGCCACCACGCGGCCCTGCTGCTGCAGTTCGCGCACGATCCGCTGCTTGTCCTCGGGCAGGAGGCCGGCACGGACCTCGATGTCGAGGTCGGCGCCGATGGCCCGGGCGGTCCGCTCATTATCGCCGGTCAGCATGACCGTCGAGACACCTTCGGCCCGCAGCCGGCTCAGTCCCTCGGCGGCATCGGCGCGCGGCTCGTCGCGGATGGCGAGGAGGCCCGCCACCTGATCGCCGACCAGAAGCACGGAGACGGTCTTGCCGGCATCGTTGAGCGCCCCGATCCGCTCACGCAGCACCGCGTCGAACGGCACGCGCTCTTCCGCTGCCTTGGGTGAAGCGAGAAACAGTTCCTCGCCGCCGACCTTGCCGGTGACACCCTTGCCGGGTACCGCCTTGACATTGGTCGCCGGGGGCACGAATGCCTTGTCGGCACCGGCGCGCGCCAGCACGGCCACCGCCAGCGGATGACTCGAGCCGGTCTCCAGCGCCGCCGCGATCGACAGCACCTGGGATTCGGTCCGGCCGACGCCGACAATGTCGGTCACCTCCGGTTTGCCCTCGGTCAGGGTACCGGTCTTGTCGAGCGCCACGGTATCGATCTTCCGCAACTGCTCCAGCACCGCGCCCCCCTTCAGCAACAGCCCGCGCCGGGCACCAGCTGAGAGGCCGGCAGCGATGGCCGCGGGGGTCGAGATCACCAGCGCGCATGGGCAGCCGATCAGGAGGATCGCGAGGCCCTTGTAGATCCACTCGTCCCAGGGCTGGGCAGCCAGCAACGGCGGCAGGATGGCGACCAGCGCGCCGACCACCAGCACGCCGGGGGTGTAGTAGCGCGAGAACTTGTCGATGAACCGCTCGGTGGGTGCTTTACTCTCCTGCGCTTCCTCGACCAGCCGCACGACGCGCGCGATGGTGTTGTCGGCAGCAGCAGCCGTCACCCGCACGCGCAGCACCGCGTCGGCATTGATCGTGCCCGCGAACACCTCGTCGCCAACCCCCTTGGTCTTTGGCACGCTCTCGCCGGTCACCGGCGCCTCGTTGATGGCCGAACTGCCCTCGACGATGACGCCATCTGCGGCAATCCGGTCGCCCGGACGGACGAGGATGATCGTACCAACCGCCAGTTGTGCCGCGGCCACCTCGCTGGTCGCGCCGTCGCGCTCGACCAGCGCCAGCTTCGGCACCAGGTCGGCAAGGCCGCGGATGCTGGCTCGCGCCCGGCCAGCTGCCACGCCCTCGAGCAGTTCGCCGACGAGGAACAGCACCACCACCGTGGCCGCTTCCTCCGTCGCGCCGATGAACACTGCGCCAACCGCCGCAATCGTCATCAGCGTCTCGATGGAGAACGGCGTGCCGGTCATCGCCGCAACCACGGCGCGCCGAGCCACAGGAATCAGCCCGACCGCCATGGCGACGAAGAATGCCCAGTGGCCGATCTGCGGGAACAACTGTCCCACGATGTACGCAGCCAGCAGTGCTCCGCCCGAGATGAAGGTCAGGAGCGCCTTGCGGGTCCGCCACCACGGCCCGTCGATGATCTCGGCATGCCCGGAGTGATCGTGCTCACGGTCATGATTGTGGCTGTGGTCACCGTGGTCGTGATCGGCGTGGCTATGATCGTTTGTGGCCGGCGCCACGGACTTTGCGGGCGCAATGGAGTAGCCCAGCGCCTTCACCTGCCGCTCGATAGCGCCCTTGGCGATGTCGCCCGAGTGCGTCACCGTCAGCGTGCCGTTCGGCAGCGACACCCCCACCTCGCCGACGCCCGGAAGCCGCCCGACAGCGTTCTCGATCTTGGTCACGCAGGCGGCGCAATCCATGCCGCCAATGCGGAACTTCAGCTTCTCAGCGGCCTCGGACATGGGGCGCTCCTTGGATTCTTCATCATGTCCGCATACATCTAGGACCTCTAGCCACTAGAGGATCAAGGGGTGAATGCGATGAATCTGCCGATCGGCGAATTGTCACGACTGACCGGCGTAAAAGTGCCGACAATCCGCTTCTACGAGCAGATCGGGCTGCTGTCGTCGCCGCCGCGTACGGAAGGCAACCAGCGTCGCTACGGCAAGCCGGAAGTCGAACGGCTGAACTTCATCCGCCATTCGCGCGAGCTTGGCTTCGAGGTCGACGATATCCGCGAACTGCTGGATATGGCCGGCGCCCCGCAAGCGTCCTGCCATCAGGCCGACAGCATCGCCCGCAACCATCTCAGCGAAATCGACCGCCGCATCGCCAGCCTCACCGCGCTACGCGGCGAGCTGGCGCGAATGGTCGAGGAATGCGGCCACGGGCGCATCTGCGACTGCCGCATCATCGAAGTGCTGGCCGATCACGGCGAGTGCGTCACCGAGCACGCGCATTAGGAGCGGGAGCGCGGGTACTTTCCCTGGGCATAGCCGAGAAACAACCCGGCGATCAGGCCGACGACCACGCCAACGATCGCCAGCATGATTCCCGGCACTATGGCGCCGATGATCCTCGCCGGACCGGGATCGGGCTCCGGTGCGGGACTGAACGCCGTCGCTATGGGCAACAGGATGATGGCCACCACACCGAGGCCCATGAGCATGACGGCGCCGAAAAGCAGCTTGCTCCCGACATTGATCGAGAACGGTTCATGTGGGTCTGACAATTGACACGCCCCCTCAAGCGTACGCGCGACGCGCCACCAACGGTGGCCGTCCACGATACCCAAGCGTGGCAGGATTTCACTGCGAAAACAACACGGACGTGCCCGTGAAAGGTTCGGGTTGAGCGGTCAGGCCTGCCAATCCAGCACGGTGTTGCCGTCGCGGCAGAAGGTGACGGTCAGTTGGCCCGCCTCGCCGCGCCACGCGTGAGACTGGGCGTCATCGCCCTCGCGCCGTAGTTCGTGGCCATTCCGGCGCAGGTCGGCGACGATCATGCCGATCTGGTTACGCCAATCAGGTGGGTCGCTGGCCGCCGCCAGCCGGGAGCGGATCTCGGACTGCAGGTCGCCCAGCCGCCGGCCGCGCTCAGCGTCGCCGAGCGCCAATAATGCGGCTCGGCTTGTCGGGGAGGTGTCATCAACCGATCGCCGGACGAAGAAGTCGAGGGCGGCCATCAAATCACCTCCGCCAGATGAAAGTTACGGGCCACGGTGTGGTCCCTCAGGCCGAACGCCGGGAGCTTGCCCGGCACGATCGCATCGGCGACGGCGTCCCGGTCGCTGACGTCGGTCGCATCGACGACGACGCGCACGAACGGCTCGGCCATCCCGAGCCGCACCTTTTCCTGCAGCTCGAACAGCAGCACCCGCACATTGCCGCGGCTCTCGCAGGCGATGCACTCGGTTCCCGGCTCATGGGCGTGCAGCGGCGGATCAAGATGCACCACGGCGGTATCACGCCCGCCGAAGCGCGCGAGCGCCGCCTTGTCGGTGACCACGGTCACCGGCACGGAGCGGTCGCGACGCGCGAACGGAGCGGGGGAGGTCATACCGCCTCCTTGTCCGCGCTCGGCGTGTAGTTGAGGATCGGCCCGAGCCAGCGCTCGACCTCGCGGATCGCCATGCCCTTGCGCCGGGCATAGTCCTCCACCTGGTCACGCTCGACCTTCGCCACGCCGAAGTAGAAGCTCTCTGGGTGGCTCAGGTAGATACCCGACACCGAGGAGCCCGGCCACATGGCGTAACTCTCGGTAAGCTCCACACCGATCCGCTGCTTGGCGTTGAGCAGGTGGAACAGCGTCGTCTTCTCGGTGTGGTCCGGCTGCGCCGGATAGCCGGGGGCAGGGCGGATACCCTGGTAGGGCTCGCCGACGAGGTCGGTCGGCGCGAAGGCCTCGCTGGCGCCGTAGCCCCAGAATTCCTTCCGCACCCGCTCGTGCATCAGTTCGGCGAACGCCTCGGCGAAGCGGTCTGCCAGTGCCTTGATCAGGATCGACGAGTAGTCGTCGTTCCGCCGCTCGAAGCGCTCGGCGATGACGTTCTCCTCGAGCCCAGCCGTGACGACGAAGCCGCCTAGATAGTCCGGGGTGCCCTCGGGCGCCACGAAGTCGGCCAGCGCCATGTGCGGCTTGCCGCCGGTCTTCGACAGCTGCTGGCGCAGGGTGAAGAACGTCGCCAGCTGATCCTTGCGGTCGGCGTCGGTATAGAGCCGGATATCGTCGCCAACCTGATTGGCGTGCCAGAAACCGATCACCGCCTTGGGGCGGAACCAGTTCTTCTGGATCACTTCCTTCAGCATCTTCTGGGCATCGTCCCAGAGCTGGCGCGCAGCCGGGCCCTGGTCCTTGTCCTCGAGCACCGCCGGGAAGCGGCCTTTGAGCTCCCAGGCCTGGAAGAACGGCGTCCAGTCGATGTATTTGGCGATCTCGGCCAGGTCGTAGTTCTCGAACACACGCGTGCCGAGGAAGGTCGGCTTGGGTGGCGTGTAGTTGCTCCAGTCCGGCTTGAAGCGGTTGTCGCGTGCCTTGCTGAGCGGCGTCCGCTGCTTTTCGGCCTCGCTCTGCCGGTGCTTTTCGGCCAGCCGCTCGTACTCGGCCTTCACGTCGCTGACATAGGCCGGACGCTGTTCCTGCGACAGCAGCGACGACACCACGCCAACGGCGCGGCTCGCGTCGTGCACGTGCACCGTCGGACCGCCGTGATACTGGGGGTGGATCTTCACCGCCGTGTGGACGCGCGAGGTCGTCGCGCCGCCGATCAGCAGCGGCACGGTAAAGCCCTCGCGCTCCATCTCGGAGGCGACGTGCACCATCTCGTCCAGCGACGGGGTGATCAGGCCCGAAAGCCCGATGACGTCGACTTTCTCGGCCTTGGCGGTCTCGAGGATCTTCGCCGTCGGCACCATCACGCCAAGGTCGATGATCTCGTAGTTGTTGCAGCTCAAAACCACGCCGACGATGTTCTTGCCGATGTCGTGCACATCGCCCTTCACCGTCGCCATCAGGATTTTGCCGGCGCTCTTCCGACCGGTCGCATTGCCGTCGGCGTTCTTCTCCGCCTCCATGAAGGGGAGGAGATGCGCCACGGCCTGCTTCATCACGCGGGCGGACTTCACCACTTGTGGCAGGAACATCTTGCCAGAGCCGAACAGGTCGCCGACCACGCTCATCCCGGCCATCAGCGGGCCTTCGATGACATGCAGCGGCCGTGCCGACTCGAGGCGGGCCTCCTCAGTGTCCTCGTCGATGAACTCGGTGATGCCGTTGACCAGCGCATGCGAGATGCGGTCAGCCACGGGCTTGGTCCGCCAGGTCAGGTCCTTGGCCTTCTGCTCGCCACCGGCCTGGCCTTTGAACCGCTCGGCAATCTCCAAGAGCCGCTCGGTCGAATCCGCGCGACGGTTGAAGATCACATCCTCACAGGCCTCGCGCAGCCCCGGCTCCAGCGAGTCGTACACTGCCAGCTGACCGGCATTGACGATGCCCATATCCATGCCAGCCTGGATGGCGTGGTAGAGGAACACCGAGTGCATCGCCTCGCGCACCGGCTCGTTGCCGCGGAACGAGAAGCTGAGATTGCTCACGCCACCAGAAATATGCGCGTGCGGAAGGGTTTGCCGGATCGTCTTCGTCGCCTCGATGAAGGCGATGCCATAGCCCACATGCTCCTCGATGCCGGTGGCGATCGCAAAGATGTTGGGATCGAAGACGATGTCCTCGGGCGGGAAACCGACCTCCTCGGTCAAGAGCTTATAGGCCTTGGTGCAGATCTCGACCTTCCGCTCATAGGTGTCGGCCTGGCCCTGTTCGTCGAACGCCATCACCACCACGGCGGCGCCATAGGAGCGCACCAGCCGAGCGGCCTCGAGGAACTTCTCGACGCCTTCCTTCATGGAGATCGAGTTGACCAGTGCCTTACCCTGCACGCACTTCAACCCCGCCTCGATCACCTCGAACTTCGAGCTGTCGATCATCAGCGGAACGCGGGCGATATCCGGCTCGGCTGCGAGCAGGTTGATGAACTCGACCATCACCTTCTGGCTGTCGAGCAGGCCCTCGTCGACGTTGATGTCGATGACCTGCGCGCCGTTTTGCACCTGGTCGCGTGCCACTTCGAGCGCTGCGGTGTAGTCGCCGGCGGTGATGAGCTTCCGGAACTTGGCCGAGCCCGTGACATTGGTCCGCTCGCCGATGTTCACGAACGGGATGTCCTCGGTCAACGTGAACGGCTCGAGCCCGCTCAGCCGCAGGAAGGTCGGCACCTCGGGGATTTTCCGCGGCTTGTATTTCGACACCGCTTCCTTGATCGCCCGGATGTGGTCCGGGGTCGAACCGCAGCAGCCTCCAACGATGTTGAGGAAGCCGTCGCGGGCAAAACCCTCGAGCTGGCGCGCCATAAACTCCGGCGACTCGTCATAGCCGCCGAACTCGTTGGGCAGCCCGGCATTCGGATAAGCGCAGATCAGCGTGTCCGCGACGTCGCTGAGCTCGTTGATGTGGGCGCGCATGGCATTGGCGCCGAGCGCGCAGTTGAGCCCGATGGTGAAGGGCTTGGCATGCCGCACCGAGTACCAGAACGCCGTCGGCGTCTGACCGGAGAGCGTGCGACCCGACAGGTCCGTGATCGTCCCAGAGATCATCACCGGCAACTCATAGCCGCGCTCGGTGAAAATGCGCTGCGCCGCGAAGATGCCAGCCTTGGTGTTCAGCGTATCGGTGATCGTCTCGAACAGCAGCACATCAGCGCCGCCGTCGATCAGTCCGTTGATCGCCTCGGCATAGCCCTTGACGATTTGGTCGAAGGTGATCGCCCGGTGACCCGGCGAATTGACGTCCGTCGACATCGATGCGGTCTTGTTCAGCGGCCCGAGCGCGCCGGCAACGAAGCGGCGCTTGCCGTCGATGTCGAACGCCTGCTGCGCCGCCTCACGAGCCAGCTTCGCTCCGGCATAGTTCAGCTCGTAGGCGAGCTCCTGCATGCCGTAATCGGCCATCACCACGTCGGTGGACGAGAACGTGTTGCTCTCCACCATGTCGGCGCCGGCGAGGTAGTATTGCAGGTGGATGGCTCGGATCGCGTCCGGCTGGGTCAGGTTGAGCAGGTCGTTGTTGCCCCGCACATCCTTATGCCAGTCCGTGAAGCGCTCGCCGCGATAGGCGGCCTCATCGAGCTTCAGCTGCTGAATCATTGTGCCCATGGCGCCATCGAGGATCAGGATGCGTTCGGAGGCCGCTTGGGTAAGCGCTGCCCGAACCTCCTCGCCATTCGGCAAGGAATTTCTATCGATCTCAATGTGTTGAGCTTCAGTCATCGCTCGACTTTCCAACGTCTGTCACGCCAAAATGCGTTCACCGCCGGCAAGGTCGCACGGCGGGATATAAAGATATCTTTATATGATTGCCGACCGCCCGGCAAGCAAGGCTGTTTCCGCACGAATTGCGGAACTGGAACATCCGATCAGGACTTTCGCTTTCATGACAATGCCAATCCTCCTCGTACCCGGTCTCAACTGCACCGCCGAGATTTACGCCCATCAGATGCCGGCACTGTGGCGGTTCGGTCCGGTTACGGTGGCGAACCACACCGAGGGCACGTCGATGGAGGAGATCGCCGCGTCGATCCTCCGCGATGCGCCGCCGGAGTTCGCGCTCGTCGGCTTCTCCATGGGCGGCTACCTGGCATTCGAGATTCTCCGGCAGGCGAGGGGGCGGGTGCCGAAGCTGGCGCTGCTCGATACCTCGGCACGGCCGGACACGCCGGAAGCCAAGGATAAGCGCCGCGCCGCCATCGCCTTGACGGAGCAGGGGAAGTTCAACCTCGCCGTCGCTCAGTCGTTCCCGAACGCCGTCCATCCCGACCATGTAGGCGACGCCGCGCTCAAGGCTCTGCACGTCCGCATGGCGACGGCCGTCGGTGGCGAGACGTACATCCGCCAGCAGACCGCGATCACGAACCGCCCGGACTCTCGCCCCGAACTCGGCGCCATCGAGGTTCCGACGCTGGTGGTCGTCGGCGACAAGGACGCCATCACCGTTCCCGATGCCGCCCGCGAGATGGCCACCGGCATTGCCGACGCAAAGCTCGTCGTCGTGCCGAGGGCAGGGCACATGGCGCTGGTTGAGCAACACGCCATTGTTACCGGGGAACTCGCGGAGTGGGCGGCTAAATAGCTGGTATTTGAAGCAAATTAACCCGGCTGCAACCACGTTGCGGTTCCCTGAGACCATCCCCGCACGGCTTTCGGTATGGTGCGGAAATCTCTGTTTTGGGTTGATCTGGTTTTGGCAGTGTTCTCTCGCGACCTTCGCGCGGCCGCCCGGCTGCTTGTTCTTGCCGTGCTCGTCCTGCCGGTCGTAGCTGCCTGCAGCAGCGACGGGGGAGGGGTGCCGCATATCAAGCGGTCCGCCTTCAGCTCCAAGGAATTCGGCGTCGCTGTCAGCCCGCGCGTCACCAACGCCAAGAACCCGCCCAAGGGCGGCGGCCGCTACATGGTCGGCAAACCCTATACGGTGCGCGGCGAACTGTACGAGCCGATCGAGAACCCGATCGGCTACGTCGCGTCCGGCGGCGCCTCCTGGTACGGCAATGACTTCCACGGCCGCCGCACCGCCAACGGCGAGATCTTCTCGGCCAATGCCATTTCCTGCGCCAGCCCGGTGCTGCCGCTCCCGAGCTATGTTCGCGTCACCAATGTCGAGAATGGTCGCTCCATCGTCTGCCGCGTCAACGACCGCGGCCCGTACCTGCATGGCCGGGTAATGGACCTGAGCTACCGCACCGCCGAAATCCTCGGGTACGCCGGCAACGGCGTCGGCAATATCCAGGTCCAGTATATCGGCCCCGCGCCGCTCAACGGCGATGACACCCGCATGCTGCTCGCCAGCGTAGACCGGCCGACCCGCATGGAGCAGGGCACCACTCGCCTCGCCATGGTTGACACACCTACCCAGGTCAGCGTTACCGGCGGCCGGATCAATTTCGCCGACTACAATCAGCAGGCGAGCACGGAAGAGCGCCCGAGCCTGCTCGGCGGCATCATGGACATGTTCGGCTATGCCGACACCGGCGCTGCCGACCAGGCGATCAACGAAGCGCACGCTGCCGCCAACGCCATGGCCACCCGCTCGGGCTCGCTGGATGCCTGGGTTGCCACGGTCGACGAGGACAAGCGCGCCATCAAGCTCGAGCTCGGCGTTTTCGCTGATGCCGCACAAGCCGACGACGTGGCACTGCAGTTCGCCATGCTGGGCGCTGTCGACGAGGAGGCAGTCCGCATCCCCGGCGCCGATGCCACACGCCTGACACTGACACACCTTAAGCCCGGCGTGGCGCGAGATGATGTGATGTCGCTCGCCAGGAACCTTGGACTCAAGGATTTGGTGCTCTATTAGTCGAAGGGTGGCCCGCACTGGCCGCCATCGGGGTTGAGCTTGCGGAACGTCGTCCTGAAACTGCTGGTGTCGTTACTCACTGTCCTGTGGGCCCTGTCGGCGCACGCGCAGGATTTCGACACCAAGGCGCCATTTGCGGTGCTGATGGACTACGAGTCGGGCACGATCCTCTTCCACAAGGCTGCTGACGACCAGCTCGAGCCTGCCAGTATGGCAAAGCTGATGACGCTCGCCGTGGTGTTCGACCAGTTGCAGCGCAAGAAGCTCAATCCAACCGACGAGTTCTTCATTTCCGAGCATGCCTGGCGGGACGGGGGTGCGTCCTCCGGCGGCTCCACCATGTTCGCGGAGCTCAACTCCAAGATTCAGGTGATGGACCTGGTCCGCTCCGTCATCATCCAGTCGGGCAATGACGCGGCGATTGCGCTCGCCGAAGGCATCGCCGGGAGCGAGCTCAGCTTCGCCCAGATGATGAACCAGCTCGGCAAGGAGATCGGCCTCACCGGCTCGAACTTCGTCAACGCCACGGGGCTACCCGATCCGGCGCAGTTCTCGACGGCCCGCGACCTCGCGATCATCGCGCGCTTCATCATCGCCCAGTTCCCCGAGTACTACCCCATTTTCTCCGAGAAGGAGTTCACCTGGAACAAGATCCGCCAGATGAACCGCAACTCGCTGCTCGAGATCGGCATCGGTGTGGATGGCCTGAAGACCGGCCACACCGAGTCGGCCGGCTACGGCGAAGTGGTCTCGACCGCCGCCACCGGCCGCCGGTTGATCGCCGTGCTGCACGGGTTGAAGTCGATGACCGAGCGCACCGAAGAAGCGCGGAAGCTCGTCACCTGGGGTACCCGCGGCTTCGAGCTGATTCCGGTCTATCCCGAAGGCGCCGCCATCTCCCATGCCGATGTCTATGGCGGCAGCGCCGGGCAGGTGTCGCTGGTGGGCAAGGGCAGTATCGACCTGTTCCTGCCCAAGGGCGCGCAGAACTGCCCGCAAGCCACCGTGACCTACAAGGCGCCGATCCGCCCGCCTGTGCAGAAGGGCGATCAACTCGCCCAGCTCAATGTCATGTGCAACGGTGCCGTGGTACAGGTCACCCCGCTCTTTGCAGGCGAGGACGTCGGTGACGGCGATATCGTGCGCAAGGCGACCGACGCGCTCAAGGAACTGGCGCTCGGCTGGCTCTAGTACTAGAGACCGGCAGAAGTTCATGGACTTTTACCGGACCAAGCAGCGAGGAACCCGCGCCTAATGCTCGATATTCCAGCCAAGGCAGCGGCCCGTTTCATCACCTTTGAGGGCGGCGAAGGTGTCGGCAAGTCGACTCAGGTGAAGCGCTTGCTGGTCCGGCTCAACCGCATGGACATCGAAGCCGTTCGCACCCGCGAGCCCGGCGGCACGCCTAAGGCCGAGGCCGTCCGCGCCTTCATCCTGCAGGGTCGTTCCGAAAGCTGGGGCGCCGGCGCCGAGGCCGTCCTCTTCGCCGCCGCCCGCTACGACCACGTCAGCAGCCTCATCGCCCCCAGCCTCAACAGCGGCAAATGGGTGATCTCCGACCGCTTCCACGACTCGACTCGTGCCTATCAGGGCCTCACCGGCGGCGTAGACGACAAGCTGATCCGAGGCCTCGAGACGCTGGCGCTCGACGGCCACCAGCCCGACATCACCTTCATTCTCGATATGGACCCGGCGGTCGCCTTCGCCCGCGTCAACAACCGCGAGATCGAGAAGGCGCTGGCGGAGACCGGCGACCGTTTCGAGAAGGAGGACCTCGAGTGGCATCGCCGGCTGCGGCAGGCCTTCCTCGCCATCGGAAAGGCCAATCCGGAGCGCTGCATCGTGCTGCCGGCCGGGCAATCCGAGGATGCGCTGGAGCAGGAGATCTGGGATACGCTGATCCGGCGCTTCCCCGAGCTCGAGGCAAAGGCCGGCTGAATTGGACTATCCCGAACGCGAACCCGACCAGCTCGAGGGCGTCCCGCTACCCGAGTTCCAGACCGGCGTTTCCGGCCACGGTTCCGCGCGCACTACATTGCTCGATCGCCTCGATGCCGGCCGGCTGCCCGGCGGCATCCTGATTCACGGTCCGCGCGGCATCGGCAAGGCAACGCTGGCCTTCGACCTCGCGCGCCGCATCTTCGAGCACACGGGTGACGAGTCATCCGAGCACATCGCCGCCCAGGTGGCCGCTGGCGCCTATCCGAACCTCTTCGTCATGCGTAAGGCCGCCCGCGACACCGGCAAGGGCTACTACACCGCCATCCGCGTCGAGGAAGTCCGCCGCTTCATCGAGGAAATGCGGATGACCCGCGGTCGCGCCGGCCACCGCATCGCCATCGTCGACCCGATCGACGACTGCAACGTCTCGTCGTCCAACGCGCTGCTCAAGATCCTCGAGGAACCGCCGGCCGACACGACGTTCCTGCTCGTTTCACATCGCCCAGGCTCGCTGCTGCCCACGATCAAGTCGCGCTGCTTCCAGGTGGCGCTCCGTCCAATCGCCGATGGCGACGTCCGCACCGTGCTCGAGCACGTCGGCGGTCAGGCCGTCGCCATCGATCGCGCCGTGTCGCTGGCGGGCGGCCGCCCGCGCCGCGGCTTCGAGGCGATGCTGCTGGGCGAGGGGGGCGCGCTGCAGCTCCTCCAGTCCTGGTTGGTTGACCCTGTCGCCGCACCATCCGCAGCCCGCATCGCGCTCGCCGATGCGCTCGGCGCCGATCGCGACTCCGCCGAACTCCGCTTCGCCCGCGACATCCTCAACGACTGGCTGGCCGACGCCGCCAAGTCCGCCGCGGCGGCCGGGGACCGGGTGCGTCTTGCCTCTGCCAACGAGCTATGGGACAAGGCCCAGCTTTCACTCGCCGATGCCGATGAATACAACCTCGACATGCGGCAGACCCTGGTCGCCATCTTCGACGCGATCCGGAAACACCAGCAGTTGAGCGTCACCTCGTCCGCCCCATGACCGATTCCTTCTACGTCACCACCGCCATCGCGTATCCCAACGGCGAGCCGCACATCGGCCACGCCTACGAGATGATCACGACCGACGCGATCGCGCGCTGGGCGCGGCTGGAAGGCAAGGACACCTTCTTCCTCACCGGCACAGACGAGCACGGCATCAAGATGGTGCAGACGGCCGCCGCGCAGGGCATCACCGCTCGCGAGCTGGCCGACCGCAACGCGGCCCGCTTCAAGGAGCTGGCAGCCCGCCTCGACGTCTCGAACGACGATTTCATCCGCACCACCGAGCCGCGCCACTACGAGTCGAGCCAGGAACTCTGGCGCAAGATGGCCGCCGCCAACAACGGCGACATCTACCAGTCGACCTACAAGGGCTGGTACTCGGTCCGCGACGAGGCCTATTTCGACGAGGAGGAGCTCACCGACGGCGAAGGTGGCAAGAAGTTCGCGCCGACCGGCGCCGAGGTGAAATGGGTCGAGGAAGACAGCTTCTTCTTCCGCCTCTCCGCCTACCAGGACCGGCTACTGAAGCTCTACACCGACCGCCCGGACTTCATCGCGCCCGAAGAGCGCCGCAACGAGATCGTCTCGTTCGTGAAGGCGGGCCTGCGCGACGTCTCGATCAGCCGGACCACCTTCGACTGGGGCATTCCCGTGCCGGGCGCCTCCGGCCACGTTATGTACGTCTGGGTCGATGCGCTCACCAACTACATCACCGGCGTCGGCTTTCCCGATGGCGCCTCCGAGCAGTTCAAGAAGTTCTGGCCGGCGAACCTGCACGTCATCGGCAAGGACATCATCCGCTTCCACACCGTTTACTGGCCGGCCTTCCTGATGAGCGCCGGCATCGATGTGCCACACCGTGTTTTCGCCCACGGCTTCCTGACCTCCGAGGGCAAGAAGATGTCGAAGTCGGTCGGCAACATCGTCGACCCGCACGAGCAGCTCGACCTCTACGGCACCGACCCGGTCCGCTGGTACTGCCTGCGCGAGATCAGCTTCGGCCAGGACGGCGACTGGGGCCGCGAGAAGTTCATCAACCGCAACAACTCCGACCTCGCCAACAATTTCGGCAACCTGGCGCAGCGCTCGCTGTCGATGATCCAGAAGAACTTTGGCGGCGCGCTCCCTGAGGCGCAGCCCACCGAGGCCGAGCGCGCCATCGTCGCCACGGCGATCGAAGCCATCGGCAAGATGGACCTCGCCATGAAGACCCAGCAGATCCACGAGGCTGCCGGCGAACTCACGACGCTGCTCAATGCTGCCAACCTCTATTTCGCGGACCAGGCGCCGTGGGGGCTGAAAGCGGATCTGCCGCGCATGGGCACGATCCTTGCGACGACCGCTGACATCGTCCGCCGCGCTGCCATCGCTGCCCAGGCGTTCGTGCCGGGCTCCGCTGCGAAGTTCCTCGATGCATTGGCCGTGCCGGCTGACCAGCGCCTGCTGAGCCATGCGCTCAGCGCGTCCGGCGTTCCCGCCGGAACCGTCTTGCCGCCGCCCGAGCCGGTGTTCAAGAAGTTCGAGCACGCCAAACCGGCCGCCTGAGCCATGCTGATCGACTCGCACTGCCACCTCGATTTCCCCGAGCTCGCCGCCGATCGGGCCGGCGTGCTGGCCCGCGCGAAAGCGGCGGGGATCGACGGCATGGTCACCATCTCGACCCGGGTGAAGCGCTTCGACGAGATCAAGGCCATCGCCGAGGAGAATCCCGAGGTCTGGTGCTCGGTCGGCACCCATCCGCATCACGCTGACGAAGAGCTCGACATCTTCACCGAGGACCTGGTCCGTCTGAGCGAGCATCCGAAATGCGTCGCCATCGGCGAGGCCGGGCTCGACTACTTCTACGACAATGCGCCCAAGGAGGCGCAGGAGACTGGTTTCCGCCGGCACATTGCCGCGTCGCGCCTCACCGGCTTGCCGCTGGTGATCCATTCCCGTTCAGCTGACGTTCATATGGGTGGCATCCTGGCAGAGGAAATGGGGCAGGGGACCTTCCCTTTCGTGCTCCACTGCTTCACCGGCGGCGCCGATCTCGCCCGTAGGGCCCTCGATCTCGGCGGCTACATCTCGTTCTCCGGCATCATCACCTTCAAGAATGCCGAGGAGATCCGCGAGGTCGCGAAGTTCGTTCCCGCTGACCGTTATCTTGTTGAAACAGATGCACCTTATCTGGCTCCCGTGCCGCATCGTGGCGGCACCAACGAACCGAGTTTCGTAGCCCATACTGCCGCCAAGGTCGCCGAGGTTCGAGGCATTGCCATCGAGCAACTCGCGACCGAGACGACCGATAGCTTTTTCCGTTTATTCTCAAAGGCTAAGGCGTAATGCCTGAAGCACACCGTATCGTAGCGACGATCATGGGCTGCGGCTCGTCCGGCGGCGTGCCGCGCATCGGCGGGCACTGGGGCGTCTGCGACCCGGACAACCCGAAGAACCGCCGCAGCCGCTGCTCGCTGCTGATCGAGGGCTATTCGGACGGCTCGGACCAGCCGACCCGGATCATCGTCGACACCGGTTGTGACCTGCGCGAGCAGCTGCTGCGCGCCGAGGTCGATCGGGTCGAGGCCGTGCTCTACACGCACGAGCACGCCGACCATACCCATGGCATTGATGATCTTCGCGTTTTGGCGCTGAACCACCGCAAGCGCGTCGACGTTTACTTCACCGCTGAGGCGGCCAACCGCATCGTTCCGAGCTTCGCATACTGCTTCACAGCACCGCCGGGTTCCGGCTATCCGCCGATCCTCAACCAGCACCTGATCGAAGCCGGCACGCCGCTGACCGTGGATGGGCCAGGGGGCTCCATCACGGTTCTGCCGTTCCGCCAGGATCATGGCGACATCTTCTCTTTGGGCTTTCGCATCCGGAATTTCGCCTATTCCTGCGACCTCAGCGGCATCCCAGATGGCTCGCGCGAGGCTGTCAGAGGTCTCGACACCTGGGTGCTCGACGCACTCCGGCCGACGCCGCATCCGAGCCACCTAAGCCTCTCCGAAGCACTTGAGCTGGTTGAGGATTTGAGCCCGCGCCATGCGGTGCTGACGAACCTGCACATTGATCTCGACTACGCCCAGACAGACGCGATGACGCCGGATCACGTCCGGCCGGCCTATGACGGACTACAGGTCGACATCACCACCGGCGAGATCATCAGTCCTCGCTAGCCCACGCCGGCGCTATCATAGCGCAACACAACGACGGAGCTGCGCCGCCATGATTGAAGTCATCGACACAGGCATCGCGCCGTCTAGTGGGCCGATCAACGACTGCGTACGAGCCGGGAATCACGTGTGGCTCGTGGTGTTGGCCGAGGATCCGAAAACCGGCGTGATCACCGACGGCGACATCGAGCTGCAGACGCGCCAGGCGCTGTCGAACCTCAAACAAGCCATCAACGCCGCCGGCGGCGAGCTGACCAACATCGTCCAGGTGCAGATATTCCTGATCGACAGCGCCGACGCGCCGGGCATGAACCGTGTGTACGCCGAGTTCTTCAACACCAAGCCATATCCGATCCGTGCCACAGTGGTGGTCAAGGAGCTGCTGGCCAAGGGGCTGAGGATCGAGATCACGGCAACGGCCGTGCTGGGATAGAGCTGCACGAAACAGCCGCCAGCCGTTCAGTTCGTTCAATACGATAGTTCCATAATATATCTTATGCGAATGGAGGATGCGCCCAGATGCCGACCGAAACCGATCTGATCCAGCAGCTTATTGAGGCCCAGCGTTCCAGCAGCCAGAACGTTGACGCGGTGCCCTATTCCACCCTCGACCGCGACGCCGCCCAGCGGATACAGGTCGCGACCATGACCGGGCTCGGCGAAGGCGCCGGACTGCTGAAGACGCTTATCACGCCCGATGGCGTCGGCACCTGCGCACCGATCTATCGCTCGCGCTTCGGCCGGAGCGGCGCATTCCAGTTGCCGTCGGCGACAATCACCGGGCTCGAGGTCGAGATCGGTCTGGTGTTGGCCAGCGATCTCACCAGCGAGGCCGCCAACCGCGACGAGATCGATATCATCGAGGCCGTCGACTATTACTTTGTCGGCGTCGAAGTTTGTGGCACGCGCTATGTCGATCGCGCGGCCGCCGGGTTTATCGGCGGACTGGCCGACAACGCCTCGGCTTTCGGCTACGTCATGGATCCGAGCCATCGCGATGCAGGCGCCGAGATCGCCAACTACGACGTCCACCTGGAGTTCGCTGGCCAGCAAATCTGGAACGGTCCGGCCAAACACTCGTTCGGAACCGTGCTCAACTCCTTCATTGCCTATGCCAAGAACCAACGTCCTGAGTTCCAGCTGAAGGCCGGTACGATCGTCACCACCGGCTCACTCTGTGGGCTCGTGCCCGCCAGCGGCCCGGGCCATGTAGTGGCCCGCGTCGGCAGCCACACCGTCGAGTTCGATATCGTCTGATCGGAAACCCCATGCAGCCCTCACGCGACATCTCCCGCCTCATCGAGATCATGGCGGCGCTTCGCAACCCCGACGGCGGCTGCCCGTGGGACCTGGAACAGGACTTTGCGAGCATCCGGCACTACACCATCGAGGAAGCCTACGAGGTCGCGGACGCCATTGAGCGCGAGGACTTTGATGACCTCCGCGAGGAGCTGGGAGACCTCCTGCTCCAACCGGTCTATCACGCGCAGATGGCGTCTGAGCAAGGCCTGTTCGATATCGGTGATGTGGTTTTCTCTATCACAGAGAAGCTGATACGACGACACCCTCATGTGTTTGGCGAGGACGCGGCGCGTGGTGCCGGCGGCGCCAAGGCAAAGTGGGATGAGGTTAAGGCCGACGAGCGTGCTAGGAAGGCTGAACGCAAGCAGGCGCCCTCGTCCATCCTCGACGACGTCCCGCACGTCCTGCCAGCACTCGCGCGCGCCGAAAAGCTCAGCAAACGCGCTGCGTCGGTACAGTTCGATTGGCCGGACTGGCGGCAGACGCTGGACAAGGTGCAGGAAGAGCTCGGCGAAGTCCGCGAGGCGGCCGATGCCGAGGACAAAGCCAAGCTGCACGAAGAGCTCGGCGACCTGCTCTTCGCCACTGCCAACCTCGCCCGCAAGCTCGGCGTCGATGCTGAAGCCGCCCTGCGCGACGCCAACCTCAAGTTCGACCGCCGCTTCCGCTACGTCGAGGCCCGCGCCGGCGAAGACGCGGTGCCACTGGCAGAGGCTGGTCTCGACAGATTGGACGGCTATTGGAACGAGATTCGTGCCAAGGACCGCTCAAGCGGCGTCTGAGCCCTCGATGCGGCCGGCAAAGCGCTCGGTGAAGGCGTTCTTGTGCCGGGCTTCGACCCGGACCTCGTAGACCTGCCCGTTCTCGTCCGGCTCATCCTTGCCGATGATCTCGGCATGCCCATAGAGCCAGCCGACATCGGCGCCGGCCGTGTGCGGCACCAGCACGCGGTAGGTGCGGCCCTGCCCGGCCAAGACCTTCTCGATGGTGTCGAGCAGCTTATCCAGCCCCTCGCCCGTCTGCGCCGATACCGGCACCGAAGCAGCGACCTTTCCGAGCGGCGACAGAGTGGCCAACGCCGGGTAGCTACCGTCGGCATCGCGCTCCAGCAGGTCGACCTTGTTCCAGACCTCGATGATCGGCGTGCTGTCGGCCGACATGCCGAGTTCTTCAAGGACCTTCAGCACGTCCTGCGCCTGCGCCTGATGATCCGGATTGGCGACGTCGCGGACGTGCAGGATCACGTGCGCTTCGAGCACTTCTTCCAGCGTGGCGCGGAAGGCGGCGATCAGGTCGGTGGGTAGATCAGAGACGAAGCCCACGGTGTCCGACAGCATCACCTCGCGGCCATGCGGCAGGCTTATCTTGCGCACAGTGGTATCGAGGGTCGCGAACAGCAAGTCCTTCGCGAACACCGCTGCCCCGGTCAACGCATTGAATATGCTGGATTTACCTGCGTTTGTATAACCAACAAGCGCCACCACCTGGAACGGCACGGCATCGCGCCGTCCCTTTTGCTGGCCGCGCGTCAGGCGGACCTTCTCGATGCGCTCTTCGAGCATCTTGATCCGGTCCTGCAACTGCCGCCGGTCGCTTTCGAGCTGCGTCTCGCCTGGGCCGCCCATGAAGCCCATGCCGCCCGACCCGCGCTGGCGCTCCAGGTGGGTCCAGCTGCGGACCAGCCGGCTCTTCTGGTAGTTGAGATGGGCCAGTTCGACCTGCAGCACGCCTTCGCGGGTCGCGGCGCGCTCGCCGAAGATCTCGAGGATCAGCCCGGTGCGGTCCAGCACCTTGGTGCCGGTTTCCTTCTCGAGGTTGCGCTGCTGGATGGGGTGCAAGGCAGTGTCGACGAGCAGGAGTTCGATTTCCTCCTCCTTCACGCGCTTGGCGATCTCGTCCACATGTCCGCCGCCGATGAAGGTGGCGGGCTTGATCTCCCGAACCTTGGCCACCTCGGAGAACACGATCTCGACGCGGATGGCGCCTGCCAGTCCCTCGAACTCGGCCTTCCGCGCTTCGATGCTGTGGTTGGTGGCGCGGCCTCGGACGTCGGGTATGACGAGGCCGACGCGGGTCGGCGCCGCGCGCTGATCTATGAATGCCTGAGGGCCGCCCTTGCGGGCGGCCTCGTCGTCGAAGTCATCGGTCAAGGTATGAATCAGTCCTCGCCGGTGTGCTCGGGATCGAACAGCTGGATCGGAGCACCCGGCATGATGGTCGAGATGGCATGCTTGTAGACGAGTTGCGATTGCGCATCGCGTCTCAAGAGCAGGCAGAAGTTATCAAACCAGGTGATCACGCCCTGCAGCTTGACGCCGTTCACGAGGAAGATCGTGACCGGTACCTTCTGCTTGCGGACATGGTTGAGGAACGCGTCCTGGAGATTCTGGGTCTTTTCGCTGGGCATTTCCTGGCCTCTTTTCGCGGGATACTAGGGGCATTGGCCAGCGGCCACGCCCTGTTAATGGAGCAACGGCCGCCACCGCCCCTGCCCCTTTTTGTCGTCATTCTCCCATCGCAGGTGAAGTATGGCACAGAAGAAACCGAGTGCCTACCCGTACGGATGGACGGGCCTAGAGCCCGAGCGATTTGATTTTGCGGTGCAAAGCGCTTCGCTCCATACCGACGAACTCGGCGGTTTTCGAGATGTTGCCGCCAAAACGCTCGATCTGCGCCATCAGGTACTGCCGCTCGAAAACCTCGCGGGCATCGCGCAGCGGCAGGCTCATCAGGTGGGCCGATGAGTCGCTGTCGCCGACCGTGGGCAGCACCTCGCCTATATCCGGCGGCAGCAGCGCGGCGGTAATCACCCCATCGGCCGGTGTCTGGTCCTTGACGAGGATCAGCAGCCGTTCGATCGAGTTGCGAAGCTGGCGGGCGTTGCCCGGCCAATCCTGCGCTTGCAGCACCGCCACGGCATCGTCGCCGATCGAGAGGCTCTTGAGGTTGTGCAGGCGACAGACCTGCTCGATGAAGACTTCCACCAGCGGCGGAATGTCCTCGCGGCGCTCTTTAAGCGGCGTCAGGTGCAGGGGCACGATCGACAGGCGGTGGAACAAATCGGAGCGGAACTGGCCCTGCTCGATCAGTCCGGCGACGTTCTGTGAACTGGACGAGATGATGCGCACATCGATGGGCACCGCGACGGCGCCGCCGACGCGATTGAACTTGCTCTCGACCAACGTGCGCAGCAGCGCCTGCTGAGCAGCCTGCGGCAAAGCCGCCACCTCTGAGAGGTAGAGCGTCCCGCCATGGGCTCGCTCCAGTGCGCCAACCTCTGTTCGCAGCGTGCCGGTCTTCTCGCGGGTCTCGCGGCCGAACAGGACGACGCCAACCTCTTCCGGCGAGTAGAGCGAGCAATTGATCTCGACGAACGGCGCTTCTGCGCGGGTGCTTCGCTGATGGATCAGGCGGGCCGACAGGCCTTTACCGGTTCCGGATGACCCGGAGATGAAGATACGCGAGTTGGTCGGAGCCGATTTCTCGATGACGCCCCTGACCGCCTGCATGGCCTGCGAGTTGCCGACCAGCTCGACCGTGTTGCTCGACCGCTCGCGCAGGTCGGCGACCTCGTTCTTCAGCCGTGCGGCTTCCATCGCGCGCTGCGTGATCAGCAGCAACCGGTCCACCTTGAACGGCTTCTCGATATAGTCGTAGGCGCCGCGCCGGATGGCGCTGACGGCCGTTTCGACGTTGCCATGCCCGGAGATCATCACCACCGGCATGTCGGGGTGCTGGCTCTGGAACTCATCGAGCAGTTGCAGGCCGTCGAGGCGGCTGCCCTGCATCCAGATATCCAGGAAGACCAGGCTCGGCCGACGCCGGGCGATCTCGTTCAGCCCGGAGTCGGCGTCATGCGCCTGCCGGGTCTGGTAGCCCTCGTCCTCGAGGATGCCGGCGATGAGGTCACGGATGTCGTCCTCGTCATCGATGATCAGAATGTCGAGGGCCATCAGGTATTATCAACCGCTTGCAATTGCGGCTCCTCTTGCTGTCCGCTTTCAGGGTCTGCCCCACCCGCTGCGTCGCTACTCGTCTCGGTAGCGGCCTGCTGCTCCGCTACCGTCGTCGGGGAAGCTGCTGGCTCCCCCTCGTCTGCTTCACCCGGCTGCCGTAGCGGCAGGGTGAACGTAAAGCAGGCGCCGATGCGCCCGTTTTCATCCGGCTCGGCGTCGACCAGGTCGACCTTGCCGCCGTGCTGTTCGATGATCTTGGCGACGATCGCGAGGCCCAGGCCGGTGCCCTTCTCGCGTGTCGTTACGTAGGGCTCGAGCAACCGATGCCGGTTCTCCTTCGGCCATCCCTTGCCGTTGTCCGATACCGAGATGCGCACCATTTCGCCTTCGGCGCCAGCCTCGACAGTGATCACCGGATTCTTGATACCCTCCAGCCCCGCCCCTTCGATCGCTTCCACCGCGTTCTTGATCAGGTTGGTCAGCACCTGGCTGATCAGCCGGTTGTCGAACCACGCCGTGATCGGCGCCTCGGGCAGTTCCATGTTGATAGTGACTTCGGGCAGCCGGACGCTTTCGAGGAAGACCGCCTGGCGGATCGACTCCGTGAGATTGCCCTTGTCGAGCTTGGCTTCCGGCATGCGGGCGAACGAGGAGAACTCGTCGACCATGCGACCGATATCGCCGACCTGTCGGATGATGGTGTTGATGCACTTGTCGAAGACGTCGAAGTCGTCGGCGAGCTTGCTGGCGTAGCGACGGCGCAGCCGCTCGGCGCTGAGCTGGATCGGGGTCAGCGGGTTCTTGATCTCGTGCGCGATGCGGCGGGCTACGTCGGCCCAGGCGCCGGTGCGCTGGGCGGAGAGCAGGTCCGTGATGTCGTCGAGCGTGACGACGAAGCCCTTGCTCTCGGTCATTGTCCCCTCGCGGGTCAGCTGCACCTGGTAAGTTCGGTAGTCCGGACCCGAGCCGATCTCGATCTGATCGCGGATGGTGCCGCGGCGGGCCGAACGGGCGCGTTCGATGACCGGTGCCAGCGCAGGAATGACCTCGTCAATGCGCTTGCCGACGAGTTCGATTTCGTCGGAGCCCACCATTTCGGCGGCGCGCAGGTTCACCAGCGTGATGGCGCCGAAGGGGTCGAGGCCGACGATGCCGGCAGACACGCCCTCCACCACGGCCTCGGTGAACTGGCGGCGTTTCTCGTTTGTCTCGTTCGCTTCGACCAGGGCGACCCGCTGCGTTTTCAGCTGCTGCGTCATGGTGTTGAAACGGTTGGAGAGATCGCGAAGGTCGCCCCTGCCCTGTTGCACCGGAACCCGGACATCGAGGTCGCCGTCCGAGACACGGCTCGACGCAATCATCAGGTTCCTGATCGGATCGACGAACCGGTTCGCCAGCGCGATGCCGATCCACACGGCAGCGAGCAGCAACACCAGCGCCAGGGCGATGTACATCAGCGTGAAGGTGATCTGGAAGACCAGCCGGTTACTCGCGTAATTGCGGTACTCGGTGATGTTCTCGTCGGTGAGCCGCATGAACTCGCGTACTTCGGGATCCACCGGCCGGGCGACAAACAGGAAGGTGTTGTCGTAGCCGCGGAGCTTGACGACCGAACCGACGAGATTGGTGCGGCCGGGAGCGATCTCGGTCGGCGTGCCCTCCACGACGCCTTGCGTCAGTCCTTCGGGAACGCGCGGCGCGGTGCCCGGGGCATTGATCTGGGCCTTCATCAACGTATCGCCATCGGCCGAGATCAGCGAGGCGAACGGCAGCGAACGGTTGACGGCAAGGGCGGTCAGGATGCGCTGGTACTTGACGCGGTCGGTCTCGAAGGTGCCGCGGGCCTGCTCGAGTTCGGTGGCCACCCAGATGATGTCGTCGCGGAGCACCTGTGAGTGCTCGCGCATGTAGGAGTTGGCGACGATGCGCGAACTATCCACCATAGTGCGGGTGCGTTCGGAGAACCATTGGTCGAGGCCCTGGTTCAGCGAGATCATTGCCACCACGGCCACCAGCAATGCCGGGATCGCGGCCACCGCGGCGAACATCGCAACCATGCGAACCTGGAGGCCTGCACCCGCCTGCCCGCGCATCCGCGCCTGGATCAGCAGCGTCGCTTCGGTGAGGACAAGCGCGACGACCGACAGCACCAGCAAGCCATTGACGAACCAAATGATCGTCCAGACCTCGGGGGTCGGCTCGATGTCGGTGGCGCCGGTCATGATCAGGAACGATCCCGACGACACGAACACCGACAGCAGAACGATGATCAGCCCGACTGTACGGATCGCCTTGCGGCCGGTGTCGCCAAACAGCAACGGGCGCGTCCGGGGCTGGGATGGCGCCGAAGTCGACTCGGGTTGTGCGTCGCCGATGAGCGTTGCGTCGTGCATCCAGAGGCCGGGTTGTGGGCGGATCGTGGGCTCCCCCACTCCGATTCACCCTTCAGGACAATTGTTGCTGAAATGTGACACCAGCGGGAGGCGCCGGGACTAGTCTCCGCCTTCCGTAACCTTATCGATGCATTTTTGCAACAGCCGTCGGTCCGCCGCTCTACAACGTGATCAGCCCTGGCGGCGCGACTGTTTGACGATCTCGATGCTGTGCGCCCGGATCTTCTTGCGCAGGGTGTTGCGGTTGAGGCCAAGGAGATCGGCAGCCCGAATCTGGTTGCCACCACAGGCGTTTAGCGCCATCGCGATCAGCGGCGCTTCGACCCGGTCGAGCACTCGCTGATAGAGGCCGGCCGGTGGGAGATTGGGTTCGTACTCGCGCAGCACCTGCGCAACATGGGTTTCCACAGCCGTCGACACATCGACCGGGCCGGAGTTCGTCTGGACCGGTTGGCGGTCGGCGAGGTTGAGCTCGCTCTGGACGATCTCGAGCGAGATGTTCTCGTCGGCGTAAAGCGCCGACAGGCGGCGGACCAGGTTCTCCAACTCGCGGATGTTGCCGGGCCAGGAATAGTTGTGCATCAGCCGGATCGCTTCGGCGGAAATGGTCTTGACCGGCTCGCCCTCGCGCTGGGCGGCACGCAGGAAGTGCTGCACAAGGTCGTTGATGTCGTCGACGCGCTCGCGCAGGGGCGGCAGGCGGATGGGGACGACGTTGAGGCGGTAGTAGAGATCCTCGCGGAACAGGCCCTGGCGGATCATCTGGCTCAGGTCGCGGTGTGTCGCGGCGACGATGCGGACGTTGGATTTGATCGGGGTGCGGCCGCCGACCATGGTGTACTCACCCTCCTGCAGCACGCGCAGCAGGCGGGTCTGAGCGTCCATCGGCATGTCGCCGATTTCGTCGAGGAACAGTGTGCCGCCCTCGGCCTGCTCGAAGCGGCCGGAGGAGCGAGCAGTGGCGCCGGTGAAGGCGCCTTTCTCATGGCCGAACAGTTCGGCCTCGATCAGGTCGCGCGGGATGGCGGCCATGTTGATGGCGACGAACGGGCCGTTGCGGCGCTTGCCGAAGTTGTGCAGCGCGCGGGCCACTAGCTCCTTGCCGGTGCCGCTCTCGCCCGTGATCATCACGGTGAGATCGGTCTGCATCAGGCGCGCCAGGGCCCGGTAGATGTCCTGCATCGCGGGCGAGCGGCCGACCAATGGCATGGTCTCGCCGGGTTCGTCGGCCTTCTTCTCACCCGAGGGAGCCTTCTTGGCATCGGCCAGGGCTCGAGCGACGACCGACAGCACCTCGGTGATGTCGAAGGGTTTTGGCAGGTACTCGTAGGCGCCGACTTCGTTGGCGCGGATCGCCGTCATGAAGGTGTTCTGCGCGCTCATCACCACCATGGGCAGGTCGGGGCGCAGCTTCTTGATCTTGGGCATGATGTCGAAGGCGTTGCCGTCGGGCATCGCCACATCGGTGATCAGCAGGTCCCCTTCCCCGCGGCTCACCCAGTTCCACATGGTGGAGAGGTTGCCCGTGGGGCGGACTTCATAGCCGGCGCGGGTCAGTGCCTGGTTGAGCACCATGCGGATCGCGGCATCGTCGTCGGCGAGCAAGATAGTGTGGCTCATTCGGCCGGAACCTCGTGGGAGATCGTCTCAGGCATGGTCGCCTTGGCGGCGACCGGCAGAAGGATGCGGAAGCGGGTGCGGCCCGGGCGGCTGTCCATGTCGACGACACCGCCATGGTCGCCGATGATCTTGGCGACGAGAGCGAGGCCGAGACCCGACCCGTTGGCCTTGGTGGTGACGAACGGATCGAACAGGATCGGCACCATGTCCGGCGGGACGCCGGGGCCGTTGTCCTCGATGATGATCTCGAGCGGCAGCGAAATGCGCTCGGAGACGCCCTGCACCGAGATGCGGATGCCCGGACGAAACGCGGTCGAGAACCGAATTTCCGGTTTCGGTGTCCGTTCAAGGGCTTCCGCTGCGTTCTTCACCAGGTTCAGGAAGACCTGAATGAGCTGGTCGCGGTTGCCGCCGACCGGCGGGAGCGAGGGATCGTATTCCTCGTGGAAGGTGATGCCCTTGGCGACACCGTTCTTGGCGAGCAGCTTCACGCGGTCGAGAATGACGTGGATGTTGATCGGTTCGCGCTCGATAGGGCGATCGTCGCCGAACACCTCGACGCGGTCGATCAGGTCGACGATGCGGTCCACCTCGTCGCGCACCAGGCGGGCGAGCGGCAACTCGTCGGCGGTGACACTCTGCTCGAGCAGTTGCGCCGCTCCGCGGATGCCGGAGAGCGGGTTCTTGATCTCGTGCGCCAGCATCGAGGCGAGGCCGGTGACCGAGCGCGCGGCGCCGCGGCTGACCAGTTGCCGGTCGATCTTGTCGGCCATGGTGCGCTCCTGGAACAGCAGCGCGATGCGACCGTCGGAATCGGAGAGCGGCGAGGCGAAGACGTCGACGACACGATCGTCGCCGACATCGGAGAAGCGGGACGAGCCGACGCGGACGCGGTACTCGGTCATCGGGCCGCGCCGGTCGGCGACGGCCTGCATCAGGCCGATGATCGGGGAACCGAAGGCGATGAGGTCGTCGAGGCGCTGGCGCGACAGGACGCTCATCGAAGCGCCGAAGAAGGCCTCGGCGGCGTAGTTGACGAAGACGATGGTGCGGTCTTCGGTGCAGACGATGACAGGCTGCGGCAACGCCTGCAGCACGGCAGTGCTGAGGGCCGGCGGTGGAACCTTGCTCATGCAGCGAGCCTCCAGTCACCGGAATAGACTTCGCCGATCATCCTGGTGACCTCGGCGGGCTCCAGCGAGTTGAGCAACTGGCTGCGTACCAGCTTCTCCAGCGCGATGTTTGCGGCCTCGAGATACCAGTCGAGATGCTTGCGGGCGACGCGGACGCCGAGCTGGCTGCCGTAGTCCGTCAGCATGGCGTCGTAGTGTTCGGCGACGAGGTCCGACAAGGCGGTGCCGGTCGGGGTAGAATCGGGCTCCCTGCCCTCAAGTTGCGCACCGATCTGGCCGACCGCCCAGGGCTGGCCCTGGGCACCACGGCCGATCATCACAGCCGCCGCGCCAGACTGGCTCAGGGCCTCGCGGGCGGCATCAATGCTGGTGATGTCGCCGTTGACGACGACGGGCACACTGACGGCCTCAACGACGGGACGGACGAGATGCCAGCGGGCTTCGCCCTTGTAGAACTGCTGCCGGGTGCGGCCGTGGACCGTGATCATCTGGGCTCCGGCATCGACGGCGCGGCGGGCCAGGT
Source organism: Devosia sp. P1_H9 (assembly GCF_056405135.1). NCBI lineage: Bacteria > Pseudomonadati > Pseudomonadota > Alphaproteobacteria > Hyphomicrobiales > Devosiaceae > Devosia > Devosia sp. P1_H9. The sequence continues at coordinate 88,621 of NZ_JBFUCQ010000002.1, forward strand.
CGGCGGCATTGAGACTGTCATCGTCCCAGCCGAGGCGCATCTTCACCGTGACGGGGAGCGGCGTGGCGGCAACGACGGCGTCGATCAGCTTCAGGGCCTCGTCGGGTACGCGCATCAGCGCCGAGCCGGCGTAGCCGTTGGTGACGCGCTTGGAGGGGCAGCCCATGTTGATGTCGATGATATCGGCGCCGGCCGCGTAGGCGATCTCGGCACCCTTCCTCATCCACTGGGCTTCGCAGCCGGCGAGTTGGACGACGTGCGGCAGCGAGCCGGATTTGTTGAGGCGGCGAACCATGTCGTCGTTGTTGGTCGCCAGCGCATTGCTGGCGATCATCTCGGACACGACCAAGCCTGCGCCGAAGCGCTCGGCCAGCTTACGCATCGGCGCGTCGGTAATCCCGGCCATCGGCGCGAGGAAGGCGCGGTTCGGCAACGCATGGCCGGCAATGCTTAATGTGCAGGCAAAATCAGACACACCCTGCCCCAGATTTGCTCATTTCCACGAAATGCCCGCAGAATAGTCAAAAGCTTGCCGCGCGCAACCACATATCGCGTCTGATTGCGCAATGTTTGGCGTCGGGCTTGCTGCGGGGAAAAGCCGCCGATAGACCATGCTCGCGCCAACTAAGGGCCTCATACGAAACGACAATGACAGCCACAAGGACCATCGCGGTGATCGTGGTCGCTGCGGGCCGCGGCGAGCGGGCTAGCACCGGGCAGGACACAAGCCCGAAGCAGTACCGCACGCTGGCCGGCAAGCCGGTGCTTAGCCGGAGTATCGAGGCATTTTTGGGACGCGAGGATATCTCGTGGGTCGTGCCGGTGATTCACTCCGAGCAAGTGGAGCGCTATGCCGCCCTCGGCCTCGAGGACGCGCGCCTGTTGCCGCCGGTGAGCGGCGGTGAGACGCGCCAGGCTTCGGTGCTCGCGGGGCTTACGGCGCTGGGCACAAAGCGCCCGGACCTCGTGCTGATCCAGGACGCGGCGCGGCCGCTGGTGTCGTCGGACGTGATCAGCGGGGTTATCGAGGCGTTGCGGAGCAGCGAAGCCGCCCTGCCCGTGGTGCCCGTGACTGACACGATCAAGCGCTCGATCGATGGGCGCACTGTCACCTCGACTGAGGATCGCAGGACCCTGTTCGCGGCGCAGACGCCGCAGGGGTTCCGGTTTCCGCAGATTCTGTCCGCGCACTTGCGTGCAGGCCGAATGCCGCGGGAGTTCACCGACGACGCGGCGATCGCCGAGTGGGCCGGGCTGACGGTGGCGCTGACACCGGGCAGCACCCACAACATCAAGATTACGCATCCCGAGGATTTTGCCCGGGCGGAGCGGCTGCTGGGCAAGGAGACGACCATGGAGACGCGCGTTGGGACAGGGTTCGATGTTCACCCGTTGGAACCGGGCAAGGCGGTGTGGCTTGGCGGGGTGGAGATTGCGCATACCCATAAGCTCAAGGGGCACTCGGATGCCGACGTGGCGCTGCATGCGCTGACCGACGCGATCTACGGAGCGCTTGGTCTCGGTGACATTGGGTCGTTCTTCCCGCCGTCCGACCCGCAATGGCGCGGCGCGGCGTCGTCGGTGTTTCTGGCCCATGCCGCGGCACAGGTTGCCGAGCGGCGCGGCCGGATCGTCAATCTCGATATCACAATCGTCTGCGAGGCGCCGCGAGTTGGACCGCATGTGGAGGCCATGAAGGCAGCGATCGGCGGGGTATGCGGGATTTCCGCGAGCCGCATCGCCATCAAGGCGACGACCAGCGAGCAACTGGGCTTCACCGGCCGTCGCGAGGGCATCGTCGCCATGGCGAGCGCCAGCATCGAACTCCCCAGGGAAGACTGAAATGAAGCTGCCCGATGACATCGCTACCCTCGCTGAAGAGACGATAGGGGCTCTCAAGGCCGCGGGGATAACCGTGGCGACGGCGGAGAGCTGCACCGGTGGCTTGATCGCCGGCGCGCTGACGTCGGTCTCGGGATCGTCGGACGTGGTCTATGGCGGGTTCGTGACCTACGCCAATGAGGCGAAGATCGCGATGATCGGGGTGCCGTTCGGGCTGCTGAGGCAGTTCGGCGCGGTGTCGAAGGAAGTCGCGATGGCGATGGCTGATGGGGCGATGGGTGCTGCGGGCACGCATCTCGCCGTGGCCGTGACGGGGATCGCCGGGCCGAATGGCGGCACGGCGGAGAAACCGGTCGGGCTGGTGCATTTCTCGGTGGCGACGGAGGACGGCACAACACATCTCAAGAAGGTGTTCGCGGGCAACCGCGACGAGGTGCGGCATGCGACGGTGGTGCAGGCGCTGAAGCTGGTGCTGAAGGCAGCGAAGGCCTAGGTCGCCCCCACGCTATGCGCCGACCAGTACGAAGACGTTCCCGTCGGGAGCTTCCATGACGGCGACATGGCCTGACTCGGTGGCGAAGGGTTGGCGGATCCAGGTTATGCCGTCGTTGCCCTGCATCTGGGCAAACGTTGCGCGAACGTCATCGACGCCCAGCTCGATCTCGGTGAAGTTGATGTCGGGATTGTCGCTGAGGACCAGTTCCGAGCTGGTTCCGTCGGGGAACTTCATCCCGACCAGCGTCCATACACCTCCATCCGGCAACGGGCGTTCGATCTTCCAGCTCTGCGTTAGCCCAAGGGACTCATAGAACGCTACTGATGCCGCCACATCTTTGGTCGGCATGCATACGCACTCGATCCTTCGGATCATGCTGTTCTTCCTCCACCGCCGCTCCGGAACAAATCAGGAACGCAGTGCTGGTAGCATCGCGCCGCACCATTGGCAAACGGCGATGTGGAGGCGGGCGACTTAGCCGAAACGGCGGTCGGCTTCGTCCTCGAAAGCGTCGATGATCTCGGTCTGCTTGGCGGCGAAGGCCGGCTCGGCGACCGCGGCGACCAGCGGGTTGGCGATCTTGAAGTCGATGTCGAAGCGGATGCGGGTCCCCTCGCCTTCCGGCTCGAAGCTCCACTTACTGTCGAGATAGGCGAACGGGCCGTCGACGGCCTTGGCAGTGATGGTCATCGCTACCGGGTCGGCCACCACCCGGCTGGTGTAGGCCTGTGTCACCGGGCCGAACTGGATGGTCATTCGGGCGAGGATGGCACCGCTCGCGTCGTCGCGGACATCCATCGCCTTGCAGTTGGGGATGAAGCGCGGGTAGGCCTCGAGATCCGAGACCAGATCGAACATGCGCTGCGGCAGGTGCGGCGAGTGCCGCTCGAGGAAGAGATCAGGCATGGGCGAGTTTGGCCATCCGGTTGGCGCGCAGTTGCTCGAAGTCTTCACCGGCGTGGTGCGACGAGCGGGTGAGCGGGCTTGAGGAGACGAGCAGGAAGCCTTTGGTCATCGCCACGGTGGCGAAGGACTTGAACTCCTCCGGGGTGACGAAGCGCTGCACCGGGTGGTGCTTCTTGGTCGGCGCCAGGTACTGGCCGATGGTCAGGAAATCGACGTCGGCCGAGCGGAGGTCGTCCATCAGCTGCAGGACTTCGTTCCGCTCCTCGCCGAGGCCGACCATGATGCCCGACTTGGTGAACATGGTGGGGTCCAGTTCCTTCACCCGCTGCAAGAGGCGGATGGAGTGGAAGTAGCGGGCGCCGGGACGGACCTTGAGATACTTCGACGGCACCGTCTCGAGGTTGTGGTTGAACACGTCGGGCTTGGCCGCAACGACGATCTCGAGCGCGCCCTCCTTACGAAGGAAGTCCGGCGTCAGGATCTCGATGGTGGTCTTCGGAGTACGGGCGCGGATGGCGCGGATCACCTGGGCGAAGTGTTCGGCACCGCCATCGGGAAGATCGTCGCGATCGACCGAGGTGATGACGACGTGAGCCAGGCCGAGCTTCTCGACGGCAATGGCGACGTTCTCGGGTTCCTTGGGATCGAGGGCGGTCGGCAGGCCGGTGCGTACATTGCAGAAGGCGCATGCACGGGTGCAGATCTCGCCCATGATCATCATGGTCGCGTGCTTTTTCGACCAGCACTCGCCGATGTTGGGGCAGCCGGCCTCCTCGCACACAGTGACGAGGCCGTTCTCGCGCACGATCTGCTGGGTCTCCTTGTAGATTGGAGAACCCGGCGCCTTGACGCGGATCCAGTCCGGCTTTCGCAGCATCTCGTTTTCGGGCCGGTTGGCCTTTTCGGGATGCCGCGGACGGGTGTCGAGACTGTCGATCAGAGTGACCAAGAGACGTTCCTAGCCGGCAATAAGCCTGGCGATGACGACAACGATAATAGCACCAACCGTCGAGGTAATGATCTGCGTGACGATCGGGCTCTTGATGCCGAGGTTGATATTGAGGGCAGTGAACAGATAGCCGCCCACGAACGAACCGATGACACCGCTCACGAGGTACGTGATCAGTCCGCCGCCACCGACGATGAGGCTGGCAAGGAAGCCAGCGACCAGACCGATGACGAGAAAGATGACCAGCGAGCGAGTATCCATACGACCCATTTGAACTTCTCCCCCAAATTGCTTTTCCGGCAGACCCATTGTCTTACCCCCGTTTGACCCAATGTCGATATCGCGTCTCGACATGGCGGGTTCAACCCCGGCGCGTCGCCCCTATTTGTTGATCAGCCTTGCAACCAACAGCACCACGATGGCGCCAATGGTTGCGGTGACGATCTGGCTGACCAGGGCGTTGCCGATCGGCAGCTCGACCTTGGCGAGAGTCAGCAGGTAGGCGCCGACGACCGAGCCGATGACGCCGACGATCAGGTTCCTCAGCAAGCCGCCGCCGCCGAGAATCAGGCTCGCGATCCAGCCGGCGACAAGGCCGATGGCGAGGAAGATGAGGAGCGAGGTGATTTCTGGCGACATGAACGGGATGTCCTTCGGAGGGATGGGATGATCCATCAGATGTTGAGGGCGCGACCGTAGGCGTCCAGCACGCTTTCCTTCATGGTCTCAGAAAGCGTCGGGTGCGGGAAGATGGTGTGCATCAGGTCTTCCTCGGTGGTTTCGAGGCCCATCGCGACGACGAAGCCCTGGATCAGCTCGGTGACTTCCGCGCCGACCATATGGGCGCCGAGCAGCTCGCCGGTCTTGGCGTCGAAGATGGTCTTCACCAGACCCTCCGGCTCACCAAGCGCGATGGCCTTGCCGTTGCCGACGAACGGGAAGCGCCCGACCTTGATCTCGCGGCCGGCTTCCTTTGCCTTCGCCTCGGTGAGGCCAACGCTCGCCACCTGCGGCTCGCAATAGGTGCAGCCCGGGACCTTCAGCTTGTCGAGGCCATGGACGCCTTTGAGCCCTGCGATGGTCTCGACGGTGACGACGGCTTCATGCTCGGCCTTGTGGGCCAGCATCGGCGGGCCGGCAACATCGCCGATGGCCCAGACGCCCGGCACGTTGGTGCGGCCGTAGTTGTCGATGACGACCGCGCCGCGATCGATCTTCACGCCGAGCTTCTCGAGCCCGAGATTCTCGGTGTTGCACTGCACGCCGACAGCGGAGATCAGCGCATCGGCCGAGATGGTGAGCTTGTCGCCGGTCTTGGGCTCGATGTGGGCGGTGATGCCGTCCTTGGTCTTGTCGACCTTCGACACCTTGGCGTCGGTGATGATCTTGATGCCACGCTTCTCGAAGCGCTTCTTCACATGCGCGGCGATCTCGGCATCCTCGACCGGCAGGATGGTCGGCAGCAGCTCGACCACGGTCACCTCAGCGCCGAGCGAGCGGTAGAACGAGGCGAACTCCATGCCGATGGCGCCGGAGCCCATGATCACCAGCGATTTCGGGAACTTCGCCGGCTTCATCGCCTCGAAATAGGTCCAGATCTTCTCGCCATCGGGCTCGATTCCGGGCAGCACACGCGGCCGGGCGCCGGTGGCAATGATGATGTTCTTGGCCTTGTAGGTGCCCTCGGGCAGCACGGTCTTGGGCTGCGGCCACTGCGGCTCGACCGGCTTCTTGGTCATCTTCTTGACCACGATCTCGCCCGGTGCCGTCAGCTGCGCCTCGCCCCAGATGATGTCGACCTTGTTCTTCTTCATGAGGAACTGGACGCCGTTATTCATCTGCCCGGCGATCTTGCGCGAGCGATCGACGATGGCAGCGATGTCGAAGCCGAACTCACCAGCCGAGAGTCCGTAGTCCTTGGCGTGGCCCATATGGCCGTAGATCTCAGCTGAGCGGAGCAGCGCCTTGGTCGGGATACAGCCCCAGTTGGAGCAGATGCCGGCCATGTGCTCGCGCTCGACGATGGCAGTCTTCAGGCCCAGCTGCGCGGCGCGGATGGCGGCTACGTAGCCGCCCGGACCGGCGCCGATGACGATGAGATCGTATGAGTCAGCCATCTTGTTGGTCCTTCACCATCAACAACCAGTCTTTCCCCGGCGTCGTGCCGTCCGGGAGCTTGCGCATCGGCCGGGTCGCGGAGACCGCGAAGCCTTCGCGTTCGTAGAGTTGCCTTGCCCGCACGTTCGCGTCTTCAGCGATCAGCGTCAGACCGCGGCTGCCAGCCTCGGCGCGCTTGTTCTCTGCGACATCGAGCAGCTTGGCGCCGATCCCCTGCCCTCGCCACGGTGTGTGTACGGCAAGCATCGAGATGAACCAGTGCCCGGCGGAAAGCCATTCGAGTTCGACGATGGGGACTAGGAAATCCGGCAGGTCCTCTGGCATCGGCGGCATGATTTCGGGTTCGGGATACCCGAGCAACAGGCCGACGACCTCACCATCGCTCTCGGCGAGGCTGGCGTTGCGCCAGTTGAGGCCGTCGCTCTCGTCGAGCATGTCGAGCCGGCCGACCTCGATCGGATCGTAGGTGCCTTTGGCACGCCTGTCGTGCGCCCAACCCATGCCGATGCCACCATGCGTCGCGATATTGACCAGCAGCGCGACTTCACTCGCGTCTGTCTTGGTCGCCGGGCGAATGGCGATCGGGGCGGTCACAGGCCCAGCACCTGCTTCACTAGCGGGACTAGGCCCTCGCCGATGGCACGCGTGTTGGCAGCATCGAGATGCACGCCGTCGGCCGGATCGGCTTCGGCGACACTCGAGGCATCGAAGAAGCCGGTGCCGTATTCGTCGGCGCGCAGCTTGTACCATTGGGCGAAGAGCCTGGACTGCGCGATGGCCTCATCGCCGAAATGCAGCAGCATCTCGGGATGGTCGGTGTCGCGGATATGCGGCGGCGCGACGAGGATGATCCCGGGCGCGACGTCGCCGGGCTTCTGGTAGTGGCCGCGGATGATCTGCACCAGCCGCCGCATGCCGTTGGCCGCTTCCTGCGCCGTGCGGCCGTGGAACGGCTTCAGGTCGTTGGTGCCCAGCATGATGACGACGAGGTCGAGCGGCGAGTGCGACTCGAGCAGCGTCGGCAGCAGGCGCGCGCCGTTGCGGTCGGCAGCAGCCCAGCCGTCGTCGTGCACGGTGGTGCGCCCGCCGAGGCCTTCAGCGATGACGCGGGCCCTGCCGTCGAGGGCGCGCTCAAGAGCCGTCGGCCACCGATCCTCATACGGGTGGCGCTGGCCTCCCGGGATCGGATTGGCGCCGAAGGTGAGGCTGTCGCCGAAAGCGAGGATGGTTTTCATCGCCTACAGTCCCAGCTTCTTGGCGACATTGCCGAGCGAGACGCCGAACCGGCCCAGATCGTATGGCACGGCGGCATTTGCCTTCAGCCCGAATGGGTTACCTTTGGTGCTCTCGAGAAATTGCGGGCCGCCGAAGATCAGCACGGTACACATGCCCGCGCCCCGTCCTTTGTCGAAGAATATGCACAGGTCGTTGCCGTTCGGCGCGGTTTTCACCTGCCAGGTGCCGCGCTCCACGATGTCGCTCTTGTCCGACCAGCCGAGCAGCGTGCCATCCGGTGCAAAATAGAGGATGGCAACTGTGGAGATAGGCAGAATGTTGAGGACACGCTTCTGCACGCGGCCGAGCTTTGCCAGAACTGTGTAGCCCGCCAGGTAGCCCTTCGCCTGTGCCGGTGCAGCATATTGGAAGCCCCGCACAAGCTCCTTGCCTACCTTCGTAATCTGCAAGGCCTCGCTGCCGCCGACCAGGGTCAGCGACAGCAGCAGCGTCAGCAGTGCCAGTTTGAGGGACCGGAGCATGGCGCGGCTCAAGCCAGCATCATCACGGGGTTTTCGATCAGGCCCTTGAACGCCGCCAGCACCTCGGCGCCGAGCGCGCCGTCGACAGCGCGGTGGTCGCAGCTGAGGGTGACGGTCATGAAGTTCGCGACCTTCACCTGGCCCTTTTCGGCGTAGACGCGCTCTTCGCCGACGCCCACCGCAAGGATGGTGCCGTGCGGCGGGTTGATGACGGCCTGGAAGTTCTTGATGCCGTACATGCCGAGGTTGGACACTGAGGACGTGCCGCCCTGGTATTCGGCGGGCGACAGCTTCTTGGAGCGGGCGCGGCCGGCGAGGTCCTTTACCTCTTCGGAGATCTGGCGCAGCGACTTGGTATCGCAGGCCTTGACCACCGGTGTGAACAGACCGCCCGGGACGGCTACGGCGACGGCCACATCGGCGTGCTTGTGATAGAGGATCGAGTCACCGGCCCAGGTGGCGTTGGCGGTCGGCACCTTCATCAGTGCGGCGGCCCAAGCCTTCATGACGAAGTCGTTGACCGAGAGCTTGTAGGCGGGCTTGCCGTCCTTCACCGGGGCGGCGGCATTGATCTGTTCGCGGGCTTCGAGCAACGCATCGATCCTGCAATCAAGCGACAGGTAGAAGTGCGGAATGGTCTGCTTGGCCTCGGTGAGGCGTGCGGCGACGACTTTGCGCATGCCGTCGTTCGGCACGATCTCGTAGCTGCCCTCAGGATAGAGGGCCAGCACCTGCGCCTTGGTCATGCCCCCGGCGAGTGCTGCACCACCCGAGGCCGCAGCAGCGGGAGCCGGAGCGGCCTTGAGCGGGGCCTTGCCGGAGCGGGCGGCTTCGACGTCGGACTTCACGACGCGGCCGTGTGGGCCGGAGCCGGAGATGGCGTTGAGCTCGATGCCGGCTTCCTTGGCGAGGCGCTTGGCCAGCGGGGAAGCGAATACGCGGGCGCCGTTAGCTGCGGGTGCGGTCGTGGGCTTCGGAGCGGCAGGAGCAGGCGCAGCAGCGGCCGGCGCGGGACTAGCGGCGGGCGCCGGAGCTTCGGCCTTGGTCGGCTCGGGTGCCTTGGCTGCCGGGGCAGCGGCGGGAGTTGGAGCCGTCACGTCGGCGGCGGTTTCGCCTTCAGTGAGGATCACGGCGATCACCGCGTTGACCTTCACGCCCTCGGTGCCTTCCGGCACCAGGATCTTGCCGATCCTGCCCTCGTCGATCGACTCGACTTCCATCGTCGCCTTGTCGGTTTCGATCTCGGCGATGACGTCACCGGAGGAGACGCTGTCGCCTTCCTTGACGTGCCACTTGGCAAGCTTGCCCTCTTCCATGGTGGGAGAGAGCGCGGGCATGGTGATGTTGATGCTCATAGGTGCCTCACTCGCCGATATCTTCGTTCCAGAGTTGCGGGTGCTTCTCGATGAAGTCCGCCATCATGTGCTCGCAGCGCGGCTCGTGGTAGTCGACCACGTTCACGCCGGCCAATGACAGGACGTCCTGGAAGCCTTTGAAATTCTTCGATTCCGCCACCACGACGCGGGAGATGCCGAACTGGATGATGGTGCCGGTGCACATCATGCAAGGGCTGAGCGTGGTGTAGCAGGTCACGTCGCGATAGGTCCGCTGCCGGCCGGCGTTCTGGATCGCATCCATCTCGCCATGCAGGATCGGATCGCCCTTTTGCACGCGGCGGTTGTGACCGCGGCCGATGATCTCGCCATTCCGCACCAGCACCGAGCCGATCGGTATCCCGCCCTCGGCGAGGCCCTTCTGAGCCTCCTCGTACGCGGCATCGAGGAACTTCTGGTCGAGCTCGGACTGCGTGGGCATCCGCCTAGCTCCGGTACGTCACGGCGTTCACCGCCGCGATGACTTCATCGACGTTCGGCAATGCCAGCTTCTCGAGGTTGGCGGCGTAAGGCATCGGGACGTCCTTGCCCGTGACGCGGGTCGGCGGGGCGTCGAGATAATCGAACGCCTCGGCGACGACGACGGCGGCCAGCTCGGCGCCGATGCCGCCCTGCGGCCAGCCCTCCTCAACGGTAACGAGGCGGCCGGTCTTCTTCACCGACTCGACGACGGTTTTGGTGTCCATCGGACGCAGGGTACGCAGGTCGATCAGCTCGACGTCGACGCCGGCGGCGACCAGCTTCTCAGTGGCCTGGGTGGCGTAGCGCATGCCCATCGAGAACGAGACGATCGTCACGTCCTTGCCCTCACGAGCGATGCGGGCCTTGCCGATCGGCAGCACGTAGTCGTCGACCTTGGGGACGAGCCCGGTCGAGCCGTAGAGGATTTCGTTTTCGAGGAAGACGATCGGGTTGTTCGAGCGGATCGCTGCCTTGAGCAGGCCCTTGGCGTCGGCGGCGCTATAGGGCGCGACGACGTAGAGGCCGGGAACGTGGCTGTACCAGGCCGAATAGTCCTGGCTGTGCTGGGCGCCGACGCGGGCGGCAGCGCCGTTGGGGCCGCGGAAGACGATCGGCGCGGTGACCTGGCCGCCCGACATATAGAGCTGCTTGGCGGCGGAGTTGATGATCTGGTCGATCGCCTGCATGGCGAAGTTCCAGGTCATGAACTCGACGATCGGACGGAGGCCGGCGAACGCGGCGCCGACTGCAAGGCCGGCGAAACCGTGCTCGGTGATCGGGGTATCGATGACGCGCTGCGGGCCGAACTCCTGCAGCAGGTTCTGGCTGATCTTGTAGGCGCCCTGGTACTCGGCAACTTCCTCGCCCATGAGGAAGATGTCCTTGTCGCGGCGCATCTCTTCGGCCATCGCCTCGTTCAGCGCCTGGCGGACGGTCATTTCGACCATCTCGACGCCGGCCGGCAGGTCCGGATCCGACGCGACTTCGAGGATGGATACTGGCGCGACGCCGGCAGGTGCGGTCGGTGTTGGTGATGCGACTGCTTCCGCGACCGCCGCGGCGGAGACAGCTTCGGGCGCACGCTGGGCCGGCTGGGCACTGACATCGCCCGGCTCTTCGCCTTCACCTAGAACCACGGCGATCGGAGCGTTGACCTTCACGCCCTCGGTGCCCTCGGCGACGATGATCTTGTTCACCACGCCGCTATCGACGCTCTCGACCTCCATGGTCGCCTTGTCGGTTTCGATCTCGGCCAATACGTCGCCGGGCTTTACCGTGTCGCCTTCCTTGACCAGCCATTTGGAGAGTTTCCCCTCTTCCATGGTCGGCGAGAGGGCGGGCATGAGGATTGTGGGCATCTAGCTCTCCGGCGGAGATCGAAAAAAGGGAAACGCGAGAAACGCCGATCAGGCGGCGTAGATGTCGGTCCAGAGCTCGGACGCGGCCGGCTCTGCGTCAGCGGTGGCAAAGTCTGCGGCCTCGGTGACGATGGCGCGGATCTCGGTCTCGAGTTCCTTGAGGCTTTCCTCGGTGCCGTAGCGCTTCTCGAGGATGCGCTGCTTCACCTGCTCGATCGGATCGTGCTCGGCGCGCATGGTCGAGACTTCATCCTTGGAGCGGTACTTCGCCGGGTCGGACATGGAGTGACCCCGGTAGCGGTAGGTCAGCATCTCGAGGATGTACGGGCCCTTGCCGGAGCGGGCATGCTCGATGGCGCGCTTGGCGGCGTCGTAGGTCATGCGGATGTCCATGCCGTCGACCTGTTCGCCGTCGATGCCGAAGGAGATGCCGCGCTTGGAGAAATCCGGCTGGCCGGAGGCGCGCTCGACCGAGGTGCCCATGCCGTAGCGGTTATTCTCGACGATATAGACGGCCGGCAGGTTCCAGAGCTTGGCCATGTTGAAGCTCTCGTAGACTTGGCCCTGGTTGGCCGCGCCGTCGCCGAAGTATGAAATCGAAACCGTGTTGTCGCCGCGGTATTTGCTGGCGAAGGCGAGGCCGGTGCCGAGCGAGACCTGGGCGCCAACGATGCCGTTGCCGCCATAGAAGCGGTGCTCGTTGGAGAACATGTGCATCGAGCCGCCTTTGCCCTTCGACAGGCCGCCCTGGCGGCCGGTCAGCTCAGCCATGACGCCCTTGGGATCGAGGCCCATGACCAGCATGTGGCCATGATCGCGGTAGCCGGTGATCTGGGCATCCTGGCCCTTCTTCGATGCCATGGTGACGCCGGTGACCACGGCTTCCTGGCCGATATAGAGGTGGCAGAAGCCGCCGATCAGGCCCATGCCGTACATCTGGCCGGCCTTCTCCTCGAACCGGCGGATCAGCAGCATTTCGCGGTAAGCGGCGAGTTCCTGTTCCTTGGTGAGTTCGGGGACATTGGACTGGGCCGTTTTGGCCGCCGCTTTACGCGCCATGGGCGAGAGCTCCGAAATAGGGATAAGCCGCATCGTCGTCGCGCGGCGGTTGGGCCGCGAACCGGCGGAGCTTAGCGCAATATTGTGACGGACGCGAATCCGCGTGTCGCGTGAAGAAACGGCGCTATCAGTCTATGCCGTCATCGATATCTTCGGTTAACTCGTCTGTGGTTGACGAAGCATTTGAACCGGAAGCCGGTTTACCGGTCGCGGGATCGACCATCACCACAACGTCGTCTGCCTGGGCCATGGAGAGCAGCGCCCTCGCCCGCTCGGACACCAGATCGGGATCCATCTTGGTGGTCTGGAACAGATCGATCCGGTGGCGGAACGAATCGATCTCCGCCTGCAGCGCTCCAGACTTCGCACCCAGCTCGTCGATCTCGGCCTCGAGCACGTCCTGGCTCTCGATGCCGAACTGGCCGGTGACGACACTGTAGCCCAGGTAGCCCTGGAAGGCGATGAGCCCGAGCGTGAGGGCGACATGGCGCCAGAAGGCCGGGCGTTTCAAACGGGTGGGCATGGGTGCGGCTACGCTTGGTTTGCTTGGTACCTCTTATAGTTCACCGCGGCTTAACGGGTGGTTGCAAGATAGTTGGATACGGCCGGGTGGGGATAAGTTTCGAGGTGTTGTACGCCGCTCAGGGTGCCTGCTCCATCACCGTCATTCCCGCGAAAGCGGGAACCCAGTGGGATGGGCCTACCAAGCCTCGACCACGATCTCCGGCCAGACCGTCATCGCCCTTGCGCCCTTCTTCTCATGCGTCGCGCGGTTGTTCATCCGCCGGTTGGGGACGATGCGGAAGCTGAAGAGGTCGTCGAGGCCGAAGGGGGTGTAGAGCTCGATTGCCCCTGCACTATCGAGGCGTGCGCCGACGGCATGGGTTAGCGAGGCGAAGCGATCGATGGCTTCGCAGGAGGAACTCAGCGCCGGATAGGGTTCGCCGAAGCGCTCGGGGTACCAGAGGTGGACGCGGGCCTGGTTGCGAAGCTGCACCGGCAGCGGCGCGCCGGCGAAGGCCTGGTCGGCAGCCTTGATGGCGCGGTCCTCGGCCTCGTAGCTCAGGTCGGAGGCATCGAAGTAGAACAGGTCGATGTCGTTGATGCCGGTGAGTGACGGGCGACCGGTCAGGTGGTTCCAGACGGTGTTGTAGATGGCACCGGAGACCAGCCAGGTGTCGGGGAGCGCGAGGCGATGTGCGCGTTCGAGGGCGTCAAGCAGCATCGGCGTGGCGCGGATGATGTCGCGGAGCGCTTGCGTCTGATCATCGGCCGATTGGCCGGAATAGCGGAGGTGGTGGGTCATCACGCGACGGTAGCCGATTCAGCTACCGCCGCATGTCAGGGTTTCTCGATCAGGCCTTCAAAATGCTGCGGCCGGCGTACTTGGCCGAGGTGCCGAGCTGCTCCTCGATGCGGATCAGCTGGTTGTACTTGGCCAGCCGGTCGGAGCGCGAGAGCGAGCCGGTCTTGATCTGACCGCAGTTGCAGGCGACGGCGAGGTCCGAAATGGTCGAGTCCTCGGTTTCGCCCGAGCGGTGCGACATCACCGAGGTGTAGGCGGCACGGTGGGCGGTATCGACGGCGTCGAGGGTCTCGGAGAGCGAGCCGATCTGGTTCACCTTGACGAGGATCGAGTTGGCGACACCCATCTTGATACCGGAGCGCAGGCGCTCGGTATTGGTGACGAACAGGTCGTCGCCGACCAGCTGCACTTTCTTGCCGAGCAAGTCGGTAAGCGCCTTCCAACCCTCCCAGTCGTCCTCGGCCATGCCGTCTTCGATGGTGATGATCGGGAACTTGTCGACGAGGCCGGCGAGGAACTTGGCGTTCTCCTCGGAGGAGAGGGTCTTGCCCTCGCCTTCCATGGCGTACTTGCCGCCTTTGAAGTACTCGGTCGAGGCGCAATCGAGGCCGAGATAGACGTCCTTGCCGGCGGCGTAGCCGGCCTTCTCGATCGACTTGACGATGTACTCGAGCGCCGCCTCGGCGGACTTGAGGTTCGGCGCAAAGCCGCCTTCGTCACCCACATTGGTGTTGTGGCCGTCGGCAGCGAGACCCTTCTTCAGGGTATGGAAGATCTCGGAGCCGATCTGCACCGCATGCGCCATGCTCTCGGCGCCGACCGGCAGGATCATGAATTCCTGCATGTCGATCGGGTTATCGGCGTGCGCGCCGCCGTTGATGATGTTCATCATCGGCACGGGCAGAACGTGGGCGTTGGGGCCGCCGACATAGCGGTAGAGCGGCAACTCGCTCGATTCGGCGGCGGCCTTGGCCACGGCGAGCGAGACGCCGAGGATGGCATTGGCGCCGAGACGCGACTTGTTCGGCGTGCCATCGAGTTCGATCAGGGCGCGATCGACGCCGATCTGGTCGAGGGCGTCGAGGCCCTGAATCTCGGCGAAGATCTCGGTGTTGACGAAATCGACCGCCTTGGTGACGCCCTTGCCGAGGAACGGCTTGCCGCCGTCACGGAGTTCCACGGCCTCGTGGGCCCCTGTCGAGGCGCCCGAGGGCACCATGGCGCGGCCGAAGCTGCCGTCATCGAGCACCACGTCCACCTCGACGGTGGGATTGCCGCGGCTGTCGAAGACCTGCCGGCCGGTGATGTCGATGATGGTAGACATGTGCGTGACCCCTTGTCCGTGCAATCGATTGCTCGGCCCTTGTTAGAGAAGGGCAATGACACAGTGAAGAGGGCCGGGGATAATTTTTGCTCCCCTGCCCTCGCCCGTCACTGCAGGTTCTGCGGCAGGCCGTCGGCGATGTCGTAGTAGTCGCCCTTGTCGGCGACGAAGATGTGCATCGCGAGGCGGGTGTGGGTGGGCGTGTCGAAGGCCCCCATGTAGATGCCGATCCTGTGGTGGTGGACCGGGTCGAAGAACAGCGACGAGCCGCAGATCGAGCAGAAACCGCGGCGAACCTTCTCCGAAGAGTGGTACCAGCCAACCTTCTCCTCACCGAAGATGGTTAGGGCGGCCTTGGGTACATCCGTGCCCGCTTCGTAATGGCCGGTGTGCTTGCGGCATTTCGTGCAATGGCAGGCGGTCGGTGGCGTCAGTTCGCCAGTGACCTCGAAATGCACCGCGCCACATAAACATGATCCCTTATGCATCATCGCCCCCTCCTCGACGGCAGGACGATAGCGTTAGGCGACGCTGTGGAGAACCCTCAGCGTTCGGCGGCCCGGCGGGCTGCGACGAAGGCTGGGCCGTTGGGGAGGCGGCCGGTGGTGGGGCTCTGCTCGTCCAGCACGCGCCAGAACGGGGTGATGGCTTCGACGGGCATGCCGGCGGCGTAGGCTTCGATGGCGGCTTCGGCGACGGTGCGCAGGTGATAGCCGGTGTAGATCGGACAGGTCACCTCGGCGTTGTGGATGGTTGCGAGGTCGCGGCGCATCGCCTTGGTGTCGATGGTCTGACCCCGTGGGATCGCCGACATGAAATCGGCGATCATTTGGGGTGTCGGCACCAGCATGACCTGGCCGGCGTGCATGCCGGCGATGCTGATCGGGGCGGGTTTGATCACCGGCTCGGCCGGTGCGTTGAGCTTCTCAGTCCAGGACTTGGCCATGGTTCAGACGAGAGGCAGGTAGAGGATGGTGAGGAGGTCTGACGGCGCGGTGTCGCGCGGGCTGTTGAGATATTCCTCGAGCACCGGCGCATCGGCGATGTCACGGCCCGACTGTGGTAGCCAGGTGCCGAACATCCAGTTGTACTCGGCGAGCATGTCGGGGTACGGCCCCTTGTGGCGGAGGACGGCGTAGTCGCCGGCGCGTGTGGTGGTGACTGGCAGGCCTGCTGGCGGCGAACTCAGCGTGGCGGCTGCCGCCGAGCGGAGCTCGTCCACCGGCACGGCGCTCGGATCGTCACCGTAGATCCCGAACATGCGGGTGTTCTGGTCGATGAGGCCAGCCGTGGCGAGGCGGCCAAACAGCAGGTCGAAGGCCATCCCGATGTTCATGTAGTCACCGACATGCGGCTCGGTGGCGATGGTCATCGCCGGGAGATGACGGATCTCGACATCGTAGTGTGGCGTCGGAGCGCCGTTCTGCGCCGGGTTGAATACGGTGTGACTGCCTTCGCGGCGGTAGCGGGCCGGCGGCATGCCGTAGGCGTCGGCGAAGATGCGGGTGAAGGATTGGCGATTATCGTAGCCTGAACGCTTCGCGATGGCTTCGACCGGCGCATCGGTGTTGGCCAGTTCGTTGGCGGCGCGCATCAGGCGGAGGCGACGGACGGCGGCTGCGGCGGTTTCGCCGCGCATAGCGGAATAGATGCGATGCCAGTGCCAGGGCGACATGGCGGCCACGTCGGCGAGGCGCTCGAGATCGAGCGGCTCGTCGAGGTGATCGTAGATGTAGGCGGTGACGCGGTTGATGCGGGCTTCGTAGCTCTGGGTCATGGGCTTACCTCGTGTGCCACGTGGTGTGCCATGAGCCGATTTCACTAGTCTTGCGGACCTTGCACGCGGCCGTTGGCGATGAGCCACGTGAGCGCCTCCTGCACGGCTTCGAGCGAGGAGTAGCGCGGGGTGAAGCCGAGGAGGCGCCTGGCCTTCTCCATAGAGTGACTGGGGCTGCGGGCGATGTGCTCCCAGGTGGCGTTGGCCTCGTCGGGATCCTGCCCCACCTTCCACTGGTCGAACGGCAGGTAGCGCAGTTTTGGCTCGTGGCGGAACCAGCGGTACATGGCTTCGGCGTAGCCGCGCAGGTTGATCGCCTGCGGGGAGACGGCGTTGAAGGCTTCGCCGACGGCGGTGGAGCGGCTGGCGATGATGGCCATGATCTGCCGAGCCAGGTCGTCGGCGTGGACGTGGTGGACGGTTTCGAGGCCGAAGTTCGGGAGCGTGAGCTCCTCGCCGCGGGCAATCTTCGAGAAGACTTCGGAGTTGAAGTGGCCGGCCGGGTTCAGCGGGTCCCAGCCGGGGCCGACGATGTGGCCCGGGCGGAAGACCGTCGCCGGGAAGCCGGTGCGGCGGGCCTCGTCGAGCAGGTAGGTTTCGATGGCGGCCTTCTGGGTGCCGTACTCACCGAAGGGGTTGAGTGGCTGGTCCTCGGTGGCGGGCACAGCGGTGTTGTGGCCGTAGACCCAGATGGTGCCGCAATGGAGGAAGTGCTGGACCTTGCCGCGCAGGGCTTCGACCAGATGCTGGGCGCGCGGCAGCACGAAGCAGATCATGTCGATGACGATGTCTGCCTCGAGAGCGGCAATGGCAGCACCGAAGCTCCCCTCGTGCTCGGCGGCATCGCGGTCGATGAGGACGGTCTCCACCTTGCCCCAGGCGGCGTTCGGGGTGTAGGGCGCGCGGTGGCCGCGGGTGACGTTGACGACGTGATGGCCGGCGTCGACCAGGCGGGGCACCAGGTAGGTACCGACGTGGCCGCTGCCACCGATGATGACGACTTTCGACAAGGCTTCCTCCGAGTTGCGCAAAGCTTAGTCCGTTGCGTTGCAAGGGGAAAGCCGGCCGCGGTACACAGACGTGCGAAGGCGCCCGACGGCCCTGGCCTCGGGGTTTCCAGTCAGTCTTGCCGCTACTGGATGAGCGGCACGGGCGGGACTTCGTCCCTGTGGCGGTCGTCCGCCGAACTGTACAAGGCTTGGGACTCTCGCCCCGCCCATTGCGAACGGTCTTTTGGCCCGATGGTGCGCAAAGCGGACGCTTCCACCAAACCCTGGCCAGGACGCCTCCCAACCAGCCCGAACCCTCCCCGCGACGCCGCGTAGCGCCTCGCATCGGGAAAGTAGATGCAGTATAAGCCCCTCCCCCAGCACGGGGATAAGTTGGAAGAAGGGGCGCGAAAATGAGCATGCTGCCGCTTTTGGCGCTCGGCGACCGTATCATGATCTGCGGCCCGTCGAACGCCGGCAAATCCACGCTGGCGAGGGCAATCGGCCGCAAGCTGGAACGCCCGGCCATTCATCTCGATCTGCTTTATCACCTGCCCTACACGAACTGGGAGCCGCGCCCCAGGGAGGAGTTTGTGGCTCTGCACGACGCGCAGACCGCTACGGATAGCTGGGTGATTGAAGGCAACTACTTCGCCACCGTGCCGCAGCGGCTTCAGCGCGCCAGCGGGATCGTCATGATGGGGAGCGAGCCCTGGCGAGCTGCGCTGCGCAATTTCAGGCGTACGCTATTCGAGACCGGCAGTCGCGCGGGGCAACTCGAGGGCAATATCGACAAACTGAACTGGCGGCTCTTCCGGTTCATCCTGTTCGAGCAGCCCAAGAAGCGGCAGCGCGATCTGGCGATCCTGCGCGCCGCTGGCCTGCCGATGATCGAGCTCAACTCGATGGCTGAACTGAAGCGTCTCTATGCGGCGTGGGGGCTGGACCGCTAGGCGGGTTACGAGGTCTTCGGTTTCACTAAGCCGAGCCGGATGACGCTTTCGGCGGTGGCGAGGATCGAATCCTTGGCCGAAATGAACTTGCGGCCCAGCAGCTTCTCGCCTTTCGAGCCGTCGAACACCTTCTCGTTGCCGATATCGTTGATGATCTGGCGGGCCGGACCGCCGAAGCTGGCGATGATCTTGATGATCCAGTCTGGCACCTTCTTCATGGTGATCTCCCAGGTCGGATAGGCCTCCCGGAGGATCTCGGCGACCTTCGGGAACGGGGTATACTCGCTGGTGGCGAGATAGCGCTGGTTGGCCGCCTCGGGCTTGTCGAGTGCTGCGAGGTGCAGGGCGGCAACATCGCGCACATCGATGATCGAGAAGCCGTTGCTGGGCATGGCCGGCACCGCGCCGGCGAGCAACCCGGACACCATGCCGAGCGAGATGCTGGCGTCCACATCGAGTGCGGGGCCGATAATGGCGCCGGGATGGATGGTGGTCAGGGCGATGCCGTTGTCGTTGGCGAAGGCCCAGGCGAACTGCTCCGCCTTGGTCTTGCCGACGCAATAGGCCCAGGTCCAGCGCATGCCCTCGAGATTGGTGAAGTAGGTCTCGTCGTAGACGCGACGGCCGCTGGTCTGGCCGTGGCCATAGCCGACCGTGGCGATCGACGAGGTCATGATGATGCGCTTGATGCCGGCGGCGTTGGCGAAGCGGAAGACGCGCTGCGTACCTTCGAGCGCCGGGCGGATGACGAGGCTCTGGTCCTTGGGCTCATCGGCTCGGATGGCCGTTGCGATGTGCATGACGGTGGCGACGCCCTGCATCGCCTCTGTCCAGCCCTTGTCGTCGAGGAGATCGGCTTCGACCAGTTCGAGGCGGTCGAGGGCGCCCTGCCCCAGCTCAGTGGCGAGCGTGGCGCGAACTTCGTCGGCGCGGCTCAGCGATCGGATCGTGCCCCGGACCCGGTGGCCCGCCCGCAACAGCTCGAGGATTGTCCACTTGCCAACAAAGCCAGTCGCACCGGTGACAAGGATGAGGCCCTGGTCCGTCATTTCACTCTCCCCAATCGAGTGCCGCCATTACGGCGCAGATTATGTTCTGCGGTCAAACGAAAAGGCGGCCCGGATGAACCGGACCGCCCTGAACTTCGCCGAATGCCTAGGGCTTACGCCGCTACGGATTCGTCGTCGGTCTCGCGCACTTCCACCGGACCCGAGTCGAGGCCCTTGGCGTCGACGTCGCGATCGACCAGCTCGATGACCGCGAGGGCGGCATTGTCGCCGTAGCGGAAGCCGGCCTTCAGGATGCGGATGTAGCCGCCGTTACGATCCTTGTAGCGCGGACCGATCGTGGCGAACAGCTTCTGGACCTGGGTCTCGTCCTTCATCTGGGCGATGGCCTGGCGACGGGCATGCAGATCGCCGCGCTTGCCGAGCGTGATCAGCTTCTCGACGATCGGACGCAGTTCCTTGGCCTTGGGCAAGGTGGTCACGATCTGCTCGTGCTTGATCAGCGAGGCAGACATGTTGGCGAACATGGCCTTGCGATGAGCAGAGGTCCGGTTGAGCTTACGGTTCGAATTACCGTGGCGCATTTTGTTACTCCCTAAGGCCCGGGCGTCTCACGACGGGCGGTTAGTGGCTTTTGGCCAGCTTAATAGTGATCTTCGTAGCGCTTGGCCAGATCGTCGATGTTCTCAGGCGGCCAATTCGGCACGTCCATCCCGAGGTGCAGGCCCATCTGAGCCAGCACTTCCTTGATTTCGTTGAGCGACTTGCGGCCGAAGTTCGGCGTGCGCAGCATCTCGGCTTCGGTCTTCTGGATCAGATCGCCGATGTAGACGATGTTGTCGTTCTTCAGGCAGTTGGCCGAACGGACCGACAGCTCGAGCTCGTCGACCTTCTTGAGCAGCGCCGGGTTGAAGGCGAGTTCCGGGACGCTGTCCTGGGCCTTTTCCTTGGTGGGCTCTTCGAAGTTGACGAACACCGACAGCTGGTCCTGGAGGATGCGGGCGGCGTAGGCCACCGAATCTTCCGGGGAGATGGCGCCGTTGGTCTCGACGGTCAACGTCAGCTTGTCCTTGTCGAGGCTTTCACCGGCACGGGTCGCGTCGACCTTGTAGGACACGCGGCGAACCGGGGAGAACAGCGCATCGACCGGGATGTAGCCGATCGGGGCGTCGTCCGGACGGTTCTTGTCGGCCGGGACGTAGCCCTTGCCAGTGTTGACCGTGAACTCGATGTTGATCTCGGCACCGTCGTCGAGGTGGCAGATCACGAGGTCCGGGTTCAGCACTTCGATGTCGCCGGTGACCTTGATGTCGCCGGCAACAACTGCGCCCGGGCCCTGCTTGGTGAGGGTCAAACGCTTCGGACCTTCGCCGCCCATCTTCAGGGCGATTTCCTTGACGTTCAGCACGAGGTCGGTAATGTCTTCGCGCACGCCCGGAAGCGACGAGAATTCGTGCAGGATGCCGTCAATCTGGATCGCGGTAACGGCCGCGCCCTGGAGCGAAGAGAGCAGCACGCGGCGCAGAGCGTTGCCGAGCGTCAGGCCGTAGCCGCGCTCAAGCGGCTCCGCCACGACCGAGGCCGTGCGCACGCTATCGCTGCCCGAAACGATGTCCAGTTTGGTCGGCTTGATGAGTTCCTGCCAGTTCCGCTGGATGGTCACGGTGGTGTCCTTTCAAATGGGCGGTCCGCCTAACCGCCTGTCCGCTATGCAATGTACCTATCCCGGCGCGAGGGGCGCGCCGGGAGATCTACCGTAACGGAGGTTAGACGCGGCGACGCTTGCGCGGCCGGCAACCGTTGTGCGGGATCGAGGTGACATCGCGAATGCTGGTGACGTTGAAGCCAGCAGCCTGCAGCGCGCGAAGCGCCGATTCACGGCCCGAACCAGGACCGCGGACCTCGACCTCGAGGGTCTTCATGCCGTGTTCCTGGGCCTTCTTGGCCGCGTCTTCCGCCGCAACCTGGGCGGCATACGGGGTCGACTTGCGCGACCCTTTGAAACCCATCACGCCCGAGGACGACCAGGAAATGGTGTTGCCCTGCACGTCGGTGATGGTGACCATGGTGTTGTTGAACGACGCATTCACATGCGCAACGCCATTGGTGATGTTCTTGCGCTCTTTGCGACGAACGCGCGCGACTTCAGCTTTTGCCAATTTGCTTCCTCAGTTCGATATCGACGCTGCCGTAGTTCCAGCAGCTACATCAGGATGGCGGAGAGGTGCTCCGCTACCCGGATTACTTCTTCTTGCCGGCGATCGGCTTGGCCGGACCCTTGCGGGTGCGGGCATTGGTGTGCGTGCGCTGACCACGGACCGGCAGGCCCTTGCGGTGACGGAGGCCACGGTAGTTACCGAGGTCCATCAGGCGCTTGATGTTCATCGCCACGTTGCGGCGCAGATCACCCTCGACGACGTAGTCGCGGTCGATCGCTTCGCGGATCTGGATCACTTCGGCGTCGGTCAGGTCGTTGACGCGACGCTCGGCCGGGATGCCGACCTTCTCGGTGATCTCTTTGGCGAACTTGGCGCCGATCCCATGGATGTACTGAAGCGCGATAACCACGCGCTTATTGGTCGGAATATTGACGCCAGCAATACGGGCCACGTCCGCTCTCCTATAGTCGGCAGCTCACGCTGCCCGTTTGATAACGACAAGGGACCGGAATCCGCCCCCTCACTCAGTTGAGGAACCGAATCCAGCCCGATAATCCATGAGACTGGCGCGGTTCATAGAGGCAAGGTTCCACAGAGTCAACTGCGGAGCCCCTGCCCCGAGGTATACTAGTTATGCACGGCCCGGCGGATGGCCGCCGTAACCTCATCGACCGGCTGCATGCCGTCGACAGACTTCAAGAGGCCCTTGCCGCGATAGAACTCAACAAGCGGCGCGGTCTGCTCGCGATAGACATTGAGGCGGTTGCGAAGCACGTCCTCGTTGTCGTCGCCGCGAGCAACACCAGATTCCTTTGCCCGTTTGGCGATGCGCCCGACCAGCACGTCGGCGTCTGCGGTGATTTCCACCACCGCGTCGAGCTGCATGCCCTTCTCGGTCAGCATCTCGTCGAGCGCCTCGGCCTGCGGAATGGTCCGCGGGAAACCGTCGAGCACGAAACCGGCCCGGCAGTCTTCCTGGTCAAGCCGCTCGGACACGATGCCGTTGACGATCTCGTCGGAGACGAGGTCACCGCGGTCCATGATCTCCTTGGCGGCGAGGCCCATGGGGGTCTTCGCAGCGATGGCGGAGCGCAGGATGTCGCCGGTCGAAAGCTGCGGGATCCCGTAGCTATCGATCAGCACCTTTGCCTGCGTGCCCTTGCCGGCGCCCGGAGGTCCCAGAAGGATCAGCCTCATTTACGCTTGCCCCCAAGGCGCGACCGCTTCACCAGGCCCTCGTACTGCTGGGCGATCAGATGGCTCTGCACCTGGGTCACCGTATCCAGCGTCACCGTCACGATGATCAGCAGCGAGGTGCCGCCGATGAACTGGCTGACGTTGAGCTGGCTGTGGATCAGCTCGGGAATGAGCGCCACGACAGTAAGATACAGCGCGCCGACCAGGGTGATGCGGGTGAGCACGTAGTCGATGTAGTTCGCCGTCCGCTCGCCCGGCCGGATGCCGGGAATGAAGCCGCCGGAGCGCTTCAGGTTGTCCGCGGTGTCGGTCGGGTTGAAGACGATCGAGGTGTAGAAGAAGGCGAAGAAGATGATCAGCGCAGCGAACAGCGCCAGGTAGAGCGGCTGGCCGCGGCCGAGCAGCGCCGCCGTCACCGACAGCCACTGCGGGGCGTCACCCTGCGCCGCGAACGACGCAATAGTGGCGGGGAGCAGCAGCAGGGACGAGCCGAAGATCACCGGGATAACGCCCGAGGTGTTGAGCTTCAGCGGCAGGTGCGAGGTGTCGCCCTGGAACATCTTGTTGCCAACCTGGCGCTTCGGATACTGGATCAGCAGCCGGCGCTGGGCGCGTTCGAAGAACACGATGATGCCGATCACCAGAATGGCGATGAGCGGAATGCCGAAGCCCCAGAAGCCGGAGATGGCGCCCGTACGGGCGAGCTCAAGCGTCTGCACGACGGTTGCCGGCAGGTTCGCCACGATACCGGCGAAGATGATCAACGAGATACCGTTGCCGATGCCGCGCGAGGTGATCTGCTCACCAAGCCACATCAGGAACATGGTGCCGCCGACCAGCGTGATGACGGTCGAGAGCTCGAAGAACAGGCCCGGATTGAGCACCACACCCTGGCTGCCCTCGAGGCCCTTGGCGATGCCGTAAGCCTGCACCGCGCAGAACAGCACGGCAAGATAGCGGGTGTACTGGTTGAGCTTGCGACGCCCACTCTCACCTTCCTTGCGGAGGGCTTCGAGGCGCGGCGAGGCAGTGGTGACCACCTGAACCACGATGGACGCGGTGATGTAGGGAATGAGGTTCAGCGCGAAGATCGCCATGCGCTGCACGGCACCGCCGGCGAACATGTCGAACATGCCGAAAATGCCCTGCTGCGCCTGCTTGAAGGTCGCGGCATAGGCATCGGGATCGATACCGGGAACCGGGATGTAGGTGCCAAGCCGGTAAACCAGAAGCGCACCCAGTGTGAACCAGATGCGCTGCTGAAGGGCCTTCGCCTTGGCGAAGGTCCCGAAGTTAAGATTCTTGGCCAGCTGTTCGGCTGCGGACGCCATAGTCGCTCCCTTTAGAATGGGGCCAGGCGCTCTTAGGCGTCAGCCTTCACTTCTGCCTGAGGCATATCGACCTTGCCGCCGGCTGCTTCAATAGCAGCGAGGGCACCCTTGGTCGCGTGAGCAACCTTGAAGGTCACCTTCTTGGCCGTGAAACCGGAGCTGCCGATCAGACGAACGCCATCGAGCTCGCGGCGGATCACGCCGGCCTTCACGAGAGCGGCCGCATCGACCACGCCCTTGATGTCCAGCTTGCCGCTGTCGATGTAGTTCTGGATGCGGTCGATACGCAGCTGGTTCCACTTCTTGGGATTCAGAGCGTTGAAGCCGCGCTTCGGCATACGCATGTGAAGGGGCATCTGGCCGCCTTCGAAGCCGTTGATGGCTACGCCGGAACGAGCCGTCTGGCCCTTGCCGCCGCGACCACCGGTCTTGCCGACGCCCGAGCCGATACCACGACCGACGCGTACGCGCTTCTTGTTGGCGCCCGGGTTGTCCCGGAGTTCATTCAAACGAGTCATTGTTCTCGTTCCTTATTTGGCGTCGACGACGCGCACGAGGTGCGGGATCTTACGGATCATGCCGCGGACCTCGGGGGTGTCCTTGAGGGTCGACTGCTTGCGGATCTTGTTGAGCCCCAAACCGATGAGGGTGGCGCGCTGGTCCTGCGGACGGCGCGTCGGGCTGGCGATCTGCTCGATGGTGACGGTCTTGTCGGCCATAGTTCTAACTCCCAAGCCCTAATCAGGCTTCGACGGTCTCGCCACGGCGAGCCTGCAGGTCCGAGACCTTCAGGCCGCGGCGGGCGGCGACCGAACGCGGGCTATCAACGCGCTTCAGCGCATCGAAGGTGGCCCGCACCATGTTGTAGGGATTGGCGGTGCCCTGCGACTTCGCCACGATGTCGTTGACCCCGAGGGTCTCGAACACGGCGCGCATCGGGCCGCCGGCGATGATGCCGGTACCGGGAACGGCGGCACGCAGGATGACCTTGCCGGCGCCGTGGTGGCCGACCACATCGTGGTGCAGCGTACGGGCATCGCGCAGCGGAACGCGGATCATCTGGCGCTTAGCCTGCTCGGTCGCCTTGCGGATGGCCTCGGGCACTTCACGCGCCTTGCCGTGACCAAAGCCAACGCGGCCCTTCTGATCACCAACCACCACGAGGGCAGCGAAACCGAAACGACGGCCACCCTTCACAACCTTGGCGACACGGTTGATGTGCACCAGCCGGTCGACGAATTCGCTATCGCGCTCTTGAACGTCTCTCATCGAATTTTCCTTTGTCGCCGGATCAGAACTGCAGGCCGCCTTCGCGGGCCGCATCACCCAGGGCCTTAACGCGGCCATGGTAGAGGTAGGCACCACGATCGAACACGACCGTCGACACCTTGGCAGCGAGGCCACGCTCGGCAATCAGCTTGCCGACAGTGGCTGCGGCCTCGGCGGTCGAGCCGTTCTTGACCTTGGCCTTGACGTCCTTGTCGATGGTCGAAGCGGCAGCAAGCGTGCGGCCGGACGCATCATCGATGATCTGGGCGTAGATATTTTTGTCCGAGCGGTGCACGGACAGACGCGGGCGGCCATTCGAATTGGCCTTGAGCGCCTTGCGAACTCGGGCCTTGCGGCGGTCCGCACCTTTGAGGCTGATGGGCATCTCGTGCGCTCCTTACTTCTTCTTGCCTTCTTTGCGGGCGATGTACTCGCCCACATAACGCACGCCCTTGCCCTTGTAGGGCTCCGGCGGACGCCAACCGCGAATGTCGGCGGCCACCTGGCCAACCTGCTGCTTGTCCGAGCCGGTGATAACGACTTCGGTCTGCGTCGGCGCCGCGATGGTGATGCCAGCCGGAGTCTGGAACACCACTTCGTGGCTGAAACCGAGCGACAGCTTCAGATCCTTGCCCTGCATGGCGGCGCGATAACCAACGCCCTGGATCTGCAGCTTCTTCTCGAAGCCCGCGCTGACGCCGATCACCATATTGTTGATCAGCGCGCGGGTGGTCCCCCAGGCAGCCCGAGCTTCCTTGCTCTCGTTGGCGGGCTCGATGACGATGCCGTCATCGGTCTGCTTGGCGTTCACGATATCCATGAGCGTCAGCGCCTGCTCGCCCTTCGGCCCCTTTGCGGTGACCTTGCGATCGCTGATCGTGACGGTGACGCCACTGACCGGAGCAATCGGCTTTTTGCCTGTACGGGACATTCTTTCTACTTCCTTCGGAGTAATCGTCACACCGACGGCTTCAAGGCGTGAGCCTTAGAAGACGCGGCAGAGTACCTCGCCACCCAGGTTCTGGGCTTTTGCTTCATGATCGGCCATCACGCCCTTGGGGGTCGAAAGGATCGACACGCCAAGGCCATTCGCGACCGAGGGGATATTCTTGACCGACGCATAGACACGGCGACCGGGACGCGAGACGCGCTCGATGGTCCGGATCACCGGGGTATTGTCGGAGTACTTCAGCTCGATGTCGAACTGGGCAACGCCGTTGTCCATTTTGCTTTCCGAGTAGCCGCGGATGAAGCCTTCCGACTTCAGCACGTCGAGCACGCGGCCACGCAGGGTGGAAGCGGGAGTCTGGACGACATCGCGACGGCGCATCTGCGCGTTGCGGATGCGGGTCAGCATATCGCCGATCGGATCAGTAAGGCTCATAGCGTCTGTCTCCTTACCAGCTCGACTTCACAAGGCCCGGGATCAGCCCGAGGTTGCCGAGCTGACGCAGGGCAATACGGCTGAGCTTGAGCTTGCGATAGTAGCCACGCGGACGACCCGTGAGCTCGCAGCGGTTGTGCACGCGGTTCTCGGCCGAGTTACGCGGCAGCGCGGCAAGCTTGAGCTGCGCGGCGAAGCGTTCCTCGAGCGAAACGCTCTGGTTCATCACGACTGCCTTGAGCTTGGCCCGCTTGGGACCCAGCTGCTTGGCAAGGCGCTTGCGCTTGTTGTTCTTTTCGATGGAGCTGGTCTTTGCCATGTCTCGTCCTTCTCTCTTCCGTTACTGCCGGAAGGGGAAATTGAAAGCCTTGAGCAGCGCCCGGGCTTCGTCGTCGGTGCGCGCGGTCGTGCACACGATGATATCCATGCCCCAGGTCTGATCGATCTGATCGAAGTTGATCTCGGGGAAGATGATGTGTTCCTTGATGCCCATGGCGTAGTTGCCACGGCCATCGAACGAATTCGGGTTCAGCCCGCGGAAGTCACGAACGCGAGGCAGAGCGATGTTCACCAGGCGGTCCAGGAACTCGTACATGCGGGCCTTGCGGAGCGTCACCTTTACGCCGAGCGGCATCTCTTCGCGGACCTTGAAGCCGGCGATCGACTTGCGAGCGTGGGTGATGACGGGCTTCTGGCCAGCGATCTTCTCGAGATCAGCAGCCGCCGACTTCACCTTCTTGGTGTCGTTCACCGCCTCGCCGACACCCATGTTCAGCACGATCTTGTCGAGCTTGGGAGCCTGCATGACGTTCTTGTAGCCGAACTCTTTGATCAGGTTCGCCTTGATGGTCTCGTCGTACTCGGTACGGAGACGCGGGATATAGACGGTGTCAGCCATCGATCGTGTCCCCGGTCGACTTGGCGACGCGCACCTTGGTGCCGTCGGCGTTGATCTTGAAACCGACGCGCGACGGCTTGCCGTTCGCATCGACGATCGCGAGGTTGCTCAGGTGGATCGGGGCTTCCTTGGTGAAGATGCCCGCATCCTGGCTCGCGGTCTGCTTGGTGTGACGGCGCACGAGGTTGAGCCCCTGCACGGTGGCCTTGGTGGCCTCCGGGAACACCTGGGTGACCTGCCCGGTCTTGCCCTTGTCCTTGCCGGTCAGAATGACGACCTTGTCGCCCTTCTTAATCTTGGCCGCCATCACAACACCTCCGGCGCAAGCGAAATGATCTTCATGTGGTTCTTGGAACGCAGCTCGCGCGGCACCGGCCCGAAGATACGGGTACCGATCGGCTCGGCCTGGTTATTGATCAGGACGGCGGCGTTGCGGTCGAAGCGGATGACGGTGCCATCGGCGCGGCGAACCGGGAATGCGGTGCGCACAACGACGGCCTTCATCACCTGGCCCTTCTTGACGCGGCCACGCGGGATCGCGTCCTTGACCGAGACAACAATGATATCGCCCACCGAGGCGTACTTGCGGTGCGAACCGCCGAGTACCTTGATGCACATGACACGACGCGCGCCGGAATTATCGGCAACGTCGAGATTGGACTGCATCTGGATCATGGCTTGATGCCTTTTTCAGTTTCGGGGTCTGCCTACACGGCGAGCCCTAAATTCCGGTTACGCGGAGGGCTTGAGGACCCAACGCTTGTTCTTCGAAATCGGCGCCGATTCTTCGATCCAGACGACGTCCCCGACCTTGGCCGCATTGGCCTCGTCGTGAGCGTGGTACTTCTTGGACCGGCGCACGGTCTTCTTCATCACCGGGTGGGTAAAGGCGCGGTCAACCCGCACCACCACGGTCTTCTCGTTGGTGTCGGAGACCACGGTCCCCTGCAATACGCGCTTGGGCATCGGTTGCTCCTTACTTCGCCGCGGCTTTTTCGCCGAGGATCGTCTTCACCCGCGCGATTTCGCGGCGGACTTTCTTGACCTCGGTCGGCTTTTCCAGCTGCTGGGTAGCGCGCTGGAACCGCAGGTTGAACTGCTCTTTCTTCAGGCTGAGCAGCTGATCCTTCAGCTCATCCGGGGTATTGGCCCGGAGGTTGGCGGTGTGGCCACTGCCCTTGGCCTCGATCTTCTTCTTGGGTGCACGTGCCATGGCGATCAATCCGCAATGCGGGTGACGACCCGCGTGATGATCGGAAGCTTCATCGCGCCGAGGCGCAAGGCTTCCTTGGCGACGTCCTCGGGGACGCCGTCGATTTCGAACAGGATACGACCGGGCTTGACGCGGGCGGCCCAGAATTCAACCGAACCCTTGCCCTTACCCATACGAACTTCGGTCGGCTTCTTGGAAACCGGCAGGTCCGGGAAGACACGGATCCAGACGCGGCCGGCGCGCTTCATCTCGCGGGTGATCGCGCGGCGGGCCGCTTCGATCTGGCGAGCCGTAACGCGCTCGGGCTCCTGGGACTTCAGGCCGAACTGACCGAAGGCCAGGTCCGTGCCACCCTTAGCATTGCCATGGATGCGGCCCTTATGCGCCTTGCGGAACTTGGTACGTTTTGGTTGCAGCATTTTTGTCTATGCCTTCTCAGTTCGCCGGCGCGCGATCGCGATCGCGACCGCCACGATCACCGCGCTCGTCCCGATCGGAACGCTCGCGACGCTGACCGCCCTCGTTCGAACCGCCGCCTTCAGTGGCGCGACGCTCGTGAGCGGACGGATCGTGCTCAAGGACTTCGCCCTTGAAGACCCACACCTTGATGCCGATGATGCCGTAGGTGGTCTTCGCTTCGGCAGTGCCGTAGTCGATGTCGGCGCGCAGCGTGTGCAGCGGCACGCGACCTTCGCGGTACCACTCGGTGCGGGCGATGTCGGCGCCGCCGAGACGGCCGCCCACGTTCACCCGGATGCCGCCGGCGCCCATACGGATCGCCGTCTGCACTGCACGCTTCATCGCACGACGGAACGCCACGCGACGCTCGAGCTGCTGGGCAATGCCCTGCGCGACGAGGTTCGCATCGGTCTCGGGTTTGCGCACTTCAACGATGTTGATGTGCACTTCGCTGTCGGTGAACTGCTTCACCTTGGCGCGGATCTTGTCGATGTCAGCGCCCTTCTTGCCGATCACGATGCCCGGACGGGCAGTGTGGATCGACACGCGGCACTTGCGGTGCGGACGCTCGATGACGATCTTCGAGACCGCGGCCTGCTTGAGATCTTCGAGCAGCGTCGCACGGATCTTCAGGTCTTCCTGCAGCAGGTTACCGTACTCACCTTTGTTCGCGTACCAACGCGAATCCCAGGTGCGGTTGATGCCGAGGCGCAGACCGATCGGGTTGATCTTCTGACCCATTATGCGGTCTCCTCAACTTGGCGAACCACAATGGTGAGGTTCGAGAACGGGCGCTCCATGCGGGCAGCGTGACCACGGCCACGGGCCATGAAGCGCTTCATCACCAGCGAGTCACCGACATAGCACTCGGCAACAACCAGGCTGTCCGGGTCGAGACCGTGATTGTTTTCGGCGTTCGCGATGGCGCTCTCGAGCGTCTTCTTGACCGAGCCGGCGATACGCTTGCGCGAGAAGGTCAGCTCGGCGAGAGCCTTGTCGACCTTCTTGCCGCGGATCATCGCAGCCACGAGGTTGAGCTTGATGCCCGAGGTGCGAAGCATGCGGAGAACCGCCTTGGCCTCGTTGTCCTTGAGCGACCGCTGAGTTTTCGGCTTGCCCATGTTACTTCCTCTTGGCCTTCTTGTCGGCCGCGTGACCGTAGTAGGTACGGGTCGGCGCGAACTCGCCAAACTTGTGGCCGATCATTTCTTCCTGGACGTTCACCGGCACGTGCTTGTGGCCATTGTGAACGCCGAAGGTCAGACCGACGAACTGCGGCAGGATCGTGGAACGACGGCTCCAGATCTTGATGACTTCGTTGCGGCCGCTCGAACGGCTGGTCTCTGCCTTCTTGAGCAGATAGCCATCGACGAACGGGCCTTTCCAGACTGAACGCGACATGGCTTAGCGGCCCTTCTTCACGTGACGCGAGCGGACGATGAACTTGTCCGTCGACTTGTTGGAACGGGTCTTCTTGCCCTTGGTCGGCTTGCCCCACGGGCTCACCGGGTGACGGCCACCCGAGGTACGGCCTTCACCACCACCATGCGGGTGATCGACCGGGTTCATGGTCACACCGCGGTTGACCGGCTTGCGGCCGAGCCAGCGGTTACGACCGGCCTTGCCGATCGAGGTGTTCGAGTGATCCTGGTTCGACACCGCGCCGACAGTGGCGAGGCACGAGCCGTGGACCCGGCGCTGCTCGCCCGAGTTGAGGCGAAGGATCGCCCAACCGGCGTCGCGGCCGACATACTGTGCGTAGGCACCGGCCGAACGAGCGATCTGACCGCCCTTGCGGGGCTTCATCTCGACGTTGTGGACGATGGTGCCGACCGGCATGCGCTCGAGCGGCATGGCATTGCCCGGCTTCACGTCGGCGGTGCCGAGCGTGGAGATCACCTTGTCGCCGGCAGCCAGACGCTGCGGCGCGATGATGTAGGCAAGCTCGCCGTCGGCGTACTTGATCAGCGCGATCCAGGCCGTGCGGTTCGGATCGTACTCGAGACGCTCGACAGTCGCCACTTCGTCGAAACGAACGCGGCGGAAGTCGACCATACGGTACGAACGCTTGTGACCGCCGCCGCGATGGTACGCGGTGATACGGCCGGCGTTGTTACGGCCGCCGGACTGGTTCAGACCTTCGGTCAGCGACTTGACCGGCTTGCCCTTCCACAGCTCCGACCGATCGGTCGTGATGAGCTGGCGGCGGCCCGGAGAGGTCGGATTGTAAGTTTTTAGACCCATTCTTCTCTCTCCCCTCAGATGCCGGTCGAAATATCGATCGACTGGCCTTCGGCCAGGGTGACAATGGCCTTCTTGACGTCCTTGCGGGTGCCAAGTTCCTGCCGGAAACGCTTCACCTTGCCCTTGCGGACGAGGGTGTTGACCGCCTTGACCTTGACCGAGAAGAGCGCCTCGACGGCGGCTTTGATGTCGGCCTTGGTGGCATCGATCGCGACGTCGAAGACGACCTGGCTGTGCTCGGACGCCATGGTCGACTTTTCGGTGACGACCGGGTTACGGATCACGTCGTAGTTGCTGAACTTGCTCATGCGAACCGGGCCTCGAGCGCTTCGAGCGCTGCTTTGGTCAGAACGAGCTTATGGCGACGGAGAATGTCAGCGACATTGATCCCCTGCACCGGCAGCACGTCGATCTGCGGAATGTTGCGCGCCGCGTTGGCGAAATTCTTGTCCACCTCGGCGCCGTCGATGATCAGAGCGCTCGACCATTCCAGCTTGCCAAACTTGGCAACCAGCTGGGCGGTCTTGGGCTCCTTGGTGGCGACGGTCGGAACGACGACCAGTTCGCCAGCCTTGGCCTTGGCCGAAAGCGCATGCTTCAGGGCCAGGGCGCGGACCTTCTTGGGCAGCTCGATCGCATGGCTGCGGGGCTCGGGACCAAAGGCCCGGCCGCCGCCGCGGAACTGCGGAGCAGACTTGGCGCCGTGACGAGCGCCGCCCGAGCCCTTCTGCTTGACCGACTTCTTCGAAGTGTAAGCGATCTCGGAGCGGTGCTTCACCTTGTGGGTGCCGGCCATCGCCTTGAGCTGCTGGTAACGGACCATGCGGTGCAGGATGTCCTGGCGGACTTCAAGACCGAAGATCTCGTCCTTCAGAGTGACCGAACCGTCGGCCTTGCCGTCCAGAGTTGTGACCTGGAGTTCCATTATTTCGCCTCCTCGGCCACGGCTGCGACAGCCGCCTTGAACGAACCGGGCACAGCTGCGCCCTTCGGAGCGGCCTTCTTGACCGCGTCCTTGATCTGGATCCAGGCGCCCTTGGCACCCGGGACAGCGCCCTCGACCATGATCAGCCCGCGCTCCACATCGGTGCGCACGACCTTCAGGTTCTGGGTGGTGACACGACGGTCGCCCATGTGGCCGGCCATCTTCTTGCCCTTGAACACCTTGCCGGGGTCCTGGCGCTGGCCGGTAGAACCGTGCGAGCGGTGCGACACGGACACGCCGTGCGTGGCACGCAGACCACCGAAGTTCCAGCGCTTCATGCCGCCGGCGAAACCCTTACCGATCGAGGTACCGGTCACGTCGACCAGCTGACCTTCGACGAAGTGGTCCGCCTGCATGGTGGCACCGACTTCGATGAGGTTCGCAGGATCGACACGAAACTCAGTTACCTGACGCTTGGGCTCGACCTTGGCGACGGCGAACTGGCCGCGCTCCGCCTTGGTGACGTTCTTCGCCTTAACGGTGCCAGCGCCGAGCTGGAGGGCGGTATAGCCGTCCTTCTCCTGCGTGCGCTGACCCACGACCTGGCAGTTCTTGAGATCGAGCACGGTCACGGGGACGTGTGTGCCATCATCCAAGAACAGGCGGGTCATGCCCAGCTTCTGTGCGATCAAACCAGAACGCATCGGTTGTTACCTTCTCTCTTTGGCGCTTGACCGGGTCATTGTGTCCAAGAGGACCCTTTGGATGGTCAGCGCGAAAACTCAGTTACTCAGAGCTTGATTTCGACGTCGACGCCGGCGGCGAGATCGAGCTTCATCAGAGCATCAACGGTCTGCGGGGTCGGATCCACGATGTCGAGGAGACGCTTGTGCGTCCGGATCTCGAACTGCTCGCGGCTCTTCTTGTCGATGTGAGGCGACCGGTTGACCGTAAACTTCTCAATCTGTGTGGGCAGCGGGATCGGCCCGCGCACCTGCGCACCCGTGCGCTTGGCCGTGTTCACGATCTCCCGAGTGGAGGTGTCGAGCACACGGTGGTCAAAGGCTTTGAGCCGGATGCGAATGTTTTGACCGTTCATCTTGCTTTCCCAGCGAAAAATGGAACGCGGCGCGCTGTTTGTAGCGGCGCGCCGCGCCCTGGATTACCAGGTCTTATTTCAGGATCTTGGCGACGACGCCCGAACCGACGGTACGGCCACCCTCACGGATAGCGAAGCGGAGCTTCTCTTCCATGGCGATCGGCACGATCAGCTGAACGGAGATATTCACGTTGTCGCCCGGCATCACCATCTCGGTGCCTTCCGGCAGGGTAACCACACCGGTCACGTCGGTGGTGCGGAAGTAGAACTGCGGACGGTAGTTGGCGAAGAACGGAGTGTGACGGCCGCCTTCTTCCTTGGTGAGGATATAGGCCTCAGCAACGAAGTCGGTGTGCGGGGTCACGGAACCGGGCTTGCAGAGGACCTGGCCGCGCTCAACCTGAGTGCGGTCGATACCACGGATCAGCGCGCCGATGTTGTCGCCAGCCTGGCCCTGATCGAGCAGCTTGCGGAACATCTCAACGCCGGTCACGGTCGTCTTCTGGGTCGCCTTGATGCCGACGATCTCGACTTCCTCACCCACCTTCACGATGCCGCGCTCGACACGGCCGGTCACCACGGTGCCACGGCCAGAGATCGAGAACACGTCTTCGATCGGCATCAGGAACGGCTGGTCGATCGGACGAGCCGGCTGCGGGATGTAGGCGTCGACAGCGGCCATCAGCTCGAGAACGGCGTCGTGGCCGAGCTTCTTGTCACCATCGTTCAGAGCTTCGGTGGCCGAGCCCTTGATGATCGGAACGTCGTCGCCCGGGAATTCGTAGGACGACAGCAGTTCGCGAACCTCGAGTTCCACGAGCTCGAGGAGCTCCGGATCGTCGACCATGTCACACTTGTTGAGGAACACCACGAGGGCCGGCACGCCAACCTGACGGGCGAGCAGGATGTGCTCGCGGGTCTGCGGCATCGGGCCGTCGGCAGCCGACACGACCAGGATCGCGCCGTCCATCTGGGCCGCGCCGGTGATCATGTTCTTCACATAGTCGGCGTGGCCCGGGCAGTCGACGTGAGCGTAGTGACGGTTGGTCGTCTCGTACTCGACGTGCGCGGTGTTGATCGTGATCCCGCGGGCCTTCTCTTCCGGTGCTGCGTCGATCTGGTCGTACGCCTTGAAGGTCGCGCCACCGGTCTCAGCCAAAACCTTCGTGATCGCTGCGGTCAGCGAGGTCTTGCCATGGTCGACGTGACCGATGGTGCCGATGTTGCAGTGAGGCTTATTGCGGGAAAACTTTTCCTTGCCCATCGCTTCTCTCCGTATGCGTCAGCCAACAGCCGACGTGAGTTTTCAGTTTCTATTTCAAGCGGTTGCTTAGCGGGTAAACGTTAAGCGTACTTTGCCTGGACTTCGGTGGCGACCGCCTGCGGGACCTGCTCGTAGTGGTCGAAAGTCATGGTGTACTGAGCGCGCCCCTGGCTCATCGAGCGGAGCGAGTTCACGTAGCCAAACATGTTGGCAAGAGGCACCATGGCGTCGATCACCTGCGCAATACCGCGGGCTTCAGTGCCGCGGATCTGGCCGCGACGTGAATTCAGGTCACCGATGACGTCGCCCACATAGTCTTCCGGGGTCAGAACTTCAACCCGCATGACCGGCTCGAGGATCTTCGGAGCCGCCTTCTCGATGGCTTCGCGGAAACCCGCGCGGCCAGCGATTTCGAAGGCGAGAACCGAGGAGTCGACGTCGTGGTAGGCACCGTCCGTCAGCGTGAACTTCACGTCGACGATCGGGAAGCCGATCACCGGGCCGGAGCCCATGACCGACGAAACACCCTTCTGCACGCCCGGGACGTATTCCTTGGGGACGTTGCCGCCCACGATCGCGGACACGAACTCGAAGCCCTTGCCGGCTTCATTCGGCTCGATCGTGAACTTGATGCGGGCGAACTGGCCCGAACCACCAGACTGCTTCTTGTGCGTGTAGTCGTGCTCAACCTTGCGGGTGATCGCTTCACGGTAAGCCACCTGCGGCGCACCGATATTGGCCTCGACCTTGAACTCGCGGCGCATGCGATCGACGAGAATGTCGAGGTGCAGTTCGCCCATGCCCGAGATGATGGTCTGGCCGGATTCTTCGTCGGTCTTGACGCGGAACGACGGGTCTTCGGCAGCCAGGCGAGCGAGGGCGAGGCCCATCTTCTCCTGGTCGGCCTTGGACTTGGGCTCCACGGCGATGTCGATGACCGGCTCCGGGAACTCCATGCGCTCGAGGATCACCTTGTTGTTGGGATCCGAGAGCGTGTCGCCCGTGGTCGTGTCCTTGAGGCCAACGATAGCGACGATGTCACCAGCGTAGGCTTCGTTGATCTGCTCGCGAGAGTTCGCGTGCATCTGGAACATGCGACCGACGCGTTCCTTCTTTTCCTTGACCGTGTTCTCGAGCATCGCACCGGCCTCGAGGTGACCCGAGTAGATGCGGCAGAAGGTCAGCGAGCCCATGTGCGGGTCGTTGGCGATCTTGAAGGCCAGCATCGACAGCGGCTCGTTGTCGGTCGCGTGACGCTCGATCGGCTTGTCGGTCTTGACGTCGATGCCCTGGATCGCAGGAATGTCGGTCGGAGCCGGCAGGAAGTCGATAACGCCATCCAGCAGCGGCTGCACGCCCTTGTTCTTGAAGGCCGAGCCACAGAACACCGGATACAGCTTCACTTCGCAGGTGCCCTTGCGGATCAGCCGGCGCAGCGTGTCGTTATCAGGCATTTCGCCGTTGAGGTAAGCCTCGGTGGCCGCATCGTCCATCTCGACGGCGGTCTCGATCATCTTCTCGCGGTACTCAGCGGCCTTGGCCTTGAGGTCCTCGGGGATCTCGACGACGTCCCACTGGGCGCCCAGCTCTTCGTTGCGCCAGACGAGCGCGTTCATCTCGATCAGGTCGACGACGCCGCGGAAATCGCTCTCGGCGCCGATCGGCAGCTGCATCACAACCGGCTTGATGCCGAGGCGCTTATCGAGCGTATCGAGGCAGAAGTAGAAATCGGCACCGATCTTGTCCATCTTGTTGACGAAGATCAGGCGCGGAACGTTGTACTTGTCGGCCTGGCGCCAGACGGTTTCCGTCTGCGGCTCGACGCCCTGATTGCCGTCGAGCAGCGCGATGGCACCGTCGAGCACGCGGAGCGAGCGCTCGACTTCGATGGTGAAGTCCACGTGGCCGGGCGTGTCGATGATATTGAAGCGGTACTGGGTGCCGTCACGGCCCTTCCAGAACGTGGTGGTCGCGGCGGACGTGATGGTGATGCCGCGCTCCTGCTCCTGCTCCATCCAGTCCATGGTCGCGGCGCCGTCGTGGACTTCGCCGATCTTGTGGGACTTGCCGGTGTAGTAGAGAACACGCTCGGTCGTGGTCGTCTTGCCAGCATCAATGTGAGCCATGATGCCGAAGTTACGGTAGTGATTGATCGGGTATTCGCGGGCCATCTTGAGCGAGCCTTCCGTTACCAGCGGTAGTGCGAGAAGGCACGGTTGGCGTCAGCCATACGGTGCGTGTCTTCGCGTTTCTTGACGGCCTGGCCGCGACCGTTGACGGCATCCATGAGCTCGCCCGACAGGCGTTCCTTCATGGTGTGCTCGCCACGCTTGCGGGCAGACTCGATGAGCCAGCGGATGGCCAGCGCCTGCTGACGATCGGTGCGGACTTCGACCGGGACCTGATAGGTCGCACCACCAACGCGGCGCGAACGGACTTCGACGGCCGGGCGGATGTTGTCGAGGGCGGTGTGGAACACGCCGATCGGATCCTGCTTCAGCTTGGTCTGAACGATATCGAAGGCGCCGTAGACGATGCCTTCGGCGGCCGACTTCTTGCCGTCCTTCATGAGCGAGTTCATGAACTTGGAGACGACGAGATCGCCGAACTTCGGATCGGGATTGACGACGCGCTTTTCAGCGGAGTGACGACGGGACATCTAAATGCTCCTTACTTCGGCCGCTTCGCGCCGTACTTCGAACGGCGCTGCCTGCGATCCTTCACCGACTGGGTGTCGAGGACGCCGCGCAGCACGTGATAGCGAACACCCGGCAGATCGCGAACACGACCGCCGCGGATCAGCACCACGGAGTGTTCCTGCAGGTTGTGACCCTCGCCGGGGATGTAGGAAATGACTTCACGCGAAGTGGTCAGACGGACCTTCGCCACCTTGCGGAGAGCCGAGTTCGGCTTCTTCGGGGTCGTCGTATAAACGCGAGAGCACACGCCGCGCTTCTGCGGGTTTGCTTCCATCGCCGGTACTTTGTTCCGCTTGGGCTTGGATACCCGAGGCTTGCGGATCAACTGATTAATGGTCGGCATTGCGCTCTTTCCATCGGTCCGAAGTTCGTTGCGAAAGACGATGGCAAACCAAAGGGGCGCCAAATCCACTCCAAAACGGAGCAGCAGCGCCTCTTATTGCAGCGGACCACCCGGCTGTTGACCAGGCGTTCATGCGCACGAAGATTTGTCGTCGTCTCTTGCCTTTGGCGATGTGTTTGAAGTTCCTGGATGCCCGCACAAGGTGGCAGATACCCGCGTGAACTTCACGACCGACCGCTAAGGTTGCGCCTCTATATGAGCAGTGAGTCCCCCCGTCAAGGATTCTTTCAGCGGAACATCATGCTCACGCCGCCGGAAATCCGGGGAATTTCCGTTCACCAGGAGAACGGGGTCGGAGGGCAGAGCTAACTTGCCGCGCACGCATGGCTGGCACCAGATCGGACGTGCGGTTTTCCTCTACTTTCAGGGATCCCCCTGCCCCGCATTGGCCCGCCTCTGACAAAGGTGTATCAGTCGGGCCAATACCGGGACGATGAGGGAGCATCCGATGAAGCTGGGACGTCTGTGGGCTGGCCTGCTGCTTGGCGCTCTCTCTGCTGGTCCCACCCTTGCGCAGACCGTGGTCGATGGCAGCAAGGTCGACGAAATCGTCACGATCGCGCGCGGCTATGGCTCGGCGACGCTTGAGTCCCAGGGCGACAGCAACCCGCGCATTGCCGGCAACATCAAGGGCGTGCCCTACTACGTGTTCTTCATGAACTGCGCGGCCGACAAGGCCTGCGAGGACATCAACTTCTATGCCGGGTTCGCCGATATCAAGCCGACAATGGATGCGCTGAACGCCTGGAACCGCGACAAGCGCTTCGGCAACGCCTATCTCGACGCGGACCTCGACGCGGCGATCGAGTACGACGTGAACCTCGAGTATGGCGTCACGCGCGAGAACCTCGACGCGGCGTTCGGGGTATGGTCGGTGCTGCTGGAGCAGTACACCGCCTATGTCGGCTACAAGCCGGCCCAGTGATCCCTAGTCGAGGATCATCATCGCAAAACCGTCATAGCCCTTGGCGCCGACCGTCTGCAGCGCTGTGGCTGAGAGCCTCGGGTTTGCCGCGATCAGCTCAAAGGCGCCACGGCTGCCGAGGACGTTCGGATCCCTGCTCTCCGCATTCGCCACCTGGCCATCCCGCACCACGTTGTCGAGTACGATCACAGTACCCGGCCGCCCGAGCTTGATGGCCCAGTCGAGGTAGGTGGTGTTGTTCGGCTTGTCGGCGTCGATAAAGACGAAGTCGAACGGTTCGGGCTTCTCGGCCGCCAGCACCGGCAGCGTCTCCGCTGCGGCGCCGACGCGCACCTCGATCCGATCGGAGTACCCTGCCCGCTCGACGTTCCGGCGCGCCACCTCGGCATGGTGCGGCTCGTACTCCAGCGTGACGATTGAGCCACCTGCCGGTAGCGCCTTGGCCATCCATATCGTCGAGTAGCCCCCGAGCGTGCCGACTTCGAGCACGCGTCTGGCCCCGCTCATGCGGACCAGCAGATGCAGGAACTTGCCCTGGGCAGCGGACACGTCGATGGGGCGCAGGCCGCCAGCGGCGTTGGCTTTCAGCGCGTCGGCGAGCGCCGCACTCTCATCGACCAGCTTGTCGACGATGTAGTCATCCACCCGGCCCCACAGATCGGCGCTCATCTCATCCTCCAGCTTGCCCGGTGCCTTCTAGAGTGCGCCGCGTGACGCTTCCATGACACTGCGACTAGGCAAAAAGAAGGGGCGGCGACGGCCCCCTCAACGCACCTTCCGCTGCTCCGCCGCTTAGGGCACCGGCGTGGTGGGCGTCAGATTGAGGAAAGGCACAG
This sequence comes from Devosia sp. P1_H9, assembly GCF_056405135.1. Taxonomy (NCBI): domain Bacteria; kingdom Pseudomonadati; phylum Pseudomonadota; class Alphaproteobacteria; order Hyphomicrobiales; family Devosiaceae; genus Devosia; species Devosia sp. P1_H9. The sequence goes on from NZ_JBFUCQ010000002.1 coordinate 128,623, forward strand.
TGCCGCCCGGCGGCATCACGGACGGCAGCACACCGTCCCACTTCTCCGCCTGCACCAAGGCCACGACGCCCGGGTTGTCCTTCAACGCCTGCCCCCGCTGATCGATCGCCGTTGCCTCGGCGCGGCCCTTGAGCTCGATCGAGTAGGCCTCGGCTTCGGCGGCGAGACGCACCGCCTGGGCATTGGCGGTGGCCGTCGCAACGACCGAGTCCGCTTCTGCCTGCGCCTGGGTGACGGTGATCTTGGCTTGCACTTCCTGCTGGGCCAGCTCCTGCTGCCGCTTCTGCACCTCGACGGTGGCGAGTTGCTTCTGCTCGATGGAGTTTTCGTAGGCCGCTGAGAACTTGATGTCCTCGACCTGGACGCTCTCGACGATGATCGGTTCGCCGATGCCGGCCTGCAGGGCGGACAGTGCATCGAGGTTGAGCTTGGCGCGCTGCTGGATAACACCGAGGGCGTCGTATTGGCCGAAGACGTTCTTGAACAGTGCCGGCACGCGTGGCTCAACCAGTCGGGCGATCATGTTTTCGACCCCGCCATACTCGGCATAGACCTCGGCGCCGCTGCCGGGAATGACGTGGTAGCTCACCGACAGGCGGATCTGGGCCGGCTGCTGATCGCGGCTGTAGGACTCCATCGACTCGAAGGTCTTGGTGTGGGACTGGAGCGAGATCTCCTTCACGTCGTCGACGATCGGCAACTTGAAGTGCAGGCCCGGTCCGACAGTGCCGGTCACCGCCCCGTTGCGCAACACAACCCCTTCCTCACCCTGGTCGATCTGATACCAGGAGCCGAACAGTATGATGGCCAGGGCGACGATAACGGCCCCGGCGATGGCAAGCGGCGGAATGCGCATTGTGCCTCCATGATGCTCAAGTCGTTCGCCGCTGCTTTGTGGATGAATCGGGGGCGAGCGACGACGGGCGCAGCATGTCACGGAGAGATCACAGTTTGTCCACGTCGGGGCTGCGGTTGTCGCCAGCTTCTTGCTGATCCCAAAGAGAAAGGGCCCCGGAGGGCCCTTTCGAAGTTCTGCGATGCGACTGCCGATTACTCGGCCGGCTCTGCCGGGGTCGGGGCCGGAGTCGGCGCCGGAGTCGGCGCCGGGATGGCGGCGGTCTCGGCCTGGCGGCGGCGCTCGTCCAGGATCATGTCGTCGCGACGGGTCGCGATCGCCTTGGCCTTGGTGATGCCGGCGCCGGTACCGGCCGGGATCAGGCGGCCGACGATGACGTTTTCCTTCAGGCCTTCGAGCAGGTCGGCCTTGCCGGAAACCGCCGCCTCGGTGAGGACGCGGGTGGTTTCCTGGAAGGACGCGGCCGACACGAACGAGCGGGTCTGCAGCGACGCCTTGGTGATGCCGAGCAGCACCGGGTTGGCCGTGGCCGGCTTCTTGCCGTCGGCGACCAGCTGGTCGTTGAGCTCGTCGAAGTCCAGCTTGTCGAGCTGCTCGTCCTTGAGCATGCCCGAGTCACCCGGGTTCACGATCTCGACCTTCTGCAGCATCTGGCGAACGATCACCTCGATGTGCTTGTCGTTGATCAGCACGCCCTGGAGCCGGTAGACCTCCTGGATCTCGTTGACGAGGTAGCGAGCAAGCTCCTCCACGCCCTTGATTGCCAGGATGTCGTGCGGTGCCGGGTTACCGTCGAGGATGTATTCACCCTTCTCGATGGTGTCGCCTTCCTGCAGGTGGAACGGCTTGCCCTTCGGGATCAGGTACTCGACGGGCTCGCCGCCCTCTTGAGACGACTCGATGATGATCCGGCGCTTGTTCTTGTAGTCGCGACCGAATTTGATCGTGCCGGTGATCTCCGCGATGATCGCGTGATCCTTGGGACGACGGGCCTCGAACAGCTCGGCCACACGCGGCAGACCGCCGGTGATGTCCTTGGTCTTGGCGCTTTCCAGCGGGATACGGGCCAGGACGTCACCCGGCGACACCTTCTCGCCCGGCTCGACCGCGATGACCGCGTCGACGGAGAGCAGGTACCGAGCTTCGCCGCCGCGATCGAGTTTGACGACTGCGTCGCCGCGCTTGATCGTGATGGCCGGCTTCAGGCTGTCGCTGCGCTGGCTGGTGCGCCAGTCAGCCACAACGCGCTTGGTGAAGCCGGTGGTCTCGTCGGTGTTTTCAGTCACCGATGCACCATCGACCAGATCCTCGAAGCCGACTTCGCCGTCGACTTCAGCCAGCACCGGACGGGTGTACGGATCCCATTCGGCGATACGCTGGCCGCGCTTGACCTCGGCACCATCATCCACGCGGAGCTTGGCACCATAAGTCACGCGGTGCGTGGCCCGGTCCTTGCCCTCGGGGTCGAGGATGGCGATGGTCACGTTACGGCCCATGGCAATCAGCTGACCGCCCGCCACCTTGGCGACGTTGCGGTTGCGGATCTCGATCTTACCCTCGGCACCAGCCTCGAGGTAGGACGAGTCAACCACCTGCGCGGTACCACCGATGTGGAACGTACGCATGGTGAGCTGGGTGCCCGGCTCGCCGATCGACTGGGCGGCGATAACGCCAACCGCTTCGCCGATGTTGACCGGAGTACCGCGAGCGAGATCGCGACCGTAGCACGCGGCGCAGCAGCCCTGGCGGAGATCGCAGGTCAGCGGCGAGCGGATGCGCATCGACTGGACCTTGTAGCTCTCGATGAGCTCCACGTCCTTTTCGGTGAGCAGCGTGCCCTTGGGAACGATGACGTCGCCGTTCTCCGGGTTCACCACATCGTCAGCCGTGGTACGGCCGAGAATGCGCTGACCCAGCGAGGCCACGACCTGGCCGGCATCGACGATCGGCTCCATGGTGAGGCCGCGTTCGGTGCCGCAATCGAGCTCGGTGATGATCGAGTCCTGCGCCACGTCGACGAGACGACGGGTCAGGTAACCCGAGTTCGCAGTCTTCAGCGCGGTGTCCGCGAGGCCCTTACGAGCACCGTGGGTCGAGTTGAAGTACTCGAGAACGTTCAGACCTTCCTTGAAGTTGGCCGTGATCGGGGTCTCGATGATCGAGCCGTCCGGACGCGCCATCAGGCCGCGCATACCGGCAAGCTGCTTCATCTGCGCCGGCGAACCACGGGCGCCGGAGTGGCTCATCATGTAAACCGAGTTGATCGGCTTCTGACGACCCGTCTCCTTGTCGAACTGAACGGCAGCGATGCCCTTCATCATTTCCTCGGCGACCTTGTCACCGCACTTGGCCCAGGCGTCGACCACCTTGTTGTACTTCTCGCCCTGAGTGATCAGGCCGTCGTTGTACTGCTGCTCGAACTCTTCGACCTGCTTACGGGTCTGCTCGACGATGGTGTACTTGGACGCCGGGATAACCATGTCGTCCTTGCCGAACGAAATGCCGGCACGGGCGGCGTGCTTGAAGCCCATGTCCATGATGCGGTCGCAGAAAATGACCGTCTCCTTCTGGCCGCAACCGCGATACACGGTGTCGATCATCTTGGAGATCATCTTCTTGGTCATCAGCTGGTTGGCCGTCGCATACGGCACCGCCGGATGCTTCGGAAGCAGCTTGCCAAGCAACATGCGGCCCGGAGTCGTCTCGACGATCTCGGTCGTGCGGTTGCCTTCCAGATCATAGACGTCGACACGCCCCTTGATCTTGGTGTGCATGGTCACGACGCCCGATGCCAGAGCGTGCTCCAGCTCGCCCATGTCCGAGAAGGCCATGCCCTGGCCGGGCTCGCCCTCGTTCATCAGGCTGAGGTGGTAGAGACCAAGCACGATGTCCTGGCTCGGCACGATGATCGGCTGGCCGTTGGCCGGGTGCAGGATGTTGTTGGTCGACATCATCAGCACGCGGGCTTCAAGCTGAGCCTCGAGCGAGAGCGGCACGTGGACGGCCATCTGGTCGCCGTCGAAGTCGGCGTTGAACGCCGCGCAGACGAGCGGGTGCAGTTGGATGGCCTTGCCTTCGATCAGGTGCGGCTCGAACGCCTGGATGCCCAGACGGTGAAGCGTGGGCGCGCGGTTCAGCAGAACCGGATGCTCGCGGATCACTTCGTCGAGGATATCCCAGACCTCGGGCTTCTCCTTCTCGACCAGCTTCTTGGCCTGCTTCACCGTCGACGAGAGGCCCTTGGCCTCAAGGCGCGAGTAGATGAAGGGCTTGAACAGCTCGAGCGCCATCTTCTTGGGCAGGCCGCACTGGTGGAGCTTGAGCTCCGGACCCACGGTGATCACCGAACGGCCGGAATAGTCCACGCGCTTGCCGAGCAGGTTCTGACGGAACCGGCCCTGCTTGCCCTTGAGCATATCGGACAGCGACTTCAGCGGACGCTTGTTCGCGCCGGTGATGGTGCGGCCACGGCGGCCGTTGTCGAACAGTGCATCGACCGCTTCCTGAAGCATGCGCTTCTCGTTGCGGATGATGATGTCCGGCGCACGAAGCTCGATCAGGCGCTTCAGGCGGTTGTTACGGTTGATCACACGACGGTAGAGGTCGTTCAGATCGGACGTGGCGAAGCGGCCGCCGTCCAGCGGGACGAGCGGACGGAGCTCGGGCGGAATGACCGGAATGACGGTCATGATCATCCACTCGGGCTTGTTGCCCGAGACGATGAACTGCTCGACGATCTTCAGGCGCTTGGCCAGCTTCTTCGGCTTCAGCTCGGTGGTCGACTCGGCGATCTCGACGCGGAGGTCCGCGGCGATCTTCTCGAGGTCGAGCGAGAGCAGCAGGTCACGGATGGCCTCGGCGCCGATCTTGGCGGTGAAGCTGTCGGCACCGTACTGGTCCTGGGCGTCGAGATACTGCTCCTCGGTGACCAGCTCGTTCTCGCCGAACGGGGTCAGGCCGGGGTCCAGCACGACGTACTGCTCGAAGTACAGGATGCGCTCGATGTCCTTCAGCGTCATGTCGAGCAGCAGCGCGATACGCGACGGCAGCGACTTCAGGAACCAGATGTGCGCAACCGGGGCGGCGAGCTCGATGTGGCCCATGCGCTCGCGACGGACGCGGCTCAGGGTGACTTCGACACCGCACTTCTCGCAGATGACGCCCTTGAACTTCATGCGCTTGTACTTGCCGCACAGGCACTCGTAGTCCTTCACGGGCCCGAAGATGCGCGCGCAGAACAGGCCGTCGCGCTCGGGCTTGAACGTACGGTAGTTGATGGTCTCGGGCTTCTTGATCTCGCCGTACGACCAGCTGAGAATCTTCTCAGGGCTGGCGATCGAGATCTTCATCTGGTCGAACATCTGGACCGGAACCTGGGGGTTGAACGGGTCCATGACGTGGTGATGAGTGTTCATCGGTAGACTCCTCTTATCGGAGCTTCCCGGCGGGCTGGGCCAGGAAGCGTCCGAAGTGAATGGGGGTTGAACTCGGCAGCCTTATTCCGCCGCGTTCTGAGGAGGTGCGATCTGGTCGGCGGCCTGGCTGCCCGCGGGCAGTTCGGTACCGTCGAGCGTATCCAGTTCGACATTGAGGCCGAGAGAGCGGATTTCCTTGACGAGAACGTTGAAGCTCTCGGGGATGCCCGCCTCGAAGGTGTCGTCGCCTCTGACGATCGCCTCGTAGACCTTGGTACGACCGGCAACGTCGTCCGACTTGATGGTCAGCATTTCCTGCAGCGTGTAGGCGGCGCCATAGGCTTCGAGTGCCCACACCTCCATCTCGCCGAAACGCTGGCCGCCGAACTGCGCCTTGCCGCCCAGCGGCTGCTGGGTAACGAGCGAGTACGGGCCGATCGAACGCGCGTGGATCTTGTCGTCCACGAGGTGGTGGAGCTTCAGCATGTAGATGTAGCCCACGGTCACCTTGCGGTCGAACTGCTCGCCGGTCCGGCCGTCAAAGACGTTGGACTGACCGGTCGAGTTGAGCCCGGCGCGCTCCAGCAGCTCGACGATGTCGCTTTCCTTGGCGCCGTCGAACACCGGAGTGGCAATCGGAACGCCCTTGGAGAGATGCTCGCCGAGGCGGAGGATGCTGTCGTCGTCAAGCTGGGAGACGTACTCATCGCCTTCGTAAAGGGCGCTGATCTCCTTCTTGAGCGGCGTCATGTCGCCCTTCTGCTGGTAGGTCTTCATGATCTCGTCGATCTTCTTGCCGAGGCCACGGCAGGCCCAGCCAAGATGCGTCTCGAGGATCTGACCAACGTTCATGCGCGACGGCACGCCGAGCGGGTTCAGCACGATGTCGACGTGCGTACCGTCTTCCAGGTACGGCATGTCTTCGATCGGGGTGATACGCGAAACCACGCCCTTGTTGCCATGACGGCCGGCCATCTTGTCGCCCGGCTGGATCTTGCGCTTGGTAGCGACGAAGACCTTGACCATCTTCATCACGCCCGGCGGAAGTTCGTCACCGCGCTGCAGCTTGTCCACCTTGTCGATGAAGCGCTGCTCGAGCAGCTTGCGGCTCTCCTCGTACTGAGCGTGGAGGGCCTCCATCTCGGCCATGACCTTGTCGTCGTCGAGGGCGAACTGCCACCACTTGGACCGCGGCTGGGCGTCGAAGGTCGCGTCGTTCAGCTTGGTGCCGTTGACATAGCCCTTCGGGCCAGCGGTCGCGGTCTTGCCGAACAGCATTTCCTTCAGGCGCGCATAGACGTTGCGGTCGAGGATCGACTGCTCGTCGTCACGGTCCTTGGCCAGGCGCTCGATTTCCTCGCGCTCGATGGCCATGGCACGCTCGTCCTTGTCGATGCCGTGGCGGTTGAAGACACGAACTTCAACCACGGTGCCGGCATCGCCCGGAGGAACCCGGAGCGAGGTGTCACGAACGTCCGAAGCCTTCTCGCCGAAGATGGCGCGGAGGAGCTTTTCTTCCGGCGTCATCGGGCTTTCGCCCTTCGGCGTGATCTTGCCGACGAGGATGTCGCCAGCAGCGACTTCCGCACCGATGTGCACGATACCGGCTTCGTCGAGGTTCTTCAGCGCTTCTTCCGAAACGTTCGGAATGTCGCGGGTGATTTCCTCGGGACCAAGCTTGGTGTCGCGGGCCATCACTTCGTATTCCTCGATGTGGATCGAGGTGAACACGTCCTGCATGGCGATCTTTTCGCTGAGCAGGATCGAGTCTTCGAAGTTGTAGCCATTCCACGGCATGAACGCGACGAGCACGTTGCGGCCGAGAGCCAGATCGCCCAGTTCGGTCGACGGACCATCCGCAACGATGTCGCCGGCTTCGACGTGGTCGCCCACCACCACCAGCGGACGCTGGTTGATGCAGGTCGACTGGTTCGAACGCTGGAACTTCATCAGGTTGTAGATGTCGACGCCGGACTTCGAGGCATCGGTCTCTTCGGTGGCGCGGATAACGATACGGGTCGCATCCACCTGGTCGACGATGCCCTTGCGCTTGGCAACGATCGCGGCGCCCGAGTCACGGGCGACGACCGGCTCCATGCCGGTGCCCACGAACGGGGCCTCGGCGCGCAGCAGCGGCACAGCCTGACGCTGCATGTTCGAGCCCATGAGCGCGCGGTTGGCGTCGTCGTTCTCGAGGAACGGGATCAGCGCCGCGGCCACCGAAACGATCTGCTTCGGGGACACGTCCATCAGGTCGATGGTCTCTTTCGGCGTCAGGCCGTTGTCGCCGGCGTGGCGCGCCACGATCAGGTCGTTGGCGAACTCACGCTTGTCGGTCAGCTGGGCGTTGGCCTGGGCTACGTAGTGCTTGGCCTCTTCCATTGCCGACAGATAGACGACGTCGTCGGTGACCTTGCCGTTGACGATCTTGCGGTAGGGCGTCTCGATGAAGCCATACTTGTTCACGCGAGCAAACGTCGCCAAGCTGTTGATCAGACCGATGTTCGGGCCTTCCGGCGTCTCGATCGGGCAGATACGGCCATAGTGGGTCGGGTGCACGTCGCGCACTTCGAAGCCGGCACGCTCGCGGGTCAGACCGCCAGGCCCAAGCGCCGAGAGACGACGCTTGTGCGTGATCTCGGACAGCGGGTTGGTCTGGTCCATGAACTGCGAGAGCTGGCTCGAGCCGAAGAACTCGCGCACGGCAGCAGCAGCCGGCTTGGCGTTGATCAGGTCCTGCGGCATGACGGTGTCGATCTCGACCGACGACATGCGCTCCTTGATCGCCCGCTCCATGCGGAGCAGACCGAGCCGGTAATGGTTCTCCATGAGTTCGCCGACCGAACGCACCCGGCGGTTGCCGAGGTTGTCGATGTCGTCGATCTCGCCGCGGCCATCGCGCAGGTCGACGAGGGTGCGAACCACCTCGACGATGTCTTCCTTGCGCAGGATGCGGACGGTGTCCTCGGCTTCGATGTCGAGGCGCATGTTCATCTTGACGCGGCCGACCGCAGACAGGTCATAGCGCTCGCTGTCGAAGAACAGCGACTTGAACATGGCTTCGGCGGTTTCGACGGTCGGGGGCTCGCCCGGACGCATCACGCGGTAGATGTCGAACAGCGCGTCCTCGCGGGACTCGTTCTTGTCGACGGCGAGCGTGTTGCGGAGGTAGGCGCCCACGGTGACGTGGTCGATGTCGAGGATCGGCAGGGCGTCGAACCCGGCGTCCTTGAGCTTGGTCAGCAGCTTCTCGTCGATCTCGTCGCCGGCTTCGGCGAAGATCTCACCGGTCTTGAGGTTGACCAGGTCCTCGGCGATGAACTGACCGTAGAGGTCCTCTTCCACCACTGCGAGGTGCGTCAGGCCGCCCTCAGCAAGCTTCTTGGCCTGCCGCGGGGAGAGTTTCTTGCCGCCTTCGTGGACGACGTCGCCGGTCTTGGCGTCGATCAGGTCGAACGTCGGCTTGGCGTTCTTCATCTTCTCGGCGTCGAACGGCTTCTGCCAGCCGGTTTTGGTCTGCTCGAACGAGATGGTGTCGTAATAGGTCGACAGGATCTCCTCGGCATCCATGCCGAGCGCCTTGAGCAGCGAGGTCACCGGAATCTTGCGACGACGGTCGATACGGGCGAACACGATGTCCTTGGCGTCGAACTCGATATCGAGCCACGAGCCGCGGTACGGGATGATGCGGGCGGCGAACAGCAGCTTGCCCGACGAGTGGGTCTTGCCCTTGTCGTGGTCGAAGAACACGCCAGGCGAACGGTGCATCTGCGAGACGATGACGCGCTCGGTACCATTGACGATGAAAGTACCGTTCATGGTCATGAACGGCATGTCGCCCATGTAGACGTCCTGCTCCTTGATGTCCTTGACGGACCGGGCGCCGGTTTCCTCGTCCACTTCGAACACGATCAGGCGAAGCGTGACCTTGAGCGGCGCTGCGAACGTCATGTCGCGCTGACGGCACTCGTCGACGTCATACTTCGGCTGCTCGAACTCGTACTTCACGAATTCGAGAGAAGCGGTGTTGGAAAAGTCAGTGATCGGGAAAACCGACCGGAAAACGGATTGAAGCCCCTCATCGGGACGCCCGCCCTTGGGCTCGTCCACGAGGAGGAACTGATCATAGGAGGCCTTCTGGACCTCGATCAGATTGGGCATCTCCGTGACTTCGCGAATGCTGCCGAAAGACTTGCGTACCTTGCGGCGGCCGTTGAACGTGGTAGCCATACCAGCTCCTGTTTTTCTCGATGTCTCGGAGGCAGATGTCCAAAGGCCCGACTATCAGCCGTCGGGCATCAGGACATCAGCCTTGCTTGTTTCGTCCAGGCCTCGATGGGAGGGAGGCCCTCAGTTTGCGCAACTCAAAATTCGGGCGGGTTGATCCCGCTATGCGCGCCCTGCCCGACCATTCAATCGCCGGGTGGCGCCCGTCCCTATAGTCAACACTGAGACGGTAATGAGGCAGCGCCGCCGGCGCTGCCTCGAGATCGGGTCGGGGAGCTTACTTAAGCTCGACCTTGGCGCCGGCCGCTTCCAGCTTCTTCTTGATGTCTTCGGCTTCGGTCTTGTTGGCGCCTTCCTTGACGGCCTTCGGAGCCGCTTCGACCAGTGCCTTGGCTTCGCCGAGGCCCAGACCGGTGATGGCGCGGACTTCCTTGATGACGTTGATCTTGTTCTCGCCGAACGAGGCGAGGATCACGTCGAATTCAGTCTTCTCTTCAGCGGCAGCGGCCGGGGCAGCAGCGCCGGCAGCCGCAGCGACGGCGACCGGAGCGGCAGCCGAAACGCCCCACTTCTCTTCGAGAAGCTTCGAAAGCTCGGAAGCTTCCAGAACGGTGAGGGCAGACAGGTCGTCTACGAGTTTGGCGAGATCAGCCATTTGAGTTCACTCTCTTTGATGTTTCAGTTCGAACCGTGGAGGGCCGGAACGGCCCCACGTGGGTAGTTTGCCTATGCTGCATTGCTCTTCTCGGCGTGTGCCGAGATGACCCGTGCAACCGCACCGCCAGGGGCCTGGAGGACCGACGCGATACGCGTGCCGGGCTGCTTGAGCATCCCTGCGAGCGTGGCGCGAAGCTGGTCCAGCGACGGCATGGTGGCGAGCGCCTTGACGTTTGCGGCGTCGAGCCCGGTCTTCCCCATTGCGCCACCGAGAACCACGAACTTCTGGTTCTTGTCGGCGAAAGCGGCCGCGACTTTCGGCGCGGTCATGGGATCCTTGGCGAAGGCGACGACGGTCGGACCTGTGAACAGGGCCGACATATCGGCGTTGTCGGTTTCCTTCAGAGCAAGCTTGGCGAGGCGGTTCTTGGCGACCTTGATCGTCCCCCCGGCCTGCTTCATCTGCCTGCGCAGATTCTCCAGGTCGGCAACGGTCAAGCCGGCGTTCTGAGCAACCACGATCGACCCGGCCGTCGCGAACGACGCCTGGAGCGAGGTGATGAGCTCAGCCTTTTCCGCTCTTTCCACTGCTAGTCTCCACATTTAGCTCACGAATAGTCGTGAACTTCTGCCAATTGCTGCCCTCCGTCGGGAGTGCAGCGGTTGATGCCTGTCAACCGGCTGACCGTCGGAGGGCGAAATGCCCCTTGGCGGCAACTGGCCTGGTTCGAACCGGAACGAATTCCGGTCTTCACCCCATCTATGCGGGCCCCTTTTCCTTTGATCGCGCGCTAGCGCGTCGCTGGGTTGGGATTAGGCGCCTCGAGGACGCACCCGCAGTCTCGGACAGGACTTTACCGATCCGAAGATCGGCATCCCGGCGGCATTGCTGCCGCCAGGAATTCTCGCGCGACGGTCTTAAGCGTTGACCGACGAGGGATCGACGTGGACGCCGGGGCCCATGGTCGAGGACACGGCGACGCGCTTGACGTAGGTGCCCTTGGCGCCAGCCGGCTTTGCCTTCTGGACGGCATCGGCGAACGCCTTGATGTTCTGCAGCAGGGCTTCGTCCGAGAACGAGGCCTTGCCAACGCCGGCGTGCAGGATGCCTGCCTTCTCGACGCGGAACTCGACGGCACCACCCTTGGCGGCCTTGACCGCACCGGCGACGTCGGGGGTCACGGTCCCGACCTTCGGGTTTGGCATCAGGTTGCGCGGCCCGAGGATCTTACCGAGACGGCCAACCAGCGGCATCATGTCCGGGGTCGCGATCACGCGATCGAACTCGATCTTGCCCGACTGGACGATCTCGACGAGGTCTTCGGCGCCAACGATGTCGGCGCCAGCCTTGCGGGCCTCATCGGCCTTGGCGTCCTTGGCGAACACGGCGACGCGAACGGTCTTGCCGGTGCCGTTGGGCAGGTTGACCACGCCGCGGACCATCTGGTCAGCGTGGCGCGGGTCGACGCCCAGGTTGAACGCGATCTCGACGGTCTCGTCGAACTTCGCCTTGGCGCGTTCCTTGACCATCTTCACGGCGTCGTTGAGGGCGTAGAGCTTCTTGCGATCGATGCCCACGCGGGCGGCGTCAGTACGCTTACCGAGCTTGGTCATGATCAGCCCTCTACCTGGATGCCCATGGACCGGGCGGAGCCGGCGATCATGGTCGCGGCCTGGTCGACGTCGTAGGCGTTGAGATCAGCCATCTTCTTTTCCGCGATGTCGCGGATCTGCTTCTGGGTGATCGTGCCAGCGGATTCCTTGCCCGGAAGCTTGGAGCCGGACTTCAGGTTCACGGCCTTCTTGATCAGGTAGGTGACCGGCGGGAGCTTGGTCTCGAAAGTGAAGCTCTTGTCGGCGTAGATGGTGATCACGACCGGGGTCGGGGCACCCTTTTCCTGCTCGGCGGTCTTCGCGTTAAAGGCCTTGCAGAATTCCATGATGTTGAGGCCGCGCTGACCCAGCGCGGGGCCGATCGGGGGCGACGGGGTCGCCGAGCCGGCCGGGACCTGAAGCTTCAGGTACCCAGTGATTTTCTTTGCCATGGTTCAATCTCCATATGTGCCCAGGATCGGGCGGTTGATCCGCGTCACCGGATCTGTGAGACGCCGTGGTCCGGACGTACGAGCGGTTGGCAACCGCCCTGCCCTCCCACGGTTTTCCTGCGACCATCAGGTCACAGGTAACGGATCAGACCTTCTCGACCTGTCCGTACTCCAGTTCGACGGGCGTCGGACGCCCGAAGATCGAAACTTCCACCTTGAGGCGCGAACGCTCCTCGTCGACTTCCTCGACCACGCCGTTGAAGCTGGCGAAGGGGCCGTCGGAAACGCGCACCTGCTCGCCGACCTCGAACGAGACCGACGGCTTCGGATGCTCGACGCCTTCCTGCACCTGCTGCAGAATGGCCATGGCTTCCTTCTCCGAGATCGGCATGGGCTTGTCGCCCGAACCGAGGAAGCCGGTGACCTTGGGCGTGTTCTTGATCAGATGGAATGCCTCGTTGGTCATGTCCATCTTCACCAGGACGTAGCCCGGGAAGAATTTCCGCTCGGCGTCGACCTTGCGGCCGCGACGCATCTCGACGACCTTTTCGGTCGGCACGATCACGTCGTCGAACAGGTCTTCAAGCTTCTTCTGCGCGACCTTCTGGCGAATATCTTCCGCCACTTTGCGCTCGAAGTTCGAGTACGCCTGAACGATATACCAGCGCTTGGCCATGCCGCGTCGAAGCTCCTAAAAGTTCAGTTTGCCGATCAGCGGATCGACAGCATCAGCTGCACGAGCCAGGAAATGATCTGGTCGGCCGCAAGGAAGAAGAAGCTCGCGACGACGACCATTACCAGCACCATCACGGTCGAAATCAGCGTCTCGTTCCGTGTGGGCCAAGTGACCTTGCCGACTTCCTGGCGAACCTCTTGCAAGAATTTCAGGGGGTTCAACGCAGCCATCAGCTCTACTTTCCGTCGGGCCGTCAGGCCAAAAACGAAGAACCGCGCGAGTCACCCCGGGCGGCTTGGGAAGCGGTATCTAATGGCTTGGCACAGCTATTGCAAGCCCCAATGACGTCCTGATGTCGGACCGCGGTTCTCAGCAGGCGCCGCACGCTGTCAGCCATTGGTCAGCTTGCCTTCGCTAGGCATGGAGAACGGACTAGCGGCGTGATTCTGGGGGTATCGGATATGGGGCGCGTGGCTAACACGGCAAGGCACAGGCTCGACCTCTTTTTGCATCTGCTGTTGATCGTCATGGTCGCGACAGCTGCGCTCATCGTCTTTGTCGGCATGCTGGAGTTCGGCTTCCAGCTGCCGATCGAACTGGGATAGCGGGAGGGTGATGCGATGCACACCGGCTATGACCTGCATCCGGATCCCACTGCCGCGCGGCAACTGGTCGGCCTGCAAGCGGCCGACGTCGAGCGCGAGCTGATCCTCGGTACGCTCCACGCCACCTTGGGCAACCGCACCCACGCGGCCGCCATCCTCGGCATCAGCATCCGCACGCTGCGCAACAAGCTGCATGAATATCTCGACGATGGGATCGACGTGCCGCAGCCGACCGGCGGAGATCACGCCGGAAACTCCGGGGCAGCATAGAGCCGGCGCATCGCCACGCTGTCATAGCGCTCGCCGTTGACCTCGAGCGTTGCCGAGGCCAGCTTGGCGGCGACCAGCGACTCCAGCGCATAGCTCAACGCTAAGGCCGCGGTAGGAAAACGCCGGTAATCGAGTCCGCCCTTGCGGCCCAGGTGCACCGGGAAATAGAGATCGGCCGGCTCCGCATAGTCGAACGGGACAGGCGCGCCGTCGATGTCGCTGATCGCGGGATCACTCATTTCACGATCTTCAGATGCGCGCGCGACCTAGCTGGACGCCGTGGCGGCCGGCGGACGTGGTGGGTCAAGTTGATTCCAGACGCCGCGAACGACGGGAACCTGCCTCCGGCCATCGCCTCGCTCAGCACCGGTCCATCGGAATTGTCGGGCAACACGGCCGGTGCGAAGCCCACGACGAAGCGCGGACGACCGGCAAAGCGGATATCAAGCATGGCGTGTGGCTCCGAACGTGCTGGTCAGCCCGATGCTCAAGTGAGGAACGTGCTGAACCGCAGCAATGGCGCCAGCGCGAACAACGCCCCCAGCGTGACAAGAAAGCTCAGCGCAACCGTCAGCGTCCGACCGCGAGTGCGACGAACCACTCCCGGCGCAGCGGCGGGATGATCGACAGGCATATTGGGGGGTCGCTTTCGCTGGTGGCGCGTATGTGCGCCGAGTCACTGTACCCCCTCCACGGGAACTCACCTACGGAATTCGGATGGTCTCGCCCGGCGGGATGTCATTGTTAAATGCGGACTGGTCCGGGGCCGTATACACACCGCTCTTCGGAGGAAGCAGCGGGCTGCTGACTCGATTGCGTGTCGCGCCCGCTGTCTTCCGGTCCGGAGCTCAATTGCCCAAAAAGCCAGGCCACGCGAACCCTGTTCGGACGGCAACGTCCAGATGGCGCGCGCTCTGGACAGGCGCGGCTAACTCTTCATCGGACAATGTGGGATTGGGTGGCGCTAAGCGCCTCGGCAGGTGGCAGGGGCAGAAGGACTTGAACCCTCGACCCTCGGTTTTGGAGACCGATGCTCTACCAACTGAGCTATACCCCTAGACCTGCGGCACTCCCTCTACTGAAAAGGTCCGGGCGGCGCAAGTGGCAAGGGGGCAACCTTTGCACCCGATTGCGCCCGATCGATCGGCCGGATTACGCTGCGTGCCGCGCGGTGCGCCGCGCCAGGAGGTAACCAGGGGATAATCGATGAAGAAGCTCGTACTCGTTGCCGCGCTCGTCGCGTCAGGTTTCGCCGTGCCGGTCTTGCCCACCACCGCTGCGCCGGTGCTCTCGGATCCCGAAATGAACTGCCTGATCTTCCCCGCACTGAAGAAAGAGTGCTGGGAAAAGGGCGCCGAAATGCTGAAGGCCGCTCCGAAGTCGGTTGCCATGGCCACCGAAGACGCCGCGGATACGGTCAAGCTGCCGCTGCTGTGGAAATGCACTGCAGCTCCCAAGGGCTCGGGTCACCTGCTCGACTGCTGATCGGGGTGATCGCCGCACGAATCGAAGGCCCGGCACTGCCGGGCCTTTTTCATTGGCCGTCACGAAAGCGGAGCCGGTCATTAGGGATGGTGAAACGGATAGTCCGTGTCGGCAGCACCAATATCGGCGCGCAGGTATGAGCTGAGCTCGCGGACGTCCGCTACGGGATGGGCGCGGCGCGGGAGGATGACGTGCTTCATCCAGTTGAGAAGGCGGGCGGCGCGGGTCTTGGGAGCTTGGTAGAGCATTTCGATCACCGTCAACTTTGATGTCTGTGAGGGATAGATGCGCTCCCAGCGCTTTGATTTCCAACCAAAGGTCGAGTATCATACATAAGGAGGCCTTATGTCAGATCACCTACCCCCACTTGCTGCGATCCGGGTATTCGAAGCTGCGGCGCGGCACCTGAGCTTCACCCGCGCGGCCCAGGAACTGGGCATGACGCAGGCTGCGGTGAGCTACCAGATCAAGCTTCTGGAGGAACGCGTGGGCTCGCCGCTATTCCTGCGCCGGCCGCGCGAGGTGGCGCTGACTGAGGCCGGCCAGCGGCTTGCGCCAGAGGTGAACCGGGCCTTCGACATCCTGCGCGAGGCGTTTGTCGATCTCGGGCAACGTGAGCACGGCACGCTGATCGTCAACACCATGCATACCTTCGCCGCGCAGTGGCTGGCACCGCGGCTGGGCATATTCCAGCTGCGCCATCCGGAGATTGCGCTGCGGCTCGAGACCACCGGCCGGCTGGTGGACTTCACCCGGGAGGAAGTAGACGTCGTCGTCCGCGCCGGCAGGGGGGTGTGGCCCGGCCTTACCGCCGTCAAGCTGATCGACGTGCGCTTCACCCCGATGCTGTCGCCGGCGCTGGCCGACTCGGTCGGCGGCATTCGGGAACCGGCGGATATCCTCAAACTGCCGCTGCTCGATGCCGATGATCCCTGGTGGATCCGGTGGCTCGATGCCTACGGCCTGCCCCACGATGTGCTGAGGCAGCAGAACACGCCCTCGATGAACATGCAGACGTTCGATGCCATCGCCGCGATGGCAGGCCAGGGCGTCACGCTGCTCACCCCGGACTACTTCCAGCGCGAGCTCGCCGAAGGGCGCCTGGTCCAGCCCTTCGAGCGCGTTATCGACGAAGGCACGAGCTATTGGCTCGCCTACCCCGAGGCGCGCCGGAACGTGCCCAAGATCAAGGCCTTCCGCGACTGGGTGGTCGAGGAAGCGAGAAAGCCGGTGGGTTAGGTGGGAGGCAGGAAGCTGGAGCGGGTGAAGGGAATCGAACCCTCGTCATAAGCTTGGAAGGCTTCTGCTCTACCATTGAGCTACACCCGCGCTGCGGCGACGACGGCCTTGTAGTGGTTCGGGTGCAATTCTGGCAAGAGGTCGTCCGGCCCGTTCCCGGCAAAGTGCATTGCGTGCCGGCGCGTTCGGAGTCAGCGTGGGGTATGCGCGCTGCGATTGCCCTGCTGATCCTGCCGCTGCTGGCGGCCCCCTCCCCGACCTTGGCCGAGGACGCCGGTTTCATGCTGTGCGAGGCGCTGCCGCACATCACCTGCGTGTGGTCGGGCGACAGCTTCTTTCTGCGCGGACAGATGGTCAGGCTCGCCGATATCACCGCGCCGGCGCGCTATGCCTCGGAGTGCCCTGGCGCATCAAACCTGTCCTGGCTCGCAGCCCTCAAACTCCGCGACCTCCTGAACAGGGGCTCGTTCGAGCTCAGCGGCGACGGACAGGTCGATGGGGCGCAGTTACGGCTTGTCACCCGGAACGGGCAGTCGATCGGCGCCGAACTCGTGGCCGCCGGACTCGCGAGGGAAAAAACAGCCGAAGCGCCGAACTGGTGCGGCTAGCGGAGCCTACGGCGCCGCTGCGAGATGCCTGCAAAATACGGCGAGGGGACCGGAACCTTCGGTGCCGAGCGACGTTCAAGCGAGTCGTCCGGGGGGCTCATGACACATCACGTACTCAATCCAGCGCACAGCGGCCAGGTCGCTGAGGCGCGTCTGGCTGCGATCATCGAGTCTTCGTTCGACGCGGTCATCGCCAAGGACCTCAACAGCATCATCACGGACTGGAACCCTGCCGCCGAGCGACTGTTCGGGTACACGGCGGCGGAGGCCGTCGGCCAGCCCATCACCATGCTGATCCCCGAACATCTGAGGAGCGAGGAGGCCGACATCATCCGGCGCATCCGCGCCAACGAGCGGGTGGAGAGCTACGAGACGATCCGCCAGCGCAAGGACGGAAGCACGATCTACGTCTCGCTGACGGTTTCGCCGATCCGCAACGCCCGTGGCGAGGTGATCGGCGCATCCAAGATTGCCCGCGACATCACCGAGGCCAAGGAGAGCGAACGGCGCATCCGGGTGCTGCTGAGGGAGATCAACCACCGGGTGAAGAACCAGTACGCGGTCATCCTGTCGCTGATCCGGGAGACCGGTCTCAGTTCGGTGTCGATCGACGAATTCCAGGCGAAGATCCGGACCCGCATCGCCAGCCTCGCGGCCTCGCATGATCTGCTCGTTCGATCGGAATGGACCGGATCGACCCTCGCCGAGCTGGTTCGCGAGCAATTGGCACCATTCGGACACGAGGAGTTGGTCTCGGTCTCCGGCCCGCTGATCACGGTCGCTCCGAACGCCGTGCAGAACCTCGGAATGGCGTTCCACGAACTGGGCACCAACTCGGCGAAGTATGGCGTCCTTTCCGGCCAGGGCGGCTCGATCGAGATTTCCTGGTCCATCGGCGGGCAACCGACCTCGGAGCTGGAGTTGACCTGGGATGAGAAGTTCGACCGGCCGGTGGTCGACGACGTCCAGCAGGGCAAGGGTTTCGGCACGGTCGTGCTGAAGCGCATCGCGCCGATCGCGCTGAATGGACGCGCGACGATAACCAAGACTCCGTCCCGGATTTCCTGGACCCTGGTGGCGCCGGCGAGCGCGGTGCTGATGCAGGATCAGGACGCGGACGAGTAGCGGGCGGGTCTATCGCCCCGGCTGCAGGAGACTTGGGAGTTCGGCTCTGGCGCCCTGGGGCGGCTGGTGGAGGGGACTGGATTCGAACCAGTGTACGCTAAGCGAGCAGATTTACAGTCTGCCGGATTTAACCACTCTCCCACCCCTCCATTCAGAGCCGGAGAAACGAACGGCGCCCGTCCCCGGGCGCGTCGTCGGGGCGGTTTATGTCGGGGCGGTGAACGCCTGTCAACACCCAATGCGCCCCTTTGCCGCCCATAGCGCCGCAAGCCTCGCCGCCTTGCCGTTGTGCATCAAAACCGCTAGGGCATCCCCATGAGCCGCAACAAATTCCCGCCTAAGCCGCGCTACGACCCAGATACCGGCCCGGTATACCTTTATGGGCTGCATACGGTGCGGGCGGCTCTCGACAATCCGCTGCGCGAACGGCGCAACCTGCTGGTCACTCCCAATGCGCTGATGCGCCTCAAGGAGACCGGTCCGGTGGAGATGCGATTCACCGAGACGACGCCCAAGGAACTGGACCGGCTGCTGGGTGCGGACGCCGTTCACCAGGGGGTGGCGCTGGAGGTGGAGGCGGTCAGCCGTTTCGGCCTCAACGACGTGCCGAACCCGCGGCTGGTGGTCATCCTCGACCAGTTGACCGACCCGCACAATGTCGGGGCGATCCTGCGTACCGCCTGCGCGTTCGGCGCCGATGCGGTGATCACCACGGCGCGGCACTCGCCGCGCGAGACCGGCGTGATGGCCAAGGCCGCCTCCGGAGCGTTGGACCTGGTGCCGATGATCGAGGTGCGCAACCTCGGCGATGCCATCGAGAAGCTCAAGGAACGCGGCCTGACGGTGATCGGCTTCGATTCGGAAGCCCCTGCCCCGGTTCGCCCGCGCACCGATGATACGCCGATCGCCATCGTGCTTGGCGCCGAAGGCAAAGGGTTGCGGCAGCGCACGCGTGAGCTTTGCGACGAGATGGTCCGGCTTGATATGCCGGGGCCGATCAAATCGCTAAACGTGTCGAACGCCGCAGCCATTGCGCTGTTTGCCGCGACCGCCGGACGCGCTGCGCAATAGGAAAGGCCSCGGCATTGCCGCGGCCCCCCATTTTCCTTCAGATCAGGGCGTCGTGCAGCGGACCAGCGAGGCGCCGTTGACGCTCAGCACGTCCGGCCCGGCCTGGACAATCTCCACGGTCTTGTCGCCCGACTTGAGACTGGCCTTGCCATCGACGGCCGGCACCGCATCGACCAGCAGGATATCGCTGCCCTGCCGGACGCTGATCTTGGTGATCACCACATAGCCGGTGCCGCCGGCCTGATCGACCGTGCCGCAGGCGGCAAAGTCCGGCGCCCAGACGCCGAGATAGCCGATCTGGTCACGCTTGGCGTTGGCAGCGAGCCGGGTGTCGGGCTTGAGGCCCGAGGCGGGCAGCACGCCCATCGCAGGCGTGGTCACCACCGGCTCTTCTGCCGCAGCAACTGCGGCTGCAGCGTCGGTAGCGCCCTTAGCCTCAGCCGACGGAGCAGCCCCGGCTGCCGGTGCCGCTTCGGCGGCGGCCACAGCAGCAGCGGCGTCAGCCGCACCCCGAGCCGCGGCGCCGGTCTCGGCAGTTGCCGAAGCGGCGGCCGCCTGCTTGTCGGCCTCAGCCTTGGCGGCAGCGGCCGCATCAGCAGCCTTCTTTTCTTCTGCGGCCTTTGCCGCGGCAGCCGCAGCGTCGGCGGCCTTCTTCTCTTCTGCGGCCTTGGCGGCAGCTGCAGCCTCGGCAGCCTTCTTCTCTTCCGCCGCCTTGGCAGCGGCTGCAGCGTCAGCGGCTTTCTTCTCTTCAGCGGCTTTAGCGGCAGCTGCAGCCTCGGCCGCCTTTTTCTCTTCCGCAGCCTTTGCTGCGGCGGCGTCGGCTGCCTTCTTTTCTTCGGCAGCCTTCGCGGCTGCCGCCGCGGCATCCGCTGCCTTTTTCTCTTCCGCAGCCTTGGCGGCAGCAGCGGCCTCAGCGGCCTTCTTCTCCTCAGCAGCCTTTGCAGCAGCTGCTTCGGCCGCCTTCTTTTCCTCGGCTGCCTTGGCCTCGGCTGCCGCCTTGTCGGCCGCTGCTTTGTCGGCTGCTACCTTGTCTGCCGCAGCCTTGTCCGCGGCGGCCTTATCGGCAGCGGCCTTATCGGCAGCGGCCTTATCTGCGGCTGCTTTCTCTTCCGCTGCCTTCTGCTCGGCGGCGGCCTTGTCCGCATCTGCGGTGGCGGCCGGGGTCTCGGCTGCCGGCGGTGGAGGCGGCGGGCTGTTGTTGTCGCAGGCGGCGACCAGCAGCCCAAGCGACAAGGCAATGGGCAGGGCCAGAAGGTGTATTCGCTTCATATCTTTGTCCTCTCCGAAACCGGCATCCGATGTACGGGATCATCGCCCGCCGCATGGCCATAATCTATCGGGAACGGCGCCATGCCGCGACCGTTCCTCATCCGCTGGCGATCGCCACGACGACGTTGACCGTCGCCGCAACGATGACCGTATTGAAAAAGAAGGCGAAGACGCCGTGCATGGTCACCAGCCGGCGCATGGCCGCTGACGTCACCGCCACATCGGCGACCTGCGCGGTCATCCCCAGCACATAGGCGAAATAGAGAAAGGCACCGCCATCCGGTGCTACGCCGCCCGGAAAGTCGAGGCCGGCGACGATCCCACTCTTGGGGCCGGGCGCATCGACATAGTACTCGTGCGCGTAGTGAAGGGCGGCCATGGTGTGCACAGTGAACCAGCCGAGCACCACCGATGCGACGCTCACCGCGATCTCGAGCATGTCGGTGCCTTCGCCGTCGTTCAGCGCAAGGAACAGGAAGACGACCGCGACCACCACGACGAGGATGGTGACGAGGAAAATGGCGGCAACCGGCGAATCGGCGTCATCCGGGCGCTGCTGCAGGAACTCCGCCGTGAGGCTGGGAAATTCCACGGCGACGAGCGCCAGATAGATGATGAACATCGCATTGGCGCCGACCGCCACCGCATATCTCGGCGACAGGAAGAGGCACACCACGAACGCCAGCGCACCTATGGCGACGCCCCAGTAGAAGGGCGCGTGTCGCGGCAGGATACGAGCCGCTACCGGTGTCTTTCGTCTGCCTGCCAAAGCCGCCCTCTCCGCCGGTGAATCAGCGACCAGCCGGATATTCGCACAGCGAGGATGCCACATCTAAGACAAGTCGTCGCCGCTCGCGAGGCCGTGTGTGCCACGCGAGTGTCGAGGGCATTGCCCAGCGGTTGGGAGGCGCCGGCGGGGGCGTCGCCACACCGCCGCGCCCGCTGGCTTGCTGTCGTCTCAGGCCCAAAAAGGTCGCCCTGACGGCTCAGCTGATGTTGATGTGCCGGGTGACCTGGCCGTTGCTCTCCCAATAAGTGCGCTTGTTGGCGATGATGGGATCGTCCATGGCAGGCTGGATCGCCCCGGACGTGTCGATCGCGCGCGAGGTCACGGTATGCTCTCCCGTGGAAGGACTCGGCCAGTCGAGCGACCATATCTTCCACGCGCGCTCGGCCTCCTCGGTGTGGTCGATGGTTGCCGGCATCCACTCCCCGTCATCGACCTTCACCTCGACCCGGTCTACCAGGGCACCCCAGGCTACACCGATGATGCGGTAGTCCGTGCCAAGCTTCGTGACGCGTGCCGGCGCCGATTTGAGGCGCGAGCGACCGACGGAGGTCTCTGCCCAGACCGTCTCGCCGTTGTGATCTTCTTGCCGGAGGGTGACGTAGTCGCGTCCCATCAGCAGGCTCTCGAAGCGGCGGTCGCGTATTTCGATCCGCTTCAGCCACTTGGCGTTGGCGATGCCGTACCAGCCCGGCGCGATCAACCTCAGCGGGAAGCCGTTCGGCTCCGGCAATGGCGCGCCATTCATCTCGTAGCAGAGAATGTTCTCGGGACTCATGGCGTCTTCGACCGACATGCTGCGGGCGAAGTTCTGCTTGATCTTCTGGTCGCGGACTTCGATCTCGCCGGCATCGGTTCCCCAGAAGACAACCTCTATGCCGCCCTTGCTGATGCCCACCTCTTCGAGAATTGGCGCAAGGGGTGTCCCGGCCCACTTGGCATTGCCGATGCCGCCGGTGAAAAACGGGAACCCGTGATTTCCAGAACATTCGATCGTAAAGACGACCTCCTGCCGCGGACGGGCTTTCAGGTCATCAAGCGTCAGCGTCATGGGCTTTTCGACGAGGCCGTCAACCTCGAGCTTCCATGCACTCGCATCAATCGTCGGCCGGTCGAAATGCGAGATCGAGAAGAACTTCTCGTTGGGAATGATCCAGGAATCGAGGTCCTCCCAAACGAGTTGGGTCTGGATTCCCACGGGATCTGGATTCTCCGTCGGCTGGTCGAGCCAGGGAATAACCGTTTCGCCGGAGCGGGCGGGATAAGCATATGCCGGGTGCGTTCGCAGTACCGCCATCGCGGTGAGGGCCGCGCTGCTTAAGATGAACTCTCTGCGTGCAAGGTATTGCATGATCACGACTTTCGCTTGATTGCGCGAATATCAGTGCCGCAACTAGAACGTCACCGTAGTGCCGGCGGGGCCGCCGGGTCAATTGTTGCGCTGAAGCACCACCTGGGTGATGGCCGTGATGTCGACGAAATGAAGCGTTAGGCTTGCGGCCGCAGGCGGCTCCCCCGAAACCGGCCAAATCTCAACGGAATCAGGGTTGTGGTGCCGGCAGCAAGAATCGAACTCGCGACCCACTGATTACAAATCAGTTGCTCTACCAACTGAGCTATGCCGGCCCGGCGCGGTCGATAGCACCGAGGGCGCGCTCGCGCAAGGAGATGGTCGGCGATCAGGCGGGCAGTCCGTCCGGCCACATGGCGCCGTATCTGAAATCCAGCTCGTCCGGCCAGCGGACGAAGCCGGAGTTCGGATAGAATGTCACTTCTCCAAAGCGCGGGCGATCGTCGATCTCGTAGAAATCGACCCGGGCGAAGGGGAAGCCGGCTGCCAGCAACTCGGCGGCGCGGATCATCTCGGAATAGCTCTTGGGCATCGGCGGGATATCGTCGCCATAGTACGGCTCCGCATCACTCACCGCGAACGGCAGGCGCTGCCACTCGCGGCTGTAGGTGGCGCGCTTGAGACCGGCAAAGCGCTCCCAGTTCACCGAGACGAAGTCGGACCGGCCGCCGAACACGTGCAGCCGATAGTCGGCCGGTGGCTCGCCGTGGCCGATGTACGGCTCGACGAGCATCTGGGGCGGAATCGCGCTGTAGACCCATTCGCCCATCGAGCGTCCGAACGGTCGGCGCATCCAGCTCTGGACGTGGCGTTCGACATCGTCCCAGTCGGGCTGGTCTGGGCCGGTAACGAAGTAGTTCCCGCCGCTCCAGTTGTTGGCCTTGATGACATAGGGCATCGGCCAGTTCCGTTCGCCGCGCGGCGGCAAGGCCGAGCCGGCGTAGAGCGTCGGCGTCACCCACTCGGGCCCCAGCAGTTCCGCGACGGCGTGCTTGGCGAGGACCTTGTCGGCCAGCACGACCATGCGCGGGGTGCGCCAGCGCAGCTTGGCGATCTGCACCTTCTCGGTGAACCGGGTGGGCCGTAGCAGGTTGGGGTAACGGCCAACGCGGCGACGGTACGCACGCATGACGCGCAGATGGTCGATCAAGCCCTGCATTCGGTTCTCCGCTGCCCCCCGGCGGCTGCCGCGGGCCATCAAGCCGAGAACGCCACGCGGGTCAAGCGGCGCTAACTCTCGCTGCGCTTCTTCCACTTCTTCAGCACCATGTCGCGCTTCAGGCGTGACAGGCGGTCGAGGAAGAAGATGCCGTTGAGCTGGTCGATCTCGTGCTGGGCGATGCGGGCCGGCAGCCCCTCGAAGCGGCGCTGCTGGCGGGTGCCGGTTTCGTCGTCCCAGGCGATTTCGGCCGCGTAGGAGCGGACGATCTCGACCTCGACGCCGGGCATCGAGACCGAGCCCTCGGGTTCCGCGACATTGGCGCCTGCGGTGGAGATGACCTCGGGATTATAGAGGACGAGGTAGTCGCGCTTGTCGGGATCCGGGTCGGCGCTGATCACCACGACCGGCGCCACTGCGCCGATGTGGACCGCGGCAAGGCCATAGGCATTGGCGGCCCTGGTGGCCTCGAGCAGCCGATTGCCGATCGACTTGAGGCCGTCGTCCACCGGCCGCGGCTCGGCCTTGCGGGTGAGCCGCGGATCGGGCCAGGCGACGAGCATCGGCTAGAACAGCCCGCCGCGACCCAGCGTCATGTCGGTGGCGGACGGGTCCTGCCCTGCCTGGATAGCCTGGAAGGCGTTGGAGTCGACGCCGATCACCGAGGTCACGAGATTCGGCCCCGTACCGGGCTTGAATGCCTCGTAGATCGCCTGGTCGCCACCATTGGCCTTCACGCCGGTGCTGGGGTCGATCCAGACCTGCGCCATGCCGCCCGGCATGTTGAACGGCGTCGGCGGCTTGCCCTTCAGGGCCTTGGCCATGAACTGGGTGAAGATCGGGACGGCCATTTCGCCGCCGGTCGACTGCTTGCCCATGTTGCGCGGCGTGTCGAAGCCGACATAGACGCCCACTGCCAGTTCGGGGGTGAAGCCGATGAACCAGGCGTCCTTGTAGTCGTTGGAGGTACCGGTCTTGCCGGCGACCGGGCGGCCGAGGCTCTTGGCACCGGTGCCGGTGCCGCGCTGTACCACGCCTTCCATCATCGACGTGATCTGGTAGGCGGTCATCGGATCGAGCACCTGCTCGCGGTTGTCGATGATCAGCGGCTCGCCCTGCTTGTTCCAGCTGTCTGCCACGCAGCCGTCGCAGACGCGCTCGTCGTGCTTGTAGATGGTCTTGCCGTAGCGGTCCTGGATGCGGTCGATCAGCGTCGGCACGATCTTCCTGCCGCCATTGGCGATGGTGGCATAGGCCGACGTCATGCGCATGTCGGTGGTTTCGCCGGCCCCGAGCGCCATGGCCAGCACCGGGTTCAGCGTGTCGTAGATGCCGAACATCTTGGCGTAGTCAGAGATCAGCGGCATGCCGAGATCCTTGGCCAAGCGCACGGTCATGACGTTCCGGCTGCGCTCGATGCCGCGGCGCAGCGTCTGCGGGCCGTAGAATTCCTGCGCGTAGTTCTCGGGCCGCCAGACCGATCCGTCGCCGTTGACGATCTCGATCGGCGCGTCGAGCACTACCGAGGCCGGCGTGTAGCCGTTGTCGAGGGCGGCCGAATAGACGATTGGCTTGAACGACGAGCCGGGCTGGCGCATCGCCTGGGTGGCGCGGTTGAACTCGGATTCAGCGTAGGAGAAGCCGCCGACCATGGCCAGGACGCGGCCGGTGCGCGGATCCATGGCAACGAGCGCGCCTTCGAGCTCGGGCACCTGCTCGAGCTTGTAGGCCCCCTCCTTGTCGGCGACCTTGGAGACATAGATCACGTCGCCGGGCTTCAGCAGGCTGCCGAGCTTCTTGCTGACCCATTTGATGTCGGGGCCGGCCAGCGTGCCGGTGACCCGCTCCTCCGAGACCTTGCCCTCGACGTCTGTCGCCGGGCGAATGCCGATGCGGCCCTCGTTGTCGCCCATCTCCAGCACCACGGCGAGGGTCCACTCGGGGACGTCGCTCAGCGGCTTGATGGCGTTGACCGCGGCGCCCCAGTCCGACGAGATGTCGACACTGGCGATGGGACCACGGAAGCCTTCGCCGTGATCGTAGTTGATCAGGCCGTCCATCAGGGCGCGACGGGCATACTCCTGCAGATGCGGGTCGAGCGTGGTGCGCACGCTGAGGCCGCCGCCGTAGAGCTCGGCCTCACCGTAGAGCTTGCCGAGCTGGCGGCGCACTTCCTCGGTGAAATACTCGGCTGAGAACAGCTGGCTGCCGGAGCTGCGCGGCTTGACGTTGAGCGGCTCTTCCTTGGCCTTGGCTGCCTCTTCCGCTGTCACGTAGCCATTCTCGACCATGCGGTCGATCACCCAGTTGCGGCGCTCGATGGCCTGCTTGGGGCGGCGAAACGGATGGTAGTTGTTCGGTCCCTTGGGGAGCGCCGCGAGATAGGCGGCCTCGCTGAGCGTCAGCTCGTAGAGCGCCTTGTCGAAATAGTTGAGCGCGGCCGCGGCGACCCCGTAGGAGTTGAGGCCGAGGAATATCTCGTTGACGTAGAGCTCGAGGATCTTGTTCTTCGAGAACGTCGACTCGATGCGCAACGCCAGGATGGCTTCCTGGATCTTGCGATCCCAGGTCTGCTCGGAAGTGAGCAGGAAGTTCTTCGCCACCTGCTGAGTGATGGTCGAGCCGCCGCCCTGGATCGAGTCATTGCCGTCGATGCGGGCCATGACGTTGTCGCGCAACGCGCGGATGACGCCGTCAACGGCGATGCCGGAGTGGGTATAGAAGTCCTTGTCTTCGGCTGAAATGAAGGCGTTGATGATCAGCGGCGGGATGGTTTCGATCGGCTGGAACAGCCGGCGTTCGCGCGCATATTCGGCCAGCAGCGTGCCATCGGCGGCGTGAACGCGCGTCGTCACCGGCGGCTGATAGTCCTTCAGCACCGTATAATCGGGCAGCGTCGAATTCAGCTGGTTGAGATAGACGGCGGCAACCGCAACCGCGCCCAGGGCGCAAAACACGCCGAAACCGAACAGCCAGCCGAAAAGTCTGAGCATCAGATCGAAAACCCTGGAGCAGGCGCCGGCGGGAGTGAGGCGGGCGCGAAAAGAAGCGGAATCATACCAGACAAGGGCGGAAATGTGGACAAGCCTGCCCTTTCAATACCTTGCGAGGTCGAGCGTGGTGGAAACGTCACTGTGTCGCCGCCACGGTCTTTTGCGTGCTGTCGAAGTAATCGGCGATGCCGCGGGCCAGCGCGTCGACCACGCGGTCGCGCCAGTCCGACTGCTGCAGGTTGGCGATATCGGAGGCGTTGGACAGGAAACCGAGTTCCACCAGCACGGAAGGCACGTCCGGGGCCTGCAGCACGAAGAAGTCGGCCTGCCGCACCGGAAAGCGCCGCAGCGCCACGCTCGGCTCCAACTGGTGGACGATGGCTTCGGCGGCAAGAAAGCTCGACTTGCGCATCTCGCGCCGCATCAGGTCGACGAGGATATCCATGACCGCCGGCGTGGACTGCGGCACGGCAAAGCCGGCGACGATGTCGTAGCGGTTCTCACCGTCGGCCAGCACCTTGTCGAGCACATCGGTGGCGTTCTCGTCGCGGGTGTAGACGCTGGCGCCGCGAATATCGGGCTGCTGGAAGCTGTCGGCATGCAGCGAGATAAACAGATCCGCCTTGTTCTGCCGGGCGAGATCGACACGCTCGTTGAGCGACAGGTAGGTGTCGTCCTCGCGGGTCAGCGCCACGTCGAAGCGGCCGGAATCGATCAGCACCTTCTGCAACTGCAGCGCAAAGGCGAGCGTGATGTCCTTTTCGTGCGTACCGCTGGGCGCGCTGGCGCCGTTGTCGATGCCGCCATGGCCGGGGTCGAGCACGACCAGAGGCCGCGTCGCGGTGACCGGGGCATGCGTGCCGGGATCGGTCGATGCGGTGGCGGGCGCAGTGCCCTGGTTGGCGATCGAGGCGGCGAGGTCGGCGGCCACCTTGGTGTTGAACTCTTCGGGCGTCGCCGGGATGAGGTCGACGACAAGGCGGGCCGGCTGATCGGCGACCGCATCGAGGACATAGGCCTGCTGCACCTGCGCCGGCGCAGCCAGCGTCAGCATGGTACGGGCCCTGCCCTTTTCGGCCATCTCGACGGTATACGAGGTGACGATGCCCTTCCCCGCCACATCCGCCGGCGCGAGGATCTTCAGCTCGAACGCCTTGACGTCGATGGCGATGCGGTTGGGCGCATCGAGCGAGACGATGGCGAACTCGGTCGGGCCGGAAAGATCGATGATCAAGCGTGCCCGCTGCGGCGTGGCGGTGACGCGCGCGTCGATGACGTCCGGGTAGTCTTCAATCGATTCGAGCTGGGCGAAGGCAGGATGAGCGGCGAACAAACTGGCAACGAGGACCAGAACAATGACCACAAACCCAGCAAATCCGCCGGTATGACCGCCAGAGCCGGCAGATTTCAACAAGGCAGCGTCGCTCCCTAAAACTTCGCGCATACACGCCAGAGCACTCAGGCGATTCTGCGGCGTTACGGGCCACACGTCGACAATGCAATAATGTGATCGACTTGGAACGGCCCTGTACCCGTGGGTTTTGAGTTTCCTGTTGCCAATTTGCGGCAACAACCCTAAAGCCATCTTGAGGCGGCCTGCTGCCGCCACCACATGCCAGAGCGGCGCAATCGGCGCCCGTGGCCCGGCTGGTCGGCAGCGGCGGATCGGAAATCACCCCAGGTGAACCGGTCTGAAGTGCGGCACATTTGGCGCCTCGTGATAGAATCTCGATCCCCCGGGATCGAAGGACAGGCGGTTGGATACTCTCGCTGGCCTGTTCTCAAGGAAGAGGTCTGATGGCCATCGGGCAGACAAAGAGTGACGCGATCCCGAACAGCGGTTGCGCTTTTGTCGTCGAAGTCCCGGCTGCCTTCGCTCTCCAGTCTCGTGGCGGCGCGCGCGCCGTCGCTTTTACCGGCGCTCAACGCGCTTCCCTTCTAGAACCAATCGCCTCGCATGGCGCCACGCCAGGAGGACCGGCTCGCCGGTCTATCGGTGTCGGCGCGCGACGGCGCGGAGAATTAGTCTATGGCTACAAAGCGCATGCTGGTGGATGCCATCCACCCGGAAGAAACACGGATCGTCGTCACTAACGGCAACCGGCTCGAGGAATTCGACTTCGAATCCGCCACCCGGCGGCAGCTCAGGGGTAACATCTACCTCGCCAAGGTGACGCGCGTGGAGCCGTCGCTCCAGGCGGCATTCATCGAGTATGGTGGCAACCGCCACGGCTTCCTCGCCTTCTCGGAAATCCACCCCGACTACTACCAGATCCCGGTCGCCGACCGCGAAGCGCTGTTGCGCGACGAGGAGCACGACGAGGAAGAGCACGAGCGTGAACACGCCGCGGCTCACGCCCTCGCGCCGACCGAGGCGGCCGCCGATGCCGACCCGCAGTCGACCGAGCCCGACGAGGACGAAGAGCACAGCCATATCGAGCAGGCGCCGACCAGCAACGAGCCGGTCGAAAGCGTCGGTGGCTCGGATGCGCTCGACGATGTGCAGGAGCGCCGCCGCCCGTCGCAGCGCCGCCACCAGTACAAGATCCAGGAGGTGATCAAGCGCCGCCAGGTGATGCTGGTGCAGGTCGTGAAGGAAGAGCGCGGCAACAAGGGCGCGGCTCTCACCACCTACCTGTCGCTCGCCGGCCGCTACTCAGTGCTGATGCCCAATACCGCCCGTGGCGGCGGCATCTCGCGCAAGATCACCAACGCCGCAGACCGTAAGCGTCTCAAGGACATCGTCGGGGATCTTGAAGTGCCACAGGGCCAGGGGATCATCCTCAGGACCGCCGGCGCCAGCCGCACGAAGGCCGAGGTGAAGCGGGACTTCGAGTACCTGCAGCGCCTGTGGGAGAACGTCCGCTCGCTGACTCTCAAGTCGCAGGCGCCGTGCCTCGTCTACGAGGAAGGCTCCCTCATCAAGCGGACCATCCGCGACCTCTACAACAAGGACATCGACGAGCTGTTCGTGACGGGCGACGACGCCTACCGCGAAGCCAAAGACTTCATGCGCATGATCATGCCGAGCCACGCCAAGAACGTGCAGCTCTACAAGGAAGATGCGCCGCTGTTCAGTAAGTTCAACGTCGAGGGCCAGCTCGACCAGATGTTCTCGCCGCAGGTCACCCTGCCGTCGGGCGGCTATCTGGTGATCAACCCGACCGAGGCGCTGGTCTCGATCGACGTGAACTCCGGCCGCGCCACCAAGGAACACAATATCGAGGACACGGCGCTCCAGACGAACCTCGAAGCCGCTGAGGAAGTGGCGCGCCAGCTCAGGTTGCGCGATCTCGCCGGCCTGATCGTCATCGACTTCATCGACATGGTCGAGAACCGCTCCAACCGGGCGGTGGAGCGCAAGCTCAAGGAAGCGCTGAAGAACGACCGGGCCCGCATCCAGGTCGGCCGCATCAGCCATTTCGGGCTGCTCGAAATGAGCCGCCAGCGCATCCGCTTCGGCGTCGTCGAAAGCTCGACCCACAAGTGCCCGACCTGCCAGGGCACTGGTCTCGTCCGCTCGGTCGAAAGCCTCGCGCTGATGGTCATGCGCAATGTCGAAGACCACGTGATGAAGAAGCCGGGCCAGTCGATCAACCTTCGGGTTCCGACCGATGTGGCGCTCTACATCCTCAACTCGAAGCGCAGCACGCTCAACATGCTCGAGGCCAAGTACGGGCTCTCGATCACCATCGTCGCCGACGACCATGTCGGCCCGTCGCACTTCGCCATCGAGCGGGGCGAAGCCCGGCTGACGGATCGCACCGAGACCGCCGGCACGCATGTGCGCGTCGACACCACCACGATCATCGACGCGGAAGCCGAAGCGGCCGACGCGGCGATCGAGGATGAGGACGACGAGGAAGAAGAAGCCGCAACCGCTGGCGGCGAACGCCAGCCGCGCTCGGACGAAGCCGGTGGCGAGCGCACCGGCCGTCGTCGTCGTCGCCGCCGTCGCGGTGGCGAACGCGATGATCGCCCTGCCCAGGGCCAACCGCAGCAGCAGCGCCAGCCGGTTGAAGCCGCGTCGGATGACGAGGGCGAGGATGGCGAGGGCGATGAGACGCCGCGTCAGGGCGGTGAAGGCGCCGTCGGCGAGGACGGCGAGCCGCGCCGCCGCCGTCGTCGGGGCCGCCGCGGCGGCCGCCGCAATCGTCGTGACGGCGAGGGCGTCGAGCAGCGCGATGGCGCAGTTGCCGAGCCGGTAGCCGAACAGGCTATCGCCGCCGTCGATGCGCCGGCCGTAGATGTCGTAGCGGAGGCCCCGGCCCCCGTGGTTGCCGAGGAAGCGCCGGCCGAGAAGCCGAAGCGCGGTCGCCGCAAGAAGGCGGAGCCCGTCGCCGAGGAAGCCGCTCCGGTGGTCGCCGAAGCCGCACCGGCTCCCGAGCCGGAAGTCGTGGCCGAGGAAGCTCCGAAGGCGAAGAAGCCGCGGGCACGCAAGCCGAAGGCTGCTCCGGCGACCGAGGCAGCAGCCGACGCCGCGCCGGCGGAAACCGTTGCCGAAGTTGCCGTCGCTCCCGCGCCGGAACCCGAGCCCGAGGCAGCCGCTGCCCCCGCACCGCGTCGCCGCGCCAAGAAGGAAATTCCGGAAGGTGAGATCGTCGTGAGCTCGGCGGCCGCCACCGAAGAGAAGCCGGCCGAGGACAGCAAGCCGAAGAAGGCCGGCTGGTGGCAGCGCCGCCTGGGTCTCGGCGGCTAAGCGCCCAACCAGTGATTGAATCGAAAAGGGCGGGATCATTTCCCGCCCTCTTCATTTCAGGGAGCGCCGTCAGGCGGCTCTCGGGGCCGGCAAAGCCTCCCGCCGCTCGCCGCGCAGCACGACGATGCCGAGTATCAGCGTCCAGACTGCCCACAGCGTGTAGCTGATCGCATTGATGGCGCCGGCCATCGGCACGCCGAAGGGCTCGGCCATGCCTGCCACCACACCGAGCGAGATCAGCACGCCGGCCGCAGCGATGTAGCGGTGCTGCCGGACAATCAGTACCGCGGCCAGCACGGTCCAGGCGGCGATGAACAGGTAGCCAAAATGCTCGCCGACACCCATGCCGAGGTAGCGGTTGGCCGCGTCGAACAAGGCGGTAGCCATTTGCTGCTGCACCTCAGTTGCACCAGGCGCCACATAGCTAGCGGCGAGACCGGGCACGAGGAGCACCCAGCGGAGCAGGCCCAGGGCCTGGACGAGGCCGGCGAGTACCCCTGCCCCGATCGACAACGCTGCGAGGTACCGGTCGCGCTCCCACAGGTGCAGGCCCAGCCCGATGGCTGCCGGGATCATCGCCAGGGCGGCCGCCATCATGGCGTACCAGTAAAGGTGGAGATCGGCGCCGGCCGCCGCGAAGCGGGTCAGCACCTCGCCGGCCGGGTGCCGGAGGATGTCGGGGTACTCGAAGGTCATCTGCAGGCCGGTGAAACCGGCGGTGAAGACGAGCGGGACGGCGACCAGAAGGATGCCGGTCGTGCGGACTTCGGTGGTCATGTCGATACTCCCTGAAGGTATGGGGAAATGATGCGCCGGAACAGCCGGACGCCCTGTGCGGTGTCGGATTGGGCAAACGGGGTGCCGCCGGTGTCGCGGAACACCAGCCAGAAATCGCCCACCAGCCACAGCAGCTGCGCGATATCGTCGAGCATCCGGTCGTCGCCGAGCGAGGCCAGTACTCCGACCCTCTCGAACAGCCGGAGAAGGGCGATCGTATTGGCGAAACCGGTGTCCCGGTTGGCTCGGTAGGCGGCGGCGAGTTGGGGATCTGCATTCAACAGCAGCGTCAGATCGCGAAAGAAAAAGCGGTAGCGCGCCTGGATGGTGAAGTTGCCGGCGACCATCCGCTCCATCATGTCGATGTCAGGCGTCATGCCCGGCGGGACGGCGTAGTTTTCGGCCCAGGCGGCCGAGATCCGGCCGAACAGCCCGCGCACGATCTCGGCCTTGTTGCGATAGTGGTAGTAGAGATTGCCGGGGCTCATCGCGAGGGCCTCGGCAATGTGGTTGGTGGTGACGGGCGCCGTCCCCTGCTCGTTGAACAGGGCCAGCGCGGCGTCAAGAATGCGGGTCTTGGTATCGGTCACGTCGGAAGCTCTAGAGTATTTGCTCGAACCCATGGCATTAGAGCTTTTACTCTAGTCCGTCAACCCCTCTCGCAGCCCTGGGGAATCCGCTACCGTGTCGCTATGTCCCGCGCCGAACGACTCCTCGACCTGATCCAATTGCTCCGCCGCCACCGTGCGCCGGTGAGCGGCCCTGCCCTCGCCGATGAACTCGGCATCTCGATCCGCACGCTCTATCGCGACATCGCGACGCTGCAGGCGCAGGGCGCCGACATCCAGGGCGAGCCGGGCCTCGGCTATGTGCTCCGCCCCGGCTTCACCCTGCCGCCGCTGATGTTCTCGGCCGACGAGATCGAGGCGCTGGTGCTCGGCTCGCGCTGGGTCGCTCGCCGTGCCGAGGACCCGCGGCTCGGCGATGCGGCGGCCAATGCGCTGAGCAAGATCACGGCCGTGCTGCCGGCGGAACTGCGGGACAGCGTGGACGGCTCCAACCTTCTGATCGGCGGCGGCGAGGTTATTCCTGCGGTGGTCGATCTCTCCGCTATTCGGCTCGCCATCCGCGATCAGCGGAAGCTCGCGATCGCCTACCGCAACGGTGACGGCACCGCGACTGAGCGCGTCATCTGGCCCTTTGCCATCGGCTTCTTCGATCGGGTGCGTGTGGTGATCGGCTGGTGCGAGCTAAGAGTGGACTACCGCAACTTCCGGCTC
Source organism: Devosia sp. P1_H9 (assembly GCF_056405135.1). NCBI lineage: Bacteria > Pseudomonadati > Pseudomonadota > Alphaproteobacteria > Hyphomicrobiales > Devosiaceae > Devosia > Devosia sp. P1_H9. The sequence continues at coordinate 162,217 of NZ_JBFUCQ010000002.1, forward strand.
GATCGCATCGCGCAAATGGAGGTACTGCCTGAGCGCTATCCGCGCCGCCGTGCCGTCATGCTGAAGGAGTGGCGCGAGCGCGAGGGCATCCCGGTCCGCTGACCACTGCCGGAAACTGTCAGTGCCCACGGCTATCCCGTCTCCACCAACAACGGAGACGACAAATGCGCACCCTCAACTACCTGCTCCTCGCCGTCTGCGACCCGCTGAAGAGCGCCGAGCTCTACACCCAGCTGCTCGGACGCGAGCCGGTCGAGAAGGCTTCAACCTTCGTGCTCTACGTGCTGCCGACTGGCCTCAAGATCGGGCTGTGGCTGGCAGACGAGATGGAGCCCAAGCCCAACGCCGCCGGCGGGGTCGAGATCTCCTTCAGCGAAGAGAGCAAGGACGCGGTCCGTGCCACCTACGCGGAATGGACCAAGCTCGGCGTAAAGGTGGTGCAGGAGCCGACCGAGATGGATTTCGGCTTTACCTTCGTGGTCGAGGACCCCGATGGCCACCGGCTGCGGCCGTTCGTGATCGCTGATCAGCCGCGCTAGCCGCGGACTTCAGGCGGCAGATGCCTGTAGACGACGTCCTCGGGGTCCTGGCGCGGCGCAAGATCGTCCCGCACCGCCCCGAGGCGCTCGGCCACCGCGATGGAGCGGCTGTTGGCCGGATCGAAGTAGCTGACGAGGGTCGGCAGCCCAAGCTCGGCAAAAGCCCAGTCGCGCAGCGACGTTGCGGCCTCCGTCACATAGCCCTGCCCCTCAAAACCCTCGTAAAGGAGCCAGCCCAGTTCCTTCTCCGGGAACAGCGGCCCGTGATTGATCCCGACCTGCCCGACGCAGTGGCCGGTTGCCGTGACGTCGATCATCAGCGCGCCGTGCCCGAACAGCGACCAGCAGGCGATGTCATGGCAGAACAGCCCCCACGCTCGCGCCTCGTCGAACGGCCCGCCCATGCCCGTCGACCGCGACGATGCCATCAAGTCGCGATAGGCATCGAAATCGGCAAGCACCGGCGCCCGCAGCACCAGCCGGGACGTTCGCAGCGTCGGGATCGTGCCGCTGAGCATCACTTCCCCCTCAGGAAATCCCCGATCCGGTTCAGCCCCTCGTCGATAGTTGCCCGCGTCCCGGCATATGAGAACCGCACGAAGCGATTGCCGTTGAGGCGGTCGAAGTCGATGCCGGGCGTGGCGGCTACCGCGACCTCGTCGAGCATCTGCATGCAGAAGCTCAGCGAGTCGTTGGTGAAGCGCGAGAAGTCGACATAGGCGTAGAACGCGCCGTCGCCCTCGTTGGCCGAGGCAAGACCGAACTGGGCAAGCCCTTCGGCCAGCACGTGCCGGTTCACCGCATATTGCGCCTTCTGTTCCTCGGAATAGTCCCGCTCCCCCAGCGCCACGCGGCCGGCGATCTGGCTGAGCGTCGGGGCGGCGATGAACAGGTTTTGCTGCAGGATGTTGGTGCGCCGGGTCAGTTCCCCGGGCAGAACCATCCAGCCGATGCGCCAGCCCGTCATGCAGTAGTATTTCGAGAAGCTGTTGATGATGATGGCATCGGTGGTGAACTCGAGCGCCGAGACCGACGGTGCCCGGTAGTCGAGCCCATGATAGATTTCGTCGGAGATGAAGCGCACGCCCAGTTTGGCGCAGACCTCGACGATCTCCTTGAGTGCCTCGAGCGTCACCGCCGCACCGGTCGGGTTGGCCGGCGAGGCGAACAGCAGGCCGTCGAACTTCTCCCGGGCATAGGCGGCTTCGACATCGGCTGCCGTCAGGCGCCAACCGGCCGCGGCGGAAACGGGGATCTCCACCGCCTCCATGCCCAGGCCATCGAGCGTGTTGAGATAGGCCGGATAGCCCGGCCGGGTGACCGCAATCTTCGCCCCGCGCTCGAATGCGCCGAGAAAGGCGAGAATGAAGCCCGAGGACGAGCCCATCGTCACCACGATGCTCTCCGGATCGACAGTGACACCGTGCTGATCGCGGTAGTAGCGCACCAGCTCGCGACGCAGTTCGATCTGCCCGGCCGAGTGCGTGTAGTGCTGCGGCAGGTCGAGCGCGGCGGCCACCGCCTGGCGCACCCGAGGTGCCGGCGGAGCGCCGGGCTCGCCCGATTCCATATGCATCACGGTCCGCCCGCTCGCCTCGACGAGCTTGGAGCGAGCAGTGATTTCCATCACGTAGAACGGCCTGAGGCCGGTGAGTTTGCCGAGGTCTTCCATGGCGCCTTGGCTACGGGAATTGCCCCGCCGCCTCAACTAGAATTGAAGCTGGGGCGGTCGGTCCGTCCACCTCTCATGGCAAAATCACTCTAGTCTGCTAGACAGTGGCCGAAACGGGCCACTCCGGAGAACATATGTCGCGCCTCACAACCACCCTCGTCCTGCTCGTCGGCCTCCTGGCTGGCGGCCTCGGTGTCACGCTACTGTCGCCCCCCCGGGTCGACGAGGCGGCGGCACGTGCCATTGCCGAGGACGTGGTGGCCAAGGCGAAGCCGGAGCCAGGGCTCACCGCCTCGGCCGTAGAGACCATCGTCGCCGACCTGATCGCTCGTCAGCCGAAACAGGATGTGCCGCAGGCCGCCGGGAAGGTCGATCAGTCGACGCTGAACCCGATGATCGAAGACTACCTGATGAGCAACCCGCGCATCCTGCAAAAGGTATCCGCGGCGCTCAACGCCGAACTCACCGCCGAGCGGACGGCTGCCACGCGGACGGCGCTCACCGAGCTGAAGCCTGCCATCTTCGAGGCGGAAGGCCAGATCGTCCTGGGCAACCCGAACGGCGACGTCACCTTGGTCGAGATGTTCGACTACAATTGCGGCTACTGCCGGCAGGCGCTGCCCGACCTCGCGGCGCTGCTCGATACCGACAAGAACCTCAAGGTGATCCTCAAGGAATTCCCGATCCTGTCGCAGGGTTCGGTCGAGGCGGCACGCATCGCGGTGCAGGTCGCCGAGACCGACGTCGACTACTGGAGCTTCCACCAGGCGCTGTTCACGAGCCGTGGCCAGGTCGACAAGGCGGCGGCGCTGAAAGCGGCGGCCGACCTCGGGCTGAACCCCGTGACGCTCGAGATGGGAATGAACACGCCCAAGGTCGGCTCGGTCATCGAGCAGAGCTACCGGATCGCCGACCGGCTCAAGATCACCGGCACGCCGACCTTCATCATCGGCGAAGAGGTCATCCCGGGCGCCATCGGCCTCGATGCGCTGAAGACCCGGATCGCCAATATGCGCGCCTGCGGTGCCACCGTGTGCCCCGCTACAGATCAGCCGGGCTGATCCGACGGCCTTCCCTGCCGCAAATCCGCCCTTTTTCGTGCATTACTCCGCGCCACGCTTGCGCCCGCTGGGGGGCCAGTGCAAAAGGCACGAACCATGGCTCACCGCGTTCTCGTCCTCAACGGCCCGAACCTCAATATGCTCGGGACCCGCGAGCCCCAGACCTATGGCACGCAGACGCTTGCCGACATCGAGAAGATGGCGATTGCCGAAGGCAAGGCGCTGGGTCTCGAGGTCACCTGCAAGCAATCCAATATCGAAGGCGAGCTGGTTACTTGGATCCAGCAGGCACTGGGCAGTTTCGACGCCATCGTCATCAACCCCGGCGCCTACTCGCACACCTCGATCGCCATCCACGACGCCTTCCGGGCCGTCGGGTTGCCGGTGATCGAAGTTCACCTGTCGAACATCTACACCCGTGAGGCGTTCCGCCATCACTCCTACGTCTCGCCGGTGGCGACCGGGGTGATTTGCGGTCTGGGCGCTACCGGATATAGGCTGGCGCTCCACGCACTGGCCGAAAAACTCTAAGAGGCAGAATATGACCAAGGCGTCCCCCAATTCCGATCAGGAACTGATCGAGGCCATTGCCAAGCTGCTCAACGAGCAGAACCTCGCGGAAATCGAGATCGAGCGCGATGACCTGCGCGTTCGGGTCACGCGCTCATATGCCAGCCAGGCCGTGCAGCAGGTGGCCGTTCCAGCCTACGCACCGGCCCCGGTTGCGCACGCTGCCCCTGCCTCGGTCGCGCCGGCCGGCGCTGCCGCCGGCATTGCGCCGACGCATGACGATCTGAGCTCCAACCCCGGCACCCTCACCTCGCCGATGGTCGGAACGGCTTATCTGTCGCCGGAGCCGGGCAAGCCAACTTTCGCGTCGGTCGGATCCAAGGTGTCGGAGGGCCAGACGGTCCTTATCATCGAAGCGATGAAGACGATGAACCAGATCCCGGCGCATCGCTCGGGTACGGTGACGCGCATCCTGGTCGAGGATGGCTCGCCGGTCGAATACGGCCAGCCGCTGGTCGTGATCGAGTAACGGCCAGATGTTCCAGAAGGTCCTCATCGCCAACCGCGGCGAGATCGCGCTCCGCATCCTCAGGGCCTGCAAGGAGCTCGGTATCCAGACGGTCGCCATCCACTCGACCGCCGATTCCAACGCCATGCACGTGCGCCTCGCCGACGAAAGCGTCTGCATCGGGCCGCCGCCGGCCAAGGACAGCTATCTCAACATCCCCTCGATCATGGCGGCCTGCGAGATCACCGGCGCCGACGCCGTGCATCCGGGCTACGGGTTCCTCTCGGAGAATGCGCGTTTCGCTCGCATCCTCACCGAGCACAAGATCACCTTCATCGGCCCCTCGTCGCACCATATCGAGATCATGGGCGACAAGATCACCGCCAAGAAGACCGCGGTGGAGCTCGGCATCCCGGTGGTCCCGGGCTCCGAAGGCGAGATCAAGACGCCCGAGGACGCGATCAAGCTCGCCAACTCGATCGGCTACCCGGTCATCGTCAAGGCGACCGCCGGCGGTGGCGGGCGCGGCATGAAAGTGGCGCGGAACGACGAGGAAATGGCGATCGCCATCTCGACCGCCCGCACCGAGGCCAAGGCCGCCTTCGGCAATGACAGCGTCTATATCGAGAAGTACCTGCAGAAGCCGCGGCACATCGAAGTCCAGGTGATGGGCGATGGCCAGGGCAACGCGGTGCACCTGGGCACCCGTGACTGCTCGTTGCAACGCCGCCACCAGAAGGTGCTGGAGGAAGCGCCCGCGCCGACCGTGCCAATGGACCAGCAGCGCGAAATCGGCGAAATCTGCGCCGCCGCAATGCGGAAGCTGAAATACTCCGGCGCCGGCACCATCGAGTTCCTCTACGAGGACGACAAGTTCTACTTCATCGAGATGAACACCCGCCTGCAGGTGGAGCACCCGGTGACCGAGCGCATCACCGGCATCGACATCGTCTACGAGCAGATCCGCGTCGCCTCGGGCGAGACGCTCTCGATCAAGCAGAAGGACGTTGCCTTTACCGGCCATGCCATCGAAGTGCGCATCAACGCCGAGGACCCGCAGACCTTTGCGCCCTCGCCGGGCAAGATCCAGTTCTACCACCCGGCCGGCGGCGTCGGCGTGCGCGTCGATAGCGCCGTGTACCAGGGCTACTCGATCCCGCCCTACTACGACTCGCTGATCGGCAAGCTGATCGTCTACGGCCGCACCCGCACCGAGTGCCTGCAGCGCCTGCGCCGCGCTGTCGATGAGTTCGTGGTCGACGGCGTGAAGACCACCCTCCCCCTGTTCCAGCGGCTGATCAAGGAACCGGACATCATCGCCGGCAACTACGACATCCACTGGCTGGAAAAGTACCTCAAGGAAAACAAGGCCTGAGGCTTCGCGCCCGTTAACACGTGTTAACGGAAAATGAACGCCCGTCCCAGCGCCGGTTCAGCGGCCGCATGGCATGTATCTCCAACCCAAGGAGATCGTGCCATGCCGCACATGATCGATTACCTCGACGCCCTCGTCCTGATGCTGCCGGTGCTGCTCGCCGCGATCAGCCTGCCGCCGCTGGTGCGGCTGGTGGTCCGCTGAGCCTCAGCTGCCGAGACTTTTGAGAAACCCCAGCATCTCCTGCCGGTAGCGTTCGGGATCTTCCTTGAACGACAGCAAGTGGTTGGCTTCCGTGCGCAGATAGGTAGTCGGCGCCTGGCGCGCGACCACGAGCCGGTCGCTGATGCTGACCGGCACCAGCCCGTCGGCGCTGCCGTGGGCCAGGAACAGCGGACCCGGGAAGTTTGCTACCGCGTCGAAGCTGACGGCGTCGCTCAGGTGCGACCTGCGATAGATGTCGAACATCAGCAGCCCGGTCCGGGCCAGCGTGCGCGCGAAGGGGATCATCCGGGCGCCGATCTTGTCCGCTGCCACTTCGACGATATCGAGGGCCGGCGCATCGAGCGCCAACGCCACGACTTTGTCCGCCTGCTCGGAGTGCATCAGGAACTGCCCCGCAATGCCGCCGCCCATCGATTCCGCGACGAGGATGACGCCCGGTGCGCCGCGCCTCAGCATCCAGCTCACCGCCGCATCCAGATCGCGCCACTCGTTGACCCCGAAGCTGTAGATCGCGTTCTGCTCGGCCGGCGCATTGTTGTCGTTGCGGTAGGTGATCAGCAGCGTCGGGATGCCCGCCTCGTGCAGGATCGATAGCTGGCGATAGCCATTCTCGCGAATGCCGCCGATGCCATGGACGTACACCGCCCATGGCCCATCCATGTTCGCCGCGGGCACGAGCCAGGCCTCGGCCTCGCCCAGCTCGGTGGTGTAGTGCACCGTCTCGAACGGCAGGCCGAGCGCCACCAGCGGGTCGCCACGAAAGCCGAGCTCGAACGGATCGGTCGGCGGATTGGGGTTGTTCGCACCGCTCCAGTCGATGCCGCCCGGCGTCAGCAAGTGGTTCATCAGCACGGATGTGCCAACCCCGCCGATGACGAGAAACAGCGCAACCGCAATGACAATCCCAACGATGATCCGCCGCACCCACTTATTCATCGAACGCCCCCAAACGGCTTGGACAATTGCGTCCCGCGGCCGACGGCGCAAGCCGCTTTGGCGTTGTTTCGTTACCCGGCACGGCCCATATTCGGCATATGACGAAGAAGACCGATCCGTTCGCCATCGACCTCACGCCCGAACTGATCGTGCGGGCCTATCAGGCCGGCATTTTCCCGATGGCGGAGGATGCGGATTCGCCCGACCTGTTCTGGGTAAGCCCGCAGAAGCGTGGCATCATTCCACTCGACGACTTCCATATCTCGAAGACCCTGAGGAAGACGCTCCGCACGCATCCTTATGACGTCAAGGTCGATACCGACTTCGCCGGCGTCATCGAGGGCTGTGCCACGGCGGGCGTCGATCGCGAGTCGACCTGGATCAACCCCGAGATCCGCCGGCTCTACGGAGCGCTGTTCGATCGCGGTGTCGTCCATACGGTGGAGGTGTGGGAGGGGCCGGCGCTCGTCGGAGGACTCTACGGTGTGTCGCTAGGGGCGGCGTTCTTCGGCGAATCGATGTTCCACCGCAAGACCGATTGCTCGAAGATCGCGATGGCGCATCTGCTGCACCGCCTCGTGGCCGGCGGTTACCATCTGCTCGACACGCAATTCGTCACCGATCACCTCCGCACCTTCGGCGGCATCGAAATCCCGCGCGAGGACTACGAGGCCCGTCTCGCCGAAGCGCTGAAGCACAGGGGCGACTATTTCGCATGCGACCACTAGAGCTGCCGCCCGGCTGGGCGACGGGACTCGAACTCACGCCGCAGACCATCGGCGAGTCCGGGGCATTGGTGTACCGGGCCGGCGACAAACACTTCATCAAGTCCGAGCCGATCTCGCCGCTCGCCGAACTTCCCGGTGAGATCGAGCGCCTGCGCTGGCTGCATGCCACCGGGCTGCCCTGCCCCGCAGTCATCGATGTGACCAAACACGCCGACCGGCATTGGCTGCTGATGACCGCAGTCCCGGGGCAAGACCTCTCCTCGACGTCAGAGATTCCGGCGGATATCGCCGTGCCGCTGGTCGCCGGCGCGCTGCGCCAGTTGCACGCGCTCGATCCCGCCACTTGCCCGTTCGACCATCGGTCCAGCATCCGGGTCGCCGAGGCCTCGGCGCGCTACGAGGCGGGCCTCTACGACGGCGACGATCCCGACAATGGCCCCGCCGATCATGCGCGGCTGCTGGCCGATGTGCCCTCGAGCGAAGACCTTGTCGTCACCCACGGCGACGCCTGCTTTCCCAACTTCATGGCCGACGATGGCCGCTTCACGGGCTTCATCGATTGCGGCCGGCTCGGTGTCGCCGATCGCTACCAAGACCTGGCGCTGGCCTGCCGCAGTCTCTCATGGAATTACGGCGCGGCCTCGATCCCGGCGTTCCTCGAGGCCTACGGCATCACAGAACCCGACGAGGCGAAGGTCGCCTGGTACACGCTGCTCGACGAGTTCTTCTAGCCGGCGAGTTCTTCTAGTCGACTTGTGCGCCGCCGGTGGCGTTGGCCACCGTTGCCGTCATGCCGGCTGCAAGATCGGAGGCCATGAGCACGGCTGCGTCGGCCACCTGCGCCAATGCCGTGACCTTGCGCAGTGGTGTGTCCTTGCCGAACTCGCGGGCGACCTCCTCGAAGGTGACGCCGCGCTCGTTGGCCCGCAACTGCCAGGCTTCGCGCACGCCAGGTGCATCGGGCGATCCGGGCGAGCGTACCCAGCATACCCGCACGCCGGCTGGCCCGTTCTCCACTGCCAGCTGCCGCAGATAATGCTCGACCGCAGCGCAGGCGATGCCGAACCCGCCGACATGGCTATAGGCCTCACGTGCTGCGTTGGCGGTGATCCCGACAATTGCGCCGCCACCATTCTCGGCCATATGCCGCGCCACGGCGGTACCGGTGTAGAACCAGTTCCGCAATGCCACCTCGACGATGCCGAAGAACCGATCGAACTCCATCTCGGTCAGCAGCTGGCCCTGCGTGTCGACCCAGCCGCTGCCGTTGAACATCACCTTCACCGGGCCGGCCTTGGCGGCGATATCAGCCAGATGCGCCTCAACCGCCTCCCGATCGGTTGCGTCGACGGGTGCAACCTCCGCCTTGCCGCCCCCGGCCCTGATTTCTGCGGCCACCGCTTCCAGCGTGTCGGCATTGCGCGCCGCAAGGAACACCCGCGCTCCCTCACGGGCGAAGGCCTTGGCGACCGCCCCACCCACGGCGCCGGAACCGCCATAGACGATCGCCGTCCTGTCCTTCAGCAACATGATCAGTCCTTGACCTTGAACAGGAGGGTCGTCTCCCACTTCGCGGGGTCGGGCTCCTCCTCGGGGCTGTTGTGGTAGATCTCGAGCCGGGCCGCGAAATGCTCGCCATCCGGCCGCTCGACCATGTCCCACTGGATGCCCTTGTGCTTGGCCCAGCCGATCAGCAGGGCGGTGACCTCCATCAGGTCGTCGTAGTGCCCGAAATAGGTCATTTCGACATAGCGGCCAGCCGGCAGCACGCCGGTGACGAAGCGGCCGCCCGGCGTTGCCGATCCCTTGATCGGCGCGCCGAACTCGATCTCGAGTTCGGGCATCTTGACGATGTTGAACTTGAAGAAAGCTGGGCCAACCTGCTGGAGTTTCTGGGTTTCGATCGTATCGAACAGCTCGCCCATGGCGGGACCGATGGCTTGGTCGAACGGAATCAACACCTGCTGGCGGACCGCCACATAGGGTTGCGCCGGGCGATCAACCAGCTTGGGCAGTGTCAGCATTCTTCTTCTCCTCATTGCTCCTGCGGCGCGCTGCGACGATGTCCTCGGCCACGCCATCGCTGCGCGGCCGGCCCTTGGGGCTCCAGTCTTCGTCGATGAACTGCGCGACGTAGCGGTCGAACACGTCGAAGCCGCTCTTCCAGCCCCAGCCATGTCCATCGCGCTCCTCCACGCTGATGAACGGCGTCTGCCGGAAGTACATGCGGGTCTTGCCGGCCTCGTCGACGAAATCCATCGTCACGACGGTCTCGAACCCGTCGTACTCGTTGATGTAAGTGAAGCTCAGCCTGCCCGGCTCGTCGATCTCGAGGTACTCGCCGCGGATCCAGTGGGCGTGGCCGGGGCCGTTGCTCATGCAGCGGCGCCACTTGCCGCCGACGCGGAAGTCGATCTCGCAGCTCAGCAGCGCATAGCCCTCGGGCCCGTGCCAGCGGACCATGTGCTCGGGCTCCCTGAACATCAGCCAGACCAGGGCCTGCGGCGCGTCGAACAGCCGGTCGAACTCCAGCACCAGCGCAGCCTGCTCGGCGGTGACGCTATTGCTTTGGGCCATTCGGGTTCCCCTTCTGCAGTTCGGCGAGATACGCATCCATGCGCGCGAAATTGGCGTCCCAGTGCCGTCGGTAACGTTCGACCCAGTTGGCCAGTTCGGCGAGCGGCGCGGCGTTGAGCTGCACTGGCCGCCACTGGGCATGCCTGGTCCGTGCGACGAGGCCGGCCTGCTCCAGCACCTTGAGGTGCCGGGAGATGGCCGGCATCGAAATGTCGAAGGGTGCGGTGAGTTCGCTCACCGACGCCTCACCTTCACTCAGGCGCTGCAGGATCGCCCGCCGCGTTGGGTCGGCGAGTGCAGACAGGGTGAGGCTGAGTGGGTCGGTGGTCATATTTCGTACATGTGTTAAATAACACACTTGTTAAATATGAGCCGGAGTTCGGAGTCAATATCCTCGCTCTACCCACCACCGGCGCCGCCATGGCATCGCGGATTCGGAAGCATCAGCGCCCCAACCGAAATGCCACTTCCGTCTCCCACTTCTGCGGATCGGGCTCCGTCGCCGGGTCGGTGCCGTAAATCTCGAGCAGCGCCGCGTCGTATTCGCCAGCGGCCTGCTCCGGCATCGCGTGCGAGATGCCCTGCTTGCCCAGCCACTCACCGAGCGCGACGTTGGCTTCGTAGAGGCCGTCATAGGGGCCGGTATGAACAAGCGTGGCAAAGCGGCCGGCCGGGATGGTGCCAGTCCTGACCCGGCCGTCGCCGGTGAGCAACGATCCGGTCGGAAAGCCAACCTCCATCACCATCGGCCCATCCTCGGGCATGGCGATATAGCTGAAGAACGGTGCCCCTGTCGGCGCAGCGCCTTTCGAGCCGAGCCAGCCGGCCACCTCGCCGATCAACGGCGGTGCCTTGGAAGGGATTTCGTTGCGATCGAGGCTGATGCGGATGGCCGCGAACGGCTGGTCCGGACGGGTAACGATCTGGGGTTCGCTGAGCATGGTCTGGTCTCCTCTCGTCGTGACGGGAAGAGCTAAACCACAAAAACAGCGCCGGATTTGATCGTGGTTGCGGTGCGTCAGCCGCCGGAGCCAGCATCCGCCGACGGGGGCGGCACGTCCGAGCTCTGCTTACAGTCGAGCAGCCAGATGTCGTACACGGCGTGGTCGATGGCGTTGAGCGCCGGGCTGTCGGCGAACATCCACCCTGTGAAGATGCGCTCGATGGAGCCCTTGAGGCTCACCTGGTCCACTTCGACGAACACCGAGGTGCGCTGCGTCTCGGTCGGCGGGCGGGTGTAGCAGGCACGCGGGGTGATCTGCAGCGCCCCGAACTGCACCGTCTCGTCGATATAGACGTCGAAGGTGGTGATGCGGCCGGTGATCTTGTCGAGCCCGGAGAACTGCGCCACCGGGTTGGCGATGGTATCGGCCAGCGCTGGCGTCACCAGCATGGCGCAGGCAAATGCCGTGGCCAGTCCCTTGAGGACCCGATGTATGGGCGCGCCGATGGTGGTCAGCTCAGGCGTCGGGCGACCAGGCGTCATAGTCGCCCGTGACGCGCGGACGCTCGCCCTTGCTGAGGAGGCTGCCATCCGGGCGGTAAGCCAGTGCCGTTCCGGTGAGGTTTGGCTGGTGCGGCTGCTGCCAGGTGCGCGGGGCATATTCCTGCTCGGTGGGCGGAGTGTTGGTGCGATAGTGCATCCAGCCATACCAGCCGGGCGGAATGGTGGTCGGTTCGGCATAGCCGCCGGCATAGACCACCATGCGGCGCTCATAGCCGTTCGGGCCGGGCTTGGCGCCCTTCTTCGAGCGGTAGTAGCGGTTGCCCGCTTCGTCGGCGCCGACATACTCGCCGTGCAAGGCCGTCCAGAGGCGCGTGCCCCAGGTGTTGCCCCGCCACCAGGCGAAGATCTCGATCAGGAAGTCCTTCCAGCCGCCGCGTTCCATACCGTCTAACCCGTTGTGGGCGGACCAAATCGTCCGCCGTTTCCGCCGATGGCTCTAACATGCCGGGGGGCACACGCCTAGGGGTAAGGCGAGGCCGGCGTGCCCTCTACCTATGGTGTGCCGACCGACCAGGAGGCGCTGTGTATGGTCGGGCATTTGTGAAGGAAATAATGCACTTGACAGGTTTCGCATCAAAAACCGCCCCTCGCTTAGCGCCACCTCCTCACCTTCGCGCGATGCTCAAAGATGGCCAAAGAGTGGCGGGTTTGCCGTGGTTTAGGGCCGGTTTCGTCAGCGATCCGGGAGGTCGCGGTACGGAAAATTGACCATCGATTCCGTCGAATCGAGCTTGGAACTTTTCCCCGCAATCCACATATGAGATACTGGATTTAGCCGTCGGATACGGGCAATGCCACTACCAGTTGTATGTTGTGATCATGCCTCGGCATTGACCGACTCGAACAGAAAGGCCCATCCTTTTGAGGTTGCGTCGGGCTTGTTCAGACGGCACGACGGACGACCGGGACCACGCGGCGACAGCAGTTCGCTGAAGGTCCCAAACGGGGCTCCTAGGCCGCTTTTGGCGGCCAGTTAGACAGCGTCATACAAAGAGGCAGAGACCGTCAGTGGCGGCTCGCGGGCTTTCCTGTCCGCAATATTGGGGAATATATAGAGATGCGCATCGAACGCCGGTACACGAAAGCCAACGAAAGCGCCTATGCGGGGATCCAGTTCCGCTCGACCACGAGCGAGATCAAGAACCCCGACGGCTCGGTCGTGTTCAGGCTCGAGGACATGCAGGTCCCCGGTACCTGGTCGCAGGTCGCGGCGGACATCATCGCGCAGAAGTATTTCCGCAAGGCCGGTGTCGCCAAGATCCTGAAGAAGGTCGAGGAGAACGACGTTCCCTCATGGCTGTGGCGTTCGGTCCCCGACGAGAAAGCGCTCGCCAAGCTCCCCGAGGCTGAGCGCTACGGTTCGGAAATCGACAGCCGCCAGGTCTTCGATCGTCTCGCCGGCACGTGGACCTACTGGGGCTGGAAGGGCAAGTATTTTGCCACCGAGGAAGATGCGCGCGCCTTCTTCGACGAGCTCTGCTTCATGCTGGCCACGCAGCGGGTTGCCCCCAATTCCCCGCAGTGGTTCAACACGGGCCTGCACTGGGCCTATGGCATCGACGGCCCCGGCCAGGGCCACTTCTATGTCGACCCCTTCACCGGCAAGCTGACCTCGTCCAAGTCCGCCTACGAGCATCCGCAGCCGCATGCCTGCTTCATCCAGTCCGTCAGCGACGACCTCGTCAACGAGGGCGGCATCATGGACCTGTGGGTGCGCGAGGCGCGGCTGTTCAAGTATGGCTCGGGCACCGGCTCGAATTTCTCCAAGCTCCGGGGCGAAGGCGAGAAGCTGTCGGGCGGCGGCAAGTCGTCGGGCCTGATGAGCTTCCTCAAGATCGGCGACCGCGCGGCGGGCGCCATCAAGTCGGGCGGCACCACCCGCCGCGCCGCCAAGATGGTGGTGATCGACATCGACCACCCCGATATCGAGGACTACATCAACTGGAAGGTGAAGGAGGAGCAGAAGGTTGCCGCTCTCGTCACCGGCTCCAAGGTTGTCTCGAAGTCGCTCAAGGCCATCATGAAGGCCGCCGTGAACTGCGAAGGTTCCGGCGACGACTGCTTCGACGTGAACAAGAATCCGGCGCTCAAGCGCGAGGTTCGCGCCGCGAAAAAGGCGCTGGTGCCCGAGAACTACATCCAGCGCGTCATCCAGTTCGCGCGGCAGGGCTACACCGACATCGATTTCCCGGTCTACGACACCGACTGGGACTCCGAAGCCTACCTCACCGTCTCGGGCCAGAACTCGAACAATTCCGTCCGCGTCACCGACGATTTCCTCAAGGCCGTGGAAACCGACGGCGACTGGAACCTCCTGAGCCGCACCAAGGCCGGCAAGGTCACCAAGACCGTCAAGGCGCGCGACCTGTGGGAGCAGATCGGTTATGCCGCCTGGGCCTCGGCCGATCCGGGCATCCATTTCCACACCACCATCAACGAGTGGCACACGAGCCCGGCAGCCGGCGAGATCGTCGCGTCGAACCCCTGCTCGGAGTACATGTTCCTCGACGACACCGCCTGTAACCTCGCCTCGATCAACCTCCTGCCCTACCGCAACGCCGATAGCAGCTTCGACGTCGCGGCCTTCGAGCACACCACCCGCCTCTGGACCATCGTCCTCGAAGTCTCGGTGATGATGGCGCAGTTCCCGTCCAAGGCCATCGCCGAGCGCTCGTACATCTACCGCACGCTGGGCATCGGCTACGCCAATATCGGCGGCCTGCTGATGACCTCGGGCATCCCCTATGACTCGGCGCAGGGCCGCGCCATTGCCGGCGCCATCACCGCTGTCATGACCGGCGTCTCCTATGCCACGTCGGCCGAAATGGCCGGCGAGCTCGGCGCCTTCCAGGATTATCCGCGCAACGCCCCGCATATGCTGCGCGTCATCCGCAACCACCGGACCGCCGCCTACGGCAAGACCGACGGCTATGAGGGCCTCAGCATCAACCCGGTGGCGCTCGACCACGCCTCGATCGGCGACGCGACGCTCTCGACCCGCGCCAAGGCGGTGTGGGACGATGCCCTCGCGCTGGGCGAGAAGCACGGCTACCGCAACGCGCAGGTCTCGGTGATCGCCCCGACCGGCACCATCGGCCTCGTGATGGACTGCGACACCACCGGCATCGAGCCCGACTTCGCGCTGGTGAAGTTCAAGAAGCTCGCCGGCGGCGGCTACTTCAAGATCATCAACAACGCGGTGCCCCCGGCGCTGCGCACCCTCGGTTATTCCGAGAGCCAGATCGCCGAGATCGAGGCTTATGCGGTCGGCCATGGCAACCTGAACCAGGCGCCGGGCATCAACCCCTCGACGCTGCGCGCCAAGGGCTTCACCGACGAGAAGATCGCCGCGCTCAACGCCGCCACCAAGTCGGCCTTCGACATCAAGTTCATCTTCAACCAGTGGACGCTGGGCGCCGACTTCCTGAGGAGTCTCGGCGTCACCGACGCGCAGCTCTCGGACATGAGCTTCGATCTCCTCGCCTTCCTCGGCTTTTCGAAGAAGGACATCGAGGCCGCCAACATCCATGTCTGCGGGTCGATGACGCTCGAAGGCGCGCCGTTCCTCAAGGACGAGCACCTGCCGGTGTTCGATTGCGCCAACCCCTGCGGCAAGACCGGCAAGCGCTTCCTTTCGGTCGAGAGCCACATCCTGATGATGGCCGCGGCGCAGCCGTTCATCTCGGGCGCGATCTCGAAGACCATCAACATGCCGAACGACGCCACGGTCGCCGACGCCAAGGAAGCCTATACGCTCAGCTGGCGCCTGGCGCTGAAGGCCAACGCGCTCTATCGCGATGGTTCGAAGCTCAGCCAGCCCCTCAATTCCTCCCTCCTCGCCGATGAGGAAGAGGACGAGGATGACGCTGCCGAGACCTTGCTCGCCGCCAACCAGATGGCGCGCGTGCCGCAGATCTCCGAAAAGATCGTCGAGCGGATCGTCGAGCGCATCTCGCGCGAACGCGAAAAGCTGCCGAACCGTCGCAAGGGCTATACCCAGAAGGCCAATGTCGGCGGCCACAAGGTGTACCTGCGCACCGGCGAGTTCGACGACGGGCGCCTCGGCGAAATCTTCATCGACATGCACAAGGAAGGCGCCGCCTTCCGCGCCATGATGAACAACTTCGCCATCTCGATCTCGCTGGGCCTCCAGTATGGCGTGCCGCTCGATGAGTATGTCGAGGCCTTCACCTTCACCCGGTTCGAGCCGGCGGGCATGGTCATGGGCAACGACAAGATCAAGAACGCGACCTCGATCCTCGACTACATCTTCCGCGAGCTCGCCGTCAGCTATCTCGATCGCGACGATCTGGCCCATGTCCACGCCGACAGCCCGACCGCGCTGTCCAAGACCGACGAAGGCGTCCGCCAGGCCCCTGCCCCGGTTCCGGCGCAGAACCTCGTCTCCCGCGGCATGACCCGCGGCAAGGTCAAGGACCAGAACCTGATGCTGGTGCCGGGCGGCCTCACCGCCGCCAGCTTCAACCCGGTGCAGTCGATGCAGACGAGCACGGTCACCGCCCTCAAAGCCGCCACGGCCCTCAAGATCGAAACCAGCCCGACGGTGCTCAACGAAGCCGAACTCAACCCCATCCCGTCACCCCCGGCGCACCAGGACGCCGGCCAACTCCGCGCCCAGGCGCTCATGCAGGGCTACACGGGCGACCAGTGCAGCAACTGCAACTCGATGCGGATGAAGGTGTCGGGGCATTGCATGGTTTGCGAGGACTGCGGGACGACGACTGGGTGTAGCTGAGTTGACCGCAAGCCTGGAGCACCAGCAGACAACCTGACGACGGGAGAACAAGATGGCTCTTGATAAGTATACCCTTCACAAGGATCACGACTCTGAGAAGTGGCGACTTGAGAAAGAGGGTTCCGACCGCGCCAAACGTGTTTTCGACACAAAGTCGGATGCGCTCGATAACCTTCGCAGTGCGGTGGGACCGGACGGAGGATCTGTTCGGATCAGGAAGGTCGATAATACCATTCAGGAGGAGCGCACTTATCCGCGCTCGAAGGATCCCAAAGCCAGCAAAGGCTGACCGCTGTGTGATGAGATGTGCAAAGGAGTGGCTCCCAGTGGGAGCCATTCTTGTATTCGCTCCGAGGACGATGTGGTCCGTGCGTCAGTCATGTCGTTCCTACTGGACCTGCGAATGACCTTCTTTCGTCCCGGCGGCCCGACAACCTACTTATCAACGCTTTTTGGGAAACGGCAGTACGAGGTCATCCCCCCGGTCGATTGGCCTTCGCATGTCCGACAACGCTCGTGGTTTCAGTTGGATCACCCGGCCCTCGCCCGTGCTGGTGAACCATCCCCCTGGAAGGCCGGCCAAGTTCTCAACGTCATGCGCACTGATTGAAAACTCGAGCAGCAATTCGCCTTTGCTAAGCCCTCCCTCGCTAACAACGGCTCGAAATACGTCCGCCAGCAGGCTCGGGGCCTGCAATGGCCATGCTCCATCGTCGTATGGCTCGCCCTTGGAGTAACCCTTTGCGCTGTATCGTTTGAACAGCGACGTGGCCATGGTGTCCGACAGTACACTTAGAGTCCGAAGCCGATATATCTGGGCCTTGATAGAGGACTTCCAGCGAACCTTCAGCCTCTCGAACTCGTACAGGTCGAGCGCCTGCACTTCGACTGGATACTGATCCGAGGGCAACAAGAAGGCTGCCGCGAACTGGTCAGCCTGCTCCTCGATGCGCTTCAGGTTGGCCTCGACCTCTCCATTGCTCAAGCCACGATGAAGAAGCAGATGCGCCAGTTCATGTGCGGCGTCGTGCTGTCGGCGGGCATAGGATTGCTTGTCGTTGGCCAGAAGCACATAGGGCCTTCCGTCCGGGCCCCAGAAGCTCAGGGCGTCCAACCGATCAGTATCCATGTGCTCTGCGGCAACTATCACGCCGACGCGTTCGAGCAGGTTCACGATGTTGTCTATTGGCCGCCGGGCCAGCCCCCAGTGGGCACGCGTTGCCCCCGCCATCTGCTCTAGATCCTGCTGACGTAGATCGCGGTAGCTGCGCCCGCCGAGTAAGTCTGGCAGGTCGACGGCCGGGAGTGTGACATAGTGGTCCGCAACAGCAGTCACGTCGGTCAACCACAGCAGCCTGGCACGCTGCATGGCACGCGTGGCCTTCTCAGCAGACGCAAACGACCGAAAGAACATCGGGGCAATGCCGTTGCTTCGGCCTGGCTCCAAGAAATAGTGCTCCGGAAGAAGGAGCGTTCTGGCGAGTTGCCCAAGAGCGGCAGGTTCAGGTGCAACTTCACCGTCTTCCCACCGTGTTACGGTACTTGGAGCCTTCCCCAACAGGTCCGCTAGCCCACGGCTGGACGTGATGCCTCGCGCCAAGCGAGCCTCCGTCAACCTAGCTCCTACAAACCTGCTCACACCTTGCGGCATTACTATCCTGCTTGTTTGTCAGCCGACTCATCGTCCCCACGGAACTTACGGGTCGTCCCCTTCATACGGAACCGGGCCCTCTTCTCCGGCTCGCTGCCGTACGATGCAAGGAACTCGTTGATATCACGTTGCATAATCAGTTGGGTCATCTGGGGGTCGGTCATTGCGACCGTGATGCCGGCAATTTTTCCAACATCGAATGGGTCCCGTCGGACGAGAACGACGACGAAACGCATACGATCGACATAGAGCTCCTTAGGACGGAAAATGTCCGCCCCGAGTCCTATGTTTTGGGCGCTAAGCGCTAGTCTAGACGCGTTCTTCGTGGGTACGTCGCCCTTTTCCCAATGCGAGGCAAAGCCCACCAGCGTTTGACCAAACCGAGCAGTTGTCAGGAAGACAGGCAGGTTCTTAGGTCCATCCGGATAGGAGACCTGTACCTGGTTTACCGGGTCGCCACCGTGCTTCGCCACCAACAGTTCGAAGGCCTCGTCAGTAACTCCGAATCGAATAAGCCCACTCAGCCGATTTCCCCGGCGGACACCCAAGGGAATACCACCTTCCAAGAGGGTATGAGAGGTGGTGGTCGCGAGCTTTGCCTGCGCTGCAGCAAGCGGAAAGAGAGCCTGCACGTCCACAAAAAGCGCACGTGGCACGTCCCGCTGTACCGCTGCCATATAGTCCGGGAGTTCAGTTTCGTCCATGTACATCGCTTCCAAGATGTTGCGAACGTCGGGAATATGACCTCAAAACGTTGCATACGCAAGTCTGTCCACTTTCCACGGATTTGGAGGTCACTGCATCAGAAACGCCGTCGCGACCTCCGTGAACATCGGCGACTGGATCAGGTTGTAGTGCGTAGTGTTGGGGACAATGGCGAGGTGGCTGGCTGGGCGCTGCAAGCCGTCGAAGCCGGCTTCGCCCTGCCCGTCGCCGAGCAGCTTCCAGAACTCGACCATGTGTTCGGGGCGGATCGAGTCTGCGTCGGCTACTGAAAACTTATCCCCCCACCCCAACCTCATGCGATTCTCCCCTCGTCCGCTGCACCGAAGCGAGATCATGACGAGTGGTTGGTGCAGTGGAGGTTGGGTGGTGGTGGAGTCGTTCGCCATCAGGCCGAAAGCACGACGGCAGGATCCGGTTCGCCGGGGACGCCGCTAGCACGCGGGAGCCGTCCGAATGCTGGATGGTTCAAGGAGCAGGGCTGCCAAGCATGAGGCAGCTGCAGAGGCGGGACGGTTCGGTGGATTCCGGCCCGTCCGTCAGCCGGCACGTTCCTCGCGATGCGGCACGGGATGCGCCCGAGCCCTCGTGCCATACGCCCAAAACCCCGATCGGCCGGCGAGGCGTGAGCCTCATTCATTTGCGGACTACCCGCGTCGGGGCAAACGCCTCGCCGGCCCCGCTTCATCTTCCCCCACCAGGGGGAAGGCTCTTTGACAAACTCCGGGGCCGGATGGCCGCCGGACGCCTTGGCACGGCTTGCCCCCGCCGTGACGCTACAAGTCGACGCGCACGGGCGGCCTTCACTGCGTGAGAAACGCCGTCGCCACCTCCGTGAGCATCGGCGACGCGATCAGGTCGTAGTGCGTCGTGCCCGGAATGATCGCGAGCTGCCCCTTGGGTCGCTGCGAGCCGTCGAAGCCGGCGTCGCGCTGGCCGCCACCGAGCAGCTTCCAGAACGCGACCATGTGCTCGGGCCGGATCGAATCCGCGTCGGCAAACACCAGCAGCGTCGGGGCGGTGATCGCCTTGACCCCCTCGGTCCAGTCGTACTCGGGCTCGTTCATTTCACCGGACTTGCGAAACACCCGCTCCCAGTCGACGTCGGGATAGAGCTCTCCGAGGGGGGAACTCGCGAGCTGCTTCCCGTACTCCGCCGCATGAACAGGCAATTGCCGGAAGGCCTCGCGGACTTCGGGATAGTCGTCGTCGGTGCGGTAATCCACGCCGACCGACACCAGCTTCTCGACCAGCTCCGGGTGCCGGAACGCCACCTGCAGCGCCACGCCGGCGCCGAGCGAATAGCCCATGAAGCGCGCCTTGCCGATGCCGAGCTGCCCGAGCACTGCAGCGACGTCATCCGCCATCAGCTCGGCCGACCAGGGGGCATCGGTGTCGGTGCTGAAACCGTGGCCGCGCATGTGGATGGCGATCACCTTGTGCGTCTTCGCCATGGCGTCGAGCGGCGCGCCAAACGTCTGGGACGGGTCGACGCCGCCATGCAGCAGCACCAGCGGCGGGCCGTCGCCGTGGATCTCGTAATAGATCTCGGCGCCGCCGACCGGGACTTTTCCGCTGCTCGAGGGTGTGCTCATCGGGTCGTCTCCTGCGGTTTGGGCAATGGCGGGGCCGCGACAAGGGCCGCAGCGGCAAAGGCGAGGGTCACGAAGCTTCGTCTCAGCATGATCGTCCCCCGAAATCAGCGTGACGCGAGCAGCCGCTCGAGCTTGTCGTAGGCCTGCCTCGTCCCCTCGGCAAAACCGCCCGTGCTCGCCACCGCAAGCTCCGCGGCGCTCTCGAACTCGGCCCGCATGGTGAAAACTGTCTCGTCGCCAAGCGCCTCGAATGTCAGCGTCGCGAGGTAGCCCGGCGGCCCGCCGACCACCCCGGGCGGGCGAAACGGCCGGTAGACGATCCGCTCCGGCGCAACGATCTCGACGAACTGGTAGCGCACCGGATGCTCCCCACCGTCGGGCCGGTGCATAATGACGTGCCACTCGCCCCCGGCGCGGAATTCGAGCTTGCTGATGGTGGAGGTAAAGTTCTCCGGCCCCCACCACTGCGCCAGCAGGTACGGGTCCTCGAACGTGCGCCACACAAGCGCACGAGGCGCCCTGAGGCGGCGGGTGATGACGAGCTCGCGCTTCTCCAGCGGGTCCATGGCTCAGTTCTTCCTGGCCGTCGGATCGGCCGATTGCAGCCGCTCGAGCAGCCCGTCGAGCCGGTTGAGGCTGGTATCCCAGTGCTTGGAAAACTCCTCGATCCAGCCGACCGCCTCACGCAACGGCTGCGCCTCGAGGCGGCAGGGCCGGAGCTGGGCGTTGCGCCCGCGGCTGATCAGCCCCGCTCCCTCGAGCACCTTCAGGTGCTTGCAGATCGCCGGGATGCTCATCTCGAACGGCGCCGCGAGCTCCTTGACCGATGCTTCCCCATCCATCAGCCGCATCAGGATGGCCCGGCGGGTGGGGTCGGCGATGGCCGAGAGGGTGAGGCTGAGCTGGTCGGGCGGCACATCCGTTCCTAACTGATCGGTTAGCTAACTGATTGGTTAGTTACAGCGGACGAGAATGGGTGTCAAGGAAGGGGCTGTCGCCATGCACACGGCTCAAGAGGTAGTCCCGGCCGTTCATCGGATGGGGTAAAAGCAGCGCTGCGACGTTGCGCTGCCCAACCGGCGTGACGGCCGCGCGACACCCACCGAGGGGATGAGCCGACCATGACTTCCACCGCCTCCTGCCTCTGCGGCGACATCCGCATCACCACCTCCGGCGACCCGTACCGCACCGGGATTTGCCACTGCCTCGATTGCCGCAAGCATTCCGGGTCGCTGTTCGGCGTGTTTGCGATCTTTCCAGCGGCGGCCGTGACCATCGAAGGCATCACGCACGAATATGCCGGGCGGCACTTCTGCCCCCGCTGCGGGTCGTCGGTGTTCTCGGTAAGCGATGACGAGATCGAGGTGCATGCGGGGGCGTTCGATGCGCCCGACCAGGTGCGGCCGAGCTACGAGCTCTGGACCATCCGCCGCGAAGCCTGGCTGCCACCCTTCCCGCTCAAGCACAGCTACGAGCGCAACCGCGAGGGCGGCGGGCGCAGCGAGGATTAGGCCGCCGCCGCTCCGGCCCATATTCCGCCGCCGGAATTTACCCTACCCGAAGGATGCACTGGCAAGGCCAAGTCTTACCCCCTAGCGATACTTCGCACTTAAGTCATTTCACGCCTTTGGGGGATAATATGAAGCATCTGATACTAGCGGCCGGCTGCGTGCGATCGATCCTGGCCGCCCTCGTCGTCCTCGCCGGCGCCGGCGCTGCAGTCGCGGCGCCAAAGCTCGCCGACCAGACCGTCATGACCTACAGCCCCGGCCACGGCACGCAGGTCGAGTACTACGACAAAAAGGGCGGCACCTGGCTCTGGTATCCCGGCAACAGGGTCGTGCTGCCCGGCCGCTGGAAGACCGAGAGCGGCAATATCTGCTTCGGCTACACGCCCAACAGCTACAACCCGGTCACCGGCCACACCGGCGCGAGCTGGGAATGCCAGCCGCTGAGGATATTCGAGAGCGTCGTGGTGGAGCGCGCCGCGGGCGACGTGTTCGGGCTCGCAAAGCGCCAGAAGCCGCCATTCTCCCTCCCCAAGCGCCGCACCACCATCGAGGCTCTGAGCAAGCGGCTCAACTGATCCCCGCCGACACCTCATTCGCCAACAGGAACATCGTCATGCGACGCAACGCACTCCCGTCCATCCTCCTCGCCGCACTCGCCCTCGCCACCGGCGCCGGGATCAGCGAAGTATCCGCCAAGGGTGGAGCGCAGCTGCTGCCCACGAGTTCGCTCTACTACAAGGTGAGCACCACCTCCACCAAGGACGAGATCAAGGCGATCTGCGCCGAGATCATCGAGCGCCAGGAGGCCTCCGCGATCGGCAGGCGCGACGCTTCCCAACTCTACATGCACGGCATGATCATGGGCGTCACCTGCCTCAAGGTTGATTATTACAAGGCGCTGGTCCTCGCCCACGATTCAGGCGACGCCTTCACCCTGAAGTCGGCGCTGACCTACGTGCGCGGCCGCGCCGCCGGCGGCATCACCAAGGCCATCCGGGCGCTCGAAAAGTACGAGAAGGCCTACGACTAAGCGCCGCCGCTACTCACCGGCGGGAACTTATCCCCCCACCTCTCCACCCATGCGATTCTCCCTCCCATCCGCTGCACCGAAGCGAGATCATGACGAGTGGTTGGTGCGGTGGAGACCGGGTGGGATGGCAGTCGTGCCGTCTCAGGCCCAAACTCCGGCCGGCCGGGCTGCAACCACAGCCAAGCCGCTGTTCTTACGCCGGGCAGGTCCATGTGACGGACCTGCCGATGACCAAGGTTCTCGCGCACACGAGAGCCGGGACCGCCTGTCTGGAAACGTCCGAGGCCTTGCCTCGCGGATCTGGACCGGCAGGCGGTGCCAGGTCAGGCGATGCGGCATCGGGAGGTCCCGAAGCTCGCTGGAGCCAAAGCCCAAAATCCCGGCCGGCCGGCGAGGCGTGAGCCTCTTTCATCTGCGGACTACCGCTACAGGGCAAACGCCTCGCCGGTCCCGCTTCGTTCCCCACGGGGAACGGCTCTTTTGAAACTCCGAAGCCCTATGGGCTGTCGGACGCATCTGTTCGTCCTGCCGCTCGCTGCCGGCGCCGTTTGCGAAGGCCCAGAGAGGTTGAAACCGGGTCGCCCGCCCGAGGCGATTTCCGTACCACGAGTCCACTTGATCCCCCGCCGATCTGCCGGCATATCCCGCCCAACCTTAGCGGGGGGCGCCGCAAGGAGATGGACCTGTGTCTGCGTTGCGTCCCGAAATGGAACTGACCGCCGAGCTGGTGGCGCTGGTCGAGCGCACCGAGCCCGACTCGGGCCCCGCGCCCGGCCTGCCCGAACCTGCCGAAGCCGATCTCGCCAACGCCGCAACGCGGCTGCTGGCCACCCGTCCGCCGGGCCCACTCTGGCTCTTCGCCTATGGCTCGCTGATCTGGAAGCCCGAGCTCGAGCATCTCGAGACGCGCCCTGCCCTGGCGCGCGGCTGGCACCGCCGCTTCTGCCTGCGGCTGACGCGCTGGCGCGGCACCCGCGAGGTGCCCGGGCTGATGATGGCGCTTGATCGCGGCGGCAGCTGCGCCGGCCTCGCCTACCGGCTGCCCGATGCCGATCCGCACGGCCAACTGATGCGCCTCCTGGCGCGGGAGACGGACAGCGCACGGCCGACCAACGTGCCCCGCTGGGTCCGGCTCGTCACTCCCGAGGGGCCGCTGGTGGCGCTGGGTTTCGTCGCCTCGCCGCAAGGGACCAACTATGCCGGTCGCCTGCCGCATGAGGTGGTGGCGCACACTCTCGCCCGGGCCGCGGGACACTGGGGCTCGGGTGCGCAGTACCTCTACAACACGGTCGAGCGGCTCGAGGCGCACGGCATCCGCG
Source organism: Devosia sp. P1_H9 (assembly GCF_056405135.1). Taxonomy (NCBI): domain Bacteria; kingdom Pseudomonadati; phylum Pseudomonadota; class Alphaproteobacteria; order Hyphomicrobiales; family Devosiaceae; genus Devosia; species Devosia sp. P1_H9. Next base: position 186,440 of record NZ_JBFUCQ010000002.1, read on the forward strand.
ACCGGAACCTGTGGGCGCTGCAGGCGCTGGTGGCCGAGGAGATCCGGAGCCTCACGCTGCCCCTCGCGGCGTGAGGCTAGAGGTCGGGTTCGCGGATAGTGCCGCCGATGGTCATCTCGACCGCGACCTCGTCATCCACGGTGACGCCGATCCGCTGCCGCACCGCCGCCTTCAGCGGCAGCAGATAGGTGTCATCCTTGGGGAACAGCGAGGTCTCGAACTCAACGCCGACGATCGTCGCCCGCACCGGGATCACGCCCCAGCCATAGCTGGCAGCCTTCTTGATCTTGCCGATCTCGGCGGCGATATCGGGCGGGATCCGCGCGTAAAAGAACGGCGCCGGGCCCCGCCAGTAGATCACCGGTGCCTTGAACTGCCACTCGACCACGCTTGCGATGCTCCCTCGTGAGGGCCGCTAGCCTAGCAATATCTCGGCATTGCCATCCACGAAATCCTCGAACAGCACCGTGGTGCGGTCCTCAGTGCCCAGCACCACGGCCATCTGCCCCGGCCCTGTCAGGCGACGGAACGGCACCTGCGGCTGGTCGACGTTGAAGCTCACCGAATAGTGGCCACCGGCCAGCGTGGTGAAGGGGATACCGCGATAGGTAGCGGTCGAGGTGACGTGGACGTGCCCGGCGATCACCTGGCGGATGTCGGGATGGGTCTGCAGCGCGTCGAGGAACGGACCGTCCTCGAGGATGCGGATGGTGTCGGAGTTGATATGCAGCGCATTGGCGTTGTGGTGGAGGATGACGATCACTGGCCGCTCGACGGCCTCCGCCAGGTTGCGACGGAGCCAGTTGATCTGGCCGGGCTCGAGCACCCCATCCACCCGCCCCGGCTCGGACGAATCGAGGAGGATCACCCGGTAGCCCTTGACGTCGATGACCTTGTCCACGTGACCGGTCTCGCCGGCATACTCATCCCCGAACACCGCAAGGAAGGTCGGCCGGTCGTCATGGTTGCCCAGGGTGATGTGGACGGGGACCGTCAGCTTCGAGAGGATCGCCTGCAACCGGCGATAGGCCTCTGCTTGGCCGAGATCGGCGAGATCGCCGGCCAGCACGCAGAAATCGGCATCGGCATAGCGAGCGTTGATGGCGTCGACGGCAATCTCCAGCCGCCCGGCGGTGTCGAGTGTCATCGACAGTTCCCCCTCTGGTACCAGGTGCAAGTCGCTCATCACGATGATCTTCAGTGTCACGGCGGAGGCCCCCATTTTCGGTTGGCGCCTCCTAGCGAGCCCCGATGACCGAGCCGTGACAGTTCCGCAGTAACGGAAGTCGCCGAAAACCCTGTTCATTGTCACCGAACTGCAGTCATACTGTCATTGCAGCGTCACACAATTGAGTCCGCCGCAGCGCGCTGGCTCGTAGGAGACCACGCGAATGGCTTGGACGCACCGCCGTCGGGTACCCCTCCTCTCAGCGCTGGTGCTGCTCGCCGGCATCACGGCTCCAACCGCCATCATGGCTGCGCCGCCCCTCGCCGGCACCACCCATACGTTCCGCGACCCAGTGTTCCGCGGCACAATCTTCTGCGACACGCTCGACGAAGTTTGGGCCATCGCCACGGCCGATGCGCCCGACGACATCTACGCCAACTATTTCCTCACCACGAACGACCGCGACGAGCCGCTCTGCATGGCCATCGCCCCTACCGCAATGGTCGTCGACGTCGTGCCGGTCGGCGTCATGATCCGCAACGGCGAGCATTACAATGCCTGGGCCATCGAGACCGAGGTCGGAGGTGTCACTGCATTTGCGCTCTATCTCGAGCACTTCGAGTATACGAGCGCCTGACCTAACCGCCCGGCCCTGCTCGAAAAGTTCGACCAGTCGGCAATTTCCACGCTAAGCTCGGCGGATGTGCAACGACTACGAACAGCACGTCAGCCACGCCCAGTATCTCGAAGCGGTTCGGGCCCTCGAGCTCGACACCGCAGGCCCGGCCGCCGAGCTGCCGCAGGCTGATGACATCCGCATCGGCGATATGGGGCCGGTGCTCCGCGCTGCCGGCAATGGCGTCGAGATCGTCTCGATGCGCTTCGGTTGGCCGCCACCGCGACCCAAGGCGGCGCCGGTGTTCAACTTCAAGTCCGACGGGCGGCATTTCGACAAGTCGAAGCGCTGCCTCATTATCCTGTCGGGCTTCTTCGAATTCACCGGCAGCAAATCCCCCAAGACCAAGCACCGGTTCAGCCTGAAGGGTTCGCCGGTCATGGGGATCGCCGGCCTGTGGTCGGAAGACAGCGATGGCGCGCTGAGCTTCACCATGCTCACCACAGAGCCCGGTCCGGATATCGCCCCGATCCACGATCGCCAGGTCTGCGCTATCCTGCCCGAGGACTGGGCGCACTGGCTGTTCCTCACCAAGCCCGAGGAGGAGCTGCTGAAGCCGCTTCCCGCCGGCACGCTCGAGGTGGTGACGGTGCGGCCGTGACCCGGCCACCGGAACGCTCAGCGGGCATCCTGCTGCATCGTCCCGGCACCGGCGGCCGCGAGGTCCTGCTGGTTCACCCCGGCGGTCCGTTCTGGGCCAACAAGGACGAAGCCGCCTGGTCGATCCCCAAGGGCGTCTGCGATCCCGGCGAAGACGTCATCACTGCGGCTCGCCGTGAGTTTGCCGAGGAGGTCGGCAGTGTACCCGATGGTCCGCTCGTGCCGCTCGGCGAGTTCCGTCAGTCCAGCGGCAAGCTGGTCATCGCCTTTGCCCTCGAGGCCGATTTCGACCCGAGCACGCTGGTTTCCAACAGCTTCGAGATGGAATGGCCTCCGCATTCGGGCCGGCGGCCGAGTTTCCCTGAAGTCGACCGGGCCGAATGGATGGGGCTCGAGCCAGCACGTCATCGCCTGCACAAAGGGCAGCGGCCGATCATCGATGCACTGGAACGCTCGCTCGCCAGCTAGAGGAAGCGCTTCGCCGAGAATGCGCTCGGATCGATGAACGGCACCTCGCCCGTCACCATCTCCGCGATCAGTCGCCCGGTCACCGGCCCCAACGTGATGCCATGGTGAGCGTGCCCGAAGGCGAACCAAAGGCCGCGATGGCGCGGCGCCGGCCCGATGATCGGCATCATGTCAGGCGTCGCCGGTCGCGCACCGCGCCAGGGTTCTGCGTCGATGCGCTGTCCCAAACCGGGGAACAACTGGCGAGCAAATGGCTCGTCGCGGTCGATCTGCACCGGGGTGGACGGTGCGTCGCGCAGGGCGAACTCCGCGCCGCTGGTCAACCTTATGCCGCGGACCATCGGCGTCAGCAGGTAGCCGTAACTGGCGTCGAACACCCAATTGGTCAGCGGCCGCGCGTCGGGCTGGCCGTAGTGCATGTGGTAGCCGCGCTTGACCCCGAGCGGCAGGTTATAGCCGAGCCGTTCCGTGAGGTCGCCGGCCCATGGCCCGAGTGCGATCACGGCCTCCCTTGCCTCGAGCACGCCGTCGGCAACCGGCAGACGCCAGCCCGCGCCATGCTGCTCCAGTTGCATCGCGTCGCCGGTGACCATGACGCCACCCAGCGACTCGAACAGTTCGCGGTATTTCACCACCAATCCGCCCGGATCGCGGATGCTCCACGGGTCCGTCCAGTGTAGCGCACCTTCCAGCGGCACGCCCAGCCCGGGCTCAAGCCGGTGCATCTCGGCGCCTGTGAGCACAGCGCTGCCGATGCCGAAGCGCCGCACGGCTTCCGCCTTGCGATAGGCCTCGTCGCGCTTCGCGGTGTCACGGAAGAGCTGATACCAACCCTTCTTCTGGATCAGGTCGCCGGCCCCTGCCCGCTCGATCAGCGGGGCGTGCTCGCTGATCGAATGGGCGATCAGCGGGGCGTAGGTCTCCACGACGCGACGATAGTGGACGGAACGGGAATGCCACCAGTACTGGCCGAGGAACGGCGCTATCCGCGGCAGTGCGCTCAGGTGGTAGTGCATGTCCGTGCGGTTGTTCAGCCCGTAGCGGAACAGGTCGCCCAGTCCCTGCGGGAAGGCGTGGGGCATCACCCCCTCGCGCTGGATCAGGCCGGCATTGCCGTAGGAGGTTTCCTCGCCGGCTCCACGCCGATCGACCAGCACGGTCGCCCTGCCCCGCATCTGCAGGTGCAGCGCGACGCTGACGCCCACGATACCCGCGCCCAGAACGATGCTATCGGCCTGCATGACTCAACCCGGAAAGTCTCTCTTGGCGGACAGCTTTAGCGGTGTTCGCGGCCGCCGTAACTGCGTCAGATGGGCAGTACGCGGGAGTATTTCACCTGCCCGAGCGAGAAGCTCGATTCAATCGAGCTGACACCCGCGACCTGGGTCAGCTTTTCGCGCAGGAATGCCTCGTAGGCGGCGAGATCGGCGCAGACGACGCGGAGCAGGAAATCGAACTGGCCGGTCATCAGGTAGCACTCCATCACCTCGGGCCAACCAGCGATCGCCTCGCCGAAGCGGTCCAGTTCCTCGGCGCGCTGGCGCTCCAGCTTGATCGAAATGAACACCGATACCGGCAGGCCAACCGCCTTCTGGTCGATCACGGCGCTGTAAGCCGCGATGATCCCCGCATCCTCCATCTGGCGAATCCGCCGCAGACAGGGAGAAGCGGAGAGCCCCACCCGGTCGGCGATCGCCTGGATGGTCATCCGTCCGTCTTCCTGCAATGCGCGGAGGATACGGCGGTCGATGGCCGTCAGGTCGGATTTGGCAGAATTCACCACTCTTGTCGGCATTTCGTGCAAGAACCTGCGCAACTCGGTGACAGAGCAGTCACAATAGGCGGGAAACACCCCAAAGCCTAGTGCACCGTTAATGTCAGACATTTGGGAGGGGATATGTCGTCGACGGAGCGGATCGCCCTGATTGAGGCGCTGGCTGGCAAGGCTCTGTGGTTGTCCAACTGGATGATCCACCACGCCAACCATCTGCGGGCCAATCCGGACGGGGTGAAGGTTGGCGGCCACCAGGCCTCCTCCGCGTCGATGACGGCGATCCTCTCCGCTCTCTACTTCGGCATCCTCAAGCCTGAGGACCGCGTGGCGGTGAAGCCGCATGCGGCGCCGGTGTTCCACGCGATCCAGTACCTGTTCGGCAAGCAGAGCCTCGATAAGCTCAAGGCGTTCCGCGGCTATGGCGGCGCGCAGTCCTATCCATCGCGTACCAAGGACACCGACGACGTCGATATCTCCACCGGCTCGGTCGGCCTCGGCGTCGCCTTCACAGCCTTCGCCTCGATGATCCAGGACTATGTGCGCGCCAAGCCATGGGCGAAGAAGCGCGCCGAGGGCCGGATGATCGCGCTGGTCGGCGATGCCGAGCTCGACGAGGGCAATGTCTACGAGTGCCTGCTGGAGGGCTGGAAGCACAGCCTTCGCAACACCTGGTGGATCATCGACTACAACCGTCAGAGCCTCGACGGCGTGGTGCGCGAGGGGCTGTACGACCGGATCGAGGCGATCTTCCGCGCCTTCGAGTGGAACGTCGTGACGCTGAAATACGGCGCCAAGCAGCGCCGCGCCTTTGCCGAGCCGGGCGGCGAGCGGCTGCGCGAATGGATCGACGCCTGCCCGAACGCACTCTACTCGGCGCTAATGTTCCGCGGTGGTGCCGCCTGGCGCGAACGGCTGACCGACGAGATCGGCGACCAGGGCGCGGTCACCGCCCTGCTCGAACGCCGGACCGATGACGAGCTGGCCGACCTGATGGCCAATCTCGGCGGCCACTGCATCGAGAGCCTACTGGAGCAGTTCGAGACCCAGACCACCGACAAGCCGACGGTGTTCATCGCCTATACAGTCAAGGGCTGGGGCACCCCGCTCGCCGGTCATAAGGATAATCACGCCGGGCAGATGACCGGTGCGCAGATCGAGAACCTCAAGGCCTCGATGGGGGTTCGCGAGGGGCACGAGTGGGAGCGCTTCGAGGGGCTCAAGCAGTCCGAACGCGAGCTGCAGGCCTTCCTCGACGCCGTTCCATTCAACACCACACAGTCTCGACGGCTTTCCTCCCCCGCCGTCGCGGCGCTGGGGCCGCAGTTCGTCGGTCTCGGCGCCACTTCCACGCAGACGGCGTTCGGCAAGATCCTCGACGCGATTGCCAAGACCGACAGCGAACTTGCGCGCCGCATCGTCACCACCTCGCCCGACGTTACGGTCTCAACCAACCTCGGCACCTGGGTCAACCGCCGGCACCTGTTCGCCAACCGCGAGATGGCCGACATCTTCCAGAAGGAGCGGATCCCGAGCGCGCAAAAGTGGCAATTCACGCCCGATGGCCAGCATATCGAGCTGGGCATCGCCGAGATGAACCTGTTCCTGCTGCTCGGTGCCGCCGGCCTCAGCCATTCGCTGTTCGGCGAGCGGCTTCTGCCGGTGGGCACGCTCTACGACCCGTTCATCGCCCGCGGCCTCGATGCGCTGAACTATGCCTGCTACCAGGACGCCAGGTTCCTGCTGGTCGCGACCCCCTCCGGGGTGTCGCTGGCCGGCGAAGGTGGCGCGCACCAATCCGTTGGCACGCCGCTAATCGGCATGGCGCAGGATGGGCTGGCCTCGTTCGAACCGGCCTTTGCCGATGAGGTATCCGTCATCATCAACTGGGGCTTCGATTACATGCAGCGCGACGGCAGCGACCGGGCGGATCTCGCCGACTGGCCGCGCGACGTCTCCGGTGGATCGGTCTACCTGCGGCTCTCCACCCGCTCGATCGAGCAGCCGCCCCGCGAAGTCACGCCGCAGCTGGCCAGCGACATCATTCGCGGCGGCTACTGGCTGGTGCCGCCGACCCCGAGTTGCGAAGTGATCATCGCCTACCAGGGCGTCCTCGCCAGCGAGGCGATTGCCGCGGCCGGCACCGTCGGCGGCGACCGGCGCAACGTGGCGGTGTTGGCCGTTACCTCCGCCGATCGGCTCAATGCCGGCTGGCACGCGGCGCAGCGTGCCCGCCTCCACGGCGACCTCTCGGCCACCTGCCACATCGAGACGCTCCTGGCCGAAGCGCCCGACACGGCGGCACTCGTCACCGCCATCGACGGCCACCCGGCAACGCTCGGCTGGCTCGGAAGCGTCAGGGGGCATCGCGCCATCACTCTGGGCGTCGAGCACTTCGGCCAGACCGGCACGGTGACCGATCTCTACCGCCATTTCGGCATCGACGCGGCGGCCATTGCCAACGCGGCGCAGAGCCTCTTCGGAGGGCGGCGATGACCGGAGATCGCTCAAGTTTTCGGCAGTCGCGCACTGGGCGCGAGAGTTGTCCACGAATCCCTGACATTCGCCTTGCCAAGCCAATCCGGAGTTGTCAGACATATGTCATACGGCAGATTTCGAGGGGAAATCGATCTGCCCAAGACCGGTTGCCGGGTGAGGCGTCTATACCCGGCCGCCGCGCATGCCACCCCCGAGCGGAGCAGCCATCATGCACCGCTTCGTCCGGGGCACAGGGGACGTCAAATCGGCTCTGCAACAAGGAGGGAGCTATATGAACGCGTTGCTGAAATTTGTCGGCGCGCTGGCGCTCGCTGCGGGATTGACCGCGGCACCAGCGCTGGCCCAGACAAAGCTCACGGTGCCAGGCGGTTCTACAACCGGCACCTACATGGACTACATGAAGACGGTTTATGCACGCGCATCGGGCTCCGAGCTCCTGCAGGTGCCGCTCACCAGCTTCGACAATGAGTACCAGCTCACCCCGCTCGCGGCCGAAAGCTGGACCCAGTCGGACGATGGCCTCACCTGGACCTTCAAGCTCCGTGACGGGCTCGTCTGGAGCGATGGACAGCCGCTGACGGCTGGCGACTACGTCTTTGCGCTGCAGCACGCTGCCACGAGCGGCTATGATTTCGCCTGGTACTGGGACTTCGCCGGCGGCATCAAGAACTGGAAGGAAGTCACCGAAGGCAAGGCCGGTCCCGAGACCCTCGGCCTCAAGGCCGTCGACGACAAGACCCTCGAGATCACCTCGACCGCATCCAAACCCTACATGCCGAGTGTGGTCAGCCTCTGGTATCCGGTGCCCAAGCATCAGTTCGACAAGTTCGGCGATGACTGGTCCACCGCCGTCGAGAACGTCGTTTCCTCCGGCCCGTTCAAGCTGCAAGCCTGGGAGAAGTCGAACAACTCGGTGACGCTCGTGAAGAACGAGACCTACACCGGCCCATGGCCGGCCGAGGTCGATGAACTCACGATCGACCCCTCGCTCGGCGCCCCCGAAGTCGGCATGCCGGCCTTCCTCGCCGGCGATGTAGGCTACACGTGGCTCAACGCCGGTCAGATCCCGGTGGTGAAGCAGCGCTTCCCCGACGCGATCCGTACCAACACCGTGTTCGCGACCTCGTACCTTGCGTTCGACCTCGAGAAGGCGCCGTTCGACAATGTCGACGTCCGCCGCGCCCTCTACTACGCCGTCAACCGTGACGAGCTGACCCAGACGGTACTCAAGGACATCGCTATCCCGGCGCATTCGATCCTCGCGCCCGGCTATCCTGGGTACAGCGAGAAGATCGCGGCTGAGGCCGTGTTCGACCCGCAGAAGGCCAAGGACCTGCTTGCCAAGGCCGGCTATCCGAACGGCGAAGGCTTCCCGACCATCGAGGTCTGGTTCCGCGAGGAAGGCGGCTACAACGGGGCCATCCTGCCCCCGATGGCCCAGTACCTGCAGGCCCAGTTCAAGGACATCCTCGGGATCACCATGAATATCAAGGTGATGCCGGGCAAGGACTGGATGGAAGGCATGCTGGCGCGCAAGAACAACATCTACCTGGCGCCCTACGAGTACGACTATCTCGATCCGTCGAACTTCTACGGCCTGTTCTACAATGGCGGCCGCCACAGCTACCACGTGCCTGAATACGACAAGCTCGTCGCTGAAGCCGACAAGGCTCCCAAGTGGGAAGACCGCGTGGCGCTCTACGAGCAGGCCGAGCAGGTGATGATCGACCAGGGCCTGATCGTGCCGCTGGTGCATCCGATCATCATGGCCGCGGTCAGTGAGGACATCTCGGGTGCGGGCGTCTCGCCCAACTCGAAGGGCTTCACCCCGCTCGATCGTATCGGCAACTTCCTCTACTCGCACATCTCGGTAAAGCAGTAGTCGAACCAACCTCGTGTCCCCCGGCCGACGCCGGGGGACACCCTCCCAAGGGCCAGGGCAGCGCATGACACTCGTCGATATCAAGGGCCTCAAGGTCAGTTTCGCCCAGCATGGCGGCACAATCGAAGCCGTCCGCGGCGTCAGCCTGCACGTGAACGAGGGCGAGAGCCTCGGCATCGTCGGCGAATCCGGCTCGGGAAAGTCCGTGACCTGCATGGCGCTGATGCGCTTGCTGCCTCCGACGGCCAAGGTCACCGCCGACAGCATGATCCTCGACGACGTCAACGTCGTCGACGCCGACAAGCGCACAATGGCAAGCGTCCGTGGGCGGTCCGCCGCGATGATCTTCCAGGACCCGATGACGGCGTTCGATCCGGTGTTCACCATCGGGCACCAGATCGTCGAGACCATCCGCACGCACCGCAGAACCAGCAAGCGCGAGGCGCTCGCCGAGGCTGAGCAGCTCCTGCGCCGCGTTGAGATCCTCAACGCCAAGGAGGTTCTCGCATACTACCCCCACCAGCTTTCCGGCGGCATGCTGCAGCGCGCGATGATCGCGATGGCGCTGTCCTGCCGGCCCAAGGTGCTGATTGCCGATGAGCCGACTACGGCGCTCGACGTCACCATCCAGGCGCAGATCCTCCAGTTGATCAAGCAGTTGCAAGCCGAGTTCGGCATGGCGCTGATCATGATCACCCATGACCTCGGCGTCATCGCCGAGACGGTCGATCGGGTCGTCGTCATGTATGGCGGCCGGGTGATGGAAGAAGGCCCGGTGCAGCAGATCTTCGATGCACCCACCCATAGCTACACTCAGCAACTGCTCGCCAGCCTGACCGCGGGGTCGACCAAGCAAGCCGCCCGCGACGAGCCGCCAGTCGCGCCCGCACTGGAGTTGCGCGACCTCAGCAAGGTCTACAAGCTCCGCCGCCAGGGCCGGATCTTTGCGACCTACTCCGATCACCACGCGGTACGCGAAGTCAGTCTGACGCTGCCGCGCAACAAGATCGTCGGCCTCGTCGGCGAGTCCGGCTCGGGCAAGAGCACCACCGGCATGATGGCGATGCGCCTGATCGAGCCGACCAACGGCCGCATCTTCGTGGATGGCTCGGATATCAGCACGCTCGACACGGCTGCTCTCAAATCCTTCCGCCGCCGCATGCAGGTGGTCTTCCAGGATAGCTACTCAGCGCTCGATCCGATGATGACCCTCACCGAGATCATCACCGAACCGCTGCACATCCATGGCCTGATGAACCAGCGGCAACGTGACGACCTGGCGCTGGAGTGGCTGGAGAAGGTCGGTCTCGATAAGAGCTTCGGGCTTCGCTACCCGCACGAGTTGTCGGGCGGGCAGCGCCAGCGCGTCGCCATTGCCCGCGCTCTTGTTCTCGGCCCGTCTGTGCTCGTTGCGGATGAGCCCACCTCCGCGCTCGATGTCTCGGTGAAGGCCCAGATCATCGGCCTGCTCAAGAACCTGCAGCGCGAGATGGGCCTGTCGATGCTGTTCATCAGCCACGACCTCAGCGTCGTGCGTTCGCTCACCGACACGGTCGTCGTCATGTATCGCGGCCGCGTCGTCGAACAGGCGCCTACCGGCGCGCTCTTCGCCGACCCGCGGCATCCATACACGCGCGCCCTGCTCGATGCGATTCCCGCCACCAATCCGCGCAACCGCCGGCAGCGCACGTTCCTCAAGGCCGCCGACATCGAGGCCGCCGTGCCACGGCTCGCTGCAGCCTCCCTCGCCGAAGCCGCCACCCCTGGCAGCACCCCGCAACTCGTGAGCATCGCTCCCGGCCACCTGGTCGAAGCGATCGTCACCAACTAGGGAGCGCGAGCATGGCCCTCTACATCCTCCGACGGCTCGTCTCGATTGCCTTCACCTTCTTCGTGGTGTCGGTCATCGTGTTCCTGATGATGCACGCCGTCCCCGGCGGCCCCTTTGACGGCAACGATATGCCGGTTTCCAAGGCCGTCCGCGACACGTTGATGGCCAAGCTCGGCCTCGATCAGCCGTTATGGGTGCAGTACGTCAACTACATGAAGGGGGTGCTGACCTTCGATTTCGGCTACCCGTACCAAGCCCCCGGCGAAACCGTGATCAGCCTCCTCGCCGACGCCTGGCCCCCTAGCCTTTTGCTCGGCGGTCTCGGGGTCCTCATCGGCGCACCCCTTGGCATCCTCCTCGGCATGGCCGCAGCCCTCAATCGCAACACCTGGATCGACTATTTCGCCTCGGCGCTAGCGACGCTCGGCCTCACCATTCCGGTGTTCGTCATCTCGATGCTGCTGATCCTCGTCTTCGCAGTCTGGTTCAACTGGCTGCCCGCCAGCGGCTGGGGCAAACCCGAACGCTGGATCCTCCCCATCATCGCCTATGCCGCGATCCCGGTGGCGACCTATGCCCGCTACACACGCTCCGCGATGCTCGACAACCTGAACCGGCCGTTCGTCACGGCGCTCCGCGCCAAGGGGCTCAGCGAGAACCGCGTGATCTTCCAGCATGTTCTGCGCAACTCGGCCATTCCGATGGTGGCGGTGTTCCTTCCCATGTTCATCGGCACCGCCACCGGCTCGATCTTCGTCGAGGCGATGTTCCGCGTTCCCGGTCTCGGCTCCTACTTCGTGTCTTCCATTGAGAACCGCGACTATCCCCTTGAAATGGCATTGGTGCTCATGGTGACCGTCGCCTTCTGCTTCGCCTACCTCATCAGTGACATTGCCTATGCCTGGCTTAACCCACGCATCCGTTTCGGGAACCAGCCGCGATGAGCACCAACATCGACGTCGCCGCCGAACTAGCCGTACCGGCAACCGCCAAGCAGCGCAGCCCCGCCTATTTCGCCCTGCGCCGGTTCCTCGCCAACAAGGCGGCGGTTGCCGGCGGCATCGTACTCGTCATCTTGATCCTCGCCGCGATCCTTGCGCCGCTCTTCACCAAGACGGATCCGTCTGCTCAGGCCTTCCTCACCCAGTCCCTCGCCTTCCCGTCCGCCGAGTTCTGGTTCGGGGTCGACGACCTCGGCCGCGATTTCTTCACCCGGATCGTCTACGGCGCCCGCGTTTCGCTCACCATCGGGTTCGCGGCGGCCACGTTCAGCGTCGTCATCGGGATCCCGCTCGGTGCGCTCGCCGGCTATTTCGGCGGCAGGACCGACTGGGTGATCATGCGTATCATCGAACTCTTCTCGGTGGTTCCATCGCTGCTCGCCGCCATGCTGCTGGGGGCGCTCACCGGCGGGGGCTTTCTCACCATCATCACCATTGCGGCTCTGTTCGGCTGGGTGAACGTCTGCCTGCTGGTTCGGGCGCAGGTGAAATCCCTGCGCGAGAAGGAGTTCATCCGGGCAGCCCAGGCGCTCGGGGCGTCGCCTTGGTACGTCATCCGCCGACACCTGATCCCCAACGCGATCTCCCCGATCATCGTCGGCTTCGTGCTGGCCATTCCGCTCGCCATGATGCTCGAGGCCTCCCTGAGCTTCCTTGGCATCGGCGTGCCGCCGCCGACTCCCAGCTGGGGGCAGATGATCAACGTCGGCATGAATTTCATGTTCTTCTACTGGCACATGGCCGTCTTCCCGACGGCGGCCCTGGCCATCACCGTGCTCGCCACGACGCTATTCGGTGACGGCTTGCGCGATGCACTCGATCCCACACTGAAAGGGCGCTGACTTGTCCTCCAATCTCGCGCGGCACTTCCTCCTTCGGGACGATGTCGTCTTTCTCAATCACGGCTCGTTCGGCGCCTGCCCGCGTCCGGTGTTCGAGACCTACCAGGGGTGGCAGCTCGAGCTCGAGCGTCAGCCGGTGGCCTTCCTCGGCCGCGAATTGACGGAGCGGATGCGTGTCCCCCGCGTCGCGCTGTCGGCCTTTCTCGGTACGACCTCGGAGAACATCGTCGGCCTCGTCAATGCCACCGAGGGTCTCAATATCGTGGCCCAGTCGCTCGACCTCAAGGAAGGCGACGAGATCCTGACGACGGACCACGAATACTCGGCGTTGGAGAAGACCTGGGCCTATGTGGCCCGGCGCACCGGGGCGAAGATCGTCACGGTCAAGGTGCCGATGCCCTTCGTCTCCGAGGCGGCGTTCACCGACACGCTGCTCGCGGCGATGACCGATCGAACCAAGGTGCTGTTCCTCAGCCACATCACTTCGCCAACCGCACTGGTGTTCCCGATCGAACGGCCGATCGCCGAGGCGCGCAAGCGTGGCATCTGGACCGTAATCGACGGCGCTCACACCCCCGGCCACATCCCGCTGAACCTCGACGCGACGGGCGTCGATTTCTATTCGGGCAACTGCCACAAATGGCTGATGACGCCGAAGGGCTCGGCCTTCCTCTACGTCCGGCCGGAACTGCAGGGCATGATCAACCCGCTGGTGATCAGCCACGGCTGGACCGCGGACTCAAAGCAACCCGACGCCAAGGGCGCCTTTGGCAACTCGCCGTTCATCGACGAGCTTGAAATGCAGGGCACCCGCGACCCGGCAGCCTGGCTGACTGTCCCGGCCGCTATCGAGTTCCGTAAGGACCACGACTGGACCAGCGTCGCTGCCGATTGCCGGGTGCTGGCGCAGGACACCGCCCGCCGGCTACAGGCGCTGACCGGCCTTGCGCCGCTCAGCACGCCGGAATTCTGCGCGCCGCAGATGGTGGCAATGCCGATCCCGGACACCGATACGGTGGAACTCGCCAAGCAGTTGATGGCGCGCTACTCGATAGAAATCCCGGTTTTCAAGTGGCAGGACCACTCGATCGTCCGGGTTTCGGTGCAGGGATACAACTCGAAAGCGCAGATGGACATTCTGATCGAGGCACTGACAGACCTGCTGGATTTGCAGGGGAAGCCGGAGCTGGCGCGTCAGCATGGCTGACAAATCCGCCGAACTGTGATGGTGGTGCCGGCGCGGCCATTTGGGCCGGGAGGAACAGGCGTGGCACAGGACGGAGCACTGAGCTACCTCGAACCGCTGGAGACGCGGACCCGCGGCGTTGCCGTGCTGGATGCGCTTGCCGACATGATCGAGCGCGCCGGGCTGAAGATCGGCGACCGCCTGCCGCCGGAAATTTCGCTCGCCACGACACTCGGGGTTGGACGCTCCACTATTCGCGAGGCCCTGAACCGCTGGGAGGGCCTCGGCATCATTCGCCGCCGACGTGGTGACGGCACTTATCTCGCCGCGAAGGTGCAGACCTCCCGCGGCCTGGTGCCGACGATGATCCGGCTCGAAGGCGAGGCTCTGATCCGCCTGATCGAGGTTCGCCGTGCTCTGGAAAACGACGTCGTCCGCAAGGCGACGATCAATGCGACCGACGCGCAGCGCGCCGAGATCTCACGGCTATGCGACGTGCTGCTCGTCGAAGTTGCCGCCCGCCGAAACTGGCACAAGGCCGACGCGGCGTTCCACGGCGCCATCTACGAAGCGTCGGGCAACCCAATGTTCGGCGAGATCCTGCACAAGCTCGACGACGCCCTCGAGCGCTCGAATGAATCGCCGTTTGGGCGTGACGACTTCGGCCTCGCCTCGTTCCCGCCGCACCGCGACCTCGCCGATGCGATCGTTGCCGGTGACCCCGATGCGGCGGCGGCGGCCATCCACGTGGTGCTCGATTTTGTCGCTGGCGAGATCCGCGACATCATCACCATCGGCCTGCCCATCGAGGCCGCCAAGAACTAGGTCTCAGGTAGGCCGGCTGGGCGGGCGCGGATAGGTGATCCGCGGCGGCAGGCGATGGTGCACTAGCGCCACGCCGATCAGGCATGCCGCACCCGCTGTCACCACCAGGAACAGCATCTCGATCGGCATGTGCGTCGAGAAGGCCACCAGCGGCACTGCGCCGGCCGGCGGATGCGTCACTCGCAACAGCAGCATCGCCGCGATCACCAGACCGACGGCAATCGTTGCCACCCACCACGCCGCCGGCGCCAAGGTCAGCATGGCGACACTGATCGCAGCCGCCACCAGGTAGCCGCCGAAGATGTTGGCGGGCTGGGCCAATGGGCTCTCGGCCTGCCCGAACAGCAGCACCGCCGTCGCACCAAACGGCGCCAGCAGCATTGGCAGCCCGGTCCAGGCGGCCAGCCCGCCAACCAGCGTCATCGCCACCACGGCGCCGGTGCCCGACTTCAGATGCGACAACGTCTGGCCGCGCGGCTCGTGCCGGTGGATGAAATCAAGAAGGCGGCTCAAGGGAGATACTCAGGCAGGAAAACGGTGCACGTTTGAAGCGCAGTTTGCTGCCTATTTCAAGAGCATACAGCTTAAACTTCAGGCGGTCCGACGAATGTCTATCTTCAGTTGTGCTGATGACGCGACGCTCACCCCTGCCGCTTGGCACGCTGCACGGCGGCGTCGAACTCATGGAGGAAGTTCGAGCGGTCCCTGGCGGTGAAGCCGGCATTGTAGCCCTTGCTCTCACCAGTCTCGCGCAGGTGCTGGTTCAGTTCGCGCATCGCCAGCGCCATGCCGATCGAGTGCTCGGTGAACGGCTTGCCGGTCGGTCCGAGGACGATCGCGCCCTTCTTCAGCGCCCGGCTCGCCAGCGGAATGTCAGATGTCACCACGAGATCGTTGGTGCCCGCATGCTCGACGATCCAGTCATCGGCCGCGTCAGCACCCTGCGGCACCATCACGTTGCGGATCATCGGATCGCGCGACGGCCGCAGCCCGAAATTGGCGACGAACGTCGTCACCATGCCGTGCCGCTCAGCTACGCGCAGCACCTCGTCCTTTACAGGACAGGCGTCGGCATCCACAAAGATCTGCGGCAAGGCCAA
This sequence comes from Devosia sp. P1_H9, assembly GCF_056405135.1. NCBI lineage: Bacteria > Pseudomonadati > Pseudomonadota > Alphaproteobacteria > Hyphomicrobiales > Devosiaceae > Devosia > Devosia sp. P1_H9. The sequence continues at coordinate 202,289 of NZ_JBFUCQ010000002.1, forward strand.
ACTTGATCACTCCGCTGCACAATCGCGCCGCAATGACGGCGCACCCATACCACGACAATAGCAATGACACCGGATTCGCCGATGCGCCTTTTGCCGCTCTCCCTGCTCCTCGTCCTGCCGCTGCTCGCCGCCTGCGACAGCAATACGCCCAAGGCGCCTGGCGCCGACGCGCCGGCAGCGGTTACCCCCGCGAAGGCTCCGGCCACCGGCAAGACGCCGGCAACTGCCGCTGCCACCGCCAAGCTGCCGCCTGGCGCTCGTCCGCTGATCGGCAGTTGGGCCGCGGATGCCTCCGGTTGCGCCGATACCGCAGCGCTCACAGTGGTTTCCGCCACCAGCTACGCCGTGGGTGGCAAGAGCTGCGATATCGCGCTCGCCGACAACAAGGACGGCACGTTCAGCGCCACCTGCGGCAAGCAGGACCTGAAGCTGACGCCGATTTTCGGGCCAACCGGCGAAGGTATCCGGGTGGCCGCCGGCGACAAATCGAGCACCGTGTTCCGCTGTTCGAAATAGCCTACATGCCCTGAACGAAGCCGAGAATGTTGCCCTCGGAGTCCTTGGCCCAGGCGTTCTTCACCGGGCCGAAGGTTGCGATGCCATTCTCGGTTTTGAGGTCCGGCAGGTCGTAGTCGAGGAACGACACGCCCTTTCCGCGCATCGCCTGCATGTCGCCGGTGAGGTCGGTGGTGTCGAACGAGAGCAGCGTGTGCTCTGCCGTGCCGGCGTAGTCCGACTTGTAGAGGTAGGCGTTGACGCCGTGCAGCGCGAAGTTGGCGCCATACTCGTCCTGCTTGTCAGGTTTCAGCCCGAGCTTGTCGGCATACCAGGCGACGGCACGCTGCACGTCCTTGGCTGGCAGCATGGCGGTAGCGTTGCGGTTGGCAAACATCAGGTATTCCTCCGTTTTGGAAATCGTGGCTCAACGCGGTAGCGGCGCCAGAGTTTCCCTCCGTCCCGCGGCCGCCCAGTTTGCCTCGAACTTTATCGGCCCACTGGACGCCACCGCTCGATTGCTCTCAGATGCCCTTGGGATCAGGTAGGTGGGAGCTTATCGTGACAACAGCAAGCGGCATCCTCTTGGACTACACGCAGACCTACCGTCAGGTGGTAGCCGTCCCGACAACAGTTGCCGCAAGCGACGCGATCTTCTTTTTCGAGCCGCACGGCCATTTCCCGATCACCGATCTCGGCGAGTTCACGCTGGACGCTTCGCTGCAGGTGAGCATTGAGGGCTACGACCTCGGCACGCTCTACAACTTCAACCCGGCCGATGACCTGTTCGACGATCCCAATGCCGATAGCGACGTCCCGGGTCGGCACGTCGCGGTCATTCCACAGGATGTCTGGGCCGCCATCATCGCCGATGGAGTGGTCGAGATCGACTACCGGCTCGGCCTCGATTCCGACCGCTCCGGCCCCGCCGACTACATGCTGGCCGAGTTCGTATGGAACCCGGGCAGCATCAGCCATCACGGCACGGCGGCAAACGACATCGTCAACGGCAGCAACGCGCCGGGCAAGCTTTGGGGCGATGCCGGGAACGACTACGTCGTCGGCGGTTACTGGGACGACAAGGCCTGGGGCGGCGACGGCGACGACAAGATCTACGGCGGGTCAGGAGACGACAAACTCTGGGGTGGCGCCGGCGACGACAGCGTACTCTACGGCGAATCCGGCGACGACCGCATCTGGGGCGAAGCTGGCAATGACGTGCTCTACGGCGGCAATGGGCACGACAAGCTCTGGGGCGGCGACGGCAACGACACGCTCGATGGCGGTGTCCACGACGATCAGCTGTGGGGCGGCGCTGGTGCGGATAGTTTTGTGTTCGCGGCCTCCGCGGGCCACGACAAGATCTACGATTTCGAGCAGGGCGTCGATCGCATCGACCTCACCCAGTTGGCCGATCTCGATTTCTCCAACCTCGCCATCCGCGAAGCCAATGGCTCCACCGTCATCAGTGTCGACGACATCAGCATCACACTCAGCGGCTTCACCGGCGTCACCGTGGACGATTTCCGCTTCGCATGACCCCATTCGAGCGCATCACCACGGAGGTTCGGGCCCAGATTCCGCTGGTCCGCGCCATGGAGGCCGCGCTCGGCAAGGAACGGGCGCACGCGCTGGTCCGCGAGGCCCTCGACAAGGCCAACCGCGCCATCGTCGCGCAGCGCGGCTCCCTGCTCGATATCCCGACGCTGTCCGCCGAGTTCGCCGGCTTCGGCGAGGGCGTGCGCTACGAGTTCGAAACCCTGGAGCAGACCGACACCCTGCTGCGCAACCAGGTCAACCACTGCGACTATGCCGAGTTCATGGAGCAGATCGGCGCCCGCGACCTCGGCGAGCTCTTGATCTGCAACGGCGATTTCGCCATGGCCGATGAGCTGGGGCTGAAGCTCGAGCGAACGAAGACCTGCATGAACGGCGATGGCATGTGCAACTTCTGCTACCACGTCAAAACGCAGCAACCCGCAGCCTAGCTACCCCACTTCTCGCGCCACGTCGGCACTGGATCACCAGGCGCCGGCGCGGCGAGGTAGATCGCCCGGGCCATCGCGCGACTGAGGCAAACGGCTGCCGCATGGCCCAGTTGCAACACGTTCAGCACCGGCGTGGTCACCGGACGCGCACCGGTCGAAACCGAGAAGATCAGGTCGCCATCCACCTGCGTGTGCGCCGGGCTCGCCCCACGGGCAATGCCGTCCTGTGCCGCCACCGCGAGGCGCTTCAGCTGCGCCTTGGTAAGATCAGCATCGGTGGCGACGATGGCGATGGTGGTGTTAGAGATCGGCGTCACCCAGTCACGCTTGGAGCGCGCCGTCTGCTCGAACGGCATCGACGCCGTCAGCGGCCCAAGGCCACCGAACTCGCCGTCCGCCTCGTACGGCGCGGCCCAGAAATGCCTGCTGTCGCCCATTGTGACGCTGCCCGTGGGGTTCGCCACCACCAATGCACCGACGGTGAAGCCACCCGGGATCACCAGCGAGGCCGAGCCGAGCCCACCTTTGAGGTTAGCCGTCAGGGCCCCAACACCCGCGCCGGCAGTGCCAAGCGCGAAGTCCTCTCCGGAGTTGCGCAGCGCCGCCAGACCCAGGGCCCGGTACGGGTTCTCGTCCCAGTCCTTGTCGCCATTGTTGAGCAGGTCGAAGATGATGGCGCCCGGGACGATCGGGATCGTCGCCCGCTCCACCTTGAAGCCGCGGCCCATTTTCCTGAGCCCGTCACTTACCCCCGAAGCCGCATCGAGCCCGAAGGCCGAGCCACCCGACAACACCAGCGCATCGATCTCCTCGACCAGCTTGTCCGGCGCCAGGAGCTCCGTCTCACGCGACCCGGGCGAGCCGCCCATTACATCGACCGAAGCGCGGAACGGCTTGTCCGCCACAAGCACGGTAGTGCCGGTCTTGATCTTGTGGTCTTCGGAATTGCCGACGCGCAGGCCAGCGACGTCGGTGATCAGGTTGCGCGGTCCGGGTTTCATCCGGGCTCCTTCGTCTCAGGCGGCCGCTCCCAGCCGCTCGTTCACCAGCGCCAGCGCCCGGTTAACCGGCACTCCGTCCGGGTCCCAGGTGCGGCGCATCTCCAGCATCTGCTGGGCAATCGCCCAATTGCCGAGTTTCAGATGCGCATCGAGCAGCAGTTGTCCGAAAAGGTCGCGCTGGGCGTGGCTGCCGCCGATCTCAGTCATCCGCGGATTCGCCACCGAAAGCCACTTGGCGGCTGCGGCATGGTCGCCGCGGGCGTGGGCGAGGACGCCGCGCGCCGCTGGCAGCGCCACTTCCTGCCAGACCACGCGATCGAACGCAGCGGAGGTGGCCGCCTTCTCCTCCACCGCCCGCATCAACTCATCGGCCTCGGCACGCTCGGCCCGTGCCAGCCCGTAGAGGTATTGCAGCGTCAGGAACGGCTGGATGGTGTCCCGCCCCCTGCCCTTCATGTGATCAGCCACATCCTCCCAGCGGCCACCGACATCCATGCCAGCGACTTCCATCCGCGCCAGCAGCGACACCGCCCCGACCTGGTCCTGCGAGTAGTCCGGCTCGATGCCCCAGATGTGGTTGTCATAGGCGTCGAACACCGCGGCGTTGTCGCCTTGGCTGATGTGGAACAGCGCCTTGTGCCACCAATTGTGGGTGTACATGAACGAGTTGAGGTCGACCCAGGTCTTCTGCGCCTCGGCGAGGAACTGCACGCCCTCCTCGACCCGCCCGGTGCCCAGCATCACATGCGCCAGGGCATGCTGCGCCCACGGCTCCTTGGTCTTCAGCTTCAGCGCCAGGCGCGCCTCGCGCTCGGCAGTCTCGAGGTCGTGCAACTGCTCGTAGCCGAAGGCCAGCATGCCGTGTATGTGCGGGTTCTCGGCATTCGCCGCCTCGGCCACCCGGGCGATGCGCAGCATGTTCGCCGCGTCGCCACGGTTGAAGCTGAAATACTGATGCAGCTTCACCGAGGCGAGGTCGCGCGGATAGCGCGCCACGATCTCGTCGCCGATCGCCTGCACGCCGGGGATGTCGTCGCTGATCCAGCGCTCAAGCTGTGTGACCAGCATCCGCTCGCGCTCGTTTGCCCCTTCTGCCGACGCCTGCGCCCGCGCAAGATACTTCGACGCCACTCTCTTGGCGCCCTCGGCCTCGAGGAACATCCAGGTGAACCCGGCATAAGTGTTGCCCAGCACGGCATCTGGCTCACCATCTGCGGCGGCGATGATGTTGCCGGCCTTCTTCTCGTAGCCGAGGAAGCCGGTCACGAAATCGTCGATCCCCTGGAGCGTCGCGCTACTCGAGCGGCTCACTTCATTTCCGAGGGCATCCTGTGCCATGTTCGTACTAACCATTTGTCCAACCGGTCAAATATAAACCTCGCGCCGAGCCTGTCCACGCCGGTCGCTAGCAAAAACAGTCGAGATTGCCACGTGCCGCAGTTCCAGAACGGCCCCGCCTCGGTGCACTACGAAATCCTCAGCGAGGGCAAGCCGCTGCTGCTGATCGCCGGCACCGCCAGCGACGGCGCCAGTTGGGGTCCGCTGCTGCCGCTGTTGCCCGCCCGGCAGCTGATCCTCATCGACAATCGCGGCTCCGGCCAGACTCGCGTCGAAGGACCGATCGAAATCGCGGAGATGGTTGCCGATTGCGCGGCGCTGCTCGATCACCTCGGTCTTGATCGGGTCGACGTGGTCGGTCACTCGCTCGGCGGCTTCCTCGGCCTCGCCCTCGCGGCGCTTCATCCAACACGGGTGAGCCGCCTCGTAACGCTGGGCGCCGGCACCATCAGCCCCAAGGCCCGCGTGCTGTTCCACGATCTGTCTCGGCTCTACTTCACCGAGCCGCCAGCCGACTGGTTCCGTCTGCTCTACCAATGGCTGTTCTCGACGCCGTTCTTCGCCGACGAGACGAATGTCGCAGCGGCAGCGGCGGCCTCCACTGCTTACGCCCACCGGCAGTCACCCGGCGACTTCGCGCGGCAGGTGGTGGCGCTCGATCGTGGCATGATCGTCGACCTCTCGACCATCGCCTGCGATGTGCTGGCTCTCTCCGGCGATCTGGACCTGCTGGCCCCGTTCGGCGCCGTCGAGGAACTGCACGGCAAGGTGCCACGCTTCACCCACGAGCCCATCGCCAACGCCGCCCATTCGCTGCACTGGGAGGCGCCGGCATCCGTTGCCCGCGAGATCAACGCGTTCCTGCGCTAGATCACGCGCCCACCATCCACCTCGAGCGCCACGCCGGTGATCATCGAGGCCTCGTCCGAGCAGAGGAAGCAGGCGGCATTGCCCATGTCCTCGGGCGTCGAGAACCGCCCCAACGGAATGGTGGCGAGGAACTTGGCCCGGATTTCCGGCGTGTCCTCTCCCATAAAGGTCTTCAGCAGCGGCGTCTCGCCGGCCACCGGGTTGATAGCGTTCACCCGCACGCCGAACGGCGCCAACTCCACCGCCATCGACTTGGTCGCGGTCACCATCCAGCCCTTCGATGCATTGTACCAGCTGAGCCGGGGCCGCGGGCTCACTGCGGCGGTGGACGCGACATTAAGGATGGCCCCGGTCTTCCGCGCCTTGAAGTGCGGCACGAGGTGGCGCGCCGTCAGGTAGACCGACTTCATGTTCACATTGAACACCCGGTCGAAATCGGCCTCGGAAATCTCGTCCAGCGCTGCCGGCAGGTGCGATATGCCGGCATTGTTGACGAGGATATCGACCTTGCCGAAGGCCATCAGCGCCGCAGCTGCAAGCTGATTGACGCTCGCATCCTTGCTGACGTCGACATGGCCCGCCTTCTGGCCGAGCTCTCGCGCCAGTGCCTCCGCGCCCTCGAGATTGATGTCGGCGATCAGCACCCGCGCACCCTCGGCGGCGAACTTCCGCACGATGCCGGCGCCGAACCCCGATGCGCCGCCCGTAACGATGGCGACCTTGCCCTCTAGTCTCATAAAATCACCCGTGCCATGCGGCTACCGTCTTCAACACCGAGAAGCCGTACAGCGCCTCGAAACCCTTTTCCCGGCCATGACCGGATTTGCCGACGCCGCCGAACGGCAGCTCGACGCCACCGCCCGCGCCGTAGTTGTTCAGGAACACCTGCCCGGTCTTGATGGCCTTGGCCATCCGCATCTGCCGCCCGCCGTCGGCAGTCCAGATACCTGCCACCAGCCCGAAATCCGTGCTATTGGCGATCGCTACCGCCTCGGCTTCGTCCTCGAACGGGATCACCACCTGCACCGGCCCAAAGATCTCGTCCTGCGCCAGCCGGTTGTCCGGCGAAACGCGCGAGAGCAGCGTCGGCGCCTGGTAGTGCCCGCCGCGCGGCGCATCGCCGACAATGCTGCCCTGCCCGGCGATCTCAGCACCGCCAAGGTCGCCGAGGAATCCGCCGACGATCTCCTTCTGCCGCTCCGACACCAACGGCCCGAGATCGAGATCGGCCACGGCCGGCCCGACCTTCAGCGCCCGGTAGCGCTCTGCCATGCGGCCCAGCACCTCGTCGTGCACCTCACGCTGAACGAGGATGCGCGAGCTGGCCGAACAGGTCTGCCCGGCATTCTGGATGCCGGCATTGATCAGGAACGGCAGCGCCCGGTCGAGATCGGCATCGGCGAACACCAGCTGCGGCGATTTCCCGCCCAGCTCCAGCGTCACCGGCACGACATTTTCCGCTGCTGCATGCTGGATGAGCTTACCCACCCCCACCGACCCGGTGAACGAAATGTGGTTCACTCCGGAGTGCGCCGTCAGCGCCGCGCCGGCCTCTTCGCCCAGGCCCGGCACCACGTTCAGCGCCCCGGCCGGCAGCCCCGCCTCCTCGGCGATCTTGGCGAAGGCGATCGCCGTGAGACACGCCTCCTCCGCCGGCTTCAGCACCGCGGCATTGCCCATCGCCAGCGCGCCGGTCACCGAGCGGCCGATGATCTGCATTGGGTAGTTCCAAGGGATGATGTGCGCCGTAACGCCATGCGGCTCGCGCAGCGTGTAGACGGTGTAGCCGTCGAGATATGGAATGGTCTCGCCGTGGATCTTGTCGCAGGCGCCGCCATAGAACTCGAGGTAGCGTGCCAGCGCTACGGCATCAGCCCGCGCCTGCTTCAGTGGCTTGCCGACATCCATGGCCTCGATGCGCGCGAGATCGTCGACCCGCTCCAGCACCGCCCGGCCGATCTTGCTGAGGATACGCCCTCGCTCCGCCGCTGGCGTCCGGCCCCAATCGCCCGCCAGCGCAGCCTTCGCAGCCCCGACCGCCGCATCGACATCAGCGGCCTTGCCGCGCGCGATCTGACCGATGGTCTCGCCCGTCGACGGGTTCTCTATCGGCAGGTAGTCGCCGCCCTGTGGCGCGACCCAGCGGCCGCCGATGAAGCATTTGGTCGGATCGAAGAACAGGTTCAGCTCGGTCATATCAAACTCGACTATCTGCCCGTGGCCGGGCGCTGCTGCCGTGGCTATGCGCCCGCAGCCTCACGCGAGGCAAGAGCCGCCTCGAGGTTCGGCGTCGCGGCCAGCAATTCCTGGGTGTAGGGATGCTTGGGCGCCCGGAACACCTCTTCCGTCGCGCCTTCTTCGACGATCTTGCCCGCGCGCATCACCAGCACCCGGTCGGTGATCGAGCGCACCACGGCAAGATCATGCGAAATGAACAGGTAGCTCAGCTGCAGCCGGTCGGAGAGATCGGCCAGCAGATCAAGGACTTGAGCTCGTACCGAGACGTCCAGCGCAGACACGGCTTCGTCGAGGATGATCAGGCTCGGCTCGATGATCAGCGCGCGTGCGATGGCGATGCGCTGCCGCTGCCCGCCGGAGAACTCGTGCACATACTTCTCGCCGTCGGCAGCCGACAGCCCGACCTCAGTCAGGGCCCGCGCGATCCGCTTGTCACGCTCCGCCCCAGTCGGCGCGGCCGAACCCAGCAGGTGGAACGGCTCGCTCACCAGCCGGTCGACGCGATGGCGTGGATTGAAGCTGCCATAGGGGTCCTGGAACACCACCTGCAGGTGCCGGCGGGTGGCGAAACTTGCACCCCGCTTCGGATCGATCGGCTCACCCGCGATGGCGATGCGCCCGCCTTGCGTCGGCTCCAGCGCCATGATGGCGCGGGCCAGCGTGGACTTGCCGCAGCCGCTCTCGCCCACCAGCCCGACATTCTCGCCCTTCTCGATGCGGAGGCTGACGCCATCGACGGCACGCAGCACCTTGCGCTTCTCGAACAATCCACGCCGCGGCAACGGGTAGTCGCGCACCACATCGTCGACCGCCAGCACGGGCATACCGCCAACGACGACCGGCGGTATGCGCGGCGGCACGTGCGAGGAGGCCTCGAACAGCGCCTTCGAGTAGGGATGCGTGAGGTTGCGGAACAGCTGGACGGTCGACCCCGCCTCCACCACCTCGCCCTGCCGCATGATCGACACCTTGTCGGCGAGGCCGGCGATAACACCAAGGTCATGGGTGATGAACATCAACCCCATGCCGTCCTCGTCGACTAGCTTCTGCAGCAGCTTCAGGATTTGCGCCTGCGTCGTCACGTCCAGCGCCGTGGTCGGCTCATCGGCGATCAGCAGCTTCGGCCGCATCGCGATGGCCATGGCGATCACCACGCGCTGGCGCTGCCCTCCGCTCAATTCATGCGGATAGCGATCGAGCGGGAAACGTGCCGTCGGCAATTCCACCCGCTCCAGCGTCTGCCGCGCCACTTCCAGCGCCTCGCGCCGCCCGAGCCCACCGTGCACCATGGCGGTTTCGGCCACCTGGTCGCCGATGGTCTTGACCGGGTTCAGCGCCGTCATCGGCTCCTGGAACACCATGCCCACGGTGCCGCCGCGGATCTTCCGCATCTCGGCATCGGGCAGCCCGAGCACTTCCCGACCCTCCAGCTTCACCGAGCCGGCGGTCTTCGCGCCCGTGGGCAGCAGTTGCATAACGCTCAGCGCTGTCATCGACTTGCCCGAGCCGCTCTCGCCGATCACCCCGAGGATCTCGCCGGCATCCACTGACAAGTCGATATCCCGGAGGATCTCGAACTTCCCGATCGACAACGACAGGTCTTTGACTTCGAGCAGCGGCATCAGCGGTGCCGCCTCAAGCGCGGGTCGAAGATATCGCGCAGGCCGTCACCGAGCAGGTTCACGCCCAGCACCATCAGCACGATGGTCAGCCCCGGAACCAGCGCCACGTGCGGGGCCAGCGAGATCATGGTCTGGCTGTCCGCCAGCATCTTGCCCCAGCTCGGCGTCGGCGGCTGCACGCCGAGGCCGACATAGGCGAGCGCGGCTTCCGCGAGGATGCCGAGCGCGAACTGGATCGTCGCCTGCACCACCAGCGTATTGAAGATGTTGGGCAGGATGTGCTCGAACGAAATCCGCGCCGCTCCCTTTCCCGACACCCGCGCCGCCATGATGAACTCGCGCTGCCACAGGCTCAGCGCTCCAGCCCGCGCCAGCCGCGCGAACACCGGCATGTTGTACAGGCCCACTGCGATGATGGCGTTGATCGCCCCGGGGCCGAACACTGCGGTAATCAGGATGGCGATCAGCAACGCCGGGAAGGCGAACACCAGGTCATTGGCGCGCATCAGCACGTCGTCGAGCAGCGTGCCACGCTTGGCCGCCGCCCACAGCCCGATCGGCACGCCGATAACCATGGCCACCGTCACCGCGATGAACGCCACGGCGATCGATGTGCGCGCCCCGACCATGATCATCGAGAAGATGTCGCGGCCGAAATGGTCGGTGCCGAACCAGTGCTCGGCCGAAGGCGGCTTCAGCTTGTTGGGGATGTTCTGGAGCAGATAGTCGTAGGGGGTCCAGACGAACGAGATCAGCGCCGCCAGCGCGAAGACCAGCGTGATCGCCGCCCCGATGAGGAAGTTCGGCGAGCGCAGCGCTGCCTTCATCAAGCTATCGCGCGCGGCAGGGGCGGCAATGGCGCTCATCGCGTCGCCCTCCTCAGCCGCGGGTCGACCAGCGCATAGGTCACGTCGACGAGGAAGGTGACGAGGATCACCGCGAAGACCAGCAGCATCACTACCGATTTCACCACGATCAGGTCGCGCGAGGTGATGCCCTGGAACACCAGCCGCCCGAGGCCGGGCAGGAAGAAGACGTTCTCGATGATGATGGCGCCGGCAAGCAGGAACGAGAACTGCAGCCCGATGATCGTCAGCACCGGGATCAGCGCATTGCGCAGCGCATGCCGCCACAGCGTCTGCCCCTGGCTCAGCCCCTTGGCCCGTGCGGAGCGGATATAGTCCTCGCCCAGCGTATCGAGCAGCGACGAGCGCATCACCCGCGCGAGGATCGAGGCCTGCGGCAGCGCCAGCGCGATGGCCGGCAGCGTCAGGGCCTTCAGGGCCATCAGCGGATCCTGCCAGCCCGGGAACCCACCAGCCGAGAACCAGCGCAAGGTGATCGAAAACAGCAGCACCAGCAGCATGGCGAACCAGAAGTTCGGCACTGCGAGGCCCACCTGCGTTGCCCCCATGATGCCGACATCGGCCGCCGAGTTGCGCCTGACCGCGGCGAGGATGCCGACCGGAAAGGCGATCAGCGTCGACAGTGCCAGCGCGTAGATGGCAAGCGGCAGCGAGATCCAGATGCGGTCGGCGATCAGCCCGGATACCGGCACCTTGTAGGTGTAACTGATGCCGAAATCGCCATGCAGCAGCCCGAAGATCCAGGTGAAGTAGCGCTCCAGCAGCGGCCCTTCGAGACCGAGCGAGGTGCGCAGCGCCTCCGCCGCTTCAGGCGTGGCGTTCAGCCCGAGCATGAACTGCGCGGGATCGCCCGGCACCACCTCGAGCACGAGGAAGATCACGATGCTGGCCGCGATGAGGCTCAGCACGAGGGAAACGACGCGGCCGAGGATGAACGAGGGCATCAGCGAATGCCCCCGGTCACTTTCTGGCTGCAGGTCTTGTCCCACACACCCGCGTCATCCCCGCGAAAGCGGGAATCCTTCTCGCCACCGACGCGGGCGGAGAAATGGATCCCCGCTTTCGCGGGGATGACGCCGAGTGTTTGGGGAGCTGAAGTGGTCAAACGCCAATCGGAGTTGGGAGGCGAGCATTGCCCGCCTCCCAAAACACTCACTCTTCCCAGGACACGCCGGTGAGGTCGGTCGCCTGGGTCGGCGCGTTCTCCCACATGCCCTTGAGCTTGGCGTTCTCTACGCCGACCTTGGCGAGCTCGAACAGGAAACCGGCGGCGTAGTTGTCCGCGAGGTTCTGCTGGGCCGCCTTGGTCAGTTCCGAGCGCTTGGCCGGGTCGGCGGTCACTGCCAAGTCGGCGATGATCTTATTGAAGTCGGCGTTCTTGTAGTTGAAGTAGTAGCCGTCGCGGGCAAAAATGCCGATGTCGTTCGGCTCGGTGTGCGAGACGATCGTCAGGTCGTAGTTCTTGTCGGTGAACACCTCGCTCAGCCACTGCGCCCATTCCAGGTTGGTCGTCTCGGTCTTGATGCCGACGGCCGCCAGTTGCTGGGCGATGATCTCGCCACCACGGCGGGCATAGCCCTCGACGGGCGGCAGCTTCAGCGACAGCGTCAGGTCGGTGACGCCGGCCTCGGCGAGCAGCGTCTTCGACTTCTCGGGGTCGTAGTTCGACTGCGCCGTAAGGTCGACATAGTCCTTGTTGGATGGCGGGAAGAACGTGCCGATCGGCTGGCCGTAGCCGAACATGGCGCCATCGATGATGGCCTTGCGGTCGATGGCGTGGGCGATGGCCTCGCGCACCTTTACGTTGTCCAGCGGCGGCTTGGCGTTGTTCATGGCGAGGACGGTCTCGCCCTCGGTCGAGCCCACCACGACGCGGAAGCGCGGGTCGTTCTGGAACTGCACCACGGTCTCGGGTGCCGGGAAGTTCGGGAAGGTGTCGATGTCGCCGGCCTGCAGCGCTGCGAATGCAGCCGTCGGGTCGCCGATGAACTTGAAGGTCGCGCCTTCCAGCTTCACGGGCGTGCCCCAGTAGCTCTGGTTCTTCTCAAGGGTGATCGAGTCGCCCTCGACGCGGTCCTTGAACACGAACGGGCCGGTGCCGATCGGATTGGTCTTGTTGGCGTCGGCGCTTTCCGGCGCCACGATCACGGCATCGCCCCAGGCGAGGTTGTAGATCAGGTTGCCGTCGGGCTGCTTCAGCGTCACCTTGACGGTCGCCGGGTCGACGACTTCCACCGAGGCGATGGACGCGTAGAGCGCCTTCTGGGCGTTCAGCGAGCCTTCGGCATTGATGCGATCGAGCGAGAACTTCACGTCGTCTGCGTTGAAGTCGGTGCCGTCGTGGAACGTGGCACCCTCGACGAGGTGGAACGTATAGGTCAGCCCATCCTCGGAAATATCCCAGGACTTGGCCAGCGCCGGGATCACGCTGCCATCGGAAGTGATGCGGGTGAGGCCCTCGAAGACGTTGGCATAGACGACTTCATCGACGGCCGCCGCAGCTTCCGCAGTCGGGTCAAGGCTCGGCGGCTCGAGCACAAGGCCGACCTTCACATCGGTCCGCGCCTGCGCGAATGCCGGCGTCATCGCGGTGGTCATTGCCAGGGCGCCGGCAAGAGCCAGCACGACCAGTGATTTGCGCATGATTATCCCTTCTGAATGCAGCCGCTTACCCCCGCGGCCTTGAGGCGATCCTAGGATGCTTCCGGCTTAAGGTGAACCGATCCCTTGGTGTGAATTGCGCGTAGCGCATGGCTCGCGGGAAATGGCTTTCCACGCATCTTTCACGCCGCGCGATCCGGCCCGAGCAAGTCGAGCAGCGTCAACGCCATCACCTTGGCCGAATCCAGCATGTCATCGACGCCCACCCACTCGTCCGGCTGATGCGCCAGGTCGAGGATGCCGGGCCCGTAGGCGATGCAGTTCTTCAGCCGCCCGATGCGGTCGATGTGTTTCTGATCATAGGTTCCCGGCGAGACCACGTATTCCGGCGAAACCCCCATCACCTCGCCGATGGCCTTCGCCACCGAACGCACCACCGGTGCATCCTTCTCCGTCATGGTCGGCGAAATCGTCCAGAGGTCGCGTATCTCGTAGCTGAAACCCTGTCGCTCGGCCTTCAGCTTCTCCAGCAGGTCCACCACCTCCTGCCGCACCGCCGCCGGGCTCTCCTCGATGAGATATCGCCGATCGATGACGATCCTCGCCGAGTGCGCCACCACTGGTGCCGGAAAACCCGTGAAGCCGCTTTCCGGCTCCGCCTGGCCGCCGTGGATCGAGTTGATATTCATCGTCGATTGCCGCGCTCCGGGCGGCACCACCGGCATCGCCGTGTGCTTGAGGCTCAGTGCCGGATAGAGCACATCCTCGAACTGGCGCAGCACCTCGGCCATGTGGCGGATGGCGCTATCGCCGAGGAACGGCATGGACCCATGGGCGATCCGCCCGAAAGTCTCGATCTCCGCCCACCAGACCCCGCGGTGCCCGAGGCAGATGCGATCCTTGTTCAGCGGCTCGGGGATGATGACGTGCTGCACCCGATCGGGTGAGAAATAACCCTTCTCGGCGAGGTAGGCGACGCCGCCGTAGCCGCCGGTCTCCTCGTCCGCGGTGCCGGAGATTTCGATAGCCCCGCGATAGTCCGGAACCACATCGGCAAACGCTTCCGCGGCGATGATCGAGGCGGCCAGCCCGCCCTTCATGTCGCAGGTGCCGCGGCCGTAGATGCGCCCATCCTTCAGCTCGCCGCCAAACGGGTCGAAGGTCCAGTCTCGGCCGACCTCGACCACATCGTGGTGCGAGTTGAAGTGCACCGTCTCACCCGGCAGCGCGCCCTCGCGGCGCGCCACGACGTTCCACCGCGGGTACTTGTCGCTGTCACCTGGCATTCCATCAGCGCGAATCAATTCAACGGCATAGCCGTGTTTGCTCAAGCGGCGCGCGAGGTAGTCGCAGATTTCGCGATAATTGTTGCCCGGCGGATTGACCGTAGGGATGCGGATCAGGTCCTGCGTCAGGGCGATCAACTCGTCGCGCCGGGCGTCGATCTCGGCGGCGAGGCGGCGCTTCACGTCAGGCGCGAGGGAAGATGCAATCGTCATGGCGCGGCAGACTGTTGCCCGCCGCGCGTGCTGTCAATGCGGCAGCAGTGGCCCGTTAGTGCGGCTCGTCGCCGATGGCGAGGATGTTGCCTTCGGAATCCTTGAACCAGGCACCGTGATACGGCCCCATGGTCGCCATGCCGTGATCGGTCTTCAGCCCCGGCATGTCGTATTCCTCGAACTTCACGCCGCGGTCGCGCAGCATCTTCATGTCGGCCGCAAGGTCGGTGGATGAAAAGCCCATCACGGTGTTCTTGGCTGTGCCAGCGAACTGCGACTCGTAGAGCTGGAAGCCGGTGCCGTCGGCCAGGCGATAGACGATGCCGATAGGCATCTCCTCGGCCGGTTCCAGGCCGAGTTTGTCCTTGTACCAGCTCTTGGCTCTTTGCAGGTTCGAGGCTGCGATGGTCGGGTAGGCGTGGTGATCGGAAAGAAGCATGATCTCCTCCATTGCAGAGGCCCCCAGTGGAGCTTACGCCTCCCTTCACACCGAGAACAACCCACCGGAATCGCCATGCCCTTCGCCACCCGAACGCCCGGCTCCGCCGACATTCTCTACGTCATGGCGCTGGACAACGAGTACGGCCCGCATCTGCGCTCGCGCATCACGCCGCTGATGACGGGCGTGGGCCCGGTGGAGGCCGCGATCGTCGTCACCCACGCGCTGGCAAAGCTGGATGGTGAGGGGAAGCTCCCGGCGCTGGTGGTTTCGCTGGGCTCGGCGGGTTCGGCCAAGCTCGAGCAGACCGGCGTCTACCAGGCGACCTCGGTCGAGTACCGCGACATGGACGCTTCGCCGCTCGGGTTCGAGCCGGGCGTGACACCCCTGCTCGACCAGCCGGCTGTCATCCCGCTTGGGCCGTTCGTCCCGGGTATCGCCAAGGCGACGCTCTCGACCGGCGCCAACGTCGTGTCCGGCGCGGCGTACCAGCGGGTGAAGGCGGACATGGTCGATATGGAGACTTACGCCGTGCTGCGCGCCTGCCAGCGGTTCAGGGTGCCGCTCATTGCGCTGCGCGGCGTTTCCGATGGTGACGAGGAGCTGGGCCATCTCGACGACTGGAAGCGGTACCTCCACATCGTCGACGAGAAGCTGGCCCATGCCGTCGACCTGCTCGAGGCAGCGATCGCCAACGGCACGCTGGAATAGCTACTTCTTCTTCCGGCTGCGTTGCCAGTTGGTCCACTTGCGCTGCACCCAGAAGCTCAGCCGGTTGAGCGGCCCCTGCAGGAACGGCAGATCGAGCGCCAGGAGGAACAGGCCCAGCGGCAGCATCCAGACACCGAGCAGCGGCAGGAAGCTGAACACGCCGCCCAGAATCAGCAGGATGCCCAGCGGAATGCGCACGATGCGCGACGATGGCTTGCGGATCCACGCGAGGAACCCGGTCGAAGCGGGGACCGCCCTGCCGATCCTGTCGAACTGCCGGTGCAGCCGCGCGCCTTCCTTGCCTGTCATCGAAGTCCCCTTTTTCCCAGTTGCTGCAACGCATTTGGGTACTGCCGACCGGTCGTCAAACCTACCCGGTCGGCTTTTTGGGCCGCGATCACCCTTGAAATCGTCGTGCCGCCCACCGCAACGCACGAAATGCTTATTTCGACAGGATCGAAAATCCGGGCTAGACTGGCACTCTGAGGCGCAGTGGCGGTTTCCGCCGGCGTACTACACGCCAAGCGGCGGCCGTTCCTGGCTCCCATTTTGAGGAGGATGGAGATGGCCGGTTTTCACGTGCTCACCAATGCTGAGCGGCTCGAAGTTCCCGAGATCCGCACGCTCGGCTTCAACGACCTTACTGGAGCGTTGGCAGAAGGCTGGCGTGATTTCTGGCAGAAGCCGTCCCACCTGGCTTTTCTGGGGCTGATCTATCCGCTGATGGGCGCTGTGCTCGCCGTCTGGACGTCCGGCAACAATTCCTGGCCGCTGCTGTTCCCGCTGATCTCGGGTTTTGCACTGGTCGGCCCGTTTCTCGCGCTGCCCATCTACGAGATGAGCCGGCGGCAGGAACAAGGCCTCGATACGCATTGGCGCGCCGCGTTCGACGTGTTTCGCACCCCGGCCTTCGCCTCCATCGCAGCGCTCGGCGTGATGATGCTGATCGTCTTCACCGTGTGGCTGATGACGGCCCAGTTCATCTACGAGTCGTTCTTCGGGCCGGGCTCGCCGCCGACGCTGATGGCGTTCTTCAACGAGGTCTTCACCACCCCGCAGGGCCAGTCGCTGATGATCTGGGGCAATCTCATCGGCTTCGTCTTCGCCGCCGTGGTGCTTTCCACCATGGTGGTGTCGATCCCGCTGCTGCTCGACCGCGACCTCGGCACAGCCATTGCCGTGCAGACCTCCATCCGCGTCACTCTTCGCAACCCGGTGCAGATCGCCGCATGGGGCCTGATCGTCGCCGCGCTGCTGGTCATCGGCTCGATTCCGCTGTTGGTCGGCCTCAGCATCGTCGTGCCGGTGCTCGGCCACGCCACCTGGCACCTCTATCGCCGGGCGGTCGTTCCAGCCGGCGCCCGTTAACTTTTCGTTAATGGAATAGGGTCAATTTTATCGGGCTTAAGTAGAGGGCAGGACGTTTCCACCGGCCGGTGGACCTGCCCTCGACCAGTTTCAGGAACCCCGAAACCCGCAGCCGCGTTAGCCCTCAGACCCATTGAGGAGCACTTGGCTATGGCCCATTCGCGCGGTTTCGACCTGTCCCATTTCTCCAATGACGCCCAAGACCGCTTCGGCCGGCAGTTCTCGAGCCTGGCGCGCGATGCCGGACACCTTTCCGAGGCCCTGCGCCGCTACAGCGCCGACGCCCGGCATGAAGTCGGCCACCTGGCGCATGATGTCGCCGATGAGGCATTGCACCAGGGTGCCATCGCGGCGCGAGTACTGGGCAAACAGGCATGGAAGGCGGGCAAGGCCGTGCGCCGTGATCCTGCGCCAACCATGGCGGCGCTCGTTGGCGTCGCCTGCCTCGTCAGCCTGGTGATGGCATCGGGCAATCGCCGCCGGCACTGACATCCTCAACGCACTCTTAACTCCGGAGTGTGCATTCTAGGGAGCACGGGCAGCGTCAGCCCGGCTCCTTAGTTGTGTTTGCGTTCTGGAGTCATCGTTGGCAGGGTCACTCAAGCTGCTGTTCGCGGCGCCGATGCTATTGAGCCTCGTCGCCGGTTGCGCCACCTTCTCACTCGGCGGTCTCTCCTCGCGCGATTGCCTGGCGCGAGCGATGTATTTCGAATCCAACCGTTCCAGCGAGGACGGCATGCTGGCGGTCGGCACCGTGGTGATGAACCGCGTGGCCGACAAGCGCTATCCGCATTCGGTGTGCGGCGTGGTCGGGCAGAAGAACCAGTTCGCGCCAGGCGTGCTGTCGAAGCGGATGACCGAGAAGCGCTCGGCGGCCCTCGCCTATAGCATCGCCGACAGGGTGCTGCGTGGCGCCCGCCACCCGACGCTGTCGCGCGATGTGAAGCACTTCCACACGGCGGGCTACCGGTTCTCGTACAACAACATGTTCTACGTGCTTGAGGCCGGCGGGAACAATTTCTACGAGAAGCGCAAGGCCGGCACCTTCACCAACGACCCGTTCTCGGCGCTCGCCTACTGGTAGGCTAGAGGCTCAGCCCAAACCAATTCGTCAGCACGAACACGCTGCCGAAGATGATGGCCCAGAACACGCCCCAGACGAGCACTGCCGAGGCGATCGCCACGGCGAACCCGATCAGGATCCATACGCCGTCCCGTTCCAGGATCCCCAATGCCATGATGCAGAGCGCCACCGAGGGCAGCATGTTGCCCAAGGGAATTGGCAGGAACAGGATGATCGCCATCACCGCGCTGACCAGCCCGACGAGATAGACCGCCGGGCGCGTGGCGAGGAAAGTCAGCCGGGGCCGCATGATGTTCTCGGCTCGCGCCAGCCACGGCGCCACTGTGGTCACCACACGGCGGAAATCCACCCGGCTCAGCGATCGGTCGGTGATGAGCTTGGGAAGCCAGGGCTTCATCCCCAGCATCAGCTGCACGGTGAGGAACAGCAGCGGCGCACCCAGCACCGCGGAGACGCCCGGCGGCATCGGCAGGGCCGTCGGCACGGAGAAGATGAAGATCAGGGCGCCCAACGCCCGCCGCTTGAGCGCCTCCAGCAGGTCGCCGACCGATATCCGGTCCTTGTCCTCCGCTTCGGCGATCGCCGTCAAAATGGCCGAGAGCCTGTCGGCGCCCTCGGCCTTGTCCACGTGCTTCAGGTCGATTTCGGGATCATGCTCTGCCATCGGCCGCGATCATGCCCAACGATTCCTCGTTGCCGCAACCCTTTAGGGCTGCGTCAGAAATCCCCACCCATGTCGAAACCGCCGCCGTCGCCACCACCGCCGTCGCCCCAGCCACCGTCATCGCCGCCACCATTGTCGGCACCGTGATCCTGGCCCGAGTCCTGCCCCTGGTCCTGCTGGTTGTCGGTGTCATTGGGCTGGTCGTTGGCAGGCGCCTCGGAGGCGTGCGCCCCACCGGCGCCGAGCAGCGAGCCAATGGCACTGCCGAGCAGAACACCGCCAGCAACGCCGAGCGCCGTCTGCGCCGCGCCGGCCAGGAAGCCGCCGCCCTGCCCCATCTGCCCGCGCTGATAGCTCGCCGGCGGCGGGTCGTCCGCACGATCCCACGGTCCGCGGTTGCGTTGGACCTGCTGGCGATCCTCATAGCGGTTCTGCCGGCCGCGGCCATCGTCGAAGAGACCGCCAAACAGCCCACCGCGACCACGCTCCTCGGTCTCGCGCTCCAGCTCCTGGATACGACGCTCCGCCACCTCCAGCGCGTGCTGCTGCACGAGGATGGTCTGCGCCATGTAGTACGGCGCGCCCGGCTGTCTCACAATTTCGCGATCGATCAGATCTTGCGCTTCAGGATCGCGCTCGGGGTTCTTGCGCTCCACATCGGCGAGCCGGTCGAACAGGCCCTCGATGGCGCGGCGATCTTCAAGGTTCAGCATCTTCAGTCTCCAATGTTGAACGATGCGGAACACATGGGAACCAGCGCCGACCCTCACAATGGTCGCGGCGGGCTAAATTGGACATGCACCCGGCGCCGACGAGAACAGCAGGAATGTCCATTGACTTGCCTCGCCCGTCGGCGAAGCTCTCCCGCACCAAGCCAG
Source organism: Devosia sp. P1_H9 (assembly GCF_056405135.1). NCBI lineage: Bacteria > Pseudomonadati > Pseudomonadota > Alphaproteobacteria > Hyphomicrobiales > Devosiaceae > Devosia > Devosia sp. P1_H9. The sequence continues at coordinate 221,951 of NZ_JBFUCQ010000002.1, forward strand.
CGAGGCCACTTATGTCCAGCGATGACGACCTGCCCGAAGACAGCAAGCTTACCAAGACCAAGTCGCGCTGGGCCGAGCTCGGCAAGTTCCTGACAGGTCAGCAGACGCGGCCGGAGGATGCACGGCTGCCGCCGGGGCAGCATCTGGTGAAGAACTGGCCGATCCTCGATCTCGGCCAGACCCCGAACGTCCCCAAGGAGGTCTGGCGCCTCGATATTGCCGGCGAGGTCGAGCACCCGCAGACCTGGTCGTTCGACGAGCTGATGCAGCAGCCGCAGGCCGAAAAGCTCAACGATATCCACTGCGTCACCAGCTGGTCGCGCTACGACAACCACTGGAAGGGCGTGACCACGCATCAACTGATGGACGCCGTCGGGGTGAAGCCCGAGGCGCGTTTCGTGCTCTTCACCTCGAACGACGGCTACACCACCAACATGGCCATCGAGGATTTCGCCTCGGAGGATGCGCTCATCGCCCACACCTGGGAAAATGAGCCACTGACCCGTGACCATGGCGGCCCGGTGCGGCTGGTGGTGCCGCACCTCTACTTCTGGAAGAGCCCGAAATGGCTGCGGCGGATCGAGTTCGCGCAGCGCGACCACCGCGGCTTCTGGGAGGTCCGCGGCTATCACAACCACGCCGATCCCTGGAAGGAAGAGCGCTATTCCTGATCCAGCCGCCTTGGCGGCCGGATCGGTTCGTCATCGGGTGGCTCAGGCGCCGGTATAGTCACGCTTGCCGAGCGGCACACCGTTGTGGCGCAGGATCGCGTACGCGGCAGTGATGTGGAAGAAGATCTGCGGCACCGCATTGAGCGTGATGTGCTCGATCGCCGGCACCTGCGTATCCTCGCCGCGCACCTTGAGCGTCAGCGTCTTGTTCTCGGCGCCGGCCAAGTCGGCCTCCGAGAAGCTTGCCACGAAGTCGAGGCCCTTCTTCACCCGGGCGCGCAGATCGGCCAGCGTCACCTCATTGTCTTCCCAGCTCGGCGCCGCCTTTCCGGTCAGGCGCGACAGCGCGAACTTGACGCGATCGGTGCTCGACTGCACCTGGAAGGCCAACGGATGCATGTCCGGCGCCAGCCGCGATGCCACCAGCACTTCCGGCTTGATCTTGCGCTCGGCCGCGTTGGCCTCGGCCTTCACCAGCATGGCGTCGAGATTGTTGAGATAGCGCGTGAACACCGGCACGGTGACCGCGTACATGGAAAGCGACATCGATAGTCCTCGGGGGTTGGTCGTAAGGCGGGTAGGTCCTACCAGCTGTGATCGACGGAGCGTTCGCGCTGTGTCGGCTGGATGATTGTCGGCCAGTAATAGTCCTCGGGCAGGACCACCTGGAAGTCATAGGTAACGAGCGGCTTGCCGTCGACGGCAATGGCGATGGAATGGGCTCCAACGGGGTCGCCGGCGGCGACGCACCAGCTGTGGCTGAACCAGCCCTCCTCGTCGAGCTCGGGCGTGAACGTCCGGGTCGCCACCTTGCCATCGGCCGAGATATCGATGCCGTCGTCGGGATCGGTGGCCAGCGTGCCCCAATCGGCGAGCGCCACGGGCAGGCTCAGCGTTTCAGTCGCACTGGCCGGCGCCGGCCCCTCGCCGAGCTTCACATACCAGTTGTAGCAGGCATTGCCGGGCAGCAATGGCACCACGGTGTCGTTGAGCACCTCGTCGGTGCCGGCGTAGTGGAAGGTGACCTGGAAAACCGAATCGGCAAGCTCCGCCGCCCCGGCAGGAACGGCGCCGGATGCCAGCAGGACCATAAGAACCGGTATTCTCAGCCGCATCTTCCCTCTCAATCTTCGGCCGGACCTTAGCCCGCCGCCACTCGCATCGGAAGTGGATTTGACGGCCGGAGGGCGAGCCGAGGCACCACCCGTTGGCATGCCAGGAGCAGTATACGCAGTGGCGGCGAACCATTCGGTAAGCATTGATGCAATGTGGGAAGGTCAGTCATATTGCCACCTGTTTCAAGGTGTTAGCCTCACCATTGCGGACGCTGCCGAGAGCCGGCAGCGCATTGGGAGAAGCCTTATGAGCGTCGTTCGATACTTTGCCGGCCTGCTGGCCGGCCTCATGATCATTCTGACTGTCATCAGCCCGACTTACGCGCAGGACATGAGCACCCGGGTCATCGTGCCCGATGTGCCCGGCGGCGCCTTGTTTACCGGCTGCTACAACGTGCAGCAGCGCCTCTATGGTCCATATCGCATGAGCTTCTGCCTCGAGCAGCGCGGTACCTACTCGGTGCGCGGTGGCGGCGTGCGTTGCGATGGCCGCCTCACCTGGAATGCGCGCGGCCGGGACATCAACATCCAGCTCAAGCGCACGCCGTGCGGCAATGGGGTAGCCTGGAGCGCTGATAGCATGGTCTGCCGAGGCGGTGGCCTGCTGCCGGCCTTCCTCGCCCGGATCATCGTGCCGGACCTGCCGGTGCTGCAGACGCTCCGCTGCACCTATACGCCGTCGGTTTCCCACGAACGTCCGATGCAGATCACGGCGCGCCGGATCGACTGACATCGGGCCGTCATCGGCACAAAATAAGAGGGCCACGAAACCATTTCTGGCTTCGTGGCCCTGAGAAGCGCCGGCCGCACTGTTGAGGGCTTGGGGGCAGCGGCGGGCAACTCCTCGCTGGTTCACCGGTGCATGGGTCGTTTGCAGTAGTCCAGTGAACTCCCCTTAAAGATGGGTGCCCTTTGCGGCATGAAAAGTGCCTTCACTGGAAGGTGAAGTACATGAACAGCCGGTAAGGTGCGGCGATTGCCGAACCGGCCGGAAGACCCTAAGGATGGGCTGCAAAGCGGTGCCGCGCACCGCCTTGCCAACGAGAAGAACATGGACACCATTACTCCCGAGGCGCTGCCGCAAAAGGCCTTCACCGACCCGCACGCCGCCTGGGCCTACGTTTCCGAGATTTATCACCGCAATACCGGCTTCATCCGCGAACAGCTGCTCGGGCTGACGCGCGGCCGCGTTCCCAAGGGCCGGGTGCGCGCCTTCTACCCGGAGGTGCAGGTCACGTCGCGCAGCTACGGCAAGACCGATAGCACCCTGCCCTATGGCTATCTCCACACGCCGGGCATCTACCGCACCACGATCACGGCGCCGGACCTGTTCAAGAACTATCTGATCGAGCAGTTCGAGGTGATCCTGCGCAACCACGGCGGCGCCATCGAGGTCGGTGAGTCCGCCACCCGCATCCCGCTGCATTTTGCCATTCCCTCGACCGAGCGGATTGACGGCGAGGCGATCAACGCCCTGCCGATCCCGCTGCGCGACCTGTTCGATGTGCCGGACCTGCAAGATACCGACGATGAGATCGCCAACGGCACCTTCGTGCCGCCGCCCGGCGGCCCCTACCCGCTGGCCCATTTCACCGCGCCGCGCGTCGACTATTCGCTGCAGCGGCTCAGCCACTACACCGGCACCGAGGCGGATCATTTCCAGAACTTCGTGATCTTCACGAACTATGGCTTCTACATGGATGAGTTCGCCCGCGTGGCGCAGCGCTACATGGAAGAAGGCCACCCCGAATACGAGAGCTTCGTCGAACCGGGCGGCTTCACCACCCGCAACGAGCGCCTCGGCGGCGGCACCACCGGCCAGCGCGCCACCCGCACCCCGCAGATGCCAGCGCTGCACCTGACCATGCCGCGCAACCGCGGCATCACCATCGTCAACATCGGCGTCGGCCCGAGTAACGCCAAGACCGCCACCGACCACATCGCGGTGCTCCGCCCGCATGCCTGGATCATGCTCGGACACTGCGCCGGCCTCCGCAACTCGCAGGAGCTGGGCGACTACGTCCTCGCCCATGCGTACCTCCGCGAAGACCACGTGCTCGACGCCGACCTGCCGGTCACCGTGCCGATCCCGGCGCTAGCGGAAGTGCAGGTGGCGCTCGAGCAGGCGGTCGCCGAGATCACCCATCTCGAGGGCATCGAGACCAAGCGCATCATGCGCACCGGCACCGTTGCCACCTTCGACAACCGCAACTGGGAATTGCGCGACCAGGCCGAGATCACCCGCCAGCTCAGCCAGTCGCGCGCCGTCGCCCTCGACATGGAATCGGCCACCATCGCCGCCAACGGCTTCCGCTTCCGCGTCCCCTACGGCACGCTGTTATGTGTAAGCGACAAGCCGCTGCACGGCGAGCTGAAGCTGCCGGGCATGGCGTCGGACTTCTACCGGACGCAGGTGAACCGGCACTTCCAGATCGGGCTTCGTGCGATGGAGATTCTCCGCGACCAGCCGCCGGAGCGGCTGCACTCGCGGAAGCTCAGGAGCTTTGCGGAGACGGCGTTCCAGTAGCGTCTTCGAAGGAGGGGGTGGCATGACGGAACTTGAGCAAATGGTGGCTAGGTCAGAAGCCTGGTCTCGCCCGTGTCTCCGATTTGTAGCGTCCACGGGGGAGACAAGCTCATTTCTGGGGGGAGTGCCGACCCTCTCCTTGGGTATGGACTGGCCAAGTTGGAATGGACGCCCACTGGGTTTCCTTGCCCAACTTGACCTCCAGCAGGCGTCTCAAGGCTGGTGGCCCGAGTGGATGCCGCGAAGCGGCCACCTATTATTCTTCTACGAAACTGAACAGCATTCTTGGGGCTTTGACTCGGCCGATCGCGGAAGCTGGCGGGTGCTGCACCTTACGCGCAGCGCCGGAGATCCGCCGACACTACCTCCTACACTGCCCGACAGTGCACAGTTTGATCGCAGATGCGTTTCATTCAGCCGTTCCAGCTCGCTACCGAGTTGGGAGCGGCTGGTCTCGCCAGAGGATGGCATCGAGTACGGAACCGATCGCTGGGATGAACTATCCGAGTATCTTTATGGTGAGAGGGACCGACATTTGGCTGGAAGCCCTGCACATCAGCTGTTTGGTTTGCCCGTGCCGCAGCAGGCCGATGGCATGGAGCTAGAGTGCCAGCTTGCCTCGAACGGGCTCTATGTCGGCAACTCATCCGGATACGACGACCCGCGGCGGCCGGCATTGGAGCCGGGAGCGGTCGACTGGCAATTGCTCCTCCAAATCGATAGCGACGATGACGTCGGGATGATGTGGGGCGACGTTGGCATGCTCTACTTCTGGGTCCGAAAGCAGGACGCAGAAAGAGCAGATTTCTCAAACGTATGGATGGTGCTCCAGTGCGGCTGACGCCTCAAACCGGCTCGTAATCAATCTCCAAAAACTTCTCCACCTCGCGCTCCCAGCGCTCCTTCACGAACTTCTCGTGCTTGGGGTGCTCGTTATAGGCCGTGTAAGCGGCCTGGTCCGCGAACTCCATCGAGAAGCCGAACTCGTAGTCGTTCTTCTTCGAAACCTGCCGCAACTGCTCGAATTTCTTGACGCCCGGGATCTCTTTCAGCACCAGCGCGTCGCGGAGAAAGGCCTTCTCCATCAACGAGCCGTGGGCGTGTTTCAAATTGAAGACGACAGTATGTCTGATCATTAGGCTCTCTCCCCCAATGCAACCGCTTCACTGGCGGCAATTGCCGTCATATTGACGATTCCGCGGCTGGTGGTCGAGGGGGCAAGGATGTGGGCCGGCGCTCGCGGTCCCATCAGGATCGGGCCGACGGCCAGTGCGTTGTTCATTTCCTTGAGCAGCGTCATCGACAGGTTGGCGCTGTCGAGGTTGGGGAACAGCAGGAGGTTCGCTTCGCCACCCAGCATCGAGTCGGGGATATAGCGGCTCCGCAACTCCTCGTTGAGCGCCAAGTCGCCCTGCATCTCGCCCTCGAGGATCATCTCGGGCGCCACCGCCTTCAGCTTCTGGTAGGTCTCGCGCATCTTGTAGGCGGTATCGCCGTCGCGGGAGCCGAAGTTCGAGTAGCTCAGCAGTGCGGCCTTGGCCTCGATGTTGAAGCGCTTGAGATGGTCGCGGGCCTGCAGCGCGATTGCCACCAGTTCGTCCGGCGTCGGATCGACGTTGACGTAAGTGTCTGCGAGGAAGAACACGCCGCGCGGCATGATCAGCATCGAAAGCGCCGAGACGTCCTTGACGCCCTCCTGCAGCCCGATGATCGAGCGTATGTCGCGGACATGCTTGATGAAGCGGCCTTGGAAGCCGCAGAGCATGGCATCGGCCTCGCCGCGCTTCACCGACAGCGCCGCGATCACCGTGGTGTTGGTGCGCACGATGGTGCGGGCAATATCCGGCGTCACGCCGTTGCGGCCGACCAGCGAGTGGAAAAGTTCGACATAGTCGCGGTAGCGCGGATCGTCCTCGGGGTTCACCACCTCGAAGTCGCGGCCCGGCTTGATGGTCAGCCCGAAGCGCTGTAGCCGGCTCTCTATCACCTGCGGGCGGCCGATGAGGATGGGCTGCGCCATGCGGTCCTCGATCATCACCTGCGCGGCGCGCAGCACCCGCTCATCCTCGCCATCGGCGAAGGCGACGCGCTTGGCCTGCCCCACCACCCGGTCGATCACCGGCTTCATCACCAGCCCGGAGCGGAAGACGAAGCGGTTGAGGCTGTCGTGATAGGCCTGGAAATCAGTGATCGGGCGCTTCGCCACCCCCGACGCCATCGCTGCCCGCGCCACCGCCGGCGCGATGCGGAGGATCAGCCGCTGGTCGAACGGGTTGGGAATGATGTGCTCGGGCCCGAACACCGCCGGCTGCCCGGATGGCGACACCTCGAGGCCGGGATCATGCGCCAGCTTAGCGATGGCCTGTGCCGCCGCCAGCTTCATTTCCTCGTTGATCGTCGTCGCGCCGACATCCAGCGCGCCGCGGAAGATGAAGGGGAAGCAGAGGACGTTGTTGACCTGGTTGGGATAGTCCGAGCGGCCGGTGCAGACCATGGCGTCGGGGCGGATTTCCTTGGCCACCTCCGGCATGATCTCCGGGTTCGGATTGGCCAGTGCCAGGATCAGCGGGCTCGGCCCCATCTTCGCCAGCATCTCGGGCTTCAGCGCCCCGGCCGCCGACAGCCCGAGGAAGATATCGGCTCCATCGATCACCTCGGCCAGCGTCGTCGCATTCGACTGGCGGCAGAACCGCCCGCGCCACTTGTCGTTGACGTCGTCGCGCTTGTCGGTGAGCAGCCCATCTTTGTCGGCCACCCAGATGTTCTCGAGTTTTGCTCCCAGGGCGACCAGGATGTTGAGGCAGGCGATTGCTGCCGCCCCTGCCCCGGACGTGCAGATCTTCACGTCCTCGATCTTCTTGCCACTAAGCTCCAACCCGTTCAGCACCGCCGCGCCGACGATGATCGCCGTGCCGTGCTGGTCGTCGTGGAACACCGGGATCTTCATCCGCTCGCGCAGCGCTTCCTCGATGGCGAAGCACTCCGGCGCCTTGATGTCTTCGAGGTTGATGCCGCCGAAAGTCGGCTCCAGGGGCCGCACGACCTCAATGAACTTCTGCGGGTCGGTCTCGTCGATCTCGATGTCGAACACATCGATGCCGGCGAACTTCTTGAAGAGGACCGCCTTGCCCTCCATCACCGGTTTCGAGGCCAATGCCCCGATATTGCCCAGCCCGAGCACGGCCGTGCCGTTCGAAATCACCGCCACGAGGTTGCCGCGCGACGTGTACTTGGTCACCGCCTCCGGATCGGCTGCAATCTCCTCGCAGGGCGCTGCAACGCCGGGCGAATAGGCCAGCGACAGGTCGCGCTGGTTGCCGAGCGGCTTGGTCGCCTGAATCTCCAGCTTTCCGGGCTTCGGAAACTCGTGAAAATGCAGCGCCGCCTCGCGCAGCGCCTTCTTCTGTTCGGTCACGTCGGCAGACATCGAAACCCTCCGGAAACTCAGAGTGGAGTGCCACTAATCGAGGGCGATGAAAAGGCGGTGCGCAGAGGAAACTGTCCGGGGTGTTTCCCTGGCTGCGTCTCCCTCCCACTTGCGGGGAGGGGCCAGAGGTGAGGGGGCCGCTCGCACCGGCTCTTCGGCTACGCCGCGCTCACCTGCGCCAGCCCCGGCAACGCCACCGGTGCATTCAGCGCCCGCGCCAGATCACGGAACGCGCCGGCCTTCAGCGCCGGCGCAAACAGGTACCCCTGCGCATGCACCACGCCGCGCGCCCGCAGGTAGAGCGCCTGCGCCTCCGTCTCGACACCCTCGGCGACAATCTCGGTGCCAAGGTCGCGCGCCATCGAGATAAGGCCGTCCAGCACCGGCACGGGCGACCCGTCCGCCTTGATCATGTCGACGAATACCCGGTCGATCTTCACCACGTCGACGCCCAGCGTCTGCAGGTAGGCGAGGTTCGAGTGCCCGGTGCCGGCATCGTCCATCGCCAGCCGGCAGCCCAGCGCGTGCAGCCCGGCGATGACGCTCTGCGCCTGGGCCATCTTCTCGAGCGGCTTGCGCTCGGTGATTTCGAACACGAGCTGGCGGAAATTGATCGACGAGTTGGCAAAGATCGTATGCACGTCGTCGACGACATTGCCGTCGCGGAAGTGCCCCTCGAACAGGTTGATCGAGATCTTGATGTCCGGCATGTCGCGACAGATGCCGCCAAGATCGGCCTTCACCTGCTGCATCAGGCTCACCGTCATCGGCAGGGCCAGGCCGGTGAGTTCGGCATATTCGATAAAGGCCCCAGGCGGCACCACCTCGCCGTTCTTCTTCTCCCACCGGCAGAGCACCTCGCACCCGGCCAGCGCTCCGGTCCTGAGATTGATCACCGGCTGATAGTAGGGCTTCAACTCGCCCGCCGCGATCGCCCTCTCGAGATCGAAGGCGGGCAGGTCCGAGCGTCGCACGTATTGCAGCGCAAGGATCAGGAACGCCCCGCACATCAGCGCCGCCACCACCGTGAAGCTGGCGTCGAGATCGCCGTAGTCGGCCCGCACCATGGCGAACGGGACGGCGGCCGTCACGCGGATCGGCAGCTCGCCGGCAAAGCTCTCCGCCGTGACGAACTCGATCTCACCCCGGCTGTCATACGCCTTGGGGTCGCCGACGGTCACGATCTCAGCCCCGTCGGTCAGCGAGACACGGACCATCGACGTGGGCTTCAGTCCGTTCAGCAGGCTGTCCGGCTCCGCCGCGAGGATCGGCGCGAACGCCGAGACGCGGCGCGCCGTCCCGAAGGCCTGGGTGATCTTCAGCACGGGCATCCGCAGGTCGGCATACTTCGCCACCTCGATGGTCTCGGTCTGGTTGGGCACCGACAGCGGCCGGGACAGCGGCGAGTACTTCACGTCCTTGCCGAGCGCGTCGCAGTACTGGACGCCGTCCGCGTTCTCGACCAGCACCTGCTTGAGATACAGGCTCTGCTCCATCTGCCGGTGCACGTTGGCGATGAAGCTCGGCGTGCAGAGCGACGGGCTTTCCGCGAGGATGCGGCGCAGCGAGGCGATGGTGTCGTAAGCGGTCGCCTGCACCCTCCCCGCCACTGCGTCAACCGATTGCTGCAGCAGCGCCCGCTCGCGCACCCGCACGTAGGAATCGAGCACGAAATCCACCGCCATGACCGGCAGAAACGCAGCAATGGCCGCGAGCAGCATCAGCGCATGGGAATACTTGGACTTCACCGAGCGAATCCGCCCCCGACGGAGATAGGCAACAAATGCCTAGCGGGCGGACTTTAAGAGAGTGTTAACGCTGATTGCGTCGGCGTGCCGGAATGGGACGCAAACGAAAAGGGCGCCCGAAGGCGCCCTTTGAAATACCCAATTCGCCGCCGGCTACTTCGCGTCCGCGATCACCCGCACGTGCAGCTCGCGCAGCTGCTTGGGCTCGGCCGGGCTCGGGGCGCCCATCAGCAGGTCTTCGGCCTGCTGGTTCATCGGGAACAGCGTGATCTCGCGCAGGTTCTGCGCGCCGCAGATCAGCATGACGATGCGGTCGATGCCGAAGGCGGCACCACCATGCGGCGGGGCGCCGTACTGGAAGGCGCGGTAGAGGCCGCCGAACTGCTCCTCGACCTCGGCGCGCGACTTGCCGGTCAGCTCGAACGCCTTGACCATGGTCTCGGGCAGCTGGTTACGGATCGAGCCGGACGCGATCTCGAAGCCGTTGCACACCGCGTCGTACTGGTACGCCTTGATGGTCAGCGGGTCCTGCGAGTTCAGCGCCTCGATCCCGCCCCGCGGCATCGAGAAGGGGTTATGCGCGAAGTCGACGCGCTTTTCTTCCTCGCTCCACTCGTAGAACGGGAAGTCGACGATCCAGCACAACTTGAACTGGTCGAGGTGCGTCAGGTTGAGATCGAGACCGACCTTCACCCGCGCCTCGCCGGCGAACTTGTACATCTTGTCCGGCCGGCCAAGCACGAAGAACACGGCGTCGCCGTCGGCGAGACCGAGCTGGGTGCGGATCGCCGCCGTGCGCTCTTCGCCGATGTTCTTGGCCACAGGGCCCGAGCCCGCGCCGTCCTTGAAGAAGATGTAGCCGAGGCCCGGCTGGCCCTGCGACTGCGCCCAGGCGTTCATACGATCGCAGAAGGCGCGGCTGCCGCCGGTCTTGGCCGGAATGGCCCAGACCTCGACCTTGTCGTCACTGGCGATCTGGTTGGCGAACACGCCGAAGCCCGAGCCGCGGAAGTGCTCGGTGACTTCCTGCATCTCGATCGGGTTGCGCAGGTCCGGCTTGTCCGAGCCGTACTTCCGCACCGCCGTGTCATACGGGATGCGTGGCCATTCCTTGGTCACGGGCTTGCCGTCGGCGAACTCCTCGAACAGCCCGGTGATGACAGGCTGCATGGTGTCCCAGATCTCTTCCTGGGTGACGAAGCTCATCTCGAGGTCGAGCTGGTAGAACTCGCCCGGCAGGCGGTCGGCGCGCGGGTCTTCGTCGCGGAAGCACGGCGCGATCTGGAAATAGCGATCGAACCCGGCCACCATCAGCAGCTGCTTATATTGCTGCGGCGCCTGCGGCAGGGCGAAGAACTTGCCCGGATGGATGCGGCTCGGCACCAGGAAGTCGCGCGCCCCTTCCGGCGACGACGCGGTGAGGATCGGGGTCGAGTATTCGGCAAAGCCGATATCGCCCATGCGTCGGCGCATTGACGAGATCACCTTGGTGCGCTTGACGATGTTGGCGTGCAGCGTCTCGCGGCGTAGGTCGAGGAAGCGGTACTTGAGCCGGATGTCTTCCGGATAGTCCGGTTCGGCGAACACTGGCAGCGGCAGCTCGGTCGCCTCGCTCAGCACTTCGAGCTCGCGGATGAACACTTCGACCTGGCCCGTCGGCTGCTTGCCGTTCACCGTCTCGGGCGTGCGCTGCTTCACTTCGCCATCGACGCGGATCACCCATTCCGAGCGTACGCGCTCGGCGTCCTTGAACGCAGGCGAATCCGGATCCACGACCAGCTGGGTCAGGCCGTAATGGTCGCGCAGGTCGATGAACAGCAGCCCACCGTGGTCGCGGACGCGATGCACCCAGCCCGAAAGCCGCACATTATTGCCCACGTCACCCTGACGAAGGGCGGCGCAGGTATGGGTGCGATAGCGGTGCATTTCACTCATCTCTTGTCTCTGAGGCAGGCGGATTTCGGGGCCGGACAAGCGCACGCGAGGGCGCAATTGTCAAGTTGAGGGCTACCGCTGGCAACCAAGCTGTGATTCGACGCTGGCAGGTGCTGGATTCGCCTGTTATGCAAGGGCTCTAGTCTTGCTGCCCTTGAAAGAGTCTTGATGGAGCTCATTACTTCGACCGACGTGCTCGCTGCCTTTTCAAAGCGCGCCGCCGGTTATGATTTCGTGACGGTCGATACCGAGTTCCTGCGCGAAACAACCTACTGGCCGAAGCTTTGCCTCTTGCAGGCGGCAACTCTCGACGAAGCGGTCCTGATCGATCCGCTCGCCCCCGGCCTCGATTTGTCGCCGTTCTTCAAGCTCCTCGCCAGCGACAAGGTCCGTAAGGTCTTCCACGCGGCGCGCCAGGATATCGAAATCTTCGTCAAGCTTACCGGCAAGGTGCCGGTGAATATCTTCGACACCCAGGTCGCCGCTTCGGTCTGCGGCTTCGGCGACAGCGTCAGCTATGACAACCTGGTCCGCTCGATCACCAAGGTCGAACTCGACAAGTCCTCGCGCTTCACCGATTGGTCGGCCCGGCCGCTCACCGAGAAGCAGAAAACCTACGCCCTCGCCGACGTGACCCACCTCCGCGATGTCTACGCCGCGCTGGTCAAGCAGGTCGACGACACCGGCCGCTGGGACTGGGTCGAGGACGAGCTCGCGGTGCTCGAGTCCATCCACACCTACGTGGTGCAGCCCGAGCACGCCTGGGAGCGGCTCAAGGCGCGCCTCACCAAGCCGCGCGATGTCGCAGCCCTCAAGGCGCTCGCCGCCTGGCGCGAGCAGCGCGCCCAGGATACCGACCAGCCGCGCAGCCGCATCCTCAAGGATGACGCGCTGATCGAACTGGCCATGCAGCGTCCGCTCAACCCCGAGAGCTTCGACAAGCTGCGCGCCGTGCAGCGCGGCTACGGCCGCTCGTCCGCAGCCGGTGAGATCGTCTCGATCCTCAAGGACGTCGAGGCCCTCAACAAAGCCGACCTTCCCAAGCTGCCGGACCGCTACCGCGGCCCCTCCCCCAAGGGCGCCGTCGGCGACCTGCTGCGCGTGCTGCTGAAGTCCGTCGCCGAAGATAATGGCGTCGCCTCCCGCATCATCGCCACCTCGGACGACATCGACGCCCTGGTACTCGACGACGACGCAGATGTGGCGGCCCTCAAAGGCTGGCGCCGCAAGCTGTTCGGCGACAAGGCGCTGGCCATCAAGCACGGCAAACTCGGGCTCGCCGCGAGCAAGCAAGGCGTGATCGAGATCGAGATCTTGGACGACGAGGAGTAGGGCTCAGGCCCTACCCCGCCACCACATCCGTCAACTTGATCCCCACCACGCCCGCCAGCTGATCCAACCTGCCGCGCAGGTGCTCGCCGTCGAGGAACGCCAGGTCCGTCGGCAGGTGCAGTTTCAGGATGCCCTTGTCGACCGAGAAGCTGACACGCGGCAGCACGCCCGGCATCGCCGCCGACATCGGGTAGGCGACGCGGAACGCCGCGCCCAGTAGCCGCGCCCGGGCGCTCATCCCCGCTCCGGAAAGCGCCAGCAGGCTCTGGCTCATCGATTTCTGCTTCAGGCCCATGTAGCGCACCGCCAGCACCTCGGCGAGGAACGCCCGGCCCGGGTGGTCGACGCCGGTAGCCGAGCCGTAGGCGACCATGTCGACCGCCTGCTCACCGCGATAGTCCGGATGCCCGCGCCAGCCGATATCGGCAAGGTAGCAGGCAACCTTGCGTAGCCGCAGCTCTTCCTCGGTCTCGGTGATCCCCACCGTGGTCAGAAACTCCGCGGTGAACTCGATCAGATCCTCGGCATGCGCCGGCGAGCGCGAACGCAGCACGCTCATCTGCTCGGCGGTCTGCATGAGCGGGTCCACCGATCGCTCGGCGTCGCCGAGCAGGCCGTAGAGATAGCCCTCGCGGACGCCCAGCGCCGAGAACACCACGGTGTCGAACTTGCCGGCCTTCAGCACTTCGATCATCACCGCGGCGCCGTATGGCACCAGCTCGCGCCGGCTGGAGCTGACATGCTCGGAGCCGGTGTAGGGCTTGCCCGCCGCCGTCGCCGCAACGATCTGCTCGCACAGCTCGAGCATGTCTGCGGCGGCGACCTCGTAGTGCTGCACCATGTGCAGCGGATAGTCGCGCAGCACCTGATGCACCTTGGCGAGCGACCGCCAGGTGCCGCCGATGGCGCAGAAACTGCCGCCCCTCGCCGTCAACAGCGCTGATTTCTTCAGCCGGCGCTTGGCCACGGCCTGCGCCTTTGCCGGCGAGTTCTCCGAATCGTCCTGCAGCCGGATGACGCCGAGCTCATGGGTCTCGCCGGTCGAATCGGTCCCGTCGGCGATCGAGGACAGCTCGAGGCTGCCGCCGCCGAGATCGCCGACCACGCCGACGAATCCGGGCATGCCCGAGATCGCGCCCAGCGCCGCGAAATGCGCCTCCTCGGCGCCGGACAGTACCGTCACCTTGGCGCCCATGATCTCCTCGACCGCGTCGACGAAGGCCTTGGAATTGGAGGCCTCGCGCACAGCGGACGTCGCGAGAATATGCGTCGTGCCCACCCGCATCAGCCGCGACACCAGCGCAAAGCGCTGGATCGCCGTCAGTGCGCGGTCGATGTTCTCGTAGGCAATCTTGCCGGTCTGGGCCAAGCCACGGCCGAGCGCACAGGCAGTCTTCTCGTTGTAGAGCGGGGTCAGCGAGCGGGCATGCCGTTCGTAGACCACGAGACGAACCGAGTTCGACCCGATATCGAGCACGGCAACAGGACGTGCGCCCTTGAGGCGGCCCTGCGCGGTGGGGTCGGCGTCGACGCCCCAGTATTGGTTCACTGGCTTCTCTCTTCGTTGTCGCGCTTCAGAGCCGTACCGCGTCCGGAGAGGCTCGCGTGCGTCATGAAGTAGTCGTGCGCATTGTAGGGCTCCTCGCCCTCCCTGGGCTTTATCCTATCGGAACTGCCGTCGGGAAGCACCTCCCAGCTCTGCTGGTTGTCTTTCAAATACGCAACCATGGTGCGATCGAGAATCTGCTCGTGCACCGTGGTGTTGAGAATCGGCACCATCACCTCGACGCGCCAATCGAGGTTGCGCAGCATGATGTCAGCCGAGCTCATGTAGACCTTGGCCTTGCGCGAAGGCAGCAGCGCCCCTTGCCCGAAGCAGAAGATGCGGCTGTGCTCGAGGAAGCGCCCGACCAGCGACTTCACCCGGATATTATCCGAGAAGCCCGGGATACCTGGCCTCAGGCAGCAGATGCCGCGCACGATCAGCTCGATCTTCACGCCCTTGCGGCTGGCGTCGTAGAGGGCGTCAATGATCTCCGGGTCGACCAGGGCATTCATCTTCAGCCAGATATTGGCCGGCTCGTTCCGTTCGGCGAACTCGATCTCGCGGGCGATGTGATCGAGCAGCGTCTGCCGCAGCGTCACTGGCGAAAACGCGATCGCCTCCATCTCCGCGGGCCGTGCATAGCCCGTGATGAAGTTGAACACCCGTGCCACGTCGCGGGTGATCGACGGCTCGGTCGTGAAGTAGCTGAGGTCGGTGTAAATCTTGGCGGTGATCGGATGGTAATTGCCGGTCCCGAGGTGGCAATAGCTCACCAGTTTCCCACCCTCGCGCCGCACCACCTGGCTCATCTTGGCGTGTGTCTTCAGCTCGATGAAGCCGAACACCACCTGTGCGCCGGCGCGCTCAAGGTCCCGGGCCCAGCGGATGTTGGCCTCCTCATCGAAGCGCGCCTTCAGTTCCACCAGCGCCGTCACGGTCTTGCCCGCTTCGGCGGCCTGCACCAGCGCCTTGACGATCGGGCTGTCGCGCGACGTGCGATAGAGCGTCTGCTTGATCGCCACCACGTCAGGGTCGCGCGCTGCCTGCATCAGGAACTGCGCCACCACATCGAAGCTTTCGAACGGATGGTGGACCAACAGGTCCTTGGCCCGGATGGCGGCGAAGATGTCGCCATTGAAATCGCGGACGCGCTCCGGGAAACGCGGCTGGTAAGGCGGGAACCGCAGGTCCGCCCGATCGATGTCGCAGATCTTCGATGCGTCGGCGAGCCCCAGAAAGCCCTCGACCTCGAACGTGTCGGTCGGTCCCACCCCGAGCCGCTCGGAGATGTGGCGGCGCAAGGCGCGCGGCATCTTCTTTTCGATCTCGAGGCGGATCACCATGCCGCGGCGGCGCTGCCGCAGCGCGGATTCGAACTCCACCACCAGGTCGGCCGCTTCGTCGTCGATTTCGATTTCGCTGTCGCGGATGATGCGGAAGGCGCCCGAGCCGGACACGGTGTAGCCCGGAAACATCTTGTCGATGAACCGGTTGATCAGGGTGTCGATGGTCACCACCTCGACCCGGTTCGGCGCCGCCAGCTCGTTCGGAAGCGTCACGAAGCGGTCGAGATTGGACGGCACGCGCACCAGCGCGGTCAGCGTCTGGGCCGTCCCCTCGCGCACCATCTCGAAAGCCAGCGTGAAGCCCAGATTGGGGATGAACGGGAACGGGTGCGCCGGATCGACCGCGATCGGGGTCAGCACCGGAAAGATCTCTTCGCGGAACAGCTTTTGCAGGTACTTCACCTGCTCCGGCGTCAGATCGTCGGCCTCATGGATCACTACATCCTTGGCGAACAGCTCTTCGCGCAGCTGCTGCCAATGGTCCTGCTGCTCGAGATGCAGGTGCTGGGCCAGCGTCGCGATCTCTTCGAGCTGCTCGGCGGGGCTCAGCCCGTCCGCGCTCTGTTTGGTCAGGCCGGCGCGCAGTTGGCCCTTCAGCCCGGCGACGCGCACCATAAAGAACTCGTCGAGGTTGTTGGCCGAGATCGACACGAACCGCAACCGCTCGAGCAGCGGATGATTGATGTTACCCGCCTCCTCCAGCACGCGCATGTTGAACTGCAGCCAGCTGACCTCGCGGTTGACGAAGCGCGCCGGGCTCTGGCGCAGCTCGCTGACGTCCGGAGCCTCGCCAACCTGTTCTTCGGCGATTTCGCTCATTTCATTCATCGTCGTCGGCTCCGAGGTCTAGGGCCAGTTGAGTATCGTCGCGCAGCGCGCTGCGCTGCCTGAGCGCTTCGCTGGCAATGGCACGATTGATGGCGGTACCGCGCTCCAGCGCCATGCGATCCATCATCCCCGCAAGCGCAACCGCCTCTTCGGACGATCGTTCCATGCGAGCCACCAGGTAAGCAATGATCTTGGGCTCAACGGTCACCTGGCGGTCATCGAACAGCTTCACGAACATCTGTGACAATTGGATATCGTCGCTCAGTGACACGGTGAAATGCGCCGCGAGTCTGGCCCGCGATTTCAAATCATCGGTCGCGAACGGCCAGTTTGCAACCGACTCCCGCGCCGTCAGCAGCACCGGCCGCCGATCGCGCATCGATTGGTTGAGAAGGTGGAACAGCGCCGCCTCGTCATAGCCCGCCCGATCGGCATCCTCGACCACCAGTGGCTGCGTCCCACCATCGCGCGACAACGCCTCGGCGGTTGGCGGCGTGGCGTGCTCGGCCCCTGCCCGCTCCGCCCAGATCCGTGCCAGATGCGATTTCCCGGCGCTCGCTGCGCCCTCGATCAACGTCAGTGGTCCGGGCCAATGCGGAAATGCCAGGATATGCGCATGCGCCAGCCGGTTGCCCTCGCCGACGATGAAGTCGGCCTCGGCATGCGATGCCTCGTGCCCCAGATCCAGTGCCAGCTGGCCGCGCCCCGGTTGAGCGGAATCAGCGATAATCATTTCTCCGCCGCAACACGCGGCTTCCGTGCCGGTTTTGCCACCACCGCCTGCGCTTCTGCGGGAAGGTCATCGGGTCCGAGATAGAGGCTCGATTGCTGATACTTGGTCAGCGCGAACCGCGTCAGCACCCCCGAGATGGCCGCAAGCGGCACCGCCAGCAGCAGGCCGACAAAGCCGAACAGCAGGGCAAAGGCGAACAGCGCGAACATCAGCCAGACCGGGTTGATGTTGATGCTCTGCCCGACCAGCTTGGGGTAGAGGATGTTGCCCTCGAGGAACTGGCCGACGATGTAGATCAGCAGCACGATCAGCACGAACACCCAGCGATCGGGCCAGAACTGCACCAGAGCCACCGTCATCGACAGCGCGAAGCCGACGAAAAACCCTACATAGGGGACGAAGCTCAGGATGCCGCCGATCAGCCCGATGGCCAGCCCGTAATTCAACCCCGCCAGCGTCAGCGACGTGGCGTAGTACACGCAGAGCACGAGGATGACCGAGCCCTGCCCGCGGATCACGCCGGCCATCGCCTTGTCGATATCGGCGATCACGCCACGGATTTCGCCGCGATAACGGCGCGGCAGCAGGTCATCGACCTTCTTGACCATGCCCTCCCAGTCGACCAGCAGGTAGAATGCGACAACCGGGGTGATGAACAGCACGGCGATGGTGTTGATCACCGTCAGCCCGCTCTGCGCCAGCGTCGCGGTGATGATTCCAGCGAACTCGACGCCACGGCCGATGAGGTCGGTGAGGCTGTTTTCGAGTTGCGCCGTGCGCTCTGGACCGAGCCATTCGGTGAACTGCGGCATGTATTGCCGCAGCAGGTCCTGCAAATCGGCAACATATCCAGGCAAGCCGGCGATGAGACCGCCGACCTGCACCGCGACCAGCGGCACCAGGGCCAGCAGTAGCCCGAGCAGCAGGATCAGCACCAGCAGCAGCACCAGCATGGAGCCCCACGAACGGCCAATCCCCAGCTTCTGCAACCAGTTAACCACCGGATTGAGCAGGTAGGCGAGCGTCAGTCCCACGACGAACGGCAGGAGGATCGACCGGAAGACCCAGAGCAGCAGGATGGCCGCAAGAAACAGCCCCGCCCAGATCACGACCTGATATCTTAGGCTCAACGTCCCGGGCGTCTCTTGCTTCACCGAGGTGGAGCGGTTATCAGCGCTCGGCAATTCCGCAACCCCTGAAAATCTGGCGAACAGCCCATGTCCGACGCGCAAAACGTGCCATCAAACGGGCTCTCGTACAAGCAGGCCGGCGTCGACATAGACGCGGGCAACGCGCTTGTCGAGGCCATCAAGCCCGCCGTCCGGTCCACCCGCCGCTCCGGCGCCGACGCGGAAATCGGCGGCTTCGGCGGCCTGTTCGATCTTAAGGCCGCCGGCTTCGTCGACCCGATCCTCGTCGCCGCCAATGACGGCGTGGGCACCAAGCTGAAGATTGCCATCGAGACCGGCAATAACGGCACCATCGGCATCGACCTCGTCGCGATGTGCGTCAACGACATCATCGTGCAGGGCGCCGAGCCCCTGTTCTTCCTCGACTATTTCGCCACCGGTAAGCTCGACGTCGCCACCGGCGCCGCGATCGTCGAAGGCATCGCCGAGGGCTGCCGCATCGCCGGATGCGCGCTGATCGGCGGCGAGACTGCCGAAATGCCGGGCATGTACCATGGCAAGGACTACGACCTCGCCGGCTTCGCCGTCGGTGCCGCCGAGCGCGGCACGCTCCTGCCGCGTGAAGATATCGAGGCCGGCGACGTGCTCGTCGCCATCGCGTCCTCGGGCGTCCATTCCAACGGCTATTCGCTGGTTAGGAAGATCGTCGAAGTCTCAGGCATCGACTGGTACCTGCCCGCCCCGTTCGAGCCCGGCAAGTCGCTCAGCGACGCGCTGCTGGTTCCGACCCGCATCTACGTCAAGCCGCTGCTCTCGGCGCTGAAGGCCGGCATCGGCATCAAGGCCCTCGCCCACATCACCGGCGGCGGCTTCATCGACAACATCCCGCGCGTCCTGCCCGACAGCCTGTCGGCCCATATCGAGCTGAACCGGATCACCGTACCCAAGGTGTTCGGCTGGCTGGCCCGGGTCGGTGGCATGAACGAGCGCGAGATGCTCCGCACTTTCAATTGCGGCGTCGGCATGCTCTGCGCCGTCTCGAAGGATGACGCGAGCAAACTCGTCGAACATCTTGCTGCAGCTGGCGAAACCGCGGCAATCGTCGGTGAACTCCGCCCCCGTACTGGCGAACCCGTGACATTCGAAGGCGCACTGGCCCTCTAGAAATGGCCGGTCCGCGCGGTCGCCTCATCATCATCTGCGGCCTGCCCGGATCGGGCAAGACTACGCTCGCGACCGAGCTGGCCGAGCGGCATTACGGCGTCCGCTATTCGCCCGACGACTGGATGGATGCCCTCGGCATCAACTTGTGGGATGAGCAGAAGCGTGCCGGCATCGAGACGCTGCAATGGCAGGCGGCGCAGAGTCTGCTCGCCCTTGGCGGCACCGCCGTTATCGAGTGGGGCACTTGGGCCCGTTCCGAACGCGATGCCCTGCGCGAGGGTGCGCGTGCCCTCGGTGCCGCTGTGGAACTCATCCATATGGATGCCCCAATCGACGTGTTGCTCGACCGCGTCACCCAGCGCGGCAGGGAATCGCCGCCGATCGGCCGCGCCATGCTAGAAGATGCCGCGGCGGCGTTCGAAGTGCCGACGCCTGACGAACTCGCCCTCTACGATCCCCCAGCAAAGGCCATGCCTCGTGACTGAACCCAAGAAGCGCGTCGCCATCCTCATCTCCGGCCGCGGTTCCAACATGTCCGCGCTGATCGAGGCCGCCAAGGCGCCGGACTACCCGGCGCAGATCGTCGGCGTGTTCGCCAACAAGCCCGATGCAGCAGGCCTGCAGTCCGCCGCCAGCCACGGCATCGCCACCGCCTGGCGCTGGCACAAGGATTATCCCAGCCGTACCGGGTTCGAGCTGGCGCTGGGCGACGTGCTGAAGCTCTGGCGCCCCGACATCATCGCGCTCGCGGGCTTCATGCGTATCTTCACGCCGGAGTTCACTGCCAAGTGGGAAGGCCGGATGATCAACGTCCATCCCTCGCTCCTGCCGCTGCACAAGGGACTCCACCCCCAGCAGCAGGCGCTCGATGCCGGCGACAGCGAGAGCGGGTGCACCGTGCATTTCGTTACCCCCGGCACGGACGAGGGCCCGGCTATCCTGCAGCGCCGCGTGCCGATCCTGCCCGGCGACACCGAGGAGACCTTGGGTGCCCGCATCCTCGTCGAGGAGCATCGCGCCTATCCCGAAGCGCTCGCCATGCTGGCGCGCGGCGAAGCCCTCTACCGGCCGGGCTGAGCCATGCTAATCGCGCTCAGCGGCCTCCCCGGCAGCGGCAAGTCGACGATCGCCAAACTGCTCGCCGCCCGCCTTCGCGCGGCCTATCTGCGCATCGACAGTATCGAACAGGCCCTGATCCGGGCCGGGGCGGCCTCGCCCGTCGGCGTCGAGGGCTACGCGGTCGCTTTCGCAATAGCCGAAGATACGCTGCGCGCCGGTACCGCCGTGGTTGCAGACGCGGTCAACGCCGCCGCCATCAGCCGAGACGCGTGGCACGAGCTCGGCGGACGGCTCGCGGTCCGCGCTCTACTGGTCGGCGTCCATTGCTCCGACCCGGCCGAACACCGCCGCCGCGTCGAAACCCGCGCCGCCGAGATCGCGGGCCACGCGCTGCCGACCTGGGCCGAGGTAGAGGCCATCACATTCGAGCCATTCCCGTCGGGGACCCTGGTCGTCGACACGTCGCACGAGCCTCCCCCCGATGCGGTCGACCGCATCATCGCCCGCCTCGCTCCGTCGGCCCCTTAGGCCGCCTTCGTCGCCGAGTGGCCGCGCCAGATCATGTAGACATTGGCTCGGTCATAGGGCGAGCCCGCGCGGACCGCCGGCTGGTGCTCAAACCCGGTGCGTTCGTAGAGATGGATCGCTGATTCGAGCCGGGTATTGGTCTCGAGGAACAACTCCCGCCCGCCCAGCCGCTCGAACTCGGCGATCGCCGCCTCGATCAGCCGCCGGCCGATGCCGACGCCCTGCGCCGATGGGTCGACGCCCATCTTGGTGAGCTCGTATTCCCCCGGCGCGTGCTGCTTCAGCGCACAGGTCCCCACGACCGCGCCACCGAGCAGCGCGAACAGCACGGCGCCACCGTGCTCGACGATCGCCTCGGGGTTCGACATCACCTCGATATCGTAGGGTTCCAGCACGAAGTAGCGTTCGAGCCAGATGGCGTTGAGCCGGTAGAAGTGCTCCCGCAACTCCGGTCGCAGCGGGACGATCCGGACGGCGTCCTGCTGATGCGCGCGCACCTTGGCCGCGATGATATCCGCCAGCCCCGGCGCCGCCACCTGCTCGAGCCCGGAGAGCAGCGCCTCCGCATCGAGCCCGGCGCCGCGAACGCGCTCTGCCAGGCCCTCGCGAATAGCCCGCCACAAGGGCTTTGCTGCCTGCAGGGTCGCCTCGGCCTTTGCGGTCAGCGCCAGCCGCCGCGTGCGCCTGTCGTCGGCATCGCTCGACGTACTGACCCAGCCATCGCGTACCAGCCGCGTCGTTAGCTGGCTGATCGCCGAATGCGTCTGCCCGACAGCCGTAGCGATCTCGCCCACAGTCAGCGGGCCGCGATCGTGCAGCAGCCGCAGGATCGGGAACCAGCGGCCCTGCAGCTCAATGCCGTGGCGCACATAGATCTCGTCCGCCATCGCATAGAGCTGGTCGCTGATCGCCTTGAGCTGGCTGCCAAGGGAGAGCAGCCCCATGTCGCCGAGATAGGTCATCTTCGTTCCTCGAAGCGGAGATATGTAAGCACTAACATATCCTCGCGATGCGAGCCAGAGGCATCCGCCCATCACCAGAATCGATGGGTCCCATCGTCAAAATCGGTTCGACGCGACTCCCTTTGCGGGTCCATCTATGGCGGCTTGGAGAATTGCCCATGCCGTCCACACGCGTCGAAACCCGAGCCGGCTGGCTCGGCGGCCGCCACGCCGAGTTCATCGCCGCCGTCCAGCGAGCGCTGGTCGAGGGCATCCGCATCCCGCAGCAGGATCGCGACATCCGAATCCTCGAATACTCCGGCGAAGCCTTCGCCCCGCCGCCCGGACGCGGCCCTCACTACACGATCATCGAGATCGCCATGTTTTCCGGGCGGTCGCTGGATGCCAAGCGCCAGCTCTATGCCAGTCTCGTCGCCGAGCTGGCCGCCTTCGACATCGCCCCGTCCGACCTCAAGGTCATCGTCCATGACGTGCCGCGCGAAAATTGGGGGCTGGGCGGCAAGGCTGCCAGTGACATAGAACTCGGCTTCAAGGTCGACGTCTGACCAACGGAACGGATCACCCCATGAAACTGCAATACTGGCTGCTCATCATCCTGCTCGGCGCCGTCTGGGGCTGTTCGTTCCTGTTCAACGCCGTGCTGATCCGGGAGATCAGCCCGCTATGGGTCGCGGCGGGGCGCGTCACCATCGGCGCCGCAATTTGCTGGGTGGTCTTCTTCGCCACCCGCAAGAAGCTGCCCACCGATCCCAAGCTCTATGTGCAGTTTCTCGTTCTCGGCATTCTCAACTACGCCATCCCGTTCGCGCTGTTCCCGTTCGCCGAGCAAACCGTCGCCAGCTCCATCGTCGGCGTCATCAACGGCATGACTCCGATGACCACGGTGATCGTTTCTCAGCTCTGGCCGGGCGGCGAGAAGGCGACGTGGAACAAGGTGGTGGGCGTTGCCATCGGCTTTGCCGGCGCGGTCATTCTGTCCTTGCCGTCGCTCGGCGTCGGCGCCTCGGCGCAGGTGATTGGCCTGCTCGCGGCGTTCGTTGCCACGCTCTGCTATGCCCTGACCCTCAACTATGCCCGGCGTTTCGCCAAGGTCGAACCCTATGCGGTCGCCTCGAGCTCGCTGACCGGCGCGGCGCTGGTGTCGATCCCCATCGCGCTGTTCTTCAGCGGCATCCCAGTGATCACCCTGCCCGAGACCTGGGCGGCGCTGTTCGGCATCTCGGTGTTCTCCACCAGCTTCAGCTTCCTCCTGGTGTACTGGCTGCTGCCCCGCGTCGGCGCCACCAACCTGTCGCTCAACACCTTCATCACCCCGATCTCGGCGATCCTGCTCGGCGTGCTGGTCCTGCACGAGCGCTTCGAGCTGGTGCATATCCTCGGCATCGTCGTGATTTTCCTCGGCCTCGTATTCATCGATGGCCGCCTGGTGAAAGGCTGGCGCAAAGCGCCGGCCTGATCTCCTCCCTGCCCTAACCGGTGATAGAGCACTTCCGTTCAAGTCCGGTTCAGCTTCGCGACTTAGTGTCCTCAGTCATCATATGACCTGAGGAGGCCAGACGTGTTTATCGGAACGATCGACGAGAAGGATGCCACCGGCGAGATCGCCGAAATCTACCGGGATGAGGCCAAGGCGCTTGGCTTCGTCATGGAAGGCACCAAGTGCTGGACAGCGCTGCCGCACCTCTCCCCGATGGTCGAGCATCTGCTGCATGCCGCGCGCAACAACTTCTCGCTGGGCCTGGTGAGCTGGCGGCTGATCACCCTGATCGCAGCCAAGCAAATCCCGTCCACCTATTGCTCGCATGTCTATGCCAAGCTGCTGGTGAATGACCTGGGCTCCAAGGAGAAGGTATTCGCCATCCAGCACGATTTCCGCAGCGCCGGTCTCGCGGCCAAGACCGTTGCGATGCTGGCTTACGCCGAGCAGGTTGCGCGGGACGCCAGCCTCATCACCGAGGAGGATGTCGAAAGGCTCCGCAAGCACGGCTTCACCGACCGGGAGATCGCCGACATAGCCTTCTGCGCCTCCTACCGCTGCTTCATGAGCCGATATTTCGATGCCGTCGGTGCGATGCCCGAATCCACCTGGCTCGATCCCGATCCGGCGTTCCGTGCCGCAATGACGGTGGGCAAGCCGACCTAGCTACCAGACGGGCCGCGATGCCGAGCCGCGGTCCTCCGGCTGCTGCTGATCGATGGCAGTGCGGCGTTCGCCATCCTCGATGATCACGTCCTCGCGCATGGCAAGCTGGGCGGTTGGCGTCGACACGTCGATCACCATGCCGTTGAGATCGCGGATCAGCCCACGCGTCTGGCCGTAGTCGAGCGCGATCGCCTCGGACACCACCTCGGCGCCCATGGCGCGCGCCCGGTCCAGCACCTCGAACACGTCGTCCACCTCGAAGGTCAGGTACGTCCCCTCATGCATGCCCCAGGCGTGGCGCGGGGTGAACTGGCTCATCTGGTCGATCAACCCGATCTGCACATTCGCCTGACCCTTCGGCGTGAGCACCACGAACCAGTCGCTGTCGTAGATCGTCTCGAGCCCGAACAGCTCCTTGTAGAACTTGGTACTGTCGGCGAGGTCCTTGCAGAGGACATTGAACAGGACACGGTTGAGCACGGACATCGCAGGCTCCTTTGACGAGGGGTTTCTCGTCAACGATGCGGAGCGGAAGACGGTTCCGAAGCCGATGCCTATTCGTGCGTCAGCCGCCAAAACCCTCGACGATGGCAAAGTTGGCGGTGCTGGAGTTCAGCCGCGTCTTCATTGCCTCCTGGTATTCCGGCGAGTGGTATGCGCGGAACGCGTGGTCGTAGCTCGGAAACTCGACCACTACGACGCGAGGGCCGACCTGGCCCTCGACGACGCTCACCTGGCCGCCGCGGACGACGAAGCGGCCGTCATTGGCGGCCAGGAAGGGCCGGACGGAGGCCTGGTACTGCTTGTACGTCTCGGGGTCGCTGACCTTGATGTTGACGACCCAGTAGCCCTTGGCCATCGGCCCCTCCTACTCGAGCCCCAGCTTCTTCTTCAGGATCTCGTTCAGCGCCTGCGGGTTGGCCTTGCCGCCCGAGGCCTTCATGGCCTGGCCGACGAACCAGCCGAGCATGGTCGGCTTCGCCTGCACGGCAGCCACCTGGCCCGGGTTGGCTGCGATGATCTCGTCGATCACCGCCTCGATGGCGCCCAGGTCAGTCACCTGCTTCATGCCGCGCCGCTCGACGATCTCGGCCGGCTCGCCTTCGGGCTCCTCGGCGATGATCACCTGCAGCAGGTCCTTGGCGCCCTTGGACGAGATCGTCCCGGCCGCCACGAGGTCGACGATGCCAGCGATCTGGCTCGGCTTGATGTGCGTCTCGAACGCCGACAGCCCCTGGCTGTTGGCGAACGCTGCGATGTCGCCGGTAACGAGGTTGGCCACCGCCTTGCCGTCGCGCTTGGTCCCGCCGAACTTCACCGCGGCTTCGTAGTAGTCGGCCGTCTCGCGCTCCAGCGTCAGCACCATCGCGTCATACGGCGTCACGCCATATTCCTTGATGAAGCGGGCTTCCTTGTCGTCCGGCAGCTCCGGCAGGTGCTTGGCCAGCTCGTCGATGAAAGCCTGGTCGAATTCCAGCGGCAAGAGGTCCGGATCGGGGAAGTAGCGATAATCGTGCGCCTCTTCCTTGCTCCGCATCGAGCGCGTCTCGCCGGTCTTGGGGTCGTAGAGCCGCGTCTCCTGGTCGATCTTGCCGCCATCCTCGAGGATGTCGATCTGGCGGCGCGCCTCGAACTCGATCGCCTGGCCGGCGAAGCGGATCGAGTTGACGTTCTTGATTTCGCAGCGCGTACCGAACTCGCCACCGGGCTTGCGCACCGAGACGTTGATGTCGGCGCGCATCGAGCCCTGCTCCATGTTGCCGTCGCAGGTGCCGAGATAGCGCAGGATCGTGCGCAGCTTCGAGAGGTACGCCTTGGCCTCGTCGGAGTTCCGGAGGTCGGGCTTCGACACGATCTCCATCAGCGCCACGCCCGAGCGGTTGAGATCGACGAAGCTCAGGTTCGGGTGCTGGTCGTGGATCGACTTGCCGGCGTCCTGCTCAAGATGCAGCCGCTCGATGCCGATCTCGATGTGCTCCTCGCCACCCATGTCGAGGAACACCGAGCCCTCACCGACGATCGGATCCTTGAACTGGCTGATCTGGTAGCCCTGCGGCAGGTCCGGATAGAAGTAGTTCTTCCGATCGAAGATCGAGCGCTTGTTGATCTTGGCCTTGAGCCCCAGCCCGGTCCGCACCGCCTGGCGAACGCACTCGTCGTTGATCACCGGCAGCATGCCGGGCATCGCCGCGTCGACGAAGCTCACATTGGAGTTCGGCGGCGAGCCGAACTCGGTCGAGGAGCCGGAGAACAGCTTGCTCTCCGAGGTCACCTGCGCATGCACTTCCATGCCGATGACGATCTCCCAGTCCCCGGTGGCTCCCTTGATGAAGCTCTTGGGGTTGGGGGTGCGGGTATCGATGAGGGTCATGGGCTAAGGCTCTTGTTCATTCCAACTTTGTCTATGGCATAACCGAGCGAGGCGGAAAACTTCTCCCTGCGCCAGACGACAGCAAATCCGTGCCGCTGGTAGAAGCCGATCGCTCGCGCGTTGCTGGCCAGCGTCTCGAGCGCGGCCAATGGGTAGTGGGCGGCCCTGATCTCGGCGACCAGCGCTTCCAGCAGTAGACTGCCGACACCGCGCCCCTGCGCCTCAGGCGCAACCCAGAGGTCCGAGATCAGCTGGTTGTTATCCTCGCGTGCGCCCCAGCCGAGCGCCTGGCCGCCGGCTTCGGCAACGAGGATGGTCGGTGCATGACTGACCCCGAAGCCACGGAACTCCTCGCGCAACCGGTCGCGATCGACCCTGCCGACGTCGCCCTCGGCAAAGGCGCTGGCCTCCCAGGCGGCAAAGCCAATGTCGCCAAGGATCACGGCCTCCTCCTGCCGGGCGCGCCGCACCGTCATGCTCACGTTGATTTCTCAGTCTTCGTCGTCGGTCAGCGGACCGCGGTACGGGGAGAGCCGCTTTTCCAGCCGCACGCTGGTTTGCGGGTCGCTGCCGGTGGCGCCCTCGCGCTTCAGCACCAGGATGCGATAGCCCTGGTGCTGGTAGAAGTTCACGGCCCGCACGTTGTCGCTCAGCGTATCGAGTTGCACCCGGTCGGCGCCCTCGAGCTCGATGATCGATTCCATCCGCCTGAGCAGCAGCGAGCCGATGCCCTGGTTCTGCAGCGACGGGGTGACAAACAGATACGGGATGTAGGGCCGGCTCCGCGCCCGCGCGCACCAGGCCACCGGAGAGCTGTCGATCTCGGCGACGATGGTGCGGTCCAGCAGTTCGTGGACGGCAATGCCAAGCCGGCGCTTCTCGTTCTGGCGGCTAGCCGCTTCCCCGCTGAGGAAGGGCTTCAGGTCGCGCTCCCAGGCGAGCAGCGCGATGTCGGCGAGACGCTCTGCCTCGCTCGCCACAGCCTTGCGGATCGTGATCTCCGGCGACGTCATCGAAGTCTCCACTGCAACCAGCCTAACTCAGCCGTGGCGCTTGCGTGCAGCGATAATGCCCTTTTCGTAGTTCACATTCCAGTTGATCAGCGTGCGCCAGATCAACTCTGCCTGGTCCTCGTCGAGTTCCAGCTCTTCGGCGCGTTTGCGCTGCTTGGCGATGATCGACTCGATGCGGGTCGGATCATACGCCTCGTGCGGATCGGTCTTGATCTCAGCCATCCGCGTCACATAGCCGTGCCGCTCGGCGAGCAGGGTCAGCAGCGCCTGATCGATCCGGTCGATCTCGACGCGTACATCTTCCTTGGTCTGGCATTCGGCGGGGGCTTTGGTCACGGGGGAGGCACTCGTTGGCAGGACTTTCACTGTTGCTGGTTTGCACCGGCGGAACCGGGATTGCAACCGCAACGCTGGCGCAGAATCCGCTCATCGGCTATTCAGCCATCGTTCATCGGCAAGGCGATATCGCGGCGCCGTCAAGAAATGGACTGCCCCATGTCTAGCAAAGTTGAGATTGCGTAGTACCCCGTCCGCCCGCTGAGCCCTAGGGCTCACGACGCGTTGCGACGGGGTTTGGAACCAGGCGACCTGCCAGGCGAGATGCTGGCCGGGCCTTCTTTCCACGCATCCCAAGGTCTAGACTTCCATGGATATTTCCCGCGAGGAACAGCGGGTGCTGCACGCACTCGCGCAGGGCGGCGCTATTCACGTGCTCAAAGCCCCGAACGGCAAGGTCGTCAGCGTCGAATGCCTCAACCGCGACGGCTGGTTGATGCAGCAATGCAACCTCAGCCTGTTCCGCAAACTGAAGAACAAGAACGCCATCGCCTCCAGCAGCGGCCGCCCCTACCGCATCACCCGGCGCGGCCTCGAGCTGGTGCGGAGCGAGTACGACAACAGGTAGCGTCGATGGTCCCCTCTTCACCTCCCCCTTCATGGGGGAGGCCGGGAGGGGGCCGTCTCCCTCGACCTGCAAAGAAACTTATCCCCGCACTCCAGCCATCTCGTACCTTCCCTCCACCTTTCCGATGCGAGGCGCTACGCGGCGTCGCGGGGAGGGTTCGGGCTGGTTGGGAGGCGTCCTGGCCAGGGTTTGGTGGAAGCGTCCGCTTTGCGCACCATCGAGCCAAAAGACCGTTCGCAATGGGCGGGGCGAGAGTCCCAACCTTTGTACAGTTTGCCGGACGACCGGCACAGGGACGAAGTCCCGCCCATGCCGCTTCGCAAGAAACGGCAAGACTGACAAGAAAACCCCGATGGCTCGGCCAGTCGGGCTTTTAGTGCTGCGTGACGCCGCTCAATTCCTTGGCGATGTGTTCCCACTCGGCGGACACGCTTGCCGTGGCGCGCTTGCGGCCGGCGCGGCGATACCAGTAGTCGGCATTGCCCATGTCGGCTTCGATCCAGTGCAGCAGCGCGTGCACCCAGTCGAACTCGAACGTGCCCTCCATCGCCTGGACGATGCGATGCGCTTCTTCCCATTCGGGGCCGACGCGCAACTCGCCCTTCTTCATCCACCACAGGGCCTGCAGAGGCTTGGACATATCCTTGGGCGGGGCCGACCAGTCGAGGGTCGTGAACACATCGGCCATGGAGCCAATCCTCTGAAACGAAACCGCCGGCTTGGCCGGGAGGTCGACAAGTCTCAATTTGCGCATGGGCGGCAAATAGTGCTGAAACCGCTATGCTTCAAGCGGTTTCGACTCTGACGGTGACTACCACCACTTGTCGGGGCTGAAGTCGATACCGGCCGAACGCTCGATGACACGGCCCGCCGCGAACAGCGTTTCCTCGTCGAACGGCTTGCCGATCAGCTGCAGGCCGAGCGGCAGACCTGCGCCGTCCTTGCCGGCTGGAACCGCGATTCCCGGCAGCCCGGCCATGTTCACGGTCACCGTGAACACGTCGTTGAGGTACATCTTGACCGGATCGGCCTTCATGTCCTCGTCGCCGATGCCGAACGCCGCCGACGGGGTCGCCGGGGTCAGGATGGCGTCGACGCCGTCGTTGAAGACGATCTCGAAGTCGCGCTTGATCAGCGTACGGACCTTCTGCGCCTGCACGTAATAGGCGTCATAATAGCCCGCCGACAGAACGTAGGTGCCGATCATGATGCGGCGCTTCACCTCGCGGCCGAAACCATCGGCGCGGGTCATCTCGTAAAGGTCGGTGATGTCCTTGCCGGTATCGCGCAGGCCGTACTTCACGCCGTCATAGCGAGCGAGGTTCGACGAGGCCTCGGCCGGCGCCACGATGTAATAAGCCGGCAGGGCGTACTTCGTGTGCGGCAGCGAGATGTCGCGCACCGTTGCACCCTCGGCCTTCAGCCAGGCGATGCCCTGTTGCCACAGCGCCTCGATCTCCGCCGGCATGCCGTCCATGCGGTACTCGCGCGGAATGCCGATGACGAGCCCCTTCACGCCGCGCTCCACCGCCGCCGCGAAATCCGGCACGGCGAGGTCGACGCTGGTCGAGTCCTTCGGATCGAACCCGGACATCGAGGTCATCATGATCGCCGCGTCCTCGACAGTGCGGGCAATCGGGCCGGCCTGGTCGAGCGACGACGCAAACGCCACGACGCCCCAGCGTGAGCAGCGGCCGTAGGTCGGCTTGATGCCCACCGTGCCGGTCAGCGCCGCCGGCTGGCGGATCGAGCCGCCGGTATCTGTCGCAGTTGCCGCGGCACAGAGCCAGGCGGAAACCGCCGAGGCAGAGCCGCCGGACGAGCCGCCCGGCACCAGCTGGGCGTTCGAGTTGTTCGCCCGCCACGGGTTGATCACCGGGCCGTAGTAGCTGGTCTCGTTCGACGAGCCCATGGCGAACTCGTCCATGTTCAGCTTGCCCAGCATCACCGCGCCGTCACGCCACAGGTTGCTGGTGACGCTCGATTCGTACTCGGGCTTGAAGCTGTCGAGGATGTGGCTCGCCGCCTGGGTATGGACGCCCTTGGTCGCGAACAGGTCCTTGATCCCCAGCGGAATCCCCTCGAGCGGACCGCCCTGCCCGGCCGCGAGCCTGGCGTCGCTGGCCTTTGCCTGCGCCTGCGCCTGCTCGCCGGTCACCGCCACATAGGCATTGAGCTTGGGGTTGGCCCCCTCGATCGCCGTCAGATAGGCGTCGGTCAGTTCGCTCGAGGTGAAATCCTTGGCCTTCAGCCCATCACGAGCGGCGGCAAGGGTCAGGCGGGTAAGGTCGGTCAAAGGCTTGGCTCGCGAGGAAGGGACGCGGGGATTAGTCGACCGCCGTTCCTATAGCGGCATCGCGATTACCGCAACATCAGGCGACAGCCGGCTGCCCGATACGCTTCTCGAAGAAAACCGACCACTCGCTCTCGGGATAGTCGAGAAACGGCCCGCGCTCGGTGAAGCCGCTATTGGTATAGAGCCGGTGCGCTTCGCTCATCCCCGGCCCCGTCCCGGTCTCCAGCAGCAAGTGCGAGATCCCCTTCGACCGCGCCAGCTCGGTGATCGCTTCGAGCAGCCCCGAACCCACCCGCTGCCCGCGAACCGACGGCCGGGTGTACATGCGCTTCACTTCGCCCTCGTCGGCCGAGATCACCTTCAGCGCTCCGCAGCCGACGGCCTCGCCGACCTCGTTGCGCGCCACGAACAGGGTGGTGTCGGCGCCGGCCATCTGCTCGACCGTCATCTTGAACTGGAACTCCAGCGGCGACAGCGGAATCAGGTGCGCGTTCAACTCTTCGACCAACCCGCGGACATCATCCTGCAGCGGCGTCTCGATGGCGATGGTGACCATGGCGCTTACTCGACGACCTTGGGCACCATGAAGAAGTTGTCTTCGGTCAGTGGCGCGTTGGCGACGATCTTGTCCGGGTAACCACCGTCGGTGACCTTGTCCTCGCGCCGGCGCAGCGTCATCGGCGTCACCGAGGTCATCGGCTCGACGCCCGTCACGTCGACCTCACCGAGTTGCTCGACGAAACCCAGGATCGCATTGAGCTCATTGCGATAGGTCTCGACCTCGCCTTCCTCGATGCGAATGCGGGCCAAGCGGCCAATACGCTTCACGGTGGCGGCATCTACCGACATGGGGTCACTCCGAACGTCACGATTTCCGGCGTTCTAGCAACGGAACGTGTGCAAGAAAAACGAAAAGCGTTGATGGGCGCCATCAAACTTCCAAAGCCATCCCAGCCTCGAGCGCCACCAGTGCCGTGCCATCGAGCCGATCCCGCAGCGCCCCGAAAGCCCGCTCCACCACCGCATCGGGCCCGGCAACCGCTATCAGCCGCGGCCCAAACGCCTCCAGCACCTCGGCCGCAAGCCTGTCGCCCTCGTCGCCAAACACCACAACCACCGCATCCCGCGCCCAGCGCCCGGCCTTAGGCACGGCGCCAGCCAGCAACAGCAGCGGCGCCTCGCCGACCGCGGCAATCAGCGCGCCGCCGGCCAGCCCGTGCGCGGTCACCTCGCCCAGCACATCCTCATCGAGCATAGTCCCCGCCCGCCCCGGCTGCCACAGCACCGGGTCGATCTCGGGCAGGCTGCCATCCAGCGCAAACGTCGCATCCGCCCCCGAAACCAGTTCCTCGGGATCGACCCCGCCAATCCCCGCGAGATCCGCCACGAGTATCTTGCCGCCAATATGAACGCGGATCGTGGTGCCGCCGAACCAGGTGAGTTTCATTGCTTGCCTCTTGTCAGCGCCACAGGTAGCCAGAACTGAAGCTGATGCAAAGGATGCGCGTGACAGACGACGCTCTCAACCCGCTGACCGCCCTGCCTCTGACGGGCAAGCTGCTCGGGCTCGATCTCGGCACCAAGACTATCGGCGTCGCCATCTCGGACGGCATGCGCTACTCGGCGACGCCGCTCGAGACCATCAAGCGGCTGAAGTTCACGCAGGATGCGATTCGGCTGCAGGAACTGATCGCGGAGAATGACGCGGTCGGCATCGTGCTCGGCCTGCCGCTCAATATGGATGGCTCCGAAGGGCCACGGGTCCAGTCCACCCGCGCCTTTGCCCGCAATCTCGCGGCGAAGATCAGCATCCCCATCGTCTTCTGGGACGAACGGCTCTCCACCTCGGCCGTCACCCGCACGCTGATCGAGGCCGATGTCCGCCGCGACAAGCGCGCCGAGGTCGTCGACAAGCTCGCCGCGAGCTACATCCTGCAAGGCGCGCTGGAGCGGCTCCGTAGAGGATCCCTGTAGCCAATCAGCTTCTGGAAAATGCACGGCCAGACTGTACATGCTCGCCCCCTCGCGTTAGACCCCCGCGAACATTCGGAACGGAGCGGCATGGCTACTTCCTCGCCAGCATCGGTCACCGGCGGCCAGGGGGCTGCGAGACCGGCTTTCCGCCATCGCCATCTTCTTGGCATCAGCCAGCTCAACCAGTACGAGATCGTCGATCTGCTGGACCGGGCCGAGGCGATGATCCCGATCTCCCGTCAGCCCAGGAAGATCCTGCCGACCCTCACCGGCAAGACCCAGATCAACCTGTTCTTCGAGAACTCGACTCGCACACAGTCGAGCTTCGAGATCGCCGGGAAGCGCCTTGGCGCGCAGGTCACCAACATGTCGGTGAAGACCTCGTCGGTCGCCAAGGGCGAGACGCTGGTGGATACCGCCGCGACGCTCAACGCCATGCGGCCGGATGTGATCATCGTCCGCCACGGCTCCTCGGGCGCCGTGGAACTGCTCAGCCAGAAAGTCGGCTGCTCGGTGATCAATGCTGGCGACGGCGCCCATGAGCACCCGACGCAGGCCCTCCTCGATGCGCTGACCATCCGCCAGCACAAGGGCTACCTCGCTGGCCTCACCGTCGCCATCTGCGGCGACATCGCCAATTCCCGCGTCGCCCGCTCGAACCTCTTGCTGCTCGGCGCCATGCAGGCCCGTACCCGCGTCATCGCGCCAAGGACACTGCTGCCCAAAGGCATCGAGGCGCTGACCTCGGAAGTCTTCACCGACATGCGCCAGGGCCTCGAAGGCGCTGACGTGGTGATGATGCTGCGCCTGCAGCACGAGCGCGCCAACGGCCGGATGATCCCATCGGTGCGCGAGTACTATCACTTCTACGGCCTCGACGAGGAAAAGCTCGGTTACGCCAAGCCGGACGCGATCGTCATGCATCCCGGCCCGATGAACCGTGGCGTCGAGATCGACCCGGCCATCGCCGACGGGCCGCGTTCGGTGATCACCGAGCAGGTCGAGATGGGCGTCGCCGTGCGCATGGCGGTTCTCGATACTCTCCTCGCCGATCCGCAGCGGAACGAGCCATGACCAATCCCATCGTCATCGCCAATGCTCGCGTGGTCGACCCGGCCACCAATCGCGATGCCCCTGGCGCCGTGCTGGTCGAAAACGGCAAGATCACCGGCATCACCAACGGCGCCCCGCAGGGCATCCCCGACGGTGCCGAAACCTACGACGCGAAGGGCCAGATCGTTGCGCCCGGCCTCATCGACATGCGCGTCTTCACCGGCGAGCCCGGCCACGAATACCGCGAGACCCTAGCCAGCGCCGCAGAGGCGGCCGCCGCCGGTGGCGTCACCAGCTTCGTGCTGATGCCCGACACCACGCCGGTGATCGACGACGGCGCATTGGTCGATTTCGTCCTCCGTCGCGCCGGCGCTAAAGCGTCGGTCAACATCCTCCCCGCCGCCGCCATCACTCGCGGTCTCAAGGGCGAGGAGATCACCGAGTTCGGCCTCCTCAAGGAAGCGGGCGCCGTTGCCCTCACGGATGGACGTGAGTCGATCCAGTCCGCCGGTCTGCTGCGCGCCGCCTTCACCTACGCCCGCAACTTCGACCTGCCGATTATCCATCACGTAGCCGATCACACCCTGGTCGGCGACGGCGTGATGAACGAGGGCACGCTGGCGACCGTCTCCGGCCTCAAAGGTATCCCCGGCGAAGCCGAGACCGTCCCCCTCGCCCGCGACCTGCAGCTCGCCGCCCTCACTGGCGTGCGCTACCACGCCGCGCAGATCTCGACCGGCGCCGCCGTCGAGCTGATGGCCAATGCCAAGCGCCGCCTGTCGACGGTGTCCGCCGGCATCTCGATTAACAATCTCTCGCTCAACGAAAACGACGTCGCGCCCTACCGCTCGTTCTTCAAGCTGTCGCCGCCGCTCCGCTCCGAGGACGATCGCCGCGCGGTCATCGATGGCCTCAACTCCGGCGCCATCGACACCATCCATTCCGGGCACGATCCGCAGGATAGCGAGGTGAAACGCCAGCCGTTCGCCGAGGCGTCTTATGGCGCGGTCGGTCTCGAAACCCTGCTCGCTGCCGCTTTCCGCCTCGTCCATTCCGGCGACGTACCGCTGCTCACCCTGCTGCGTGCCATGACCAGCCGTCCGGCCGAACTGCTTGGACTCAGCTCAGGCCGCATCGCAGTCGGCGCTCCGGCCGACCTGATCATCTTCGATCCCGACTTCCCTTGGGTGGTGAAGGAAGCCGCACTGCGCTCCCGTTCCCGCAACACCGCTTTCGAGGGCGCGAGGATGCAGGGCGCCGTGATGCATACGTTCGTTGCAGGCCGTCCGGTCTTCAGCCATGCTGCAACCGCTGAGGGGGCCGACGCATGAACTTTCTGATCGCAACCGTACTGGGGTATCTCCTCGGCTCGATCCCGTTCGGCATGCTGCTGACACGCGCCGTCGGCATCGATATCCGGTCAATCGGCTCGGGCAATATCGGCGCCACCAATGTGCTCCGCACCGGCAACCGCTGGCTCGCCGTCGCCACGCTGCTGCTCGATGCCGGCAAGGGCGCCGCCGCCGTCCTGATCGCCCGCTACTTCCTCGCCCCGGGCGCCGACTCGCCGCTCGCGGCCGAGTTCGTCATCTACGGCGCTGGCATCGGTGCCTTCTTCGGTCACTGCTTCCCGGTCTGGCTCGGGTTTAAGGGCGGCAAGGGCGTCGCCACCTATATTGGCGTGCTGCTGGCCTGGAGCTGGGTCGTCGGCCTGATCTTCTGCGCCGTCTGGCTGCTGATCGCCGTGGCCCGCCGCTTCTCCTCGCTTGCCGCGCTTACCGCTGCCGCAACGGCTCCCGTCTTCGCCTATGCGCTCGCCGGCACCGACATGCAGGGCTTCACCTTCGCCGCGGCCTGCGGGTTGCTCAGCTTCGTGCTCTATTTCACGCATTGGCAGAACATCCGGCGGCTGTGGAACGGCACGGAGCCGAAGATCGGCTCGGAAAAGCCCAAGGCCAGCTGAAGTCATGGCGCGCGACGGCATCGAACTGACGCCGTCGCAACGCACTGCATGGCTGCGGCTCATCCGCACCGACAATGTCGGGCCGCAGACCTTCCGCCAGTTGATCAACCGCGAAGGCTCGGCTGAGGCCGCCCTCGCCGCCCTGCCCGACCTTTTGAAACGCCTCGGCACACCCTCCCGCATTCCCTCAATCTCCGAAGCCGAAGATGAGATCGCCGGCACCGAGCGGCTCGGCGCCCGCTTCGTCGGCTCCGGCGAGCCCGACTACCCACCGCTCCTCCGATACATCTCCGGCGCCCCGCCGCTGGTCGCCATCGCCGGCGGCTACAATCTCGACTGGTGGCGCAGCGTCGCCATTGTCGGCGCCCGCAACGCCTCCACCGCGGGGCAGAAGTTCGCGCAGATGCTCGCCCTAGATCTGGGCGAAGCACGCTACACCGTGGTCTCCGGCCTCGCCCGTGGCATCGATGCGGCGGCCCACAAGGCAGCGCTTCGCACCGGGACCGTGGCAGTGCTCGCCGGCGGCCTCGACCGCATCTATCCCGACGAGAACATTCCCTTGGCGCACCAGATCGTCGAGAACGGCGGCGCGCTGATCACCGAGATGCCGCTCGGCTGGGAGCCGCGGGCCCGTGACTTCCCCCGCCGCAACCGTCTCGTCTCCGGCCTCACGCTCGGCACCGTGGTCGTCGAGGCCGCCAAGCGCTCCGGCTCGCTGATCACCGCCCGCCTGGCCCTGGAGCAGAACCGCGAGGTCTTCGCCGTACCCGGCTCGCCGCTCGACCCGCGTGCCGAAGGTGGCAACGCGCTGATCCAGCAGGGCGCCAAGCTGATCACCGGCGCCGCCGATATCATCGACACGCTGCGCGAAGCCGACCCGTCGCGCACGAGCCTCCTCGAACCCGACTGGCTCCCCGATGCCGATGTGTTCGATCCCGCCCCGCCATCGGAGGACGAGCGCTCCCGCCTGGTCGACGCGCTCAGCGTCACGCCGGTCGCGGTCGACGACGTCATCAAATCCACCGGGATCGCCATCAGCCGCGTGCAGACGCTGCTGCTCGAACTCGACCTCGAAGGCCGCGTCGAATGGTCAAGCGGCCAGTTGGTGGCGCTCCGCCCCTGAGCGATCCGGCAGCAGGGCAATGATCGCAAAGCCGACCCACAACACCGCCGTCGCCCCCGTCGCCTGCAGCCAGCCGCCCTTGAAGAAGCCCGGCAGCAGGTAGTCGAAGAGCGGATTGGCGAACCACGGCGGCGACATGCTGTCGACGCTGGCCGAGACCATCGAGATCAGCAGGCTGACGAGCAGCAACAGCAGAGCGACAGTCCTCGCCGGCCATTCCGGCGGCCAGGCAAACGCCAGTGCGAGGCACATCAGCGGCAGCGCCGCCACCAGATGCCGTGGCCCCGTCGATGACCCGCCGTCCCAATAGAAGTAGCTGGCGTTGATCAGCAGGAAGCTCAGCATCACCCCGACGATCACGATGCCGACGCCGCGGGTCGACGCCTGCATGGCCAGCAGCCCGATCGGCACCATCAGCAACACCGGGGCAAGCGGCAGCAGGCCGCGATAGTGGCCGAACAGCAGTTCGCCGAGCACCATCGGCTGCGGGAAGGTGATGCCAAAGAACCCCTGCTGCATGCCCTCGAAGCCCTGCACCTGCGAATAGCCAAGGCGAAACGGCGAACCGAAGGTCAGTTGGTTGTAAGCCAACAGGGGCAGCAGCCCGGCGATCCCACCAAGCGCGAGCCCGACGAAATCCCGTCCGCGCCGGTCCGAGCGGATCAACGCGAACAGTCCGACTATGGCCCCGGCCGGTGCCGCCGTTATGTCGACGACCAACAGGTAGCCGAGCAACAGCCCCACCAGCGGCGGCACCCAGCCCGATGGTCGAGCAAGCACGATCAGTGCCAACGCGCCGAGCAGCATGGCTCCCGAGAGCGAATGGGCGAACACTGTCGTCGACCAACCAAAGAACGGCGTCCCCAGCGCCAGCGCGCAACTGGCGAAGGTCGCCGCAACGTGGCCGGCGCCAAGCCGCAACGCCATCAGATAGAGCAGCATCACTGCCAGCGCGGCCGGCAACGACACCGTCGCGACGGCTACAGCCCGCACGTAGACCGCCAGCGTATCGAGATCAGTCGGGTCGCTCGGCGCCCCCGCGGCCCGCAGCGCCATGCGGGTCCCAACCACGACGGGCACTGCGAGGAACGAGATGCCCGGCTGCTTGTCGGCATAGTAATGGCCATCGAAGGAGGCCTTATCGACCGTCTGCGCGGCGAACGAGTCGATATCTACGCGCCCCTCGCTCAGCGACAGTGCCAGAGCGACGCGAGTAATATGCTGCGGGTTGTAGGGGTCCTGCGGCGCCAGACGCGCAAAGGCGAGGAACGCCAGGACGAAGATGATCGCCGCCTTTACTATGCGCATGCCGGCCCCCAAACCGTCCTCGGCTTAGCACGAGTCTCTTTATGCTTTGCTGAGCCCAAGTTTCTTCCCCCATAGGGGGAACGCCGACCGGCGCTGCCCGCCCGGTTGACAGCCCCAACCCGCTTCACCATGTTGCGCCGCGTTCGAACGCCACTCCCGAAAGCCCTATCCCATGAAGCTCGTCATCGTTGAAAGTCCGGCTAAGGCCAAGACAATCAACACCTATCTCGGCAAGGACTATGAGGTCCTGGCGAGCTTCGGTCACGTCCGCGACCTGCCGGCCAAGGATGGCTCGGTGCTGCCCGACGATGACTTTGCGATGATCTGGGAGGTCGATACCAACTCCAAGAAGCGGCTCGCCGATATCGGCAATGCGCTCAAGAACGCCGACGAACTGATCCTCGCTACCGATCCGGATCGCGAAGGCGAAGCCATCTCGTGGCACGTGCTCGACGTGCTGCGGCAAAAGAAGCTGATCAAGGACAAGCCGGTCAGCCGCGTTGTGTTCAACGCGATCACCAAGGCCGCGATCACCGAGGCGATGCAGCATCCGCGCCAGATCGACGAGCCGTTGGTCGATGCCTACCTGGCGCGCCGCGCCCTCGATTATCTGGTTGGCTTTACGCTCTCGCCCGTACTCTGGCGGAAGCTCCCGGGCTCCCGCTCCGCAGGCCGTGTGCAGTCCGTTGCGCTGCGCATCGTCTCGGACCGCGAGCGCGAGATCGAGAAGTTCCGCCCGCAGGAATACTGGTCGATCGGCGCCAAGCTGAGCGAGAAGGGCAAATCCTTCGAGGCCCGGCTCTACTCGGTCGATGGCAAAAAGACCGACAAGCTCGACGTCGGCACCGGCGACGAAGCCGAGGCGCTGAAGAAGGCGATCGAGGCCGGCACGTTCAGCGTGTCGTCGGTCGACAAGAAGCCGACTAAGCGCAACCCCTATCCGCCCTTCACCACTTCGAGCCTGCAGCAGGACGCCTCGTCGCGCCTCGGCTTCTCGCCGAGCCGCACCATGCAGATCGCGCAGCGGCTCTACGAAGAGGGCATCATCACCTATATGCGAACCGACGCCGTGCAGATGGCGCCGGAAGGCATCGACCAGGCGCGCCGCGCCATCGTCAAGAATTTCGGCGCCGACTACATCCCCGAGAAGGCGCGCATCTACCAGACCAAGGCCAAGAACGCCCAGGAGGCGCACGAGGCGATCCGTCCCACGGACATGTTCCGCCACCCCGACACCGTGCGCGACGACCCGGACCGCCATCGCCTCTACGAGCTGATCTGGAAGCGCACCCTCGCCAGCCAGATGCGCTCGGCCGAAATCGAACGCACCACGGCCGATATCTCAGTCTTTGCTACCAGCCGCGATATCGCGCTGCGCGCCGTTGGCTCGGTCGTCACCTTCTCCGGTTTCCTGGCGCTCTATGGCGTCGAGGCCAAGGAAGACCGCACTGCCGATAGCGAGGACGACGAGGATAGCCGCGAGCTGCCGCCGCTCAACGTCGGCGACCGGCCCAAGCTTGAACAAGCGCTGATCGAACAGCACTTCACCCAGCCGCCGCCGCGCTACACCGAAGCAAGCCTGATCAAGAAGATGGAAGAGCTCGGCATCGGCCGACCCTCCACCTACGCCGCCACCATGAGCGTGCTGCAGGACCGCAACTATGTCCGGCTCGAAAAGCGCACGCTGATCCCCGAGGATCGCGGCCGCATCGTCACCGCCTTCCTCGAGAGCTTCTTCGATCGCTATGTCGAATACGGCTTCACCGCCAGCCTCGAGGAGCAGCTCGACCTGATCTCCGACGGCAAACTTGCCTGGAAGGACGTGCTGCGCGAGTTCTGGACCGAGTTCCAGCGCCACGTCGAAGACATCAAGGACCTGCGCGTTTCCGAGGTGCTCGATGCCCTCAACGACATGCTGGCCGACCATATCTTCCCGGCCAAGGCCGACGGTTCCGATCCGCGCCGCTGCCCGAATTGCGGGACCGGCCAGTTGTCGTTGAAGCTGGGCAAGTTCGGCGCCTTCATCGGCTGCTCGAACTATCCCGAGTGCCGCTACACCATGCAGCTTTCTGACGCCGCCGCCGGCGGGGCCAGCGAGGCCGGTACCGGTGACGGCATCCTCGGCACCGACCCCGAGAGCGGGTTGGAGGTGGCCTTGAAGTCGGGCCGCTTCGGTCCATATGTACAGCTAGGCGACGGAACCGAGCCTAAGCGCTCGTCCCTCCCAAAAGGCTGGACTCCCGACAGTCTGACGCTCGAGAAGGCGTTGCAGCTTTTGACGCTGCCACGCGAAGTCGGAATGCACCCGGAGACGGGCAAGCCGATCAGCGCCGGCATCGGCCGCTATGGACCGTTCATCCTGCACGATGGCACCTATGCCAATCTCCCCGAAGTCGAGGAAGTGTTCACGGTCGGGCTCAACCGCGCCGTCGATCTCCTCGCCCAGAAGGCGGCGGGCGGCGGACGGTTCGGCCGAGGAGGCTCCGGTACGCCGGCGGCGATCAAGACCTTCGAGCACGACGCTGGTCCGATCTCGGTCCGCGCCGGCCGCTATGGCCCTTATGTGAATCAGGGCAAGGTGAACGCAACGCTGCCCAAGGAGTTGAAGCCCGAAGACGTGACGATCGAGCAGGCGCTCGAACTGATCGCGGCCAAGGGAGGCGCATCCGGCGCAAAGAAATCCTCGTCGCGCAGCGCGGGTGCTAAGAAAGCCCCAGCGAAGAAAGCGGCGACAAAGAAACCAGCGGCCAAGGCCAAATCGACTGCAAAGACAGCAGCCAAGCCCAAGGCCGCATCGAAGACGAAGGCGGAGACACCCGCCTAAAGAAAGAGACAATGGCGAAAGCGCCAAAAACCAAGATTACTCCCAAAGGCCCGCGGCAGTTCGCCGTCGGCAACCTCCCCTCTCGCGAAGCCATCCTCGAAGCGATGGCGCAGCAGCCGACCCTCGATGGCAAGCGCGACCTGGCGCGCCATTTCGGCATCCATGGCGACATGCGCACCCCATTCAAGGTGCTGCTCAAGCAGATGGAGGGTGAGGGCTTCATCGCCCGCACCCGCAAGCAGATCCGGCCCACAGCCGCCCTGCCCGCCGTGACCGTGCTCGATATCCCAACCGACGCCGACCCAGACAACCTCCACGCCTTCCCCGCTCAGTGGAACGACGAGGAAGGCGCGCGGCCCCGCGTCATGGTCAAGCAGCCCAAGGATGCCCGTGTTGCTCCCGCCCCGGGCGACCGCATCCTCGCCCGCATCAGCGCCGGCGATGGCGAGCTGCCGAACTACACTGCCCGGGCGATGAAGATCCTCGACAAGCCGCGGCGCGGCCAGATCGGCATCGTCCGCATGGACGAAGACGGCGCACGCCTGATCCCGGTCGATCGCAAGCAGAAGGAAATGCGCATCGAGGGCGGCGACCTCGGCGGCGCCCGTGATGGCGACCTGGTCGAAGTGGAGGTGAAGCTCACCGGTCGGCTGATGATCCCCAAGGCCAAGGTCACCTTGGTCATTGGCAATCCGAAGACCGAGGGCGCGGTTTCGATGATCGCCATCCACAACCTCGATATCCCCTACCGCTTCCCGGCCTCTGTGCTGAAGGAATCGGAAGCGGCCAAGGAAACCACGATCAAGGGCCGCGAGGACTGGCGGCACATCCCGCTCGTCACCATCGATCCGGCCGACGCCAAGGATCACGACGATGCGGTCTATGCCGAACCGGACACCGACCCGAAGAACGCCGGCGGCCACATCGTCTATGTCGCCATCGCCGACGTCTCGGCCTACGTCCGCCCAGGCACGGCCCTCGATCGCGAAGCCTACATCCGCGGCAACTCGGTCTATTTCCCTGATCGCGTCGTGCCGATGCTGCCCGAGCGCATCTCCAACGACCTCTGCTCGCTGAAGGAAGGCGAGAACCGCCCGTCGATGGCGGTGCGCATGGTCTTCGACCAGCATGGCAAGAAGCGCTCGCACAGCTTCCACCGCGTGCTGTTCCGTTCCGCCGCCAAGCTCAACTACCAGCAGGCGCAGGCCGCCATCGACGGCCGGCCGGACGACAAGACCGGCCCGATCCTCGACACTATCCTCCGCCCGCTCTGGGCCGCCTACGGTGCCATGGCCAAGGCCCGCGACAATCGCGGTCCGCTTGATCTCGACCTGCCCGAGCGCAAGATCATCCTCGACAAGGCCGGGATGGTCGTCGACGTCAAAGTCCCCGAGCGGCTCGATGCGCATCGGCTGATCGAAGAGATGATGATCGCCGCCAATGTCGCGGCGGCCGAGACGCTGGAGAAGCACAAGAGCGCCCTGCTCTACCGGGTGCACGATACGCCGAGCCAGGAGAAGCTGGTGGCGCTGCGCGACTTCCTGAGTTCGTTGCAGCTGCCGGCGCCCAAGTCCGACGCGGTGCGTCCCTCCGACTTCAACCGCATCCTCGACAAGGCCCGCACCGACGGCAAGATCCAGCAAGTCAGCGAGATCATCCTCCGCACCCAGGCGCAGGCCGAGTACGCGGCCGAGAACTACGGCCATTTCGGCCTCAACCTCGATCGCTACGCCCACTTCACCTCGCCGATCCGCCGCTATGCCGACCTGATCGTGCACCGAGCCCTGATCACCGCGCTCGATCTCGGCAAGGACGGGCTGACCGAAGGCGAGATCGTCAAGCTGCCGGGCATCGCCCAGCACATCTCGTCGACCGAGCGCCGCGCCATGCTGGCCGAGCGCGAGACCATCGACCGGCTGTTGGCGGAGTTCCTCGCCGCTCACGTCAACGCCAAGTTCGAGGGCCGCATCTCCGGCGTCACCCGCTCGGGCCTGTTCGTCCGGTTGAAGGATACCGGCGCCGACGGCTTCATTCCCGCCTCCACCCTCGGGCAGGACTACTATCGCTTCGTCGAGGAGATGCAGGCGATGGTCGGCGATCGCACCGGCGAAACCTTCCGCATCGGCGATGATGTCAGCGTCCGCCTGCTCGAGGTCGCCCCCGTTGCCGGGGCTCTTCGCTTCGAACTCCTGAGCGAAGGTAGCCGCGGCGTTCCGTCATCTGGTGGGCGCGGCCGCAAAGGACCATCTAGCAGCCGAGGCAAGGCGGGCGCCTATCGCAAGCTCGCCAAACGAAAGAGATAGCGATGGCGGTCGAGATCGGTTTTGTGCGCGAGCAGCGTTCGCTGTGGAAGGCAATCGGCAACGGCGTGATGTGCCGCTGCCCGAACTGCGGCAAGGGCAAGCTGTTCCGTTCCTACCTCAAGCTCAACGACACTTGCAGCGAATGCGGCGAGAAGCTGAGCGCGGCGCGTGCCGACGATTTCCCGCCCTATATCGCCATCTTCATCGTTGGCCACGTGCTGATCGGCTGGATGCTGCATGCCGAGATGAGCGGCCCGGTCGATCCGATGCTCTACGTCTGGACCATGATCCCCGCCGCGATTCTGTTGCCGCTGATCATGCTGCCCTCGATCAAGGGCGCCGTCGTTGGCCTTCAGTGGGCCAACTACATGTACGGGTTCGACCCGAGCCGCGGCGATACTTCGCGCAGCGACGTCTGAGACAATGGGCGGCCCCGGCCGCCTAGTGTCCGCTTGACATCGGCCCGAAAATCCGTAGTTTCCGGCCAAATTTCCACGGGCCGGTTGGCCGGTTGAATTCAGTGCCCCGCGGATAGCGCGCGGCAAGCCGTTTCAAGGAACCTGACCATGGCCAAAGCCGTATCCCTCAAGATCAAGCTCGTGTCGACCGCCGACACCGGCTTCTACTACGTCACCAAGAAGAACTCGCGTACCCAGACCGAGAAGCTCTCGTTCAAGAAGTACGATCCCGTCGTGCGCAAGCACGTCGAGTTCAAGGAAGCCAAGATCAAATAATCTGCCGCTTTCGTGCCGGTTTCAAAGCCCCGCGCCCCTTGGCGCGGGGTTTTGCGTTATGGGCATCACGAATGGAAAACGCCCGCCCCGGTAAACGGGACGGGCGTTCGATGAGTGGCTGGTCCGTAGCGGCATGTCGAAGAGGCCACTCTTGCCCGCTACGGACCAGCCTCCCTACGGACCCAGGAGTTGCGGCGGACCTGAGGAGAACCGTAGGGGTGACT
Source organism: Devosia sp. P1_H9 (assembly GCF_056405135.1). NCBI lineage: Bacteria > Pseudomonadati > Pseudomonadota > Alphaproteobacteria > Hyphomicrobiales > Devosiaceae > Devosia > Devosia sp. P1_H9. Next base: position 266,235 of record NZ_JBFUCQ010000002.1, read on the forward strand.
GCTGACACCGATAGTGTCGGCGTTGTTCTATGGGGCTAACTTAACCCTTTATCGCTGCGGAGCAAATAGGCGCTCCACAACGTTACTAATCCTTAACCTTAATGATTTGGGTATGCGACGGAATCGTGACGATCGCAACTACGCCGCGTCGAATACGACTCGATTCCGGCCCTCGCGCTTGGCGCGGTAAAGCGCCACGTCGGCGCGCTTCAGCAGCATCTCTGGGGTATCGGTATCGTGCTCGTTGAGCGCCATCCCGACTGACACCGTAACCGCCAGCGGCCGCCCGTTGCCGGCGTCAAAGCCCTTCTCCGCCACCGCCCCGCGCACCCGCTCGGCAACGCCCTGCGCCTGGCGAAAGTCCGTGTCCGGCATCAGCACCACAAATTCCTCACCGCCGAATCGGCAAGCGAGATCGACGCCGCGGATGTTGCGCCGCAGCCGATCGGCGAACTCGCGCAGCACTGCATCGCCGGTGTCGTGGCCGTGCGTATCGTTGACCGCCTTGAAGTAATCCATGTCGATCAGCATTACCGCCATGTCGCGGTCCTGTTGCTGTGCCTTCTGCAACAGGATCGACAGATGTCGCTCGAAGTAGCGCCGGTTATAGAGCCCGGTCAGCTCGTCGGTCACCGCCAGCGCCAGCGTATTGTTGACGCTCTGGCGCAGTTCCACGGCGTAGCGCTGCCGGCGGATCTGCGTCCGCACCCGCGCCATCAGCTCGTTGCGCTCCACCGGGCGCATGATGAAGTCGTTGACCCCGAGGTCGAGCCCCCGCACCACGCGCGGCCGGTCGTCCTCCTCGGCGATCAGGATGATCGGCAGCGTCCGTGTCTGCTCAGCAGTCCGCATCTGCGAGCAGATGCGCAACGGGTCAAAATCGCCCAGCGCCATCGACACCAGCGCCAGCTCGAAGTCGCCACCGCTGACCGCCAGCGCGGCGTCGGACGGGTTGACGAGCACATCCACCCGATTGTTAGCGCTCAGATAGCCCTTGATCCGCTCCGCGTGCCGGACGTCGGCATCGACCAGCAGGATGCGGCCGTCCTCGTGGTCAATGGTGTCCATGGCGCGCATCGCGTCTTCGATGGCGATCTCCTGGCCGGTGCGGGCACGCGCCCTCAGCTCGTCAGTCAGCGCCTTGAGGCGGACGAGGCTTTTCACCCGCGCCATCAGCTGGATGTCGTCGACCGGCTTGGTAAGGAAGTCGTCGGCGCCGGCCTCGAGACCGCGCACGCGGTCGGAGGGCTGATCGAGCGCGGTGACCATCAGCACCGGGATGTGGCTGGTCTTGCGGTCGGCCTTCAGCCGCGTGCAGACCTCGAAGCCATCCATCTCGGGCATCATCACGTCGAGCAGGATGATGTCGATCTCACCTTCGGCGCAGATGGCGAGCGCTTCCTTGCCCGACGACGCCGTGACCACATCGAAATACTCGGCCGAAAGCCGAGCCTCGAGCAGGCGTACATTGGTCGGAATATCGTCGACGATCAGCACCCGCGCCGTCAAAGACCTCAAGCCCCCGCGATTTGAGGAAATCTGCCGTTGCCAGCCAAGGCAAAAGCCTAGTTGGCGGGTCCAATGTAGCGGGCAATGGTTTCCAAAAAGTGAGGCACGGAGATCGGTTTGGAGATGTATCCCTCGCAGCCGCCCTGCAGGATACGCTCCTCGTCGCCCTTCATGGCGAAGGCGGTGACGGCGATGACGGGAATCGCCATCAGCTCGTCGTCTTCCTTCAGCCACTTGGTGACCACCAGGCCCGAGACTTCCGGCAGCTGGATGTCCATCAGAATTAGGTCGGGGCGATGTGCCCGGGCAAGGTCCAGCGCCTCCAGCCCGTTGCGGGTCTGGATGATGGAATATCCACGCGATTCAAGCAGATCGTTGAAGAGCTTCATGTTGAGCTCATTGTCTTCCACGATCATCACAGTCTTGGGCATGCAGACTCAAATCCACCCGGAATGGGGGCTGGCGGGTACTCGTGTTCTGCCCGAAGTTCGGGGTAACATCAATCGATTACAACCGAGCCGCTGCCCTTGCCCAAAACCGCCGAACTCACCTCCCGCACGCTGGGCGATCTCTGCCTGCACCACCTGGCCGAGAACCCGGCGCAACTCGCCGAGTTCATGAGCCTGACCGGTTACTCGCCCGATGCGCTGCGCAAAGCGGCCGGGGGTGACGGGCTCGATAGCGGGCTGATCGACTACTTCGCCACCAACGAGGCCCTGCTCCTCGCGCTCTGCGCCAACAACAGCTTCAAGCCCGACGATTTTATGCGCGTCTGGGCAAGGCTCAACCCGGCGGGATGATCGAGCCATGCTCTCGATCTGCCGCGACTGTTCGGCAACGCTGGAGGCTCTCGACGCCCCCAGTCGCTGTAGCACATGCGGTTCACCGAGAATCATCGCGCATAACGAGCTCGGCGCGCTGAGCATCGCCCACGTCGACTGCGACGCCTTCTACGCATCGATAGAAAAGCGCGACGATCCGAGCCTCGTCGACAAGCCGCTGATCATCGGCGGCGGAGTTCGGGGCGTGGTCTCGACCTGCTGCTACATCGCCCGGCAGTACGGCGTGCGCTCCGCCATGCCCATGTTCAAGGCCAAGGAACTCTGCCCCCACGCGGTGATCATCCCGCCCAACATGCAGAAATACGTCACGGTCAGCCGCGAGATCCGCGTGCTGATGGACCAGCTCACGCCGCTGGTCGAACCGCTTTCGATAGACGAGGCGTTCCTCGACCTCACCGGCACGGAGGCTCTGCACAAGGCCAAGCCCGCCGTGGTCCTCGCCCGCTTCGCCCGCAAGGTCGAGCAGGAGATCGGCGTCACCATCTCAGTCGGCCTCAGCCACAACAAGTTCCTCGCCAAGGTCGCCTCGGACCTGGACAAGCCGCGCGGCTTCGCGGTGATCGGCCGGGCCGAAACCGTGGATTTCCTCGCCCGCCAACCGGTCACGTTGATCTACGGCGTCGGCAAGGTGTTCGCGGAAACGCTGCGCAAGGACGGGTTCGACACCATCGGCCAGCTGCAGGCGACGCCACCCGAAAAGCTGATGCGCCTCTATGGCGATTCCGGCGCCCGGCTCTCTCGTCTGGCCCGCGGCGAAGATGCCCGCATCGTCTCCACCGACGACCAGATGAAGACGGTTTCTGCAGAGACCACCTTCAACGCCGACCTCAAGAGCTTCGACGACCTCTCGACCGAGCTGCTGGCCCTCTGCGAACGCCTGTCGGAGCGGCTCAAGGCCAAGTCGATCCTCGGCGATACCGTCACCCTCAAGCTCAAGTCCGCCGGTTTTCGCTTGCGCACCCGGGCCCGGCAATTGATGATCCCGACACAGCTTGCCAACGTGCTCTACGAGACCGGCTTGCAGCTTCTCGCTCGCGAGATCGACGGGACGGCGTTCCGCTTGATCGGCATCGGCGTCAGCGGCATTTCGGAGGCAGACGGCGTCGATCCGGTCGACCTGATCGAGCCGGGAATCGCGCGGCGCGCCGCCGCCGAACGGGCCATTGATCGTGTACGCGATCGCTTCGGACGGGACGCGGTGATCCGCGGCAAGCTATACGACCGGGTGAAGGCTCGCGCCGCCCGCAACGCAGACAAAGACGAAGAGAACCAGGATGACCAGCCCCCTCGATAAGCTCCGCGAATATGGCTACGAGCTGCCGCAGCCGAAAGCGCCGGTCGCGACCTACATTCCGGTCACCCGCACGGGCAACATCATCTATGTCTCGGGCCAGATCTCCTCGGGGCCCGATGGCGTGGCGGTCGGCCTGCTCGGCGATACCATGAACGTCGTCCAGGGCGGCAACGCCGCCGAACTCGCAGCAGTCAACTTCCTCAGCCAGATCGTCCATAGCGCCGGCGTCGACCTCGCCAAGGTCAAGCGCGTGCTGAAGCTCACGGTGTTCGTCGCCTCGACGCCTGACTTCGCCGAACAGCACCTCGTCGCCAACGGCGCTTCGAACCTCATCGTCGGCGTGCTTGGTGACAAGGGCAAACATGCCCGTTCGGCCGTCGGCATGGCCTCCCTGCCCCTCGGCGCCGCCGTCGAAGTCGAAGGCATCATCGAAGTCGAGGACTGAGGCGGCGGCGACGCGAAAGTGTCATGCGGGGCTGCTAGCGCCGGCGCGTCCTGAACCCCATATGACGGCTTAGAAGCATGAGCGCCAAACCCAATTTCGACCGCCCAATCGCCCATCGCGGTCTGCATGACCGCGGTCGCGGCATCATCGAGAACACCGCGAGCGCCTTCGCGGCGGCGATGGAGGGCGGCTACGCCATCGAGTGCGACGTCCAGCTCAGCCGCGACGGCATCCCGATGATCTTCCACGACGACGATCTCGACCGGCTGACCGGCGTCGCTGGCCCCGTCGGCGCCCGCACCATGGCCGAACTCGCCAGTTATACCCTGCTCGACAGCGCCACGGGCGACACGCCGCAGCGCTTCAGCGAGTTCCTCGCCCAGATCAACGGCCGCGTGCTGCTGCAGATCGAACTGAAGCAGCAGCCGGACAAGTCCTCCACCGAGGTGCTGGCGCAGACCGTGATGGATGCGCTCAAGGGCTATCGCGGTCCGGTGACGCTCGAATCCTTCGATCCCAAGCTGATCGTCGAGGTGAAGAAGCGCGGCGCCACCATGCCGGTCGGCATCGTCACCTATGCCTATGACGAACCGGAATGGGATCAGCACCTGAGTGACGCCACCAAGTTCGTGCTGCGCCACCTGCTGCACTGGCCGGTGAGCCGGTTCGATTTCATCTCCTGCCGCGACAAGTCGCTCGATCTGCCGGCAGTGAAGCTGTTCCGCTCGTTCGGCATGCCGGTCACCGCCTGGACCATCAAGTCGCCCGCCGCGGCGCTCGCCGTCCTCGGCAAAGCCGACCAGATCGTATTCGAGGGATTCGATCCGCCAAGTGCCTGAGGAAACGCTCAGCGCCGACGTGCTCAGCTCCATCGCGGAGATCCCCGCGGAGGTATGGAACGGACTGGCGCCGGGTCATGACGGGGTAGTCGACAACCCCTTCCTCGATCACCGCTTCCTGCTGGCGCTGGAGCAGTCCGGCTCTGCCTCCAACCGCACCGGCTGGCAGCCGCAGCACATCCTGCTCAGCAACAGTGGCGGCGCCCCGGTCGGGGCCATGCCGCTCTACCTCAAGTCGCACTCGCAGGGCGAATATGTCTTCGACCACGGCTGGGCCGATGCCTTCGCCCGCGCCGGCGGTGAGTACTACCCCAAGCTGCAATGCGCCGTGCCCTTCACCCCGGTGACCGGCCCACGCTTCCTCGCCCGCGACGACGCCAGCCGCACCGCGCTGATCCGCACCGCCGAAACGCTCGCCACCCGCAACAACATCTCGTCGGTCCACGCCACCTTCGTCAGCGAGGCCGAGGCCGATCTCGCCCGCGCCTCCGGCTGGCTGGTGCGCCACGACACCCAGTACCACTGGCACAATGACGGTTTCTCGAGCTTTGAGGACTTCCTCGGCACCCTGTCATCGCGTCACCGCAAGGTTACCCGTCGCGAGCGCCGTGATGCGCTGGAGGCCGACGGTCTGACGGTGAAATGGCTCACCGGCGCCGACCTCACCGAGAGTGTCTGGGACGCGTTCTTCGAGTTCTACCAGGATACCGGCAGCCGCAAGTGGGGTCGGCCTTACCTCAACCGCCGCTTCTTCTCGCTGCTCTCCGAGGCCATGGCCGACCGGGTGCTGTTGATGTTCGCCTATGACGGCGACGAGCCTATCGCCGGCACCTTCAGCATGATTGGGCACGATCGGCTCTACGGCCGCTACTGGGGCGCCACCCGCAACGTGCCGTTCCTCCATTTCGAGCTCTGCTACTACCAGGCCATCGACTTCGCCATCGCGCACCAGCTGCCGGTGGTCGAGGCCGGCGCGCAGGGCGAGCACAAGCTGGCGCGGGGCTACGCTCCCGCCACCACCCGCTCCGTTCACTGGATCGGCCACCCTGGTCTCCGCGACGCGGTGTCCCGTTTCGTCGCGCAGGAACGCGCATCGGTGGCGCGCGAACAGGAGGCACTGGAGCGCTACACCCCATTCAGACATGGGGACCCGCAATAGCTGGGAGTTGCGCGGACTTCGCCACTATGGTTCGAAAGCACCACACTGGACGGGTTTGGGTCTGGCGCGGTACCTTGCCGCCTCAGCCAGACCACACTCGCGATGGATATGACGCCCGCCTCATCCCGAGGCCGACGGAGACTGAATGAGCAAGCGCATCGCCATAGCCGCGATTGGTACGATGGGAGACGTTCAGCCCTTCGTCGCGCTGTCGCTCGCGCTGAAGAAGCGCGGGCATTCGGTCGTGCTCTGCGCCACCAGCGATTTCGAGGGTTTCGTCACCGGCCACGGCGTCGAGTTCGCGACGCTGGGCAGCGACATCCAGGCCTTCATGCGGCAGAGCCAGTTCGACAATGTCATGTCGAAGAACTCGCTACTCTATGCGCCAAAGCTCCTGCGCGACGGCCAGAAGATCATGAAGGAGGCCTGCCGGCACCTCTGGGCCACCGCCCAGGACGTCGACGCCATCATCTTCCACCAGACCACCAATTTCGCCGTCGACATCGCTGAGGCGCTCGACATCCCGGCGATCATGACCGCCTTCCAACCGATCAACCCGACGGGCGAGTTCCCCTACTTTGGCTATGACGGCCCGCAGCCAGAGCCGCTGTTCAATCGCATCAGCCTCGATCCGCTGTTCAACCGGCTGAGCTACGTGGTCCAGGCGGCGCACCAGAGCTACTACGATTTCCCGCGCGACCGGATGCGCGCCAAGCTCCTCGGCCTCCGTAGCCGCAAGCGCTCGGGCTTCTCCAAGAACGCCCGCGGCGAACCGATCCCGGCGCTGCACGCCTATTCCCCGGTGATCTCCCCCCGCCCCGGCGATTGGCCGGAGACCACCACCGTCACCGGCTTCTGGCGGCTCGACGACATCACCAATTGGCAACCCGACGCGTCGTTCCGCAAGTTCCTCGATGCCGGCGAAGCGCCGATCTATCTCGGCTTCGGCTCGATGCCTTGGGGCGCCGCGCGCAACACCGAGATCATCACCAAGGCGCTGAAGGAATGGGGCGGCCGCGCTGTAGTCGGCAAGGGCTGGGGCGGCATCAAGGCCGAGGACCTACCTGAGACGGTCTACACCATCGACAAGGCACCCCACACCAAGCTGTTCCCGTTGATGAAGGCGCTGGTCCATCACGGCGGTGCCGGCACCACCTACGCCGGCCTCTATGCCGGCCGCCCGACCTTCGTCGTGCCGCACTTCTTCGACCAGCCCTACTGGGGCCGCCGTGTCTACGAACTCGGCTGCGGCCCTGCCCCGGTGCGCCTGCGGAAACTTACCCCGGGCATCCTCGCCTCGGCGCTCGATGAACTCGCCACCGACACCACGTTCCAGATCGCCGCGACCGAACTCCGCGACCGCCTCGTCCTCGAGGATGGCACCGGCCTCGCCGCCGACATCGTCGAGGAGACGATCGAGAGCTACCCGGGCAACTTCTACGACACCGACGACGTGATGGAGACCGCCTCGTGACCGCCTACGATCCGAGCAACATCTTCTCGAAGATCATCCGCGGCGAAATCCCATCGCACAAGGTCTACGAGGATGCCGATGTCTTCGTCATGATGGACATCTTCCCGCAGTCCAAGGGTCACGTTTTGATCATCCCCAAGGCGGCCTCGCGTAACCTGCTCGACGCCGATCCGGCGGTCCTCGCCAGAGCGATCGGCCAGGTGCAGCGCGTCGCCAAGGCCACCCAGACCGCCCTCAACCCCGATGGCATCCGCGTCGTGCAGTACAACGAAGCGCCAGCCGGCCAGTCGGTGTTCCACCTGCATTTCCACGTGATCCCGGTCTACGAAGGTATCCCCGTCGGCCGGCACGGCGACAGCGGCAAGGCCGACGATGCCGAGCTTGCCGCGCAGGCCAAGGCGATTGCAGCCAATCTGACGTGACTCCGGCGCCGCATCTCTCCCTGGGCTTGCTGCTGACCGCTGCTGCGGGCATGATCGACGTCGTCGGCTTCATCGAACTGGGCGGCTTCTACACCTCGTTCATGAGCGGCAACACCACGCAACTGGGCGCCGGCCTCGCACATCTGGGCCCCGCGCTGGCACTCCCCGCCGGTCTCGTGGTCATGTTCGTCATCGGCAGCTTTCTCGGCAGCCTAGTCTCCAGTATCGGCAATCGTCGCGGCCGGGTCGGCGTGCTGGCCATCGTGATTGCCGGCCTGCTCATAACCCTGACGCTCCACACCAACGGCTTTTCCGCCGCACAGGCGATGCTCGCGCTGGCGGCTGCCGCGGGGGCACAGAACGCGGTGCTGCCGCAACCCGGCGCCGTCCGGCTGGGCACTACCTTCGTCACCGGGACGCTGTTCGCAGTAGGCCAGGATCTCGCGCGCGCCGTCCGCCGCGAAGCCCCGCCGTTGCGCTGGGCCCAGCACCTGCTGGTCTGGTTTGCGCTGCTGTTCGGCGCCTTCATTGGCGCTGCCGCCTACGGATATTGGCAAGTCGGGGCGCTGGTCATCCCGGGAGCGGTGTACCTGCTGTTCATGATCGGCTTCATCGTCCGCAGGCCGGACTAGTCCATACGCTTTGCGACTCCCGGCAGAGGTGCTAGCCTCTCAACAGTGATGTTCTGAGCATTAGTTCGTCGACATTCTACCCTAGACTTGCTGGTCCAGGCGTTAGCACCCGATGATGACTGCCTCGCAACTCCGTGCCGCTCGGGCCCTGCTCGGTATCGACCAGAAGACGCTGGCCGACATGGCCGGGGTGTCGCTGCCCACGATCCAGCGGATGGAGGCCAGCGACGGCACCGTGCGTGGCATCGTCGAAACCCTCACCAAGGTGATCGAAGCGCTGAACGAGGCGGGCGTCGAACTGATCGGCGACAACGCCCGCAGCGACACGGGCGGCCGCGGCGTGCGCCTCCGACGACCCATGCCCAAGATCGATTGAGTTCCAGACGTCATACGGGCGATCACGGCCCCAGCCCCCGATGATCGCCGCGCTTGTTAGCGAAAGGCGAATGATCCGATGGCCAGTACTGCCCCGACTTCCCGCGCCGCTCGGCCACCCGCACTCGCCGACCTGTTCACCCCCAAACTGATCACAGTCCTCCGCGAGGGCTATGGTCTCGCCGACCTGCGGGCGGACGTTCTGGCCGGGCTGACCGTGGCCATCGTCGCGCTGCCGCTCTCCATGGCCATTGCCATCGCCTCTGGCACCACGCCCGAACGAGGGCTGTTCACGGCGGCCATCGGTGGCTTCCTAATCTCGGCGCTGGGCGGCAGCCGCTTCCAGATCGGCGGCCCGGCCGCCGCCTTCACGGTGCTGGTCGCCGCCACCATCAGCCGGCACGGGCTCGACGGGCTGCTACTCGCCACTATCATGGCCGGGATATTCCTGCTGCTGATGGGCGTGTTCCGCCTCGGCAGCTACATCAAGTTCATACCCTACCCGGTGACCGTCGGCTTCATCTCTGGCATCGCCGTGATCCTGTTCGTCGGCCAGATCCAGGATCTGTTCGGACTCAAGCTGCCGGCTGCAGTTCCCGGAGATATTCTTCCCAAACTCGAGGCGCTTGCCGGCGGCATCGGCACGACGAGCCCCGCCGCGCTCGGCATCGCTGCCCTCAGCGTCGGCATCATCGTGGGGCTGAGGCGCTGGCGGCCGCACTGGCCCGGCATTCTCATCGCCGTCATTGCCGCTTCGCTGGCCGCGGCGCTGCTGAACCTGCCCGTCGAGACGATCGGCACCCGCTTTGGCGGCATCCCCAACTCCCTGCCCAGTCCCTCGCTGCCGTCGTTCTCGCTCGACAAGGCGCAGGCCGTCCTGCCCGACGCCATCTCATTCGCCCTGCTCGGGGCCATCGAGTCGCTGCTCTCCGCCATGGTGGCCGACGGCATGACCGGCCGGCGGCATCGATCGAACATGGAGCTCGTCGCCCAAGGCATCGCCAATATCGGCTCGGCGCTGTTCGGCGGCATCTGCGCCACCGGCACTGTGGCCCGTACTGCCACCAACGTCCGCTCGGGCGCCCGCAGCCCGCTCGCCGGCATGTTCCACTCCGCCTTCATCGTGCTGTTCATGCTGGTCGCGGCACCTCTGGCGAGCTTCATCCCGCTTGCAGCGCTGGCTGGTGTGCTGGTGGTCGTTGCCTGGAACATGGCGGAGAAGCAGGCCTTCGCCACGCTGCTCCGGACGTCACCCGGCGACGCCGTGGTGCTGCTCGCGACCTTCGGCCTCACGGTCTTCCGCGGCCTCACCGAGGGCATCGTCGTCGGCTTTGCGCTCGGCGCGCTGCTCTTCATCCACCGCATGGCGCAATCGGCCGGCGTAGAGGTGCACGTACCGCCCGTCCCCGAGGATCAGGCCGACAGTGCCGGCGCGGCCCGCGGTCCCTATGATCCCAGCATCGCCACCGACCCCGACGTCGCTGTTTACCGCATCACCGGCGCCTTCTTCTTCGGCGCTGCATCGACGGTTGGCTCGGTCCTCGACCGCATCGCCGACCAGCACCGCGCCTTCGTCATCGACTTCTCGGCGGTACCTTTCATCGACTCGACCGCCGCCAACACCATCGAGGGCATCGCCCGCAAAGCCGCCCGCCACCACGTCGTGCTGCTGATCTCGGGCACCACGCCTGCCGTGCGAAAGTCCCTGACGTCGCACGGGGTACGGCCACCGGAGGTGATCTACGAAAGCACCATCGAAGCAGCGATCGCCGCAGCGCACCGCGAAATCACGCGACGAAACGGCTCGGAACCCGCGGTTCCGGCCTAGGTCAGGACAGGAACTCGGTCTGCTGCCGCTCGATCACCAGCGAGCGGATCGCCACGTTCGGTGGCTGGCCGAGCACATAGAGGATCGCCTCCACCACATCGCGATCGGTCAGCGGATCGGCCGCGCCGCGCGGCACGTCCCAGCCCTCCTCGAGCGGCGAGCTATCCTCGATATGTCCCGGATGCACCGACGTGACCCGCACGCTCGTACCGATCATCTCCTCGGTCAGCGCCTGCACAAAGCCGTTCTGTGCATGCTTCGCCGCGACGAACGGCACCGACGAGCCGCGCATCCGTGCATAGGGCAGCCCGCTCATCGATACCACCGTGTGGATGTCGGCATGCGGCCGTGCCCGCAGCAGCGGCAGCAGCCGACGGGTCAGCGCCATCGTTCCGGTCACGGTGGAATCGACCACTGCCGCGATCTGCGCGTCGGTCATCGCCTGATAAGCGCCGCCCACCCATTGCGACCCGGAATTGACCAGGATGTCGAGCTCCGGGCAAACCGAACCGATCTTGCTTGCCGCACCGGCCACCGACACCGGATCGGCAAGGTCGCACACGAATGCATCCGGGCGCTTTCCCGTCCGCACCTCGATCGCCTCGGCAACCGCTCCAATGCCTGCCGCATTCCGCCCCAGCAGCAGGGGGATCATACCGCGGTCGGCCGCGACGATGGCGAGGGCCGCTCCCAGTCCCCTCGCAGCGCCGGTTATCGCGATGGTCTTGCCTGCAAGTCCCATTCGTTCCTCCCCAAGTCTCACCGTCAAGAAAAAGGCCGGGATCGCTCCCGGCCTCGTCTAGTCCCTGCATGGGAACTCAGCTTTTCTCTTCCGCCGGCTTGTCGGCAGCCTTGGCCGGCTTCTTGGCCTTGGGCGCCGGGATCGCCTTGGGCCGGGCCGGCCGCGGCGGAACCGCGATCAGCTCGAGCTTGGCATCCGGGCCGATACCGACCACGGCGACAGTGACCGAACCGCCGTTCTGCAGTTCGCCGAACAGCACCTGGTCGGCCAGCGGCTTCTTGACGTGCTCCTGGATCACACGGCCCAGCGGACGCGCACCCATCTTCTCGTCATAGCCACGGACGGCCAGCCACTCGGCCGCTTCCGGGGTCAGCTCGATCGTCACGCCACGCTCGGCCAGCTGGCCTTCGAGCTGCAGCACGAACTTCTCGACCACGCGACGCACCGTTGCCGGCGGCAGCGGCCCAAACGAGATGATGGCATCGAGGCGGTTGCGGAACTCCGGCGTGAACATCCGGTTCACCGCATCCTCGTCGTCGCCTTGCTCGCGCTTGCGGCCGAAACCGATCGGCGCCTTGGAGAGCTCCATGGCACCGACGTTCGAGGTCATGATCAGGATGACGTTGCGGAAGTCGACGGACTTGCCGTTATGGTCCGTCAGCTTGCCGTGGTCCATCACCTGCAACAGGATGTTGAACAGGTCCGGGTGGGCTTTCTCGATTTCGTCGAGCAGCACCACGCAGTGCGGATGCTGATCCACGCCATCGGTGAGGAGGCCGCCCTGGTCGAAGCCGACATAGCCCGGAGGGGCACCGATCAGCCGCGAAACGGTGTGCCGCTCCATGTACTCGGACATGTCGAAGCGCAGCAGTTCCACACCCAGCGTATCCGCCAGTTGCTTTGCCACCTCGGTCTTGCCGACGCCGGTGGGGCCGGTGAATAGGTACGAGCCGATCGGCTTTTCCGGTTCGCGCAGGCCGGCACGGGCCAGCTTGATCGCCGAAGCGAGCGCAGTGATCGCCTGGTCCTGACCGAACACCACCGTCTTGAGGTTGCTTTCCAGGTTGGCGAGCAGTTCGGTATCCGACTTCGACACCGACTTGGGCGGGATGCGGGCCATCGTGGCGATGGTCTGCTCGATATCCTCCACGTCGATCGTGGTCTTGCGGTTCTCCGGGGTCAGCAGCATCTGGCTGGCACCGGTCTCGTCGATCACGTCGATCGCTTTGTCCGGGAGCTTCCGATCATTGATGTACCGGGCGCTGAGCTCGACAGCCGCCTTCAGGGCGTCATCGGTGTACTTGAGCTTATGGTAGTCCTCGAAATACGGCCGTAGCCCCTTCACGATCTCGATCGCATCGGGGATCGTCGGCTCGGCGACGTCGATCTTCTGGAAGCGCCGGACCAAGGCCCGGTCCTTCTCGAAGAACTGGCGGTACTCCTTGTATGTGGTCGAGCCGATGCAGCGGATGTTGCCCGAAGCCAGAGCCGGCTTCAGCAGGTTGCTGGCATCGAGCGCGCCGCCCGAAGTGGCACCGGCGCCGATCACGGTGTGGATCTCGTCGATGAACAGGATAGCGTCCGGGTGCTTCTCGAGCTCCTTCATCACGGCCTTCAGCCGCTCTTCGAAGTCGCCGCGATAGCGGGTCCCGGCTAGCAGAGAACCCATGTCGAGCGCGTAGATCACCGACTCGCGCAGCACCTCGGGCACGTCGCCTTCGATGATCTTGCGGGCCAGGCCTTCGGCAATGGCGGTCTTGCCCACGCCGGCGTCGCCGACATAGAGCGGGTTGTTCTTCGACCGCCGGCAAAGGATCTGGATCGTGCGGCGCAGCTCGGCGTCGCGGCCGATCAGCGGGTCGATCTTGCCGGCGCGAGCCTTCTCATTGAGGTTCACGCAGAAGTCGGCCAAGGCTGAGCTCTGCCCGTTGCCGGACCGCTCGCCTTCCTCGCCCTGCCCGCTGCCACTCGGAGTTTCGGCGCCACGCACGCGCCGCTCCTCGGTCTGGCCCGACTTGGTGATGCCGTGCGAGATGAAATTGACCGCGTCGAGCCGCGTCATGTCCTGCTGCTCAAGGAAATAGGCAGCGTGGCTCTCGCGCTCGGCAAAGATAGCGACGAGCACGTTCGCACCCGTAACCTCCTCCTTACCGGACGACTGGACGTGGATCACCGCGCGCTGGATGACGCGCTGGAATGCTGCCGTCGGCCGCGCATCTTGCCCGTTGGGCACCACGAGGCTGTCGAGCTCTTCGTTGATGAAGTCCTCGAGGTCCGACTTCAGAGCCTCGATGTCGACGTCGCAACCGGTGAGCACCGCGATGGTGTCACGGTCGTCAGTCAGGGCAAGCAGCAGGTGCTCCAGGGTCGCGAACTCATGCGCCCGTTCGCGGGCCAGGTTCATTGCCTGATGGAGGGCCTTCTCAAGTCCGCGGGAGAAAGAGGGCATATGTCGGTTCCTATTGCTTTTCCATCACGCACTGAAGTGGGTGCTGGTTCTTGCGCGCCGCGTCCATGACCCGGGTGACCTTGGTCTCGGCCACCTCGAAGGGGAACACGCCGCATTCGCCTACGCCCTGGTTGTGGACGTGAAGCATGATGCGCATGGCCTCTTCGCGGGTCTTGTTGAACACATCCTGCAGCACCAGGACGACGAACTCCATGGGAGTGTAATCGTCATTCAGCAGCAGCACCCGGTAGAGGCTGGGCCGCTTGCTCTTGGTCTTCGGCTTGGTGATGGTCGCCGTATCGTTCTTGCTTCCCCCATTGCCGTTGCCGTCCTTGCGGTCGTCGTCGGCCCCGCGCAGCGGTACGCCAGAGGCGCCAACCGTCAGGAGCGTCAGGTCGATGGCTGCACGCATGGCTCGGGTCTGGGGAAGATCGGTTCGAAGCAGCATGGTGAGGCCATTATGTAGGCAAAACTCCCCCACTGTTAAGTGCCGAACTACCTAAACTTTGGAGCAGGTCGCGCGGGTCACCTCCGCTTAACCAAGTGCCCGAAATCCATCGCATTTTACGGAATGGTAAGACCGCTTGCCTAAGCTGCCGTCTGACAGGGAGCGTGGCGGGTCTCGTTTGGGGAGGACCTGCCGCCGCTTCTCCAAGAGTAGAGTACGGGTGGCGTTACCGCCCGAGAGTAGTTGGAGTACCGGGTGCTTTCGCAAAAGCATTTTTCCCTTATGCGCGGGCTGTTTTCGCGCCTTGTGGCAGCGGTGATGCTGGCCTTTGCATTGATCCTGCCCATGGTCAGCGCAGCCGACGCCGCGTCCGTGCCGCGCAAGTTCGCGGGCATCGTAATCGACGCCAAATCCGGCAAGGTGATGTACGAGAGCTCGGCAAACGCCGCGCGCTACCCGGCGTCCGTCACCAAGGTGATGACCCTCTACGTCCTGTTCCAGGAACTCGAGGCCGGTAACATTACCTTGAAGACCAAGTTCACCGTCTCGAAATACGCCTCGCAGGCGGTGCCGACCAAGCTCGGCCTCAAGGCCGGCTCGACCATCACCGTCGAGAACGCCATCAAGGCGATCGTCACCATTTCCGCCAACGACATTGCCCGCGTCATCGCCGAGAACATCTCCGGCTCAGAGAGCGCGTTCGCAAAGCGCATGACGTCGACAGCCAAGGCGCTCGGCATGGCCAGCACCACCTACCGCAACGCCTCGGGCCTGCCGGACAAGGGCCAGGTTACCACGGTGCGCGACCAGGCCATCCTCGGCATCGCCGTCTACCAGCACTTCCCGAACTACTACGAGTTCTTCCAGACCAAGAGCTTCTCGTACGGCAAGCGCACCTACGGCAACCACAACCGCTTGCTCGGCAACAATGGCGTCGACGGCATCAAGACCGGCTACACCAATGCCTCGGGTTTCAACCTGCTCACCGCCGCCCGCGCCGATGGACACCACATCGTCGTTGCCGGGTTCGGCTTCGATTCCAGCGGCGCCCGCGATGCGAAGGTGCGCGAGCTGGTCAAGAAGTACCTGCCCAAGAGCCGCAGTGGCGGCTATCTCGATGTCGCAATGATCCCGCAGCCTGGCCGCAAGGGCGCCACCGTCATGGTCGCCTCCGCCGATCCGGTGCCGGTCATGCCTGCCCCCTACCCATCCTTCCGCCTCGATGGCGGCACGGTGAGCGTCACGGCCAAGCTGCAGCCGGTGGAAGCCGCGCAGCAGCCCGACGATATCGTCGTCGCTTCCATCGGCGAAGCCGCGCCGTTGCCGGAGGCACGTCCGGCCGACCTCGGCTTCGACGAGGCAGTACAGGCAGCGAACACTCTCGCCACCCGGCCGACCATCGCCAGCATCGCCCCGCAGGAAGAGCGTCCGCTCGATGTGATCGGCGCCTGGCTCAGCGATACCTTCTCGCTCGGCGCAGCCCCGGCCCCGCTGGGCCAGACCGCCCCGTCCGCTCCGCTGCTGCCGCCTGTCGGCATCGGCGAGGAAGGCCAGCCGATCGACCTGATGACGTCGGGCGGCATCGGCGACACCGCGCCAGATATCATCGAGGACCAGACCCCTCCGCCGGCGCTGCAGGTCGCAACCGTGACCGAGGAGCCGCAGGCCGTCACCGGTGGCTGGATCGTCCAGATCGGCGCTGCGCCCACCGAAGGTGGCGCCAACTCGCTGATCACCGATGCCTCTTCCAAGGTCGGCGACCTCACCGGGTTCCGTTCTTACGTCGAGCGGTTCGAGAAGAACGGGCAAGTGTTCTTCCGCGCACGCTTCGGCGGCTTCGGCGGCCGTGAAGATGCGGCCGGTGTGTGCAACGAGCTCAAGAAAGCCAAGATGAGCTGCCTCGCGATGCAGTCCTAAGCACGCGAAAGGCAGCCGCCCCAGGGAAGCGAATTTGTGGCCTGTGTTGGAGTAGCCCAAATGAGCGATACGTCTAGCCTATCCGAACTCGCCCGATTTGTAGGGCAGTCGGCCCTCGCGTCCGAAGATGCCGTTGTCCGCAGGCAGGCGGTCAACGCCATGGTGACGCGCTTCAATCCGGGCCTCAAGCGCCGCGGTGTCGGGGATCTGCTCGGCGTGGTGATGGCACTCAGCGCCCGCACCCGGCGCATGCTGATGCCGCATGTCGAGATCGAACTCGACGTGTTCGATCCGGACGGCGCACGCGCCGTTCACATCACCCTGCCCCGGCGAACCTGAGTTCTGCCGCGCCGCGCCTGAGGTCTATTCGCCGGCCATGTGCTCGAAGGTGACCGGCTCGCCCGCCGTGGCGGCCAGCGCCTTCTCGCCTTCGATCCGCGCCTTGGCCCGCTCGCTCACCGGCAGCTTCAGCGCCTCGACCAGCGCGCGGTACTCCTGACGGGCACTGAGATGCGACATCGAAGGCAGCCCGCCGAGCATCTCTTCGTCGAGCGGATCGAACACGGTCATCCCGGTCGGGAACAGCGAGCGAAAGATCACGCGCTCGGCTATGCCTTCTGCCACACGGCAACCGAGCCTTACTGCAATCTTCTCTATGGCGCCCTGTACGATCCGGGTGCTGCGCGACGGCAGCATCGAGATGCGATTGCGCACGATCACCCAGTCGATGGTCCGTCCATCGATCGACAACCGCTCGGTCCGCGCCCGTTGCACCAGCCGTGCGTAATGGCTCATCTCCCGCGGATCGCCGGTTACCGGATCCACGTGCGCCATCACGTCGAGGTCGATGATCGAGTCGTTCAGCGGGGTGATCAGCGTATCGGCCAGCGAGTGCGCCAGCCGAGTTAGATGGGTGTCAAAACCCGGCGTATCGACGATCAGGAAGTCCGCGTCGCCCTCGACCTCGATGATCGCCTGCCGGAACAGGTCGAACTCGACTCGCTGGTTCTCCTTGACCGAATCCGACTTCGACAGTGGCAGGTGATAGTGCGTCGCATGCGGCAGCTTCAGGTCGTGTGCCTGGGCCCAGTTGCGGCGGTTGCGGACGTACTGGGTGAGGGTCTGCTGGCGGCTGTCGACGTCGATCGAGGCGACGCGAAAGCCTTGATACATCAGGAAAACGGCGAGATGGAATGCAGTGGTCGACTTGCCTGAGCCGCCCTTCTCATTGCCCACGACAATGACATGCGTCCCTGTCCTGCCCATCAGTCTCCCCTGCCGCTCCGGTGACCCGAAGCGACGCGATTTCGGGATTCGGTATGTATCTGCCCGCCGGAACTATTGATGAGATCGCCTGCACCGTTCAAGGGGTGTTTCAGCATCTGCCGATGACGGGCGTAGACCGTCACCCTAAAGCCGCGCTTCCAGCTCCGCGCGGTCGGCAAGAAACAGCACCTGTCCGCGCTTGTTGCTCTCATAGACGAAGTCGCGCAGCGATGGGCTCTCGGCGGTGAAGCGGGAAATGTCGCCGAGGATGGCGACCCGGAAGCCATACTGCTGGAACTTCTGCAGCACGGCACCGGCGAGCCTGCTGCTCAGCCAGAAGAAGTCATCCACCAGCCGCTCCACAGGAATCGCGATGAGATCGACGCCCAACCCGTAGGTCGAGCCGATTACATCGTTCGAGTCCGCTTCGGTCGCGATGGTCGGCCCCTCGTAGAAGCCAACAGTGACGCCCTTGATCTCAGTCACGTCCATCAGATCAATCCCAATCGTGCCAGTTCCTCGGCGATCTCTATCGAGCCCTCCTCCTCGAAGCCGCCCTGGCCAATGTCGGGCGGAGCGTCCTTCGGGTCGAGATAGCGCCACCCCTGGAACGGCGATTTCGGCCGCGGGATCGTGCGCACCATATCCGGCGCCATGATGATGTCGCAGCACTTCAGACCCTGCTCATCCACCGCTTCGGCGAGCCGCAGGATCGGTTGGCGGCAGCGCACGACACCCGAGATCACCCAATAGATCGAGCCCTGCCCCTCCATCTCGTCCTTGCGCTTGGGCATGGTGCGGGTGCGGTGGACATGGACGTCCTCGCCATAGTCGGCGCCCCACCAGTGAGCCCGCTCGTTGCGATAGCTCTCCAGTTCCTCCAGCGTCGCCACACCGACGCAGAGCTTGATCATATGCATCATGCGTTGCCGGCCGCGTCCCGCTTGGCGTTGATGATGTCGATCTCGTCTTGTTCGACCACCCAGGGCTCCTTCACCGCTTCGGCCAGCCACTCTTGGAACGCCGGAAGCGCATAGATCGCCTCGACATATTCCTGCGCCAGGTCGCTGACCGGCAGCTCGTAGGTGCGGATGCGAGTGGCCACCGGGGCGAACATCGCGTCCGCGGCGTTGAACGCGCCGAACAAATACGGCCCGCCCGAGCGCGACAGCAGATCGCCCCACAGCCGCTCGATGCGCTTCAGGTCATCGGCGACCTCGTCGAAATCGACCTTGCCCGGATGCGAGGCACGCAGGTTCATCGGCGCAGCGTCGCGCAGCGCGTTGAAACCGCCATGCATCTCGGCTGCGGCAGAGCGCGCATATGCCCGCTCGACCCGGTTGGACGGCCAGATGCCCTTCGCCGAGTACTTGTCGTGCAGGTACTCGAAAATGGCGGTCGTCTCGGGGAGCACGACGTCGCCATCCACCAGCACCGGCACCCGGCCGCTCGGCGATTTTTTGCGGAGGTTTTCTTTCCAGCCTTCGCCGCTGAGCAGGACCAGGTCCTCGTCGAAGGGGATTCCAAAGTGGCGGAGCACCAGCCAGGCGCGCAGCGACCAGCTCGAGTAGTTACGGTTGCCGAAGATTAGCTTCATGGTAGGCCTCAAATGCGGAAGGGCGCCGGTGGCCCGGCGCCCTTCCAAAATTCTGTACTATCGAAGGACCTTCAGGTCCAGTTGCGCTCCGTCCTAGGCGCCGGCAACGATAGTGAACACGAGTGACATTGCCAGCAAACAGACCAGTGTCCAGGACACCGTCGGCACTGCCGAACGCCACCATTCGGTCTTTGATTGGCCTCTCATCAAAGCTCCTTCTTGCCGTTCACAGGGCTGCCGCAACCACACACAGTGACGGAATTGCGACAGTAATGATTCGTTAACCCGGCAAGGGCGTGGTTGGGAAGTGGCGGGAAAGCCACAGTGGATAGGTCGTGTATTACTTGTGGACGGCTTTCAGAACAGCCCGAACCACAGCCCCGCCAGCCCGAGAAACGCGAAGAATCCAATGACATCGGTCACGGTGGTGACGAACACCGAGGAGGCGATCGCGGGGTCGACCTTCAGCCTGTTGAGGCTCAGCGGGATCAATATTCCAGCGCTGCCTGCCGCAATCATGTTGATGATCATGGCGAGGCCGATCACCAGCCCCAGACTCAGATTTGCGTAGCGCAGCCAGGTGACCAACCCGATCAGCACCGCGAAGATGCAGCCATTGAGGAAGCCGCCGGTGACTTCGCGGGTGATCAGCCGGCGGACCCGGCCGCGATCGAGGTCGCGCGTCGCCAACGCACGCACCGTCACCGTCATGGTCTGCGTTCCGGCGTTGCCGCCCATCGAGGCGACGATGGGCATCAGTGCGGCAAGCGCCACCATCTGCTCGATGGTGCCATTGAACAGGCTGATGACGAACGAGGCCAGCATCGCGGTGAAGAGGTTGACCACCAGCCACGGCGCTCGGCTGCGCACGGTCGACAGCACGTTGTCCGACAGTTCCTCATCACCCACGCCGCCGAGCAGCTTGATGTCTTCGGTGGCCTCTTCGTGGATCACGTCAACGATATCGTCGACCGTCAGCACGCCGACGAGCCGCTTGTTCTCATCGACCACACCCACTTCGACGAGATCGTAGCGCTCGAAGTCGCGCGCCGCCTCTTCCTGGTCCTCGGTCGCATCGACGGTGAGGACATCGCGGTTCATCAGGTCTTCGATCCGCACCTGCCGCCTGGCGCGCAGGAACTTGTCGAGCGGAATGGTGCCCAGCACCCGGTAGCTCGGATCGACGACGTAGAGCTGGAAGAACTCGTCTGGCAGATCCTTCTCGACGCGCAGGTAGTCGATGGTCTGCCCGACCGCCCAGAACGGCGGGATGGCGATGAAATCGGTCTGCATCCGCCGGCCGGCGGAGTCCTCGGGGAAATCGAGGCTGCGCTTGAGGCTCAGCCGCTCGAAGGCCGGCAGCTGCGCGAGGATCTCCTCGCGGTCGCCGGCATCCATGTCCTCGAGGATGTAGACGGCGTCGTCGTTGTCGAGCGTCGCGACGCCGCGGGCCACGTCCTCGGCGGGCAGTTCCTCGATCAGGTCGGTACGAACGTTGTCGTCGACCTCGGTCAACGCCAGGTAGTCGAACTTATCGCCCAGCATCTGGACAAGCGCGACGCGCTCGTCCTGCTCCAGCGCCTCCAGCACGTCGCCCGCATCGGATGCGTGCAGCGGCTCCATCATCTCGGCGACGTCATGCTCTTCGCCAGCCGACAAGTGGGCGCGCAGGCGCTCGATCCACTCCTGGTTAAGGTGATCGTCCGGGCCGCGAAGCGCGTTCGGATCGGGCCGGGTTTCCCCGATTTCCGCGATGTCGGATTCGTTGGTCATGGAGACCCCGGGAGGCTGGCGCTTCGGGTTCAAGGCTGGTGTAGCCAATCGGTTGCAGATGCGCCAGACTTGCTGCCCAGTCGACCGCTGTTTTTTGCTTCGCTCAGAGGGAGATGGCGATGGCGAGGACCAAGGAAGCCGAGATGGCCCGCATGCTGCGCCTGTGCTCGGCGCTAGGCCTGCCCGAGGTCAGTCAATCCACCAGCTACGGCGCGCCATCGATCAAAGTGAAGGGCAAGAATTTCGCCTCGGTGCGCGGCCCGCAGGAGATGGTCCTCCACTGCCCGCTTGAGCAGAAGGAGCTGCTGATGGAGATGGCGCCCGACATCTACTGGCAGACCGACCACTTCAAAGGCTGGCCGGGCCTGCTGGTGCGGCTCGAAGTCATTGGCGACGAAGAATTGTCGCTGCGACTGGAGGACGCTTGGCGGTTCCGCGCCCCGAAGCGGTTGGCCGACGCGTACGCCGCCTCGAAGTCTTAGGGCGTCAAATCCCTCGGCGGCTCGATGCCGTTGATCAGCGATGCCGTCGTCACCGTATTGGCCAACAGGCACACGATGGTCATCGGCCCGACACCACCTGGCACCGGCGTGATCGCTCCTGCCACTTCCGACGCGGCCGCGAAGTCGACGTCCCCAAGCAGCCGCGTCTTGCCCTCGCCGCGCTCCGGCGCCGGGATGCGGTTGATGCCCACGTCGATCACTGTGGCGCCCGGCTTGATCCAGTCGCCCTTGATCATCTGCGGCCGGCCGACCGCCGCCACGACGATATCGGCCCGGCGCACAACGTCCGCGAGATCCTTGGTCTTGGAGTGCGCCACCGTCACCGTGCAGTTCTCGCGCAGCAGCAGTTGCGCCATGGGCTTGCCGACGAGGTTCGAGCGCCCGACGATCACTGCGTTCAGTCCTTCGAGCGAGCCGAGCGTGTCGCGCAGCAGCATCAGGCAGCCGAGAGGCGTGCACGATACCGGGCCGGGAAGGCCGATCTGCACCTTGCCGACACTAGCCGGGGTGAAGCAGTCGACATCCTTGTCCGGCGAGATGGTGGCGATGACCTTGTTGGGGTCGATCTGCTTGGGCAGCGGCAGCTGCACCAGGATGCCGTGGATGGCCGGATCCTCGTTGAGGTTCTTGACCAGCGCCAGCACTTCGGCCTCCGAAG
Organism: Devosia sp. P1_H9; assembly: GCF_056405135.1. NCBI lineage: Bacteria > Pseudomonadati > Pseudomonadota > Alphaproteobacteria > Hyphomicrobiales > Devosiaceae > Devosia > Devosia sp. P1_H9. The sequence goes on from NZ_JBFUCQ010000002.1 coordinate 288,407, forward strand.
CGTCCTCGGGCAGCTCGTACTTTTCCGAGTGCATGCCGACCTCGACGGTCTGCTTGGCTTTCTGACTCACATAGATCTGGCTACCGGGATCATGCCCGACGATCACCACAGCCAGCCCCGGCGTCACGTCGTGCTCCCGCTTCAGCCGCTCGACATGGCCGGCGATGCGCGCGCGCAGCCCCTCGGCATAGGTCTTTCCGTCGATGATCTTGGCGGTCATGGAGGCTCCTTGGGCTGGAGCCGCCGATATGGAACAAGTCGCGCGCCGGTGCAACCTCAGTAAGGCGCGCGGATCGCGATCCCTTCCGCCTGCAGCGCCTGCCGCACGGCGCGCGCAATCGCTACCGCCTCCTCGGTATCGCCGTGAATGCAGAGCGAGGTGGCCCGGGTCTGGATCACCGACCCGTCGATCGCCACCAACTCCCCAGCCCGCGCCAGCCGCACTGCCCGCTCTGCAATCGCGCCAGCGTCGTGCAGCACCGCCCCCGACTCCGACCGCGGCACCAGTAGCCCGTGGGGCTGATAGGCCCGATCGGCGTACGCCTCCCGCACCACCGGATAGCCAAGCGTCTCCGCCACCTCGACCTGTGCACTGTCGTCGATCGCCAGCACCGACAGCCCCGGCACCAGTCCGGTGACCGAGGCGAAGCACAACGCCGCCACCGCCGGCTCTTCGGCGGCCATGTTGGCCAGCGCACCGTGCAGCTTCAGATACCGCACCGGGACACCTTCCTCCTCGGCGAACTCCACCAGCATCTGCACCTGGCTGCGCACCTGCTCGTCAAGCTCCTCCGGCGGCAGGAACAGCCGACGCCGTCCGAAATGCTCGCGATCGGCAAACCCCGGATGCGCCCCCACCGCCACGCCGCGCGCCTTGGCAGCGCGCAGGGCCAACCGCATCGTCGTCTCGTCGCCTGCGTGCCCGCCACAGGCAATCGAGGCCGACGAGACGATGTCGAGCAGCGCCGCATCGTGCGGCATGCCCTCGCCAAGGTCGGCATTGAGATCGAGTTCGTTCACCGCTTCAGTCCTTCAGCATGCGCCACCGTCACTGGCTCGAACCGCACCTCGGCCCCTGGCCGCAACTGCGCGAACCGATCGAAATCCGCCGATGCAACGGTCGCGATCCGCGGATAGCCCCCGGTCGGCTGGTGATCCCGCATCAGCACGATCGGTGTTCCATCGCCGAGGATCTGGATATCCCCCGGCACCACGGCATCGGAAACCAGCGACAGTATCTTCGCATCGGCGAACACCCCACCGCGGTCTCCCAGTCGCACCCCCATCCGGTCCAACTGCGGCGACACGACGAAGCTTTCCGTAACGAACCGCTGACGCGTCACGGCGGAGAAGCGATCGGCGTGGATGCCCCAGACGATACGAATGGGGCCATCCGTCACCGGTGTCGGCCGCGGATGTTGCGATGGACGCCGGGGCGACGGGTCGCCGAGGCTCAGGAGATCACCAGCCATCAGGGCCCGTCCACCATACCCGCCAATCCCGGCGATCGAACTGGTGGACCGGCTGCCCATCACCAAGGGCACGTCGATCTCCCGATCGAACCGCAGATAGCCATAATTGCCCGCCGGGCCCGGCCTGATGTCGACTACGGCATCCGCCTTCAGCACCGCCCGCGTCGGCCAGGATTGAGCCACGTCGTCGATGCTCAGTTCGAACACTCCACCATCGCAGGCCATGCTCACGTTGCCGCCGACCGCAAAGCTCAACCCTGCCATCGTGAACTCGATCCCGGTCGCCCCAGCCGCGCCGAGCCAGCCCCCGGCGCGCTCGAACGCCGCGCGATCCATTGGACCCGAGGCGCTGATCCCATGTCGCAGCAGCCCCGGCCGCCCACCATCCTGCAGTGTTACCAGCGGCCCGGCACGAACGATGCGGATCGAGATCACGAGGCAACCTCGAAGCGAATCTGGTCGCCGGCGCGCACCGTCGTTGGTGGTTCACGAGCAGGATCGAAATTCCGAAAGCCGGTGCGGCCGATGACATGCCACCCGGTCGGGATCGGCGTCGACGTTATCGCCGTCTGCCCCGCCGCAAACAGCACGGTACCAGCCGGCACCTGCCGTCGCACGACCGTGCGCCGCGGCACGACCAGTGCCTCCGCATGCATGCCGCAATAGATGAACCCCGGGGCAAACCCGGTCGCCAGCACGCGCAGCGGCGCGACGTTGTGGCCCGCGACGAATGCTGTAGCCGACAGCTTCGCAAGACTCGCCACCTCCTCGAGGTCCGCGCCATCGAACGTCACCGCCACCTTGTGCCGCCTCCCAGGGGGCACCGCGTTACCCGGACCGGAGATCAGTAGCCGCACCTCACCAGCCAGTCGGTCGAAAGTGATCGTCGCGGGCTCGTAACGCAGCAGCACCGAGACAAGGTTCGGCACTACCTCGACGACACCGGGAACGTCTGCTGCCTCAACCCGCGTCGCAAGGTCAATCGCCGCGCGGTTGGCCTCGTCGGACAGCGTCTCGCCGAACCGCACCAGCAGTCCCCGGTCGCCCAGTGGCAGGATCAGCGGTGTCAAATTTGGGCTCCGGACGCTCACGCTCCTGACCTAGCATGGGCCCGCCGCGCCGAAAGCCCCAATCTCCATTTGCTGCCGGTCGTGCGGCGCGCTAGAGCCGGATCATGTCCATTCCCGACTCCAGCGTCATCGTCGAAGGCCACGCCATCGTCTCGGTGGACGGCATGATCGCCGCCGCCGGCGGCACCATGCCACCGGCGCTGCGCAATGAGGCCGACTGGCGCATCTTCCAGGCGGCGCTCGACGCGGCGGCGTTGGTGGTGCTGGGCCGGCTCGGGCACACACGGCATCCCAATCCCGGCCGTCGCCGTCTCGTGCTCAGCCGCTCCGTGGCCGACCTGCGGCCCGATCCGGACGACGCGCTGACCACGCTGTGGAACCCGTCCGGCATGGAGATCGGCGTGGTGCTGGAGCGCCTCGGCATCGCCAAAGGCGTGATCGCCATCACCGGCGGGACCGGCACGTTCGACCACTTCATCCCCTTCTACGACCGCTTCGTGCTGTCGGAAGTCCGTGGGCTCAGCCTCGAGGATGGCATCCCCTGCTTCAGCAAAGGACACCCGCGCTTTGTCCTTCCCGGCGCAGGCCTCGAAGCTCGCGACATGGAACTGATCGACCGTGGCGTGGTGCAGACCCAGTGGGTGCGCCCGTAAGCGATCAGCTCGGATCTTCGATGCGGAAGCCGACCTTCAGCACCACCTGATACTGGGCGACCTTCCCCTCGAAGATGGAGCCACGCACCTGCTCGACCTCGAACCATTCGAGGTTCCTCGTGGTCTTGCTGGCCCGCGCGATGGCCCCCTCGACGGCGTCGGTGATGGACACCGACGACGAGCCGACGAGATCGATCTTCTTGTAGACGTGGTTTGGCATGTCAGTCCCCTTCGGTTGAAGAACGGGCGATGAGCCTGATGCCGCCGTGATCCGGCAGACAAGTTACGGCGCTCTCTTTCGCAAGGACTGTCAAGGGTCGCGTCGGCGCCCGGTTCTTGCTAAATGCCGTCGACAGAATACCGTGATAAGGCCGCGCCGCCCGATGGTGAGCCGCCCTTTCCGCGAAAACTCGAGGTTGTACGACATTGAAGAAGATCGGTTTTCTCTCGTTTGGGCATTGGACGCCCTCCTCGCAGTCGCAGACCCGGTCGGCTTCCGACGCCTTGCTGCAGTCCATCGACCTTGCGGTCGCGGCCGAAGAGCTGGGGGCTGACGGCGCCTATTTCCGGGTCCACCATTTCGCGCGGCAGCTGGCTTCACCGTTCCCGCTGCTGGCGGCCGTTGGCGCCAAGACCAGCCGCATCGAGATCGGCACCGCTGTCATCGACATGCGCTACGAGAACCCGCTCTACATGGCAGAGGACGCCGGCGCCGCCGACATCATCGCCGGCGGCCGCCTGCAGCTCGGCATCAGCCGTGGCTCGCCCGAGCAGGTAATCGATGGCTGGCGCTACTTCGGCTACGCCCCAGAGGAAGGCAAGACCGACGCCGACATGGCCCGCCGCCATGCCGAGGTCTTCCTAGACGTGCTGCAGGGCAAGGGCTTCGCGCAGCCCAACCCGAGGCCGATGTTTGCCAATCCGCCCGGGCTGCTGCGTCTCGAGCCCCATTCGGAGGGATTGCGCGACCGCATCTGGTGGGGCGCCGCGACGACCCCCACGGCGCAATGGGCCGGCACGCTCGGGGTGAACCTGCAGAGCTCGACCCTCGTCATGGCCGAGTCCGACAAGCCCTTCCACATCCAGCAGGCCGAGCAAATCGCCGCCTACCGCAAGGCCTGGGCCGATGCGGGCCACACGCGTACGCCGCGCGTCTCGGTCAGCCGCTCGATCTTCGCTTTGGTCAACGACATGGACCGCGCCTATTTCGGCGGCGATGGCCAGAGCCAGGACCATTTCGGCTACATCGAGCCGGGCAAGCAGGCGGTCTTCGGCCGCAGTTACGCCGCCGAGCCCGACGTGCTGGTCAAGGAACTGGCCGAAGACGAAGCCATCAAGGCCGCCGACACGCTGCTGCTCACCGTCCCCAACCAGCTGGGCGTCGACTACAACGCCCACGTAATCGAATCCATCCTGACCCACGTAGCGCCCGCGCTCGGCTGGCGCTAGTCGGCTCTTGGCGACCGGGCATCCGTCCGGTCGCTCCGGCTGTCGATCTGGTGGAATGGCGGGCAGGGAGGGATTCGAACCCCCGGAACGCTTTCACGTTCGCCGGTTTTCAAGACCGGAGCAATCAACCGCTCTGCCACCTGCCCGACGGTCACGCGTTTAGCGTCAGCCGCGCCTTACGGCAAGAGCAGCGTCGAGCCGGTGGTGGCCCGCGCCTCGAGCGCCTTCTGCGCTTCCACGGCTTCGGCGAGGGGGCGAGTCTGGTCGATGGCGATCTTGATCTTGCCCAGCTCGATGAGGTTGAACAGTGCATCTGCGGCGATGCGCAGGTCTTCCGCCGTACGGAAGTACCCCGCCCCAGTCGGTCGCGTGACATAAAGCGACCCCTTCTCGGCAAGGATGCCGAGCTTTGGGATCGACACGGGGCCCGAGGCGTTGCCGAAGCTGACCATCAGGCCACGCACCTTGAGGCAGTCGAGCGACGGCTCGAACGTCGCCTGCCCCACCCCGTCATAGACCACGTCGACGCCCTTGCCCCCGGTGAACTCCTTCACCCGCGCCACGAAGTCGTCGGTCTTGTAGTTGATCGCTAGGTCGGCGCCGTTCTTGCGAACGATCTCGCACTTCTCCTCGGAGCCGGCGGTGCCGATGACATTGGCGCCGATGGCCTTGGCCCACTGCGTGAGGATCTGCCCGGTGCCGCCGGCGGCCGCGTGGACTAGGATGGTCTCGCCCGCCTTCAGCTCATGCGTCCAGTGCAGCAGGTAGAATGCGGTGGCGCCCTTCAGCAACGCGGCGGCGGCCACCTCGTAGCTGATGCCGTCCGGCAGATGCACGGCCTTCTCGGCCGGCAGCAATCGCTCGTCGGCATAGGCCCCTACTGGTCCCTGATAGGCGATGCGATCGCCGACCTTGAAGCCGGCAACGCCCGGACCGACAGCGATCACCTCGCCGGCCCCCTCGTTGCCCGCGGTGAACGGTAGTGGCGTCTTGTAGAGCCCGGTGCGCTGGTAGACATCGACGAAGTTGAGCCCGATCGCCTTGTTGCGGATCTTGAGCTGCCCTTCGCCGGGCGCACCAACTTCGACCTGTTCGAGCTTCAGCTGCTCGGGGCCACCATACTCTCGGACGACGAAGGCGCGGCTCATGGCTTACTTCCTCGGCGCTGACTTGGGCTTCGCGCGGGCGCGCGACGACGGCGTGGATTTGGGCTTCGGCTTGGACGGCGCGATCGCTTCAGCGGCGGCGTTTGCCGGCACCAGCGCGGCGGCGGCGGCCTTGTGCGGCAGGCCGGCTGCGGCGGCGCGCTTGTTCCGGCGCTCCTTGGCAATGATGTTGATCGCTTCGACCAGCACCGAGAAGCCCATCGCGGCGTAGATATAGCCCTTGGGAATGTGGAAGCCGAGGCCATCGCCGACCAGCGACACGCCGATCAGCAGCAGGAAGGCCAGCGCCAGCATCTTGGTGGTCGGATGCTTGGCGACGAAGTCGGCCACCGGGCCGGACGCCACGAACATGATGCCGACCGCGACGATCACCGCGGCGATCATCACCTCGACATGGTCGGCCATGCCGACTGCCGTGACGATCGAGTCGATCGAGAACACCATGTCGATCACGATGATCTGGCTGATGATCGCGGCGAAGGCCATACTCGCCTGCTTCTTCAGGTCCGGCTCGTGCGGCTCCTCGATCTCGGCATGCATCTCGTGCGTCGCCTTGTAGATCAGGAAGGCGCCACCGGCGATGAGGATGAGGTCCTTCCACGACGGGGCAAAGCCATTGAAGTCAAATACCGGCTGGGTCAGGCCGATGACCCACGAAATCACCAGCAACAGCAGGATGCGGAAGATCAGCGCCAGCGACAGGCCGAGGCGGCGGGCCCTGTCGGCCTGCTCCTTGGGTAGGCGCGAAACCAGTACCGAGATGAAGACGATGTTGTCGATGCCGAGAACGATCTCCATCACGGTGAGGGTCAGGAAGGCGGCCCACACGTTGGGATCGTAGAGGAGTTCCAGCATCGACAGCTCCGTTTTGTTTTTGGCGTGGCGACATACTTAGGGCGCTGAGCCCACAGTTGAAAGAGTTCGCGGCCCGCTCAGCACAGGGTGCGGTTTTTCACCGCGCCCCCTGGCCGTGGGATGATCGCATCGTGCCGAAGCTGGTCCGTCGACCCTGCCGCTGATACTGTAAGTGCCAGATCCCATTCGAAAGTTCCTCAATGGACTCGTTCTCTCCTATCCCCGCCTTGATTGGCGGTGTGCTCATCGGGCTCGCCTCGGCGGTGCTGTGGCTCGGCAACGGCCGCATCGCCGGCATCTCTGGGATTTTTGGGCAGTTGCTGCCGCCGGCGCGCACCGTTGTGTGGCGCCTGGTGTTCCTCGCGGCTCTGGTACTAGGCGCCCTTGCGGCGTCGTACCTCTTCCCAGGATTGGGCGTCGGCGGTCCCCGCGGTCAGCCGGCGCAGCTTGCCGCACCTCCGGCGGGCTGGGGCATCCCTGCCCCGCTCTGGATCGCTGCGTCGGGCCTGCTGATCGGATTCGGCACCAAGATCGGCAACGGCTGCACCTCCGGCCACGGCGTCTGCGGTATCGCGCGGCTATCGAGGCGCTCGTTCGTCGCGGTCGGCGTGTTCTTTTCCGTTGCTATCCTCACTGTCGCCATCACCGGGATCGTCTGACATGGCCGCCTCCATCCGCCTCCCCTATCTCGCCACCGCCGCCGTCAGCGGCCTGCTGTTCGGTGCCGGGCTCTACATCTCGCAGATGGTGGATCCCCTGAAGGTGCTGCGCTTCCTCGACTTCACCGCCATCCCCACCGGCGGCTGGGATCCGAGCCTAGCCTTCGTCATCGTCGCGGCGATCGGGGTGATGTTCGTTGCCATCCGCATCGGCCGCCGGCGCCAGGCGCCGCTGTTCGATGCGCAGTTCCATGAGCCCGAGTTCCACCATATCGACGCCCCGCTGGTCGGTGGCGCCGCGCTGTTCGGCATCGGCTGGGGCATGTCGGGCATCTGCCCGGGCCCGGCTATCTCGCTGATCGCCTTCTGGCCGGACAACCTGCTGCTGTTCCTGCTTGCGATGTTCGCCGGCTCCTATGCCGGTGCGTTGATCATCCCGAGCGGACGCGACAAGCGGCTGGCGCTGGCCCGATGAGCGGCGCGCCCGAAGCTGTCGTCGTGGGTGGTGGGCTCGCCGGGGTCGCTGCCGCGGTCGCCGTAGCGCGCGCCGGGCTGCGTACCGTCCACCTCGCGCCCAAGGGGCCGCCCGATCGCCGCACCTCCGCCCTGATGGGGCCGAGCGTCGACTACCTCCGCGCTTCCGGCCTCGTCACCGATCCTGCCGCGCTGGGCCACCCGCTGACCCAGATCCGCATCATCGATGCCACCGATCGGCTGATCCGGGCGCCGGAGACGCTGTTCGACAGCAAGGACGCGGGCCTCGATGCCTTCGGCTGGAACTTCCCCAACATCAAGCTGCTCGAAGCCTTCGAGGCGGCGCGTGCAGCGCTCGACAATCTCGAGACGCGCGAAGTGGCCCTCTCCAGCATCGATCGCGGCGACAACGGCTGGGTGCTCACCCTCGCCGATGGCGGCATCATCGAAGCGCCGCTGGTGGTCGGCTCGGACGGCAAGAAGTCGCTGGTGCGCGTCGCCACGGATTTCCGCGCCCGCGAGCACGGCTTTACCCAGTCGGCATTGGTCTGCGACCTGGAGCTCGGCCGGCCGCTCGGCGGCGCTTCCGTCGAGTTCCATTACGAGCAGGGGCCGTTCACCCTGGTCCCTGCCGGCGACGCCCGCGCCAACCTCGTCTGGATCGACGATCGCGAGGTCCTGAAGACAGCGCAGGCCGCCGGCCCGGAAGGGCTGCGCGAGATCTTCCTCAAGAAATCGCAGCGGCTGTTCGGCGACATCAAGCTGCTGACGCCGGCGCACATGTTCCTGCTCTCGACGCTCACCGTCGAGCGGGCCGGCATGGATGGCATCGTGCTAGCCGGCGAGGCAGCGCACGCCTTCCCGCCCATCGGCGCCCAGGGGCTCAATCTCGGCCTGCGCGATGTCGCGGACCTCGCTGCGTCGCTCATAAACGTGGACCGCGGCGCTCCCGGCTGGCCCAACGCCGTCAGCACCGACTACGCCGCCCGCCGCGCCGACGATCTCGAGCGCACCGGCGGCATGGTCGACGCGCTGTTCCGCTCCCTGCTCAGCGACTTCCTGCCGGCACAAGCGCTGCGCGCTGGCGGCCTCTGGGCGTTGCGCCTGCTGCCGCCGCTACGCAAGCAGGCCTTCGGCCTCGGCATGGGCAGCCGCTGACACAAAAAAGGGCGCCCGAGGGCGCCCTTTTCAATTCAATCGTCGGACCCGCTTACTGTGCGGGAGGCGTCGCCGGCGGAGCAGCGCCATCGGTGCCGAGCTGCTTGCGCAGTTCTTCGGCGCGATCCTGCAGCTGCTTTTCCAGCGCGGTCGGCGCGGTCGACTGCTTGTTGAACTCGTCGAAGGTCATCGCCGCCTCGCCGTCATAGACGGTGGTGAAGCCGGCCAGCGTGATGTCGATCACGAGGTCCTTGTTCTGGCGATTCTTGGCGGTGAGCTTCAGCACGCCGCCCTTCTTGAGGCTGTTCACGTAGGCCTCGTTGATCACCAGCTGGGTGGCGCAGCTCTGCGGATCGCAGAGCATGAACGGCACGCGGATCGGCTTGCCGCCATCGATCTGCCAGGTGAGGCCGAAGGGCAGCAGCACCCCGAGCGGCACCGCCGCAACGGCGAGCAGACGGCTCTCCTGGCCCGGATCGTCGCGCAACAGGAACGAGCCGAGGAACTGGCCGTTGGCGACGACGACCTGGCGCATAATGCAAGCCTGCTTTCCGCCGTCGATCGGGTCGCAGACCTTGAGCCAGTTCTGGCCCGGGTTGGCAGCGGCTGCCGGCGCGGCGGCTGCATCAGCAGCAGGCGCCGCCGGTGCGGCCGCACCCTCGGCGGGGGCTGCCGGGGCGGCGTCCTGCGCGAGCGCCCCGAAAGAGGGCATCATCAGTGCGGCGACCGCGAAACCAGCAACGACGAGCTTTTTGAGGGTCATTGAATTTCCTTGTGGTGTCCTACCATCGGTGGCTCTCCCGGCCACCCTTGTTCGTGCGCTCTTCAAGGCACGAAACGCGGCAATAACATGACCGAGAGGGCTTCCGAAAGCTTTAACCTGCAAGTGTTGCCGCAGCGCCTGACTCCGAGGCCAGCCGGGCCATCCTTGACAGAATTGCCGCCGTTCCCTTCAGCCGCGCCTCCGGACTCGGCCAGTCACGACTGAACACGAGTTTCTGATCGGGTTTGATCCGGACCTGCATCTGCGGGTCGGAGACCATGCGTACCAGTCCGGCGGGGTTCGGGAATTCCTTGTGCCGCAGGGTCACGACCGCGCCCTTCGGGCCGGCATCCACCTTCTCGACATTGGCCGTGCGGCACAGCGCCTTCACGAGGATGACCTTCAGCAGCGCCTCGACCTCTTCCGGCAACGGCCCGAAGCGGTCGATCAGCTCGGCACCGGCCGCATCGATCTCTCGTGCGTCCGAGAGATCGCCGAGTCGGCGATAGAGCTGCATCCTCAATTGCAGGTCCGGCACGTAGTACTCGGGGATCATCACCGGCATGCCCAGCGAAATTGTCGGGCTCCACTCACCGCGATCCTCGTACTCGGCATCGCCATCGCGCAGCGCCGCAACGGCCTCCTCCAGCATCGCCTGGTAGAGTTCGAAACCGACCTCGCGGATGTGGCCCGACTGCTCGTCGCCAAGCAGGTTGCCGGCGCCGCGGATATCGAGATCGTGGCTCGCCAACTGGAAACCTGCCCCCAGCGTCTCGAGCGACTGCAGCACGGTCAGGCGCCGCTCGGCGGTGTCGTTGAGCTTGCGGTCAGGCGGTATCGTGAACAGCGCATAGGCTCGCTGCTTGGCCCGGCCGATGCGGCCGCGGATCTGGTACAGCTGCGCGAGCCCGAAATTGTCGGCCCGGTGCACCACCAGCGTGTTGGCGTTCGGGATATCGAGGCCCGATTCGACGATCGTGGTGGCCACCAGCACGTCGAACTTGCCGTCGTAGAAGTTGTTCATGATGTCGTCGAGCTCGCTCGGCGGCATCTGGCCGTTGGCCACGACGTAGCTGACCTCCGGCACCTGCTGGCGCAGGAACTCGGCGATATCGGGCTGGTCCTTGATCTTGGGCACCACGTAGAACGCCTGTCCGCCACGATACTTCTCGCGCAGCAGTGCCTCGCGCACGCTCAGCGGATCGAACGGCGAAACGAACGTGCGGATGGCCAGGCGGTCGATCGGGGGCGTCGCCAAGAGCGACAGGTCGCGCACGCCGGTGAGCGCCAGCTGCAGGGTGCGCGGGATCGGTGTCGCGGTCAGCGTCAGGACGTGCACATTGCCCTTCAGCTCCTTTAGCCGCTCCTTGTGGCCGACGCCAAAGTGCTGCTCCTCGTCGATGATGAGAAGCCCGAGATCCTTGAACTGGATAGATTTCGCGAGCAGCGCGTGGGTGCCGATGACAATGTCGACGGTGCCCTTGGTCAGCTCTTCCCTCGTCGATTTCAGCTCGGTCGAAGAGACCAGACGCGACGCCTGCCTGATCCTAAGCGGCAACCCGGAGAAGCGCTCGGTGAAGGTCTTGAAGTGCTGCCGCGACAGCAGCGTCGTCGGCACCACCACCGCCACCTGCCGCCCTGACATCGCCACTGCGAACGCGGCCCGCAGCGCCACCTCGGTCTTGCCGAAGCCGACGTCGCCGCACACCAGCCGGTCCATCACGCGACCCGACGACAGGTCCTCGAACACAGCGTTGATCGCCGCCAGTTGATCCTCGGTCTCGTCGTAGGGGAAGCGAGCCGCGAACTCCTCATAGAGCCCCGGCTGCACGTCCATCGGCTGCACGGTCGACAGCTGCCGCAGCGCTGCGATCTTGATCAGTTGCTCCGCCATGTCGCGGATGCGCTTCTTTAGCTTGCTCTTTTTGGCCTGCCACGCCACGCCGCCGAGCTTATCGAGCTCGATGATCGCATCTGCGCCATAGCGCGACAGCAGCTCGATATTTTCGACCGGCAGATAGAGCTTGGTGTTCTGCGCGTACTCGATCTCGACGCAATCGTGCGGCGCGCCCTGCACCTCGATGGTCTTTAGCCCGAGGAACCGCCCGATGCCGTGATCGACGTGCACCACGAGGTCGCCAGCGGCGAGGCCAGCGGCTTCGGTCAGCGCATCCGAGGCCCTCTTACGCTTCTGTGGCCGCAGCAGGCGTTCGCCGAGGATGTCCTGCTCGGACAGCACCAGCATGTCGTCGGTCTGGAAGCCGGTCTCGAGCCCCAGCACGACCAGCGCCGTGGTCTCCGGCGATGTCGTCTCCGCGTCGCGCCAGTTCTCGGCCAGGCGCGGATGCGCAAGACCATGATCGGCGAGCACCTGCGCCATGCGGTCGCGGGAACCTTCCGACCAGCACGCGATGATGGTCTTCCGCGCCTTCTTCCGCTCGGCGCGGAACAGGTTCACCACCGACTCGAACAGGTTGACGTCCTGCGCCTGCCGCTCTGCGGCGAAGCTCGGCGCTACGCGCCCACCGGCATCGTCGGCATGCTTCATGTCGGGCGTCGCGAACGGCGACAGCTGCACCACGCCCCCGTCCGGTGCCAGCGCGTAGGGGTGCCGCTCCATCTCGTAGAGCTGCGCTGGCGGTACCGGCTTGTATGGCGCGGCGCCCTGCGAGGACTGCTTCTCGTGCCGCGCATCCTCACGCGCCTGATAGTAGTCGGAAACCTGTGTCTGCCGGTCGGCGAACGCTTCCCTCGCCTGATCGTCGAACACGAACGGTGCATCGCCGGCATAGGCGCCGAGGTGGTCCAACTCGTCGTAGAAAAACGCCATCCAGTGCTCGACGCCCGGGTAGCGCTGCCCAGCGCTCACCGCCGCATAGAGCGGATCATCGACGGTATTTCCGCCGAACATCGTGGTGTAGCGTGCCCGGAAGCGACGGATCGCCTCGTCGCTGAGGAGCACTTCGCTCATCGGCGCCAGCGCGATGCGCTTCAGGTTGCCGGTGGTGCGCTGAGTGTCCGGGTCGAAGGTCCGGATGGTCTCCAGTTGCTTCCCGAAGAAGTCGAAGCGCAGCGGAAACTCGACGCCGGCCGGATAGAGGTCGATCAACCCGCCACGCACCGCGTATTCACCTGTCTCGCGCACCGTCGGCACGCGCAGGTAGCCGTTGCCCGAGGCCCAGGCGATCAGCTTCTCGCTGTCCACCACCTGCCCTGCCGCAGCGGCAAAGCTCATCCCCGCAACCGCGTCGCGCGGCGGCAACTTCTGCACCAGCGCGTTGACCGTGGTGAGGACGATCGCGCCTTTCGCCGCACCGCTGGCGACGGTCGACAGCGTCGTCATCCGCGCCGCGATGGTCACTCCGTTCGGCGACACGCGGTCATACGGCAGGCAGTCCCATGCCGGCAGCGTCAGGATCTGGTGCCCCGGCATCATCTGCTCGAGGATCTCCACCATGCGCTGCAGCCGCCGGCCGTCGCGGGCGACGAACACCGCGCTCACGGTCGCATCGGGTGCGGCCTTCAGCCGGTCCTCGACCAGGCGCGCGAGCACCACCGGCTGCATGCCGTCGGGGACATTGGCGATCGTGCGGTCGGCGCGCTGGTCGGTCATTTGGCGGTTCTGAACTTGAGCAGGTCGGCGAGCAGGTCGGCATCGGCGTCGGCGGGTATGGGCTCCTGGCCCATCAGCCACTTCAGGAGATCGGTGTCGGCCTCCTCCAGAAACGTCTCGAAGCGGTCGAGTTCCGCCACCTCCATCCCTCCCAGCCGGGCGTCTGCGTAGGGCCCGAGCATCAGGTCCATCTCCTTGGTGCCGCGATGCCAGGCGCGATAGCGGAGGCGCCGGAGCCGCATAGACAATTCTTCACCGGCGTCTTTTTGAAGGGCCATGATTGGGTGGTCTCGGGGATGTGGATGGCGTGTTTACGCGGATATCGAGCCTCTGTCACGTGGCAGACCTGAACTGTCTCGGCTAGATTCTGGGCCGGAGGTTCCCCGACTCGTGTCCCGCCCGGCTGCCCTCGATCCGTTGTTTCGCTCGCTCCACTCCATCAAGGGCGTGGGGCCGCAACTGTCCGCGCTGCTCACCCGCTTCTTCGGCGCGCCCGAGGGACAGGAAGCGATCGCGCTCGACCTGTTGATGCACATGCCGACCGGCATCGTCGATCGCCGCCGCATGGATGGCATCGCCGGCGCCATACACAACAACATCGCGACGCTGAAGCTCCACATCGACCGCCATCAGCCGCCGCCCAAGGGTCGTCCGAACATCCCACACCGCGTGTTCGCGCATGACGAGACCGGCGAGATCCAGCTGGTGTATTTCCGGGCACAGGGCGGCTGGGTGGAGAAACTCCTGCCGGTCGGCGAGACGCGCTACGTCTCCGGCACCATCGGCTTCTTCCAGGGCGAAAAACAGATCACCCACCCCGACTACGTCGTCGAGGCCGACAAGTTCGAGGACGTGCCGCTGGTCGAGCCGGTCTATCCGCTCACCCAGGGCCTGAGTTCCCGCGCCCTGATCAAGCTCACCCGCCAGGTGCTCGAGTCGTTGCCCGATCTCCCCGAATGGATGCCCGCCCAGCGTATCACCGAGTTCGGCTGGCCCACCTTCCGCGCCGCCATGACTTCGTCGCATGCGCCGGTTGATCCGGAGGACGCACAGCTCTGGTCGAAGAACCGCATGCGCCTCGCCTATGATGAGTACCTCGCCGCCCAGCTCGCCCTCCTCATCGTCCGCTCACAGCTCATCGCCCCCCGTGGCATCGCCCGCACGTTTACCGGCGAGATCACCGCCAAGGTGCAGGCCGCCCTGCCCTATACCCTCACCGAAGGGCAGCGCCTCGCCGTCGAGGACATCCGCAACGACCTCGCCGCGCCCGAGCGCATGTCCCGCCTGCTGCAGGGCGATGTCGGCGCCGGCAAGACCGTGGTGGCGCTGATGGCGATGGCCGGCATGGCCGAAAGTGGCGCGCAGTCCGCGCTGATGACGCCGACCGAAATCCTCGCCAGCCAGCACTACAAGACGCTGAAACCGCTGTGCGACCAGGTCGGTCTCGGCATCGTGCTGCTCACCGGCAAGATGACCGCCGCCGAGCGCCGCGCCGTGCTCTCGGGCATTGCCGATGGCTCGACCAGCATCGTCGTCGGCACCCACGCGCTGTTCCAGTCCGGCGTCGAGTTCCACAACCTGGGCCTGACCGTCGTCGACGAGCAGCACCGCTTCGGCGTCCACCAGCGCCTCGCGCTCAGCGATAAGGGTTCGCACGCCGACCTCCTCGTCATGACGGCCACCCCGATCCCACGCACACTGGTGCTCACCCATTTCGGCGACATGGCCGTCAGCATCCTGCGCGAAAAACCGCGCGGCCGGCAGCCGATCGACACCGCCGTGCTGTCGATCGGTGAGTACGACCGAGTGATCCAGCGGCTCGCCTCACGCATCGAGGAAGGCGCGCAAGCCTTCTGGGTCTGCCCGCTGGTCGAGGAGAGCGAGCATCTCGAAGTCGTCGCCGCTGAGGATCGCTTCGCGGAGCTGAAGAAGGTCTTCGGCGAGCAGGTGGTCCTCATCCATGGCCGCATGAGCGCTGCCGCCAAGGCGGAAGCGATGGACCGCTTCCAGCGCAACGAAGCCAAGGTCCTCGTCGCCACCACCGTCATCGAAGTCGGCGTCGACGTCCCCAATGCCACCATCATGATCATCGAGCATGCCGAACGCTTCGGCCTCGCGCAGCTCCACCAGCTCCGCGGCCGCGTCGGACGCGGCAGCCAGCGCTCGGCCTGCCTGCTGCTCTACAAGGAACCGCTGAGCGAAACCGCCAAGGCTCGGCTCGAAACCACCAAGGGCACCGAAGACGGCTTCATCATCGCCGAGAAGGACCTCGAGCTCCGTGGCCAGGGCGACGTGCTCGGCACCCGCCAATCCGGCATGCCCGGCTACCACCTCGCCGTCCCCGACGTGCACCGCCATCTGCTCGAGTGGGCTCACGAAGACGCCAAGGATGCGCTGACGCGTAACCCCGGACTTACGGGTACCGATGGCGAGGCGCTGCGCACCCTGCTCTATCTGTTCCGCAAAGACCTCGCGATCCCTTTGCTGAGAGCGGGCTAGCCCCATGCATATCCGCCCCTTCGAACGCCGCGATACCGACGCGGTCATTGCGCTGTGGCAGGCCCGTGGCCTGACGCGGCCCTGGAACGATCCGCTGAAGGACATCGAGCGCAAGCTCGCCGTGCAGCCCGAGCTGTTCCTCGTCGGCGAGTTGGACGGACAGATCGTTGCGACCGCCATGGGCGGCTACGATGGACATCGCGGCTCGGTCTATTATCTCGCGGCATCCGAGGGGCATGCTGGCAAGGGCTACGGCGCCGCGCTTCTCGCCGAACTCGAACGGTTACTCACCGCAATGGGCTGCCCCAAGCTCAACCTGCTGGTTCGCGCCGAGAATGAGGCCGTCGCCGCCTACTACGCGCGCCAAGGCTACGAGCAGCACGCATCCTACAGCTTCGGGAAGCGCCTCATCCCCGACTAGTCGATCGCGTACTTCCTCAGCACCTCGAGCTCGACATATTCGAGCACTGACTAGTGCGTCGCCTCGAGCACGACCTTGGGCGCCATCCCGGCCTCCAGGGCCTCGATCCAGCGCAAGGCGACGAGGCACCAACGATCGCCCGGCTGGAGGCCCGGGAACGCATATTCAGGGATCGGTGTGCTGAGGTCGTTGCCGCGGGACTTCGAGAACGCCAGGAACTCGGCCGTCATCTCGGCGCACACCGTGTGCCGGCCGACATCCTCCGGCCCAGTCATGCAATGGCCGTTACGGAAGAACCCGGTCAGCGGGTTGAGCGAACACGGCTTCAGCGGCTCGCCATGAACGTTCAGTTCGGGCTCTGCCTCGAAGAATGGCTTATTCAACCGTGACGCTCTTGGCGAGATTGCGCGGCTGGTCGACGTCCGTGCCCATGAACGAGGCGGTGTGATAGGCCAGCAACTGCACCGGGATCGTCGCCAGGATCGGCGCCACGAAGCTCGCGACCTTAGGGAGCACGATAACCTCCGCCACGTCGGGACCCACGCTCTGCTGCCCGACTTCGTCAGTGATCAAAATGATCTTGCCACCACGGGCCGCGACTTCCTGCATGTTGGAAAGGGTCTTGGCCATCAGCTCGTCGGACGGCGCGACGACGATCACCGGCATCAGTTCGTCGACCAGGGCGATGGGTCCGTGCTTGAGTTCGCCCGCCGGATAAGCTTCAGCGTGGATGTAGCTCAGTTCCTTGAGCTTCAGAGCGCCTTCCATGGCAATCGGGAACATCTGGCCGCGGCCGAGATAGAGCACGTCCTTGGCCTTGGACAGCCGCTTGGCGATGGCTTCGACGTGCCCCTCGAGCGCCAGCGCTGCCGAGATGGCAGCCGGTAGCGTGGTGAGGCTCCGCACCAGTTCGGCTTCCTGCGCAGGCCCGATGGTACCCCGCGCCACGCCCGCCGCGATCGCAAGGCTGGCGAGTGCCGTCAGTTGCGCCGTGAACGCCTTGGTCGAGGCGACACCGATCTCGGGACCGCACAGCGTCGGAAATACCACCTGGCTCTCGCGCGCCATGGTCGATTCCGGCGAGTTCAGCAGCGAGGCGATGTGCTGCCCCTGCCCGGCGCAATAGCGCAACGCCGCGAGGGTATCCGCCGTCTCGCCCGACTGCGAAATGAACAGGCTCAGCCCGTTCTTCTCCAGCGGCGGCTCGCGATAACGGAACTCCGACGCCACGTCGACATCGACTGGCAGCCGCGCATAGCGCTCGAACCAGTACTTGGCGACCGTACCGGCAAACGCCGCCGTGCCGCAGGCCGAAATGGTCAGCCGCGACAGCCGAGCGAAATCGAACGGCAGCGTCTCGCGCAGCGCCACCTTCTCGGCGCCCATGTCCACATAGTGGCTGAGCGTGTGCGAGACGGTCTCGGGCTGTTCGTAGATTTCCTTTGCCATGAAGTGGCGGTGGTTGCCCTTGTCGACCAGCAGCGCCGAGGCAGCCGAAACCAGCATCTCGCGCTGCACGATCGCGTCGGAGCCATCGCGGATGGTGACGCCGCTCTTGGTCAGCACGGCCCAATCTCCGTCAAGCAGATAGCTCAGCCGCGAGGTGAACGGGGCAAGCGCCATTGCGTCCGAGCCCAGGTACATCTCGGTTGTACCATAGCCGATGGCCAGCGGCGCACCGCTGCGAGCCGCGATCAGTAGCGCATCTTCGCCCTTGAACATGAAGGCCAGAGCGAAGGCCCCGCGCAGCTCTTTCAGCGTCCGCGCCACCGCCATTTCGGGATCGAGGCCCCGATCGATCTCGCGGGTGACCCACAGCGCCACGGATTCCGTGTCGGTCTGCGTCTTCGGCAGGTAGCCGTCCTTGGCGAGGTCGGCGAGCAGCTCGCGGAAATTCTCTATGATGCCGTTGTGGACCACCGCCACCTTGTCGGTCGCGTGCGGATGCGCGTTGCCCTCGGTCGGCGCCCCGTGTGTCGCCCAGCGGGTGTGGCCGATGCCGATATTGCCGTTGAGCGGTTCGAAACTCAGCTTCGCTGCGAGGTTGCCGAGCTTACCCTCGGCACGGCGGCGGCCGATCTGGCCACCGTCGATCGTCGCGACCCCGGCGCTGTCATAGCCGCGATACTCGAGCCGCTTCAGCGCATCGACCAGCCGCGGCGCGACCGGTTCCGTCCCGATGATCCCGACGATGCCGCACATATGAGGCTCCCTACTTGCCAGCTTTGGCGCGTTTGACGGCTTCGGCACGCGCCTTCAGCTTGGGCGCATAACCAGCCTTGTTCTCTTGCCGGGCGCGGCCGATAGCCAGTGCATCCGGTTCGACATTGTGAGTGACGACGCTACCCGAAGCGATATACGCGCCGTCGCCGATAGTCACCGGTGCCACCAGCGACGAGTTCGAGCCAATGAAGGCGTTCGCCCCGATGGTGGTCTTGGATTTGTTCACGCCATCATAATTGCAGGTGATGGTCCCTGCCCCGATGTTGGTCTTCGCCCCGATCTCGGCGTCGCCGAGATAGCTCAGGTGCCCGGCCTTCACCCCGTCATGGATCACCGACTTCTTCACCTCGACGAAGTTGCCCAGGTGCACGTCCTTGCCCAGCTCAGCGCCACCGCGGATGCGGGCGAACGGCCCGATGCTCGAGCCCTCGCCGATCTTCACATCCTCGATATCGCAGAACGCCCGGATCTCGACCCCATCGGCAATCTTCACGCCCGGGCCGAACACCACGTTCGGGAAGATCGTCACGTCCCGCCCGATCTCGGTGTCGTACGAGAAATACACCGACGCCGGATCCTTCAGCGTCACCCCCGCGCGCATGAAATCGTCGCGCCGCAGTTCCTGAAACTGCGCCTCGGCCCGAGCGAGCTGCGCCCGGTCGTTGACACCCATCACATCCACTTCCGGCGCGACCGCGTAGCTCACGTTGTAGCCGGCGGCGTTGGCGAGCTCGACCAGGTCGGTGAGGTAGTACTCCCCCGCGGCGTTATTCGCATCGAGCTTGTCGATCAGCGAACGAAACACTTCGGCGCGGAAGGTGAGAATGCAGGCATTGCAAAGCCCGATCTCGCGCTCCTCGGGCGTCGCGTCCTTGTGCTCGCGAATGGCAAGGAGGCGCTCGCCGTCGGTGATCAGCCGGCCATAAGTCAGCGTATCGGGTGGCTCGAAGCCGAGAATCGCCGCGTCCCACCCGGCGTCCAGCCGATCGAGCACTCCGCGGAAATTCTCCGGGCGCAGCAGTGGATGATCGCCATAGATGACGGCAATGTAGCCGCCAAAATCGGCGAACGCCGGGCGTGCCATGGCTGCGGCGTGACCGGTGCCCTTGCGCTCGGTCTGCTCGAAGAACTGTACCGCGGGAGCGAAGACGTTGATCGCCTCCCGGACCGCGTCGTGTCCTGGCCCGGTCACCACCGCAACACGGCTCGAACCCGCTGTCATCGCGGCGTTGACGACATGGCCGACGATGGAGAGGCCTCCCACCTGGTGCAGCACTTTCGGCATGGCCGAGCGCATGCGGGTGCCTTCGCCCGCAGCCAGGATGATCGACAGCAATTCAGTCATGAGGGGCCCTCTTCAGGGTCATCGTTTCCCCCGTGTTTATGGCAGCAAGTTGTTGGGAATCCGATAACACGGTTACGGAGTGGTAAAGTCACAAATGGCCCTGATTCGTGGGCTTTCGAGGGATATGACTTTTGGCCAAGGCAGCTGATCAGTTTCGTTCGGTGGACGTCACCTTGTGGGGCATCACGGCGCTCGGCATCTGGGCCGTGGCAATCCTTGGCGCAAACCTCTCCGGCCTGATCCCGGCAAGCGTCTACGGCGCGCTGCACGCCTCGCGCCTCGAGGGCTCGACCCTCAACCAGCTTCATAGCCAAGTCGCGACGCTCGAGGAAGAGACGTCGAAGATGAAGCGCGACAACACCCAATTGCTGCAGCGCTTCTCAATGAACGAGGAAGCCGCCGGCGCCGTGACCCAGCGCGTCGGTGCGCTCGAAATCAGCGTGCCCAAGCTGCTGGAGCGCGCCGCCGAAGCCAGGGCGCCCGCCGCCGTCGATAACACCCCCACCGGCTCCATTGCCGCCGGCAAGACCCTGACCTTCGAAACCGACGGTGGCTCCGTCTCCGTGCAGCAGCGTCCCCTCCTCCCCGGTTCGGGCGAGGTGAAGCTGAAGGTCGTGCCGCTCGCCGGCACCATGCCGCAGCCCCTCATTCCCGACGGCACCGCTCCCGGCATCGCGCTGGGTTTCCCCGTGCAGCCCGACACTGCCGAGGCGCAGTGGCAGGAGATGCTTGCGCAGGTCGGCACCATGCTGGTGGGCCTGTCGCCGGTGCTCGCGGACAAGGACGGCACCGATGGCAAGATCATCGTCGCTGGCCCGCTGGTCGACCGCGCCTCCGCCGTCGAACTCTGCGCCCGGCTCGATCGCGCGGGTGTGCCGTGCGAGCCCACCCCCTATGCCGGCCAGCCGGTGCCACTGCTCAACTGACGGCCATTCGCCGATAGCAATTGACAGCAGGGGCACAATGCCTATGTTCCGCGCCGATCCGCCCAGGTGGCAGGATCGTTGACATGTGCGGGATCATATCCCGCCCCGGGCGCCCGTAGCTCAGTGGTAGAGCATCCGACTTTTAATCGGATGGTCGATGGTTCGAATCCATCCGGGCGTACCACTTTTCGCGCAGTTTCAAGGCCAAGCGCCATGGAACTCGCTGCACACCCCATCGATTGATAGCCACGCGTCACAGATGCAGGGCTCGATCATGTCTCAGAGTTTCTTCCACAGCTTCTCCAACCTCGTTTCCCGGGGCGCCGGCAAGCCGGTGGCCTTCTCTCTTGCCTGCGGGCTCATCGTCCTATGGGCGGCGAGTGGGCCCTTCTTCGGGTTCTCGGAAACCTGGCAGCTCGTGGTCAACACCGCGACCACCATTATTACCTTCCTCATGGTGTTCGTGGTGCAGCACACACAGAACCGCGACGGCGAGGCCGTGCAAGCAAAGCTCGACGACCTGATCCTCGCAGTACGCAAGGCGGACAACCGGTTGATCGGCGCCGAGGACCTGACCGGCCAAGAGTTACACAAGCTCAAGAAGATGATCGCCGACCGCGTCGAACGCGATGAAAGCACCCTCCAAGAGATCGATCGGCGCACCAAGGAGACCGACTAGGAATATCTACCGATCTGGCGCAACCAATGACCTCGATCCGACTTTCTCCATGACCGTAAAGGTCAAGGAGACAACAAGAAAATGAACGGCATTATCTATCTGGTCGGCCTCGTGGTCGTGATCCTGGCGGTACTGTCCTTCTTCGGCCTTCGTTGAGGGACGCACCATGACCATTCCCTCGGTTACAGATGTCATCGTCACGGCGCCCCCGGCCGTCAATGTCGACAACAGTTCCTATGTCGACTGGCCGGCAATCATTGCCGGTATCGTGATTGCTTCGGCAATCTCGCTGGTGCTGCTCAGCTTCGGTTCGGCGATCGGGCTCAGCTTCGTCAACTTCCACGCCGGCCCCGATGTTGCACCGATCTGGATCGCGATCGCGGCGGCGCTCTGGCTACTCTGGGTCGAAGTGTCCAGCTTCATGGCCGGCGCCTATGTGACTGGACGGCTGCGCCGGCGTCACCATGATGCCAACGAAGACGAGGTCGACGTGCGTGATGGTGCGCATGGCCTGCTCGTCTGGGGTGGCGCCCTGGTCGTCGGCGGACTGATTGCCGTCGGCGGCATCACCGCGGCGGCGAATGCCGTCGGAGGCGCGGCGGCGACGCTGACCAACGCCGCGGCCACCGTTGCTGACGACGCCGGTAGCGTCATCGATCCCAACGCCTACTTCGTTGATACGCTGTTCCGTCCCTCGCCAACCGCCGCGCCCGCCGCACCTGCGACTGACACCCCTGCGGTTCGTGGCGAAGCCGGACGGATCATCGCCCAGGGCGCCCTCGCCGGATCGGTGAGCGATCCCGACAAGGCCTACCTGGCCCAGGTGGTTGCGGCCAACACCGGCCTCACCGCTGAAGAAGCGACCACGCGTGTCAACGACGTGATGACTGCCGTCGACAAGGCCAAGGCTGACGCCGCGGCTGCCGCCGAGACCGCTCGCAAGACCGGCATCGTCGCCGCCTTCCTGACTGCCGCCTCGCTGCTGGTCAGCGCCGTCGGCGCGTTCTGGGCCGCGCAGCAAGGTGGCAATCACCGCGACAAGGGCACCGCGTTTCGCTCGGTGTTCCGTCGGGTCTGACAGAGAGGAGAAGAACAATGCTGAGAGGACTTGGACTCTGGCTGCTGGGCGTTCCCATCTGGCTGATCATCATCATCGTACTGTTCATCCGCTGAGGATTGGCGCAGCATCGAATGGAGGCGGGCTACAGCCCGCCTCTTTCAGTGAGAGGGAAGGACGCAGAGCCATGAACACTGCCAACCTGCAGCTCGAAGGCCTCTACCTGGTCATCGCGGCAATGCACGAGACGATGATCAGCAAGGGGCTGGTGTCCCGCCAGGAAGTCGACGACGCCATGCGCGCGGCGGAACAGACCGCCATCAACGACAATCGCTCGGTGGAGAATCTCCGGCCGGCGGAGCGCGATGCCCTGGCGTTCCCTGCGCGGCTGCTGCGCATGGCCAATGCCACTGTTGCGGACGATGGTGCGCTGTCGTTCTCGGCGCTCGCCCGTCGCGTCGGCTCGGTGAAGATGCCCTACAACGACCAGCGCTAGCGGGCCGGATCAGGGCCGACCCAGATGCGCCGATGCGTGCCGTCGGTGGCGGGCGCGAACACTTCGGAGCGGCGGCCCTCGTCGCCGTAGGTGATGGCGATCCGCCTCGCCTCGTTCTGGGCGTCATCCCGGGTATCGAATGGGCCGTAGGACTTGCCCTCGCAGTCGACCCACCAGGAGTCCATGCTTTCGATGACGATGAACCAGCAGGTCTTCATACGTGCTCCCCGGCCGTGACAACGGCCACCATCGGTTGCAATTAGTCGCGACGTCCCCCGGCCATGCGCTGGGCCACGGACAGAGGGGCGAACAGCCGGGCGATACGCGCTGCGCTGATCCCTTCATCGAGTTCGCCAAAGGCGGTGATCAGGCCCCGATCGGGCCCGTCCTCGCGCCGCAGTTCCTGCATCGGCACCGCCACTTCGACCCGATGCCAGTTGCGCGCCGCATCAAGTGTGAAGGCCGCGCTGATCATGAAGCTGTCGTTGTCGGCCTCGTCCGGCCCGAAGCGGACCAGGAGGTGGCTGCAACGATCGGTGTTGCGGGCCACGAACAGGCTTTTCTCGCGCTCCAGCGCGCTGGAGATGTCGTCGTCCAGGACGGACGAACGGATGGTCAAGGCAGTCATCGGAATGCCCCCCGATTTGCTGCGGATACCAACAAACGCTAGGGAGCCAGTGTGGCCCGGGCAGGACGGCAATGGGGCAGAAACACGGTCGCTCAAATTGTCGCTATCGTGCAGCCCTTGGGCGTTTGCAGTGTTACTTCTAGCAGTGACGCCGCGTGTCAACCGGACACGATGGGCACGGGGAACATTGCGGTTTTTCCGGTTTCCCGCCTTGGCCGACGAAATGGCAGACGAGCCTCTGTTCCATCCGCGGCGTCACTTCGCAGTTCCAATTGTGGCACGAGCCGCTGTAACGCCATGTTTCAATATGGCTGATAAGCCGTGACGCATGCACGAACTCGAATCGCAAAGCCGTACCAATAGTCCCCTTCGCGTCCTGATCCTCGGGGCCAATTCCGGTATCGCCGAAGCCACCGCACGGATCTACGCCGCCGAAGGCGCGTCGCTGCTGCTGGTCGGACGCAGCGCCGAGCGGCTGCAGGCTGTGGCACAGTCCCTGCTGGCCATTGGCGCCACCCGTTGCGAGACTGCTGTAGTGGATCTGGCCGCGTCCGATCAGGCCGCCGAACTGCCGCGCCTCGTTGCCAGTCTTGGCGGCGCCGACCACATCCACATCGCCTACGCCATCATGCCGACGCAGACCGAAGCGGCGAACGATCTCGCGGTGGCGGCAGCGATGATGACGACGAACTACACCTCCACCGCGCTCTGGTCGCTCGCCGCCGCCAATCTCCTGGAAGCGCAGGGCCATGGCTCTCTGGTGGTGCTGGGATCAGTCGCCGGCGATCGCGGGCGACGGAAGAACTTCATTTACGCCTCGACCAAGGCCGGCATCGCCACGCTGGTCGAAGGCATCGCTCATCGCTTCGTCGGCAAGGGCCCGCGCGCTGTCGTGGTGAAACCCGGCCCCACCGCCACGGCGATGACCGCCAACGGCCCACCTGGTCGCCGGCTGATCTCTGCCGATGAGGTCGCCCGGCTGGTGCGCCGTGCTGCCGACCACGGCGGTCCGGTGCAATATGCGCCACGCCGCTGGCGGCTGATCATGCGTATCGTTCGCGATATGCCGTGGTGGCTGTTCCGGCGGATCGATCTCTAGGAACGAGAAAGGGGCCGTTTCCGGCCCCTCCCCTACTCAGATCTCAGTACCAATCGTCGTCGTCTTCGTCTTCCTCTTCCCAGATCGGGTAGAGCTTCTTGATCTTGTCGACGACGCCCGAGCAGCGGTTGACGCGGAACGAGTAGTACCACTCGTCGTAGGCGGCCTCGACGCGCACCCGGTTCTTGCTCAGGTGATCGACGATGTGCACGTCCTCAAAGCCGTAGTTGATGAGACCCTTGCGGATCTGCTTGTCGGTCAGGCACCAGTTGAAGAAGTCGTTCGGGCCGAAGTCCTTCTTCTTGTACTGTTGGAGCTGCTTCTGGTTTTCGCCGCCCTGCGGCTTCACGTCGAGCGAGAAGCCCTGGAGAGGAGCTGCCTGCACTGGAACCGCGCTCAGGGCGGTGCCGGCGAGGACGACGGCGAGGACCGCGGCGCGGCCGGTCTGCCGAAGGGTGTTGAGAACGGTCATTTCAGTAGTCCTTGGGTTCGATCAGTGCCGCATCTGCAGCGTTGAATTCACCCTAGCGCACTGATTTTGAACGCGTTTGGAACCGACCCTTCAGAAACCATTCAGCGCAGCGCCGCACTTATGCCGCGGTCACCACAATGGCGCCACGACGCGTCGCGACGACGGTGTGCTCGTACTGCACACATGGCGCCAGCGGGCTCGCCACCAGCGTCCACTCATCGTCCTCGTCGCGCTGCTCGGCAAGCTTTCCGCCCAGCGACAGGAACGGCTCGACGGTGAACACCAGCCCCTCGGTGATCACCCGCCGGTCGGATTTGTCCGGCCAGGTAGCGATCTCGCCTGGCTCATCGTGCAGGCTGTCGCCCACTCCGTGGCTCGCGAGGTTTTCGATCAGCGTGTAGCGGTGCTTCTTGGCAAAGGCGCCGATGGCGAGACCAATGCCGTTCAGCGGTGCACCCGTCTTCACCGCGCGGATCCCCTCCCACATCGCCCGCTTGCCATCCCGGCACAGCGCCACTAGCCGCGGATCGGCCTCCGGCACGAGGTAAGACGCACCGGTATCGGCAAACACTCCATCGAGTTCCGCCGAAACGTCGATGTTCACCAGATCGCCCGCCCGGATCACCCGTCCGCCCGGAATGCCGTGCGCGATCTCTTCGTTCACCGAAATGCAGGTCGCACCCGGAAAATCATAGGTGATCTCCGGCGCCGAGCGTGCCCCGGCCGCATCGAGGATACGCCGGCCTATATCGTCCAGCTCCTGCGTCGTGATCCCCGGCGCCAGCGCTGCCGCCATCGCATCGCGCGCCACGGCGCAAACCCGGCCGATGGCCTTGAGCTTTTCGAGTTCGGTTTCGGTGGTGATGGTCACCTTGCCCCGCCCCCTTCCGCCATTCTTTCGAGATCGTCCATCAGCGGATGGTGTTCGCCGGCATGGATGACGTCGACGTGGCGCAGCCACCACCACATGACGAGCCGATGCAGCAGCAGATAGATCCAGATCGCTGAATCCGGATCGGGGTGGTCGATCGGACCGTAGCCCTCGCGGATCGGCGCCGCACTGCCGGCGGCCTGGTGCTCGCTGCAGAACAGCGCCTTGGCCAGATCACAGATCGGATCCGATGCCCGGGCATTGCCGAAGTCGATCAGCCCGGTGAGTTGCAGCCGCCCGTCCGAATCCCGCTCGGCCAGCACGTTGCTGGGGTGGAAGTCGTCATGCGCGAACACCGCGCCCCGGCTATGTGCGATCACCCCAGCGTGCGCGTTGACGATCGCTTCCAGTCGCTGCGCCAGTGCCTCGTCGCCGCCAAAGTGGCGGAACCGGTCGAAGGCATAGGCGAAGAACCGGTCCACGTACGCGGTGTTGGTCGGCAGGGCATTGACGAGCCCCCCCTCGCCGAAGTCGCCGTAGCTGGGCAGGGATACGCTATGGAGCTTGCGTAGCAGCGCTCCCATCTGCCGGTATGCATCGGCGACATCTGGTGCATCCCTGAACAGCACCACGCGCTCTCCGGGCAGGTAGTTGGCGATGGTGAAGCGGAACGGCAGCAGCGCGCGGCTCTCGTCGGCGGCAAGGAAGCGGGTCCGCGGCACGTCCAGGTCGCGCAGCAGGGCTCCGGCGTAGGTTTCCTTCTCCGTCGAGTACGGCAATGCGTCGTTGTAAGCCTTGAGGACCAGTGGCGCATCGTCCACACGGTCAACACGGAACGAGCGCGCTCCACCTCCGGGCAGCTCGGTCACTGCCGCGGGCCTTCCGAGGCCGAGTTCTGCGAAGGCGACCACGAGTTGGCCGAGCTCAACATCTACCGGCGCAGACTTGTAGACCCGCTGCGGCGGGTTGGTGTACCTCATTTCCTCCATCACTACCCCCTGTCTCCAATCTGGCCAAGCTCGGCGAGAGTGGGCTGCAGCCCGGCCATTCGACCGCAGCCGGATGCTGCGGTCGAATGGCTTCAATCATTTGAGCTTCAGATACGCATCGACCAGCCCCCTGGTGGAGCTGTCATGCCCATCTGCCTTCTGCGCGCCCTCGACCTTGGGCAACAGCGCCTTGGCCAACTGCTTGCCCAGTTCGACGCCCCACTGGTCGTAGGAGTTCACCCCCCAGATGGTGCCCTGCACGAACACCTTGTGCTCGTAGAGCGCGATCAGGCTGCCCAGCCGCTCGGGCGTCAGCTTGGGATACATCAGCGTGTTAGACGGCCGGTTGCCGGGGAACATCTTGTGCGGCGTCAGCGCCTTGATCTTCCCCTTGTCGATGCCCTGCGCGGTCAGCTCCGCCACCACCTCGTCCTTGGTCTTGCCCAGCATCAGCGCCTCGGACTGCGCCAGCACGTTCGCCACCAGCTTGTCGTGATGCGGCGGCAGCTGCTCATGCGGCTGCGCGGCGATCAGGAAGTCCACCGGGATCACGTCCGTGCCCTGGTGGATCAACTGGTAGAACGCGTGCTGCCCGTTGGTGCCGGGCTCGCCCCAGATGATCGGCCCGGTCGGGTAGTCGACAGGCTTTCCCGCCAATGTCACGGACTTGCCGTTCGACTCCATGTCCTGCTGCTGCAAGTAAGCGGCGAAGCGCGACAGTCGCTGGTCGTAGGGCAGCACCGCATGTGTCGAGAACCCCCAGGCGTTGCGATACCACACGCCGAGCAGGCCCATGATGACCGGCAGGTTCTTCTCGAGCTTGGTCTTGAGGAAGTGCTGGTCCATCTCGTAGGCGCCTCTGAGGAACGCCTCGAAATTCTCGTACCCGACAGCAATCGCCACGGGCAGCCCGATCGCCGACCACACCGAGTAGCGCCCGCCGACCCAGTCCCAGAACCCGAAGATCCGATCCGACTTGATCCCGAAGTCCGCGCATGCCTTGAGGTTGGTCGAGAGCGCCGCGAAGTGATCCGGCACCGCCGCCTCGCCCAGCGTACCGGCGATCCATGCCCGCGCCGTTGCGGCGTTGGTCATCGTCTCGTCGGTGGTGAAGGTTTTCGACGCCACGATGAACATCGTGCGCTTGGGGTCGAGCCGCTTCAGCGTGTCATGCATATGCGCGCCGTCGACGTTCGACACGTAATGCGCCCGCAGGTCCGCCCGGGTGTAGGGCTCCAGCGCCAGCGTCACCATCGCCGGGCCAAGGTCCGAACCGCCGATGCCGATATTGACGATGTCGGTGAACGCCTCGCCGGTCGAGCCCTTGATCGAGCCGTCCCGCACCGCATCCGAGAACACCTTCATCGCGGCCAACACGCCGCGCACGTCCGGCATCACGTCCTTGCCGTCGACCTTGACCGGCTTGTCGCCCATGTAGCGCAGCGCCATGTGCTCCACCGCCCGGTCTTCGGTGGTGTTGATGTGCTCGCCCTTCCACATCGCGTCACGCCGCTCCTCGACGCCGGCAGCGCGCGCCAGGTCGAACAGCGCGGCCATCGCCTTCTCGTCGATGCGGTTCTTCGAGTAATCGAGCAGCAGGTCGCCGGCCTTCACCGAGAAGGTCTTGAACCGGCTGGGGTCCGCCGCGAACAGCTCGCGCATGTTCGTGTCCGCAAGCCGCTTCCGCGACTTCATCAGCGGGTTGAGGAGGGACTTGCGGGGGGTGGCCATGACGCTGTTCTCCGGGAGATATCAGAGCGGCGGCAAGTCGCCGGCTGCCCATGTTGCTCGGGTTTGTGCCGCATAATCGGCGAAGCTTCCAGCCTCAATCGCCGTACGGGCACCTATGCAAAGCTGCTGGTAGTAGCTGAGGTTGATCTGGCTCAGGATCATTGCGCCCAGCATTTCCTCGGTGCGGATCAGGTGGTGCAGGTAGGCGCGGCTGAAACGGCGGCAATTCGGGTTCGGCGACGTCTCGTCGAGGGGACGCGGATCGTCCTTATGCCGGGCGTTCTTCAGGTTGATGACACCGAAGCGCGAGTAGGCATGCCCGTGCCGCCCGGCCCGCGTCGGGTGCACGCAGTCGAACATGTCGACGCCCCGCTCGATACCGCCGAGGATGTCGTCCGGCTTGCCCACGCCCATCAGGTAGCGCGGCTTGTCCGCTGGCAGCTCCGGCGTGATCTCCGACAGCACCCGGAACATCACTTCTTGCGGCTCGCCCACCGCGAGGCCTCCGATCGAGTAGCCGTTGAAGCCGATCGACTTCAGCCCCGCCGCCGACTTCCCCCGCAACTCCGCGTCGTCGCCGCCCTGCACGATGCCGAACAGCGCCCGGTGCGGCTGATGACCGAACGCGTCCTTGCTCCGCTGCGCCCAGCGCAGCGACAGCTCCATCGCCCGCAGCATCTCTTTGTGCTCCGACGGCAGCGGGATGCACTCGTCGAGCTGCATGATGATGTCGCTGTCGAGCAGCGTCTGGATCTCGATCGAGCGCTCTGGCGTCAGCTCATAGGCCGTGCCGTCGATATGCGAGCGGAAGGTCACGCCCTTCTCGGTGAGCTTCCTCAGCTTGGCCAACGACATCACCTGGAAGCCGCCGCTGTCCGTGAGGATCGGCCGCTGCCAGTCCATGAAATCGTGCAAGCCGCCCAGCGCCGCGACGCGTTCGGCGCCGGGGCGGAGCATCAGGTGATAGGTATTGCCGAGCAGGATATCCGCGCCAGTTTCGCGCACCTGCTCGGGGTACATGGCCTTGACCGTGCCGACGGTGCCCACGGGCATGAAGGCAGGCGTTTGGACGTCGCCGCGAGAGGTGTCGATCCGCCCACGGCGGGCCATGCCGTCAGTGGCTTGCAGGGTGAAGGAGAAGTCGGTCATGCGCGCCTATTAGCGGGCCGGCGCGCGCCTGTCACCCTGCCCGGCGATCAGATGCTGCCGATGATCTTGCGATAGTCGGCTTCGGCAAAGGCCTTGAGGGTCGTCGCCCGGATATTGCCGGCCATGCCCGTGCGCAGTACGAACGTGGCAGCGGCCTCGTCATTGGGGGCATCGAGGACGGTCACGAGGTCATAGGCGCCGAAGGTCATGTAAATGGTTTCAAGCGTACCGCCGACGGCCTTGGCGGCCTCCTTGGCGGCATCGTAGCGCTTGGTCGACTCCTTGACGGTCTTGGCACCCTGGTCGGTCCAGTTGAGTAGCAGAATGTATTTGGACATCTTTCGCTCCTCCCTGTTGTCGAGGGCTAAATCCCCTCGCCAAACGAGAATATCCCTCACGCGGACGGGCCGCAAACTGGATGATGTCTTTCGCTACTCGCCGAATTCCTTGGCACTGCGCGGCGCACCGGGTCGCTGCTCTCGTCGAGATCAGGCGCGGAACAGCAGGCTCGCATCTCCATACGAATAGAACCGATATCCGTTCCCGATGGCATGCGCATAAGCGACATGCATCGTCTCGAACCCGGCAAAGGCGCTGACCAGCATGAACAGCGTCGAGCGCGGCAGGTGGAAGTTGGTCATCAGGATGTCCACCGCGTTGAAGCGGTAGCCCGGCGTGATGAAGATGTCGGTGTCGCCGACGAACGGCTGCAGCGTGCCCGTCGCCCGTGCCGCCGTCTCCAGCAACCGCAGGCTGGTCGTCCCCACCGCCACCACGCGCCCGCCCTTGGCCTTGGCGGCAAGGATGCGCTCCACCACCGCCGCGGGGATATCGCCCCACTCGGCGTGCATCACGTGGTCCTTGGTGTCGTCGACCTTCACCGGCAGGAACGTCCCTGCCCCGACATGCAGCGTCACCCGCTCGACGCTCACCCCGAGATCAGCCAGCCGCTGCAGCAGACCCTCGGTGAAATGCAGCCCCGCCGTCGGCGCAGCCACGGCGCCGTCACGCGCGGCGTAGACCGTCTGATAGTCCGTCTTGTCGCGTTCCTCGGTATGGCGCTTGGCTTCGATGTACGGCGGCAACGGCATGGCGCCATGCGCCTTGATCGCCTCGTCCAGTTCCGCACCGCTGAGGTCAAACTCGAGCGTGATCTCGCCCGTCTCGCCCTTGCCCGTGACGGTGGCGCCAATCGAGCCATTGTCGCCCAGCTCCAATCGGTCGAGCAGGTGCAGCTTCTTGGCCGGCCGTGCAAAGGCCCGCCAGGTATTGGCATCCACCCGCTTGTGCAGGTTGAAGCTGACATTGGCGCGAAGCTCGCCCCGGACACGAGTGCCGATCAGTTCGGCCGGCAGCACGCGGGTATCGTTGACCACCAGCACGTCGCCGGCGCGGAGCACCCGCAACAGATCGGTTACCCGACCATCCTCCAGCGGCTCGCCGGACCGCACGATCAGCATGCGCGCGGAATCCCGCGGTTCGGCAGGATGGAGCGCTATGCTCTCGGCGGGGAGTTCGAAATCGAAATCGTCGACGCGCATCAGGGGCCGGTGCAACTCACCGCCCAGGCACCCTGCCCGGGAATACGGAGCGTGCCCGCATAGATCGAGGCATCGGCCTCGGTCGCCTTGAACAGGCGCAGCTCGGCGATCTTGGTGGTGACACCCGGATCGACCGCGTCGACCAGCATCATCGTGTCGGTCTCGAACGCCTGCCCGACGCTCACCGGATCGCCGGGGCCATAGGCGGGGTCGGTCGCCCAAACCTTCTCGCCGACCGTGATGGTCATGCCGGCGACAGAGAGCACGTCGGTGGTGCCGACCAGAATATCGAAACTGGCGCCGCCGTCCGGCGACACGCAGTTGATCCACTCCGTCGCCAGCGACGGGGTGGCGAGGCCGCAAAGGCTCAGGGCTATTGCGGCCAGCCGGATCATTCGGCGATGTCTGCCGCGACCTTCACGGAAACCATCGAGTCCGGATCGCGCACCGGCTCGCCGCGCTTGATCTGGTCGACGTTTTCCATGCCTTCGATGACCTTGCCCCAGACCGTGTACTGGCGGTCGAGGAAGCGGGCGTCGTTGAACACGATGAAGAACTGCGAGTTGGCGCTGTCCGGGTTCTGCGAACGGGCCATCGATGCGACACCGCGCACGTGCGGCTCGGCGTTGAATTCCTGCTTCAGGTTCGGGTACTTCGACGAGCCCGTGCCGGTGCCGGTCGGATCGCCGGTCTGCGCCATGAAGCCATCGATCACGCGATGGAACACGATGCCATCGTAGAAGCCTTCGCGCGCCAGCTTCTTGATATGCGCAACGTGGTTCGGCGCCAGGTCCGGGCGCATGGCGATGACCACCTTGCCCTTGGTGGTCTCGATGACGAGGGTGTTCTCGGGATCAGCGTAAGCCATCAGATGGGCCTTCCTTACTTGTATTCGATTTTTGCGGAGATGATCTTGTCCGGGTCCTGGACCGGCTGGTCGCCGGCGCCCTTCTTGATCAGGTCGACGAACTCCATGCCCGAAACGACCTTGCCCCAGATGGTGTACTGGCCATCGAGGTGCGGCGCGTCGGCGAACATGATGAAAAACTGCGAGTTGGCGCTATCCGGGTCGCTGGAGCGCGCCGCCGCGACGATGCCGCGAGTGAAGTGCTCCGCGGTGGTGAATTCGGCCTTCAGGTCCGGCAGGTCGGAGCCGCCCATGCCGGTGCCGGTCGGGTCACCGCCCTGCGCCATGAAGCCGTCGATGACCCGGTGGAACACGATGCCGTTGTAGAAGCCCTTCTCTGTCAGCTCGATGACACGCGCCACGTGGTTGGGCGCCAGTTCGGGCAGCAGCTCGACATCGACCACACCGTCCTTGAGCTCGAGAATCCAGTGCGGCTTGCCGGACTGGGCGTGCGCAGGGGCGGCGATCGAGACGGTGAAGAAGGCGGCGACCGCGGCGAGAAGAATGCCGAGGATGATGCCGGCGCGCTTGATAGGATCGGACATTATTTGTTCAGTGCCTTCAAAACGATGGGCGGGACGAAGGCGCTGATGTCGCCTCCGAGCTCGGCGATCTGACGCACGAGCGTGGCCGAGATGTGGCGGACATGCGGGCTCGATGGCAGGAAGACCGTCTGCAGGTCCGGCGCCATCTGGGCATTCATGCCCACCATCTGCATCTCGAAATTATAGTCAGTGGTATCGCGCAACCCGCGGATGATCAGCTTGGCGCCTGCCGCGCGGGCGGCATTGACCATCAGTCCGGTGAAATCGACGTACTGGAATTCGGTCTCGGTGCGCTTGCCGATCGGCTCGAGCACCGCCTTGAGCAACGCAACGCGATCCTCATGGCTGAACAGCGGCTTCTTGGAATGGTGGGTCCCCACCGCGATCACCAGCGTATCGACCAGCTTGCAGGCACGCTCGATGACATCGAGGTGGCCGTTGGTCAGAGGATCGAAGGAGCCGGGATAAAAGCCGACTAGTCTGGCCATGGCGGAGCGCCCTCCCCGTTGTTGTTGGCCCGGGTTCTGTCACGGCTCGGCAATTCTGGCAAGCCGGGGCGCCCATCAGCGGCGCGGCTGCGATATACTGCCCCACTGCTCGACAGGAACCGGCGATGACCGAAATCACCTTCCATCCGCTGTCCGGCATCCCCGCCGCCGAGCTCGTCGGACTGCTCAACGATCCTGATGTGCGACGGCACATGCCGCTCGCCGGTGACCACTGGGACGAGCCCCGCGCCATCGACTGGGCGAAAGGCAAGGATGCGCAGTGGCAGGAGAACGGCTACGGGCCGTGGGCCATCCGCATCGACGGGGCCTTCGCCGGCTGGGGCGGCTTCCAGCGGGAAGGCGACGAGGCCGACCTCGGGCTGGTACTGCTACCTGGCCACTGGGGCCACGGAGCGACGATCTTCCGCGAAATGCTCCGGCGCGGCGCCGAGATGCCACTGGGCGCCGTCACCATCCTCCTGCCGCCGAGCCGGGCGCGCACGAAGGGGCTAGCGCGGCTGGGTTTCCAGCCAGCCGGCGAAATCGAGTATGCGGGGCAGCGTTTCCTGAAGTTCCGCCTGGCCGGCTAGTCGGCCTGCGCCCTCTCAGGCGGCAGCGCTGCGGCACGAATCAACTCCAGCGACTGGCCGATGCGGGTGAGCGCCCGCGACATCGCCTCGTCGGCCTCCGACGCGTTGAGGGCGAGGCCTTCTAGGTAAGTGGCAAGCGGCAGTTCCATGGTCCGCTCGAGCATCCGGACGATGGCTTGCCGTGCGTTGTCGAGCGGCTGATGCACGCCGGCCGCGAAGTAGATCGCCAGATCGGCCGCCAGCGCCTCCATGGCTCTCGCGTAGGCCGTCTCGGTAGCCAGCAGCACGCACGATTCAGCGACGATCATTCCGCTCGCCCTCCGATCTGTCGCGTCAGTATCCAGAAGCTGTGCCGTCGTGCACTACCAAACGGAGGTTGTTCGTTCACATTTTCCAAGATTCACCGGGTCTACGCCTGGTGCTGCAGCACCAGCCAGATGGCGGCGCCGATCAACACGATGCCGGCGATGCGGTTGACCAGCAGCATGCGGTCATCGCCAAGCGCGCCGCGTGCCCTGGCGGCGAGGTAGATGTAGGCACAGTCGGTGACCAGACCCGCGCCCATCTCGATCAGCCCGAGCACAATCACCTGCGGCCAGGCCGGGTGCGCCGGGTTGACGAACTGCGGCAGGAACGCCCCGAAGAAGATCAGCGCCTTGGGATTGCTCCACAACACGAAGAAGCCGGACGCCGCCTGCTGCAACGGCGAGCGCGCCGCGATCGGCGTGTCGGTGGCGATGCCATGCCGGCTGGTGATGTAGCCCCAGCCGATCCAGATCAGGTACGCCGCGCCCGCATACTTGATGATGTCGAATGCCGCCCCGACGAAGCCGGTGACTGCCTGCAGCGCCAGCGCCACCACCAGCACCATGGTGAAGCGCCCGACCTGCACCCCCGCTTCCATCCACAGCCCCGCCGCCATGCCACGGGCCAGTGAGGTGCTCACCAGCGCCGAAACCGTGACGCCGGGGACAATGACGACGACGAACGCCGCGACGATGAAGGAAAGGAGGATCGGTAGATCTGGCATGACGGCGGTGCCCTAGCACCGCCGCGCCGATTCAGACAGCCCCGGCCGGGATCAGCTGCGCTTCTGGAACGCCAGCCACACGCCGCCGAGCATCAGGATCACGCCGGAGACGCGGTTCATCATTCGCACGCGCGCTGTGGTCAGTAGCTGCCGGGCGCTACCGGCAATCACCGCGTAGACGCAGTCCGAGGCAGTGGCGACCACCATCACGATCAGCCCCAGCACCATGATCTGCTCGAAGGCCGGGCGGCTCATGTCGATGAACTGCGGCAGGAACGCCCCGAGGAACAGCAGCGTCTTGGGGTTCGACCAGTTGATCAGCGCACCCTGCCAGACGTAGCGGCCAAGCGGCAGCTTCTCCCCGGGCGTGCCCATCTCGAGCTTGCCCGACGAAGTGAACATCCTGAACCCGATCCAGACGAGGTAGGCTGCGCCGGCCAACTTGATGATGGTGAACGCCTCCGACACCAGCGTCATCACGGCGTCCAGCCCGACCGCCACGATGAAAACCATAGTCAGCATGGCGATCTCGGTGCCCAGGATAGTGAGGAGCCCCGCCTTGGTCCCCCTCGCCAGCGAATTGGCCACCACGACCGTCACCGACGGGCCGGGCACGATCGCGAACAGCAGGCAAGCGGCGACATAGGGAAGAAGGATGGCGGGATCGATCATCTGAAACTCCGGATCACGAGACAGGCTGCCTGCAGCGAGCCAGCCACAACATTTGTCGCGCCGCAAGTCGGATCGGCCGCTCCGGCGATGCGACTTACATCGTCCGTCATTAATGCGGAGATATCAAGCAATATCCGTTGTTTTGACGGCGTATGACGTCGATGAGCTCGGCCGCCAGCGCCTTGTCGAGATAGGTTTCGAAGGCCGCATCGAAATCGAGGTCCGGCACCGCCTTCCAATGCGCGGAGCTTCCCTCGATGGCGGAACGCAAACGGGCGGCCAAGGCCGCCCGTTGCTTGACAGTGGGAACCGCGCCGTCAGGCGGCGGCGTCATCGCCGGGCTCGCCGCCCTCGGTGTCGTCCTCGCTTTCGGGCTCGCTGATGCGTTCGACCGACACCACCTTCTCGCCGTCAGCGGTGTTGAACACCGTGACGCCCTGCGAGGAGCGGCCTACGATGCGGATGCGGTTGTCCGGGCCCGCATCGACCGGCACGCGGATCACCTGGCCGCCATTGGTCACCAGCATGATCTGGTCGCCGTCTTCCACCGGGAAGGAGCCGACCAGCGGGCCGTTGCGCTTGTTCACCGCCATGGCGACGATGCCTTTGCCGCCGCGTCCGGTGATCCGGTACTCGTGGCTCGAGGTGCGCTTGCCGTAGCCGTTTTCCGAGATCGTCAGGATGAACTGCTCGGCGGCAGACATCGCCGCATAGCGCTCCTGGCTCAGTTCGCCCGCCGGCACCGCATCCTCGGCGTCGTCTGACGTCTCTTCGGCTTCGCTTTCGCCGCGAACGGCTCGGCTCATCTTCAGGTAGGCAGCCCGCTCCGCCGACTCCGCGTCGAAGTGGTGGACGATCGCCATCGAGATGATGCGGTCGCCCTCTGCCAGGCTGATGCCGCGCACGCCGGTCGAATCGCGGCCCTTGAACACGCGGACCTCGTCGACCTGGAAGCGGATCGCCTGCCCCAGCGCGGTGGTCAGCAGCACGTCGTCATTGGCCGTGCAGGTGGCGACATCGACGATGCCGTCCCCTTCATCGAGCTTCATGGCGATCTTGCCGTTCTTGTTGATCTCAACGAAGTCGGCCAGCGAGTTGCGCCGCACCGTGCCGCGGATCGTCGAGAACATCACATCGAGCTGCTGCCAGCTGCTCTCGTCCTCGGGCAACGGCATGATCGAAGTGATGCGCTCGTTCTCGTCGAGCGGCAGCATGTTGATCAGGGCTCGGCCGCGCGCCTGCGGCTCGCCGATCGGCAGGCGCCACACCTTCATCTTGTAGACCTGGCCGGCCGACGAGAAGAACAGCACCGGCGTATGCGTATTGGCGATGAACAGCCGCGAGACGAAATCCTCGTCGCGCGTCGCCATGCCGGAGCGGCCCTTGCCGCCGCGACGCTGCGCCCGGTAGGCCGTCAGCGGCACGCGCTTGATGTAGCCGCCGTGCGTGACGGTGACCACCATGTCCTCGCGGGCGATCAGGTCCTCGTCCTCGAAGTCGCCGGCGGCGTCGTCGATGACGGTGATGCGCGGGGTATTGAACTGCTCCTTGATCTCGGTCAGCTCGGTGCGGACAATTTCCATCACCCGCTCGCGCGAACGCAGGATGCTCAGGTACTCGGCGATGTCCTTGCCGTGCCCGTTGAGTTCCTCGCCGATCTCGTCGCGGCCGAGCGCGGTGAGGCGGGAGAGGGTCAGCGCCAGGATGGCGCGGGCCTGCTCGTCCGAGAGCCGGAAGGTGCCGTCATCGCTGATCTTGTGGCGCGGGTCGTCGATCAGCGCGATCAGCGGGGCGACGTCCATCGCCGGCCAGTCACGCTCCATCAGCCGCTCACGCGCGACAGTGGCATCGGGCGAGGTGCGGATCAGGGCGATGACTTCGTCGATATTGGCGACCGCCACGGCAAGGCCGACAAGGATGTGGGCGCGGTCGCGCGCCTTGTTCAGCAGGAACCGGGTGCGGCGGGTGACCACCACTTCGCGGAATTCGATGAACGCCTGCAGCATCTGCTTGAGGTTCATCAGTTCCGGCTTGCCGCCGTTCAGCGCCACGAAGTTGCAGCCGAACGAGCCCTGTAGCGGGGTGAACCGATAGAGCTGGTTCAGCACCACGTCGGGCACGGCATCGCGCTTCAGCTCGATGACCACGCGCATGCCATTGCGGTCGGATTCGTCGCGGATGTCGGAGATGCCCTCGATGCGCTTGTCGCGCACCAGTTCGGCCATCTTCTCGATCATCGTCGCCTTGTTCACCTGATACGGGATCTCGGTGATGATGAGCGCCTCGCGCTCCTTGCGCATTTCCTCGGTGTGGACCTTGCCGCGGATGAGGATCGAGCCCCTGCCCGTCTCATAGGCCTGGCGGATGCCGGAACGGCCGAGAATGATGGCGCCGGTCGGGAAATCCGGGCCCGGCAGCACCGTCATCAGCTCCTCGGTGATCGCACCGGGGTTGTCCATAAGCATCAGGACAGCGTCGATCACCTCACCCAGGTTGTGGGTCGGGATGTTGGTCGCCATGCCGACCGCGATGCCGCTGCCGCCGTTGACGAGAAGGTTCGGGAAGCGCGCCGGCAACACCGTCGGCTCGCGCTCGGAGCTGTCGTAGTTGTCCTTGAAGTCAACCGTGTCCTTGTCGATGTCCTCGAGCAGGGAGTTGGTCACCTTCTCCATGCGCACTTCGGTGTAGCGCATGGCGGCCGGCATATCGCCGTCGACTGAGCCGAAATTGCCCTGGCCGTCGATCAGCGTGACCCGGAGCGAGAACTCCTGCGCCATGCGCACCAACGAGAAGTACACCGCGTCGTTGGAGTGTGGGTGGTACTTACCGATCACGTCGCCGACCACGCGGGCCGATTTGCGATAGGGCCTGTTCCAGTCATAGCCCTGCTCGTTCATCGAATGCAGGATGCGCCGGTGCACGGGCTTCAAGCCGTCGCGCACGTCGGGAAGCGCCCGGCTCACGATCACGCTCATCGCGTAACTGAGGTAGGACTCCCGCATCTCGTCGCTGATCGAAATCGGAGCGATGTCGGAGGGCGGCGGCGGTGCGCCGTTCTGGTCGTCGGTCTTGTCTGCCACGGGGCCGTTTTCGAACTATGAAACCTGGGCGAAGCTGTAGGCGATTCCCGTGACGAAGACCAACCGGCGCTGGCCGGCCGGCCTGGATGTCCACGATATTGGAAAAGAGCCGACGCTTCGAAGAAATCACAATGACGTGGGTTTGCGGCAACTTTGGGCCGAAATCGCCGGATCACGCCGCAATCGGGCTTGCACGCGCGGCTCAAACGGCTGGACGCGCCGCCACCAAGCCCTTAGTAATCCGCGCCTGACGCGGGGCGCACCGTCTAAGGGAAGATTCTATTGTCGAAGAATACTCTGCTGGGCCGGCTCTGGAACTGGGCCTTCGGGCATGACCGTTCCATCGGCTTCGGACTCGAAGCGCTTGGCCATCTTACGCTCAAGCAGCCCCGGATCGTCGCCGTCTTCGTGCTGCTGGTGACCATCTTCTGTGCGGTGAATGTGCCGCGCGCCAGCGTCGATGGCGACATGCTCCGCGTGTTCGCTCATTCGGGCGTCGAGTACGACAACTACGAGCATCTTGCGACGACTTTCGGCACGTTCGAGAACGATATCTACCTGCTCGTCAGTTCGCCCAATCTCACCAATCCTGAGACCCTCGAGAACATCCGTGCGCTGGCGCTCGACATCTCCACCAGCGAATACGTCACCGGCACCATGTCGGCGTTCACCCTGCGCAAGCCCGCCGCGGACGGCACGACGCTGCCGGCTGTGCCGGAAGGGATGACGGACCCCGCGCAGGTCAAGGCAGCTCTCACCGAGCTCTACGAAACCGACCCGATGATGCGCAACCTCATCAACCCGGACCTGTCCGGGGTGGTGATCATCGTGTTCCCGAACCCCGAGATGACCAAGGGTGGCGGCACCAAGGACATGATCGCGAGCCTTCGCGACGTGGTGAAGGACTACGAGAGCACCGACGTGCAGGTCGAGTTGACCGGCCCGCCGATCTGGACCTCGGAAATGCTGAGCGCCGCGGTCGGTGACCAGATCAAGTTCACCGTCTACGGCTTCGCGCTGGGCTCGCTGATCGCGCTGATCGCGCTGCGCTCGTTCTGGGGCGCCGTGCTGGTCGCTGCCACGCCGTTCATCGCCATCATGTGGGTGATGGGCATCATCATCTTCCTGTTCGGCTCGTTCTCCTTCCTCACCATCATCGTCACGACCATCGTATTGGTGATCGCCTTCGCGGAGAGCTTATTCTTCATCTTCAACTGGCTCGCCTATTGGCGAGAAGGCATGGATCCCTACAAGGCCGTCGACGAAACGGTGCGCGTCGTGGGCCCGGCCAGCGCGCTCACCATGCTGACGACTCTCGTGTCGTTCGCCTCGCTGTCGCTGACCGCGGGCCAGGGCATCCAGGAGTTCTCGCTGGCCGGCACGATCGCTTCGCTGACCAACTTCATCTGCCTGATGACCTTCCTGCCGCTGCTCCTGA
Organism: Devosia sp. P1_H9; assembly: GCF_056405135.1. Taxonomy (NCBI): domain Bacteria; kingdom Pseudomonadati; phylum Pseudomonadota; class Alphaproteobacteria; order Hyphomicrobiales; family Devosiaceae; genus Devosia; species Devosia sp. P1_H9. Next base: position 328,615 of record NZ_JBFUCQ010000002.1, read on the forward strand.
AGCTTGCCATCCGGCTGAAGTTCAAGGCACCGAAGCCGAGCTTCGCCATCACCGCGCCGATCCCGCTGGCCTGGTTCCTCGCCACCAAGTTCGGCCGCCCGATCGCGGCGCTCGCCATCGTCGGAACCGGCCTGCTGCTGATCCCCTACTTCCTGATCCAGCCGCACTTCTCGTTCGAAGACTTCATGGCCAAGGGCTCTACGGCGCTGACCGCCGCCGAGCAGATCGACCAGGGCGTCGGCGGCGTGGCGCCGCTCTATGTCAGCGTGCCGCTCAAGGAAGGCGTCTCGGACGTCGGCGACGAAGACTTCAAGACCATCAAGCTCGTCCACGACATCGTCGAAAAGCACCTGGGCGCGAACAAGGTGATCTCGGCCGCGGCGTTCACGCACTATGCCGACTCCGGCTTCACCCGCGAGCAGATCTTCAACGCCGTGGGCGACCTGAAGCGTCGGTTCGTCAGTGACGACGGGATGCACGCGCTGGTCACCGGCTTCATGCCGACGATCATCGACTCCGAAGAGCTGGTGAAGCTCAAGGAGGGCATCCAGGCCGACGTCAAGGCGGCGGGCATCGAGGGGGCCGAAGTCGGCGGCTTCCGGGTGATGACCACTTACGCCACCGACAACATCGTGCGTGGCCTGCAGCTCGACCTCACCATCTCGGTGATCGTCAACCTGTTCCTGATCGGCTGGGCCTTCCGTTCGCTCCGCGTGGCGGTGGCGACCGCCATCCCCAACCTGTTCCCGATTCTGGGCACCGAGGCCTACCTCTGGTGGTCGGGCGCCGGCCTGCAGCTCACCACCGTGCTGTCGCTCACCATCGCCTTCGGTATCGCGGTCGACGACACCACGCATTTCCTCTCGCACTATTTGCATGCGCGACGAGAAGAAGGCCGCTCGCACATGGATGCCATCCATCACACGATGGAGCGTATTGGTGGCGCCATCATCGCCGCTACACTGATCCTCTGCTCCGGTACGGCAATCGTCATGTTCTCCGAACTGCCGCAGGTCGCATTGTTCGGTACTCTTTTTGTGATAACTCTCGGCTTTGCAGTCATTGGAGATGTGTTCATCCTGCCTGCACTGCTGGTCGCCGGGGGGCGATTCTTTCATCCGCTTGGAGGCGTTAGGAAATGAAGTTGTTCGGACCCCTGCTGCGAATCATCGCGCTCGCCGGTCTGCTGGTCGCAACCCCGATGGCTGTGGCGCCGGCTCTGGCCGCGCCGGCCGACGTGTCGCTGCTGAAGTCCTTTGTCGGCAGCTGGAAGGGTCGCGGCACCCTGATCGGCGCCGAGAGCGAGTCGGTGGTCTGCCGCCTGTCGCTCAGCGAGGGCAATTCCGACAAGGTGAACTACTCGGGCCGCTGCTCGCTGGCTGGAACCGCGCTGTCGGTCAACGGCACGCTGGCCTTCAACGACCAGGCCCGCCGCTATGAGGCCGCGATGACCTCCAACGTCACCTTCTCCGGCCTCGCGGTCGGCAAGAAGCAGGGCGATGGCGTCCTCTTCAACCTCAAGGAGCGGAACAAGGACGAGGAAGGCAACGACCTCACCGTCACCGCGGCGATCGCGCTGAAGGGCAGCGGCAAGAGCATCCTGGTCGAGTTCCAGGTGGTGTTCAATGCCACCGGCGATATGCTGAAAGCCTCGGTGCCGTTCACCAAGTAGGCCTCGCCAGGGCCCAATTGCTACGCGTTTTGACGGACGGCCATTGGCCGTCCGTTTGCGTTTTGGTGAACGGATGAGGGACGATGCTAAGTTCCCGCTTCTGCCGATGTTAACGAGAGCATGCGACACAGTCCGGGACAGAATCCGTTCCGGAAGCCTCGCCTCATGGTCCGTCCGGCCCCGAAATCGCTGACTCTGCGCGCGGCGCTCTACGTGCTCGCCATTTGCGCGGCGATCGTCGCGCTCGAGGGCTGGCGCGAGTGGGTGGCCTATAATGCAGCGCTGCAGAAGGCCGAGCTCGAGACGCGCAATCTCGCCCGCTCGATGCGCCAGCATGCCGAGGACACCTACGAGATCGCCGACCAGGCGGTGTCCCTGGTGACCTTCGAGATCGAGACCGCCGGCACCGACCCCGAGGGGGTGAAGGAGACCGAGGCCTTCATGCTGCGCACCATGGAGAGCGCGCAGCGGCTGCACGGCATCTATGTCTACGACGCCGACGGCAACTGGATCGTCACCACCTCGGCCAACATGCCGCCGGGCGATAACCAGAGCACCTACAGCTATTTCCGCGACCACATGAACTCGCCGAGCGACGCGCCGTCCTTCGGCGCGCCGATCCACACTGGCGACAACGCGCTGATCACCACCGTCAGTCGTCGCTTCGACAAACCGGATGGCAGCTTTGGCGGCGTGGTCGTCGCCGCCATCGATTCCCGCTATTTCGCGGACGTCTATGACGGCATCGATGTCGGCGCCATGGGCACCATCAGCCTCTATGACAATGACGGCCTGCTGCTCAGCCGCAAGCCCTACCGCCCCGAACTGATCGGCGCGGACCTCGGCGAAGGCGACCTGTTCGATGCACGCCGACCCGCCAATGCCTCCGGCGCCTATCACTACGACTCCGCCATCGACGGCCACCGCCGGATCGGCGGCTACGATCGCGGCTCGCGCTATCCGGTGGTCGCGGTGGTCGCGGTTTCGCACGCCGAAGCTCTGGCCGGCTGGTGGACCGGCGCCCTGCAGCGCAGCGCCATCACCCTCGGTATGGTGCTCGCCGCCGCGTTGCTAGGCCTCCGCCTCACTGACCAGATCCGCCGCCGGCAGAGCAGCGAGACCGTGTTGGAGCAGAAGGAAGCGGAATTCCGCCTGCTCGCCGAAAGCGCCAGCGACCTGGTGGAGCGCTTCGACAGCGATGGCACGCGCACCTACATCTCCCCTGCCCTCGAGCGGCTGACCGGCTACCGGCCGGCGGAGATGCTGGGCAAGAACGCCTTCGAGGTGGTGAACCCTCTCGACCGGCCCGCGGTGGAGGCCGCTGCCGAGCGGTTGCGCAAAGGGCTCTCCGAACAGGAGACGGTGGCCTTCCGGGTGCAGCACCGGGATGGCCGCGAGATCTGGCTGGAGACTTCGTTGCGGATCGCGGCCGAACGCTCCGAGCGCGTATCGGTGGTCGGTGTCACCCGCGATATCAGCGAACGCAAGCGCCTCGAGCTGAAGCTCGAAAGCCTCGCCATGCGCGACGGGCTCACCGGCATCGCCAACCGGCGCGCCTTCGATACTGCGCTTACCCGTGAAGTGGCCCGCGCCAGCCGCCTCGCTTCACCGCTGTCTCTGCTGATGATCGATGCCGACCGGTTCAAGCGGTTCAACGACGACCACGGCCACCTCGCGGGCGACGCCTGCCTGAAGGCGATTGCCGCGGTGGTTGCCATGGCCGCCCGACGTCCCAGCGATCTGGCGGCCCGCTATGGCGGCGAGGAGCTGGCCCTTCTTCTCCCCGACACCGACGTCGACGCTGCGCGCACGATCGCCACCGAGCTCTGCCGGCAGGTGCAATCGCTGGCTATCCCGCACGAGCGCAACCTGCCCTGGCGCGTCGCCACCATCAGCATCGGCGTCGCCACGATCGACCCGCGCGATGAGGACGCGGTCCACGACGGCTCCTGGCTGATCAGTACCGCCGACCTCGCCCTCTATGACGCCAAATCCCAGGGGCGCAACCAGAGCGTCGCCGCGCCGAGACGGGTGAGATCACGGCTGGCCGGCTAAGCGTCGTCGATCTGGCACCATCGCTTGTTATGCTGTCGACTGGTTGGAGGCAGCCGATGAACGATCGTCCTGGGGCATCATTCGAGGAATGCGAGGTCGTCGACCTCTACCCCTATCGCCCGCCCTACCCTGAAGCGGTGTTCGAGAAGCTGCACCAGCTGGCGCCTCGGCATGACGCGATGCTGGATATCGGCTGCGGTCCGGGCAAGGTGTCCCGCCCACTGACCCGGTGCTTCGCCGATGTGGTTGCCGTCGACCCCTCGCGGCACATGATCGCACTCGGACATACCCTCCCCGGCGGCCGGGCGCCGAACCTTCACTGGGTGCGAGGCCTCGCCGAAGAAGCGCCGCTCGACGGCCGGCGCTTCGACCTCACCGTTGCCGCCGCCAGCATCCACTGGATGGATCACGACCGGCTGTTCCCCAGGCTCCTGCTGCACGCGGCTCGTGGCCACGTCTTTGCAGCGATCTCTGGCGATGACGCCTTCGAACCCCCCTGGGATGCCGAATGGAAGCGTTTCCTCGGCAAATGGGTGCCAGAAGTGACCGGCCGGCCGTTCGAACCGCGGTGGCTGGATGCGATTGCAGGCAATTTTGGCGGTCACGTCGATGTCGCCGGCCGGCAGCACTTCGCCGCGCCGTTCAGCCAGAGCGTCGAGGATTTCATCAAGTGCCAGCACTCGCGCGACACCTGGGCCTACTCGAAGCTCGGCGATCGGACAGCGGCGTTCGACGCCGAACTCGCTGAGCTTCTCGCTCCCTACGCCGCAGCGGGCCAGCTGACCTACACGGTCAGGACCCTGGTGATCTGGGGCAGCATCGTGCCGAGATAGTCCCGGAACTTCCCACAAAACAAAACGGGCCGCCTGGGCGACCCGTTTCAACCTCACGTCCGATGCTACGCCTGTAGTCCGGCGCCGCCTCAGAACGGGATGTCGTCGTCCATGCCGCCGGACTCAAACGCCGGAGCCGAGCTCGGGCGGCGCTCCTGGCGGGCCGGCGGGCCACCGAACGACGAGGACTCGCGCGGGCTGGAGAAGCCGCCGGCGCTGTCGCCGCCGCCTTCGCCGCGGCCGTCGAGCATCGTCAGGGTCGAGTTGAAGCCCTGCAGCACGATTTCAGTCGAGTACTTGTCCTGGCCGGATTGGTCCTGCCACTTGCGGGTCTGCAACTGGCCCTCGATGTACACCTTGGCGCCCTTCTTCAGGTACTGCTCGGCGACCCGCACCAGGCCTTCCGAGAAGATCACCACGCGGTGCCACTCGGTACGCTCCTTGCGCTCGCCGGAATTCTTGTCGCGCCACTGTTCGGAGGTCGCGACGCTCAGGTTCACCACCTTGCCGCCCGACGGCAGGTTCCGCACTTCCGGGTCGTTGCCGAGGTTACCGACGAGGATGACCTTGTTCACGCTGCCAGCCATGGCACTTTCCTTTCAACTTTCCCGGATACGCGCCCGGGAGAAACTCCGGCGCGTATCCTACCGCTATCGTCCGGACGGCGCGCGCGACATTCGCCGCTCGCCCACAGTTTCGTCCGTTCTCTTTATGTTCTATCCGCCGGCCGGTTTGTCAAGCGTGCGGCGAACAGATTCCGTCAGCAGCGGTCTTGACCGACTCTGCTTTGTTCCGCTTATGTTCACATCACGTTTGAGCGGGATGTCGAACGGTCGTGGTGACAGGAACCGTTGCGGCGTGGTTAAGTTGCAAGTCGGGCGCCGGATACCCAGATGTGCGGCCTAGCCCCTCTTTTTTGAAACCCTGACACGATTTGGCACAAAGCGGCACTATGTTCGCTCGCCCTCGTCAAGTGGAAGTCTTTGATGGCCGATAGACCTAATCCGAACCGCGATCTCGTCATCAGGGGCGCCAAGGAGCACAACCTCAAGAACATCGACTTGAGGCTGCCCCGCGATAGCCTCATCGTGATGACCGGGCTCTCGGGCTCAGGTAAGTCGTCGCTCGCCTTCGACACCATCTACGCCGAGGGCCAGCGCCGCTACGTGGAGTCGCTTTCCGCCTACGCGCGCCAGTTCCTCGAAATGATGCAGAAGCCGGACGTCGAGCAGATCGACGGCCTGTCTCCAGCCATCTCGATCGAGCAGAAGACGACCAGCAGAAATCCACGGTCTACCGTTGGAACTGTCACGGAGATCTACGACTATCTGCGCCTGCTCTTTGCGCGCGTTGGCATCCCCTATTCGCCGGTCACCGGCCTCCCTATCCAGAGCCAGACCGTCAGCCAGATGGTCGATATCGTCATGGCGCAGCCGCCGGAAACGCGGCTTTACCTGCTGGCGCCGATCGCCCGTGGCCGCAAGGGCGAGTATAAGCGCGAGCTCAACGATCTGATGCGCAAGGGTTTTCAGCGCGTGAAGATCGATGGCGAGTTCCACGACATCGAGGACGCGCCCAACCTCGACAAGAAGATCAAGCATGACGTGGAAGTCGTTGTAGACAGACTCGTTGTCGGCCCCGACATCGCTACCCGCCTCGCTGAGAGCTTCGAGACCGCCCTGAAGCTCGCCGACGGTATCGCCTTCGCCGAGTTCGCCGACGAACTTGGCGAGAACGGCGCCCCGAAGCGGCTGATCTTCTCGGAAAAGTTCGCCGATCCGATCTCGGGCTTCACCATTCCCGAGATCGAGCCGCGGCTGTTCTCGTTCAACAATCCGTTCGGCGCCTGCCCGGTCTGCGACGGTCTGGGCACCGAGCAGAAGATCGACCCGAACATGATCGTCCCCGATGTCAGCCTTTCGCTGCGCGACGGGGCCATCCTGCCATGGTCTAAGACATCAGCGCCCTATTACCTGCAGACGCTGCAGGCCGTGGCCAAGCACTATGGCGCCTCGACCGGCACCGCGTGGGAAGAGCTGCCCTTCGAAGTGCAGCACGCGATCCTCTTCGGCACCGGCTCGACGCCGATCAACTTCGTCTATGACGACGGCCTCCGCACCTACAAGAGCACGAAGCCCTTCGAGGGCGTGATCGGCAACCTGGAGCGGCGCTACAAGGAGACCGAGAGCGCTGGCATGCGCGAGGAGATTGAGCGCTACATGTCGCAGGCGCCTTGCCTCGCCTGCAACGGCTACCGCATGAAGCCCGAAGCGCTGGCCGTGAAGATCGACGGCCTCCACATCGGACAGGTCAGCGAGAAGTCGATCAAGGCGGCCGCCGAGTGGTTCACTGAACTGCCGAGCCGCCTCACCGAGCAGCAGAACCAGATCGGCGAGCGCATCTTCAAGGAGATCCGCGAGCGCCTGGGCTTTCTCAACGCCGTCGGCCTCGACTACCTGACGCTGGCCCGCAACTCAGGCTCGCTGTCGGGCGGCGAAAGCCAGCGCATCCGCCTCGCCAGCCAGATTGGGTCCGGCCTCACCGGCGTGCTCTACGTCCTCGACGAGCCTTCCATCGGGCTGCACCAGCGCGACAATGCCCGGCTGCTGGAGACACTGCAGCGGCTCCGCGACATCGGCAACACGGTGATCGTCGTCGAGCATGACGAGGACGCCATCCTCACCGCCGACTACGTGGTCGATATCGGCCCCGGTGCCGGCGTCCATGGTGGGCACATCGTCGCCGAAGGCACGCCGCAGCAGGTGATCAGCAACCCCAAGAGCATCACCGGGCAGTACCTCTCGGGCGCGATGATGATCCCGATGCCGGTCGAGCGCCGGAAGCAATCGAAGACCAAGAAGCTCCACATCGACGGCGCCACCGGCAACAATTTGAAGAACGTCTCGGTCGACGTGCCCCTGGGCAACTTCGTCGCCATCACCGGCGTCTCCGGCGGCGGCAAGTCGACGCTGATGATCGACACCATGTACCAGGCCATCGCCCGCCGGCTGAACGGGGCGCGCGTCAACCCGGCGCCGCACAACCATCTCACCGGGCTCGAGCACCTCGACAAGGTCATCGACATCGACCAGTCGCCGATCGGCCGTACCCCGCGCTCCAATCCCGCGACCTATACCGGAGCCTTCACGCCGATGCGCGAGTGGTTCGCCGGCCTGCCCGAGAGCAAGGCGCGCGGTTATGGCCCGGGCCGGTTCTCCTTCAACGTCAAGGGCGGCCGCTGCGAGAAGTGCGAGGGCGACGGCGTCATCAAGATCGAGATGCACTTCCTGCCCGACGTCTACGTCACCTGCGAAGTCTGCAAGGGCCACCGCTACAACCGCGAGACGCTCGAAGTGCAGTTCAAGGGCAAGTCGATCGCCGACGTGCTCGACATGACCATCGATGAAGCGGTGGACTTCTTCGCCGCCGTGCCGTCGATCCGCGAGAAGTTCGCGACGCTGCAGCGCGTTGGGCTGGGCTACGTCAAGGTGGGCCAGCCGGCAACGACCCTCTCAGGCGGCGAGGCGCAGCGCGTCAAGCTCTCGAAGGAACTGTCGCGACGCGCCACCGGGCGCACGCTCTACATGCTGGACGAGCCGACCACCGGCCTCCACTTCCACGATATCGCCAAGTTGCTCGAGGTGCTGCACGAGCTCGTCGACACCGGCAACACCGTGGTGGTGATCGAGCACAATCTCGAGGTCATCAAGACCGCCGACTGGGTCATCGACATGGGGCCCGAGGGCGGCGACGGCGGCGGCCAGGTGGTCGGCGTCGGCACCCCCGAGGATATCGCCGCGAACAAGCACTCGCACACCGGCCGCTTCCTCAAGGAAGTCATGGAGCGCCGTCCACAGCGCACCGCGGCCGAATAGGGCACTGTTCGCGCCGGGCCGGGCTATTTGCCCGGCACATCGGCGCTGAGCAGCGAACGCACCAGCGCAGCCTGGTTGCGCACGCCGGTTTTGTCGAAGATGCGTTGCAGTTGGGTGCGCACTGTATTGACGCTGACGGCGAGGAGTTCACTGGCGCTCGCCAGGTCGTGGCCGTCAACGATCAGGCGCGCCAGCTTCACTTGCGTCGGCGAGAGACCATACACCTCCTGCGCTCCCGTGATGCGGCGCGCCAGGGTCTCGGCGTCATCGAACGACACCAGCGCCTTGCCGTCCTCCAGCAAAACCCAGCAATGCTGCGGCACTCCGGCTTCGTCGTCGCCGAGAGCCACCGCCCAGGCCTGCTTTGGTGCAACGCTCAACGGCCTTTGGCTTTGCAGCTCGGTGAACGCAACACGCACCGCCTCACGAAGACCGGCATCACGTTCGCGCCGGCGGGCCCGGAGCCGACCCGAGGAGGCGACGAGACCGGGATGACCGCGGAGCCGCTCCTGTGCCTCCCGGTTCGTCCACAGGATGCGCGCCTCCCCGTCGACCTCGATGAGCGGACAGCTTGCTTCCTCGACAGCGCCTTCCATCATCACCATGCAGGCGATCTTCCACGTGCCGCCGACGCGGTGCAAAATCCGCAACTGACGTTTGCGGTCCTCCCCTGTGTCGCTGCCAATCTGATCGAAGGTCATCCACGCCACATCCCCGCCGACGACGATGTTGACCTTTTCCCAGCGCACGCGCCCGTCGAACGGCTGTTTTTCCGGGAACCTCTCGACGATCTTCCTGAGCCTGGCGGAAATTGCATCCCAGCCCTCGTCCACCCGGACGCCGAGCGTGGCGAAGTACTCCATTCTTCGCGTCTGCGGCGATTGCACCCAGTGGCTGGCCAGCGCCTCGAAGTCGCGTTGCAGCCAGGCCTCGGTCTCGCCACGGATCACAGCGACGACTGCCGCCTTGTCGGCCTGGTTAGCGTCCATCACACAATCTCCTGCGACGTCGGAGTGAAACGTATCATCACTCGTATCGTGTCGCACGGCACGCGCTCAGGTGAAGGCCACCAGACCCGCGATCAGCATCACGCAAACCGTCAAGGCAACGGACCTGAGCATCGTCGGGCTCAGCTTCGGCAAGGTGAACTGGCTCGCGTAGTAGCGGTCCTCGGCACGGGCGCTCATCGGCTCCTTGCGAGACCGGTCTTGCAGGTTTGCCGCGAAGAGACTGTAGATGTCCAGGATTGCCTCCATACTGACGCGCTCAACTCAAGGCAGCGTGACACGGACGGACACCGCCGGCTGTCATCCGCACGGACGACGCTCTGGATCGGCTGCATCACGCAGCCGTCGCGCAACATGACAGTAGAATGAATTTGCCATGCGCGTGACGCATGTCGGCACTGAAAACTCGCTGCATGTGCCTTCGCGCAAATCGGCTCATGCTACTTTCGTGGTGATCCGAAAAGGAGAACGCCATGTTTGTTCGAGCCGTCTGGCGCATGAAGCGGCTGGTCGACATCAAGCAGACGCTGCGGGAGATGGATGTCCCCACGATCCGTGACGCCCTAGGGCTTTCGGGCGCCGACTTCCAGAAGATGACCCGCGGGCTGTTCGACCGCTGAGCCTCATTCGTCGCTAACCATTCGAGAATGGCCGCCGTGTGCCCGGCGGCCATTTTCTTGCCCTGGCGCGGCCGCGAACCTGAATCGCAGATGAACGTGAGCGGTTAATGCCATGCGCTGCTCGCATAGCTGTACTCGAACATCTCCATCTGCTCGTTCCCCGTGAACGGGACTATCTACGTCCTCGTAAACGAAAGGAGACTTCCAAATGGGTATTCGCACCACGCTGAAGAAGTGGGCCGCTTATCAGCAGACCGTCCGTGAGCTCAACGCTCTCGACACCCGTCAGCTGAGCGATCTCGGCATCACTCGCACCGACATCCAGCGTATCGCCCGCGACCATGCGCGCACCATCTAACGGTTCGCTTTCTGGTTCGTGTTCGACGCCGGCATCCTAGAACGCTCGCTTCCTGATAGAAGCGGGCGTTCAGCCTTTCTGGGGCTCCGTTCGCGCTAGAACGCCAGCCGCCCCACCAGTTCCTCATATGACACGTTGATCGCCTTGTGGAACGCCGCGCGCTCGTTGAGCCGGGCGTGCCACGCTTCGACATGCGGCAGCGACGGCCGCTCGATCGCCATGGTCGACCAGCGGAACATCGCCGCACCGGCGACGATATCGGCATAGGTGAGATCCTCGCCCCCGAGATACGGCACCTGGCTCAGCCGCGCCTCCAGCATGCCAAAGCACTTCACCGAAGCCGCGAAAGCCTTGGCGATAGCCGCAGAGTCCTGCTGTGCCACAGGCGTCCTGACCTTTAGCCAGAACAGCGAGATCCAGGCCGGCTGGAACGTCGTTGCCGTCCAATCCGTCCATTGGTCGACGACCGCTCGATCCCGCGCCTCCATCGGGAACAACAGGCCACTGCCGTACTCGGCGCCGAGGTATCGGACGATCGCGTGACTCTCCCACATCGTCAGGTCGCCATCGCGCAGCGTTGGCACCAGCCCGTTGGGGTTCAGCGCCAGATATTCCGGCGTGTCGTTGCCGTTGAAGCTGCCCCCGAGCGGGACATGCGTGTAGGGCAGTTCGAGCTCCTCCAACGCCCACACCACCTTCTGCACGTTGCCCGAACTCAGGCGTCCCCAAAGCGTGGTGGTCATGGTGTCTCCAGAAAGCTGCGCGGTCCTGCCTCGCTAGCTATCCGGCGTTCAATCACAAAACAAGAGCAGCGCGACCGAGGCGCTCATGGGCATTCGCAGGCCTGCGCCTCGCAGCTTTAGTTCGCCGCCGGGGGCTTCATTGCACCCATCTGAGTCATCATCTGCAGCAACTGTTCGACGTGCCAGACTTCGGCGAGCTTGCCGTCACGGACAAGCCAGACGTCGATCGCCTTGAAGTCCACCGGCTTGTTGGTGGCGGGCATCTCCATCATCGCCCCGTCATTGGTGCCCTTGGCCGTGGAGACCACGGTCACGTAGTCACCACTCACCAGCACCAGCTCGTTCTCGATCTTCATGTCGGAGAAGGCGGTGGCAAAGCCCTGAAGCTCCTTCGTCAGCCCCTCGACGCCCGCCGCCATGTCGGGTCCGCCGGTGTGATCGACGACATCAGCGGCGATGAATTCCGGAAAGGCAGCGAAATTCCGGGCATTGAACTCGGTGTAGAACCGCCGGGCGAGTGCCTCGTTGGCAGCATCATCCGCAAACACCGGCCAGACAGTCAGGGCAATCGCCCCGAGGGCGACAAAACCAACGAACATTCTATTCATGTGGGCCTCCCTACGCTTGGTGCACACTGCCCGGGACCGGACCGTGACAGGTGGGAAACGCGTCGCCGAGGGGGCGACCCGGCCAATCCAATTTTTAGCACCCGGGCGCGCCGCCGGTAACACACGTCCCCGTGTCGTCCGAGGGCTGTGCTGAAAGTTGCGCAGCCCGGCCCCGCTTGCTATCTGGCGCCCATGTCAAAACACGATGAACCCATTCATGTGATCGGCGGCGGTCTCGCCGGCTCAGAAGCCGCCTGGCAAGCAGCCGAGGCCGGCGCCAAGGTCGTGCTGCACGAGATGCGCCCGGTCCAGAAGACCGATGCGCACCAGACCGAAGGCTTTGCCGAGTTGGTCTGCTCCAACAGCTTCCGCTCCGACGATCACCAGCATAACGCTGTCGGCCTGCTGCATGAAGAGATGCGGCGGTGCGGCTCGATCATCATGCGGGCCGCCGATGCGCACAAGCTGCCTGCCGGTGGAGCGCTTGCGGTCGATCGCGACGCATTCTCGGATGCGGTGACCGCCGCGATCCACAATCACCCCAACATCAGCATCGAGCGCGGAGAGATCGCCGGGCTACCGCCGGAAGAGTGGCAGAACGTCGTCGTGGCGACCGGGCCGCTGACCTCCCCTGCCCTTGCCTCCGCCATTCAGGCGCTGACCGGCGAGGATTCGCTGGCATTCTTCGACGCTATCGCGCCGATCGTCCATGGCGACTCGATCGATCGCGACATCGTCTGGGCGCAGTCGCGCTACGACAAGGTCGGTCCGATGGGGAACGGGCAGGATTATCTCAACTGCCCGATGGACGAGAAGCAGTACAACGCCTTCGTCGACGCCCTGGTCACCGCGCCGCTGCATGAGTTCAAGGACTGGGAGAAGGTGCCGTACTTCGACGGCTGCCTGCCGATCGAAGTCATGGCCGAGCGCGGCCGCGACACGCTGCGCTGGGGCCCGATGAAGCCGGTCGGCCTCACCAACCCGCGCAACCCAACGGTCAAGGCGCACGCCATCGTACAGCTCCGCCAGGACAACGCGCTGGGGACGCTGTGGAACATGGTCGGGTTCCAGACCAAGATGCGCTACGGCATCCAGGCCGAGATTTTCCGCATGATCCCGGGGCTTGAGAACGCCCAGTTCGCGCGGCTCGGCGGCCTCCATCGCAACACCTTCCTCAACTCCCCCAAGGTGCTGGGACCGGACCTGAAGCTGAAGGCCATGCCGCGCCTGCGATTTGCCGGCCAGGTGACCGGCGTCGAGGGTTATGTCGAAAGCGCCGCTGTGGGCCTGATGGCGGGCCGCATGGCCGCCGCCGACGCGCGCGGCGAGCAACTGGCGATCCCGCCGGAGACGACGGCGATGGGCGCGCTGATCAACCACATCACCGGCGGTCACCTCGAGGCGGAAGCCTATTCCGGTGCCCGCAGCTTCCAGCCGATGAACGTCAATTTCGGCCTGTTCCCGCCGGTATCGATCAGCAAGCCTGAGGGCCATGTCGGCCGCTGGAAATCGACCGAGAAGACGATCGCCAAGAAAGAGGCGATCACCTCCCGGGCACTCGACGACATCATGGCGTGGGCTTAGGCCGGTCCGAGAACAGCTGGCCTATGACAGTGCTCAGCGTGCGAGGGCCCGCGTTGTTCTCGCCGCGGTCGAAGGTCATGGACTCGACGGCGAGCCGGTAGCTCCGCCCGTCCACCACAAAATCGAGCCAGGGAGAGACCAGATAGCTGCCGTCCTGCTGTGTAAACCAGGGTACCAGGTCCAGCTTGGTGAGCGCCTCGGGCCCCGCGCCTTCCGCTCCGACCCACAGCTCGCCGCTCTTGGCTTCAAACCGGAGCGGGCTGGCGTCGAGCACCGCGTCTCCATAGATGCTGACCGGCCGGATCAGGTAGGGCGTGGCCGAAACGTCCAATGCCACTGCGAAATCTCGCCAGAGCGTTGCATAGCGCGGCAGCCCGTCGACTGTCGGCTCGCTCACACCCAGCGCCTCCAGTACGACGTAAGAACCGTCCTGTGCGGGATCCCAGCTGACGCCGTACTTCCCCATCACCTCCCGGACCGCCAGCCGCCCTCCGGGCGAGCCCGCCAGGTAGTCGATGATGCCGCGCGCCTCGGCGATCTCCGCGGCGTTCCAATCGCCACGCGGCGGCGACGCGCTCTTGTCGGCGCCGGCGTTCATTACCACCGCGTCGAGCCGCAGCGCCTGGCTGCTGACCGGAAGATTGGCGTAGTTCCACGGTCCCACCGACAGCGCCAGCAGGATGATGCCGGCGAGCGCCGGGATCAGCCGGATATCGCCGCGTCCGAGGAGGTAGACCACGGCGAGCCCCGTTGCCCAGAATCCTCCGGCCGCGAGCAGCATGCGCTCGTCGGTAAGCCCATAGGCATCGATGCGGATCCAGACCGCCACGAAGAACAGCGCCAGCGGGATCAGCGTCAGCCAGAACCACCAGGTGCGGAACAGGCGGACGAGAGGTCGGGTCCGCACGAAGGGCGGGTGCAGCACCAGCCAGGTGGCGGCGCCGATGACGACGAAGCCGAGGACCATCCAGCCGATCATGCCTTCGGGCAGCTTCTGGGTGACGACGATCTGCCCGGTGTAGACCAGGAGGATCAGGGCGTAGATCAGCAGCAGCGGCACCAGCACGAACTGCCCCAGGAAACCGAACGCCTGCGGCAGGAAATCCGCCTGCTCCAGTTCCTCAGCGCGGTAGGCCGAGACGTGCGGCAGGGTCGATAGCCAATAGACCGGGGTGAGGAACAGGCCGGTGAACGGCAGCACCCAGTTGTAAAATACCTGCCCGGTCTCGAGCCCGAACAGGATGGCAAGCGAGCGCTCGATGGCGGCGAGGCCCAGGGCGATGATGAGGAACGCCGCAGCTGCAATGACCGCAGTCGCGAAGGCCTGGAAATTGACCCACCAGAAGCGGTTCTGCTGCTCTTCGCGCGGCACGCCCCGTTCTATCCGGGTGAACGGCGACACCGAAAGCCAGAGCACGGCCACGGCAGGGATCGCGAACGGCACAAACCAGCTGATGTCCCGGATCTGGAAGGCGGCGACCACCGCTATAGGCAACGCATACTTGAGGAGCAGAGCGGCAAGGCGCGCCTCTGGCCGGCTCTCGGCGAAGTAAACGCCCGCGACGGCGAGCACCGCGCCAGTGGCAAGACCGAGAGCGGCGCGCGCCCACACTTCGTCGCGCATCCATTCGAGGCCATTGATGGCGCCGATGACAATGATGGTGGTGAGGGCTGCGAGCAGGATGGCGAACGGAAAGCGTTGGCCGGTCATTAGGAAATCCGGAGCCTGCTTCTCCAACCAGGCCCTGAGATTCATGCGATCCCCTGTCAGTGGCGTAACGCCCACCAACTCATCATGGCGATTTTTCGCCAGTCCGCCAGATCAGCAATCGGTGCAAATGGCGTTCGCGATGACGCGATACGCCGAAGCTGCGAGGCCAGCAGTGCGACCGGCGCGAAAGCCGGGCGCAGCGGCTTCGGCAACGCGCCAATGGCGGCGCCAGCCTTCTCGATATGCTCGACAGCGAGATCATTGATCTGCCCAAGCGCCGCAAACAGACCGTCGCTTTCCTGCCCGGCCAGGATCTCCCCATCCGTCACGCCATTGGCGCCGAAGATACTCATCGGCAGGAAAATGCGGCCCTGTGAGGCGTTGAAGCCAAAGGCGCGGAGATGCCCGGTCAGCGCATGGGCGACGCCGAGATGGCCGGCCGCATCGCCGGTCTCCACTTCCGTACCGCCGTTGAGGATCATCGCGGCGAGCTGATAAAGCACCGACACCGTCTCGCCCGCGTAGCCCTCCAAGCTCGCCACATCGGGCATCGGGTCCTGGTAGAGATCGAAGCGACGCGCGGCCACCAGCCGCAACAGCGGTCCGGCCGGTAGGCCATAGGTGGAGATCGCGTCGAGCAGCGCCGCCGCGAGCGGGTTCTGGCGGACATTGCCATGCCCCTCGCCTTTCAGGGCATCGACCCACCACTGCAGCCGAATCTCGCCAGCCGCCGGCTCTCGCGCCCGATCGCGGATCGAAGCCACGTCGGCGCTGAAGGCGTGGAGCGACTGGATGGCGGTGCGCTCTGGCTCCTTGAGCAGCAGGGTCGCGAAATAGCGGTCGCGGTCGGCGTCGCGGAGGAAGCTCGCGACGTAGCCGGCGTTGTCGCTCATCGGGCGTTCTCGACAGCAAGCAGCGCCGCTCCAACCGCGCGGTCCTCGGCGAGCAGCACGTTGTAGGTGCGGACGGCACCGCCGGTGGCGATCGCCTCGACGATGATCCGGCGTTCCCTGAGGGCCGCGCGGATGGCGGGATCGAGGATGGCAATATCGCCGCCGAGCCCGATCAACAGCACATCGAGCTGATCGGCCACGGCAAACACCGGAGCAAGGCTCTGCAGCGTCACATCCGCCGGCTGGCTCGGCTCCCAGGCGAACATGCCGCCCGGGAGACAGAGGAGCGAGCCGCGGTGCGACAACCCGGCGAAGCGGAAGCCGCCGTTGCCGTAGGCGTCGATCTGGGTCTGCCGGGGGTAAAACCCCTCCCCCCGTTCAACCATGGACTAGACCGCTGCGCCGTCGGCGCGCTTGTCGGCCTTGGCCTTCTTTTCCTTGGCCTCTTCCATCTCGCTGCGCGGCTTTAGGCCGAAGTGGATCAGGATCGGGCCGCCGATGAAGATCGACGAGTACATGCCGAAGATCGAGCCGAAAGTCATCGCGATGGTGAAGCCGCGGATCGACTCGCCGCCGAGGAACACCAGCGGGAACAGCGCCAGGAGCACGGTGAACTGCGTCAGCGAGGTGCGCACGATCGTCTGGTTGATCGAGAGATTGATGATCTCGGCGACCGACATCTTCTTGTATTTTCGCAAGTTCTCTCGGACGCGGTCGGAAATGACGACCGTTTCGTTGAGCGATAGACCCACTAGTGTCAGCACTGCCGCGATCGAACTGAGGTTGAACTCCAGCCCGGTTATCGAGAACAGCCCCACCGTCATGATCACGTCGTGCAGCGTCGTCGTCACGGCCGCGAGGCCGAACTGCCACTCGAAGCGGAACCATACGTAGATCAGGATGGCGACCAGCGTTACGAGCACCGCGATGGTGCCGTTGAAGGCCAGTTCGCCCGACACGGTGCCGCTCACCGCTTCGGTGCGGCGCACCTCGTAGTTCTCGGTTGCGAGGGTCTTGGTGACCTCCTGCACGGCCACCTGCTGTGCGGCGTCGCCACCGTCCTGCAGCTGGATGCGGACCAGCAGGTCCTGCGGGTTGCCGAAGCTCTGCACCTGCACTTCGCCGAGGCCCAGCGGGTCCAGCAACTCGCGTACTCTGGCCGGGTCCGCGTCGCCCTCGGCGGTGTGCTGCACCTCGATGGCGGAGCCGCCGACGAAGTCGATGCCGAGGTTGAAGCCCTTGACGAAGGCCGTGCCGATGGCGAGCACCGTGAGGACGATCGAGATGATGATCGCGGTCCGCGACATCTTCATGAAATCGATCTTGGTACCGTCCGGGATGAAGCGGAAGTGCTGGATCCGGAGCGTCTTGGGGCGCTTCCAGTGATACCAGATGCCGATGAAGAAGCGGGTCACCGTATAGGCGGTGAACAGCGAGGTCAGGATGCCCAGCGCCAGCGTCACGGCGAAGCCCTGGATCGGGCCCGACCCGAGGAAGTACAGCACGATGGCGGCAATCAGCTGCGTCAGGTGGGAGTCAATGATCGTCCCCCAGGCGCGGTGGAAGCCCGCATCGAGCGAGGCGAGGATCGACTTGCCGGCCCGCTGCTCCTCGCGCATGCGCTCGTAGATCAGGACGTTCGCGTCCACCGCGACGCCGATGGTCAAGACGATACCCGCGATACCGGGCAGTGTGAGGGTCGCGCCGATGGCCGACAGCGAGCCAAGGATCAGCACGACGTTGAGCAGCAGCGCCACGTTGGCGAACACGCCGAACATGCCGTAGGCTATGACCATGAACGCCAGCACCAGCACGGACGCCACGGCGCCGGCAGTGATACCCGCACGGATGGAGTCCGCGCCGAGGCTCGGGCCGACCGAGCGTTCCTCGACCACGTCGAGCGAGGCCGGCAGCGCGCCGGCGCGAAGCAGCACGGCGAGGTCGTTGGAGGTCTGCGGCGTAAAGTTGCCGCTGATCTGGCCCGAACCGCCGGTAATCGGCTGCTGGATGACCGGAGCGGTGATCACCTGGTTGTCGAGGACGATGGCAAAGCGCTTGCCGACGTTCTTGGAAGTGATTTCGCCGAAGGTGATGGCGCCGCGGGTATCGAACTGGAAGCTGACGACGGAGCGCGATGTCTGCTGGTCGAAGCCGGGCTGCGCGTTGGTCAGCGATTCACCACCGAGCTCGACGTTCTCGTTGAGCAACTCCTTGCCGCCATCGGCGCTCGGCAGGATGAAGTAGCCGGCGGGGATGCCCTGGGCCTCGGCCTGCGCCGCGGTCATCGTCGGGTGCACCAGGTGGAAGGTCAGGCGCGCCGTACGCGAGATCAGTTCCTTTAGGCGTGCGGAATCTTCGAAGCCCGGAACCTGAACCAGCACGCGGTCCTGGCCCTGGCGCTGAATGGTCGGCTCGGTGGTGCCCACTTCGTCGACGCGGTTGCGGATGACTTCCATCGACTGCGCGACCAGCGAAGACATGCGCTCCTTGACGCCGTCGGGCGTCAGCGACACGACGAGCTTGCCGTCCGCGGTCTCGGAGAATGCCAGCTCGGGCACGCCGCCAACGCCGAAATTGCTCGAGATGTTGGTCTGGAGCTTCTGGATGGCCGCCAGGGCGGCCTCCTTCTGGGTCGGGTCCGTCAGCTCGATGGTGATCGAGTCCGCACTTGTGGTGATCAGGTTGCCAATGCCGTTGTCGTTGGCGAGAGCCGAGCGCACATCGCGCCGCAGGCTCTTGATGCGCTCGGCAATGATCGAGTCACGGTTGACCTGCAGCAACAGGTGCGAGCCACCCTGCAGGTCGAGGCCGAGGACCACGGTCTGCTTGGGCAGGAAGCCGGGCCAGGCGGCCAGCATGTCCTTGGGCAGGAAGCTCGGAATGGTGAACAGGATGCCAAGTATCGCAACGATGACGATGATGGCTGACCGGATTGGCGATGACTGCATGGTCGGAACTTGGATCCTGTATGGTGCCCAATGGCGGCGGCAAGCTGCCCAGGGGCAAGCGGAGCCCAGTGGCTCCGCGTCTATGTCAGAAATGCGTCAGCCGGCCCACTTGCGCGGTGCCGGCTGAAAGGAGTGGCTCAGGAAGCCTTGTTGTCGTTGACCGGGGTCGACTTGGAGCGCACGTCGGTGATGCCGGAGCGAGCGATCTTGACGCGGGTGCCCTGGGCGATCTCGACCTCGAGATCCTCGCCATCAACGGCCTTTGTCACTTTGCCCACAATGCCGCCGGAGGTGACGATGGTATCGCCACGGGTGATCGCGCCGAGCATCGCCTGATGCGCCTTCATGCGCTTCTGCTGCGGGCGGAAGATGAGCAGCCAGAAGATCACGACCAGCAGCAGGATCGGGGCAAACTGGATAATCAGATCCATGCCGCCACCGGGGGCGGCGGCGCCTGCGGCTTGCGCATAGGCGGGGGTCACGAACATTAAGAAGCTCCTTGCTTAGTGGCTGTCGGCACGTCGGATGGCCGTTGTTGACCCATATAGGGCTGGTTTCCGGCGAAGGGCAGTCCTACCCGGCAAAAATCGGCCGGAATATAGAGGCGGTGCACAAGGATTGCAAAGCCAATCGGGCTGCGTCAAAACGGGGGCGTACCCGGGAGTTCTGCCCTTATGACCGACGACCATTCCGCCGCCATCGCGGCGGCCCTCGCGCGCATCGCCGACACGCTGGAAGCCATGAAGCCGAGCATCGCTGTCCCTGCCCCGGCGCTGACGGAAGCCAGTGCCTATCACTGGGACGCCGCCACCGGCACGCTGCTGCCGGTGCCCAAGGTGTCGCGCGTGCCGCTCAGCATGCTCAAGGGCATCGATGACGTGCAGGAGATCCTGCTGCAGAACACCCTGCAGTTCGCGCACGGCTATGCGGCGAACAATGCGCTGCTATGGGGCGCGCGGGGCATGGGCAAGAGCTCGCTGGTGAAGGCCGTGCACGCGCATATCGACGCCCTGGGTGAAGCCGGCCTGAAGCGGCTGATCCTCATCGAGATCGCCCGCGAGGATATCGAGGCCCTGCCCCGGCTGATGCGGCTGATCTCGCGCGAGGACGCCCGCTTCATCGTGTTCTGCGACGACCTCAGCTTCGACAAGGACGAGACCAGCTACAAGTCGCTGAAGACCATCCTCGATGGCGGGCTCGAAGGCCGACCGGAGAACGTGCTGTTCTATGCCACGTCGAACCGGCGCCACCTGATGCCGCGCGACATGGTGGAGAACGAGCGCTCAACCGCGATCACGCCGGGCGAAGCGGTGGACGAGAAGGTATCGCTATCGGACCGTTTCGGGCTGTGGCTCGGCTTCCACAACTGCGACCAGCCGACCTACCTCGCAATGATCCGCGGCTATTGCGACGAGTATGGGCTCACGATCGACGACGAGACGCTGCGGGCTCGTGCGGTGGAATGGTCGATGACACGGGGCGCGCGCTCCGGTCGCGTCGCGATACAATTCGTGCGAGCCATCGCCGGGGAGCAGGGCAAGGCTATCTAGCCCCAAGTGCCGGCGGCCAACTCAGACCTATTTCCGAGTTCCCTTAGCTTGCGGCGCAGGACCGATACTGCAACGAATGCCTCCGATTTCCAGACGAGGGGCCGAGGGAATTATGAGCGTTTCGCATAAGTTGAGGTGGTCGCACGGCGAAGCGACCATCCTGAGTACGGCTGCCATGCTGGCCGACACCACCTTCCTGCTCGACGGCAAGCCGTTCAAGCCGTTCGCGCGGGCGCCATGGCTCGGCACGGTCGACGATCCCTCGATCACCGGGCACCTGCGCGTGCTGGCGGGCGATTTCGTCGGTCTGCCCTTCGGCACCGGCGGCCGCACCGCCGGCCCGAACCTGCCCGAATGGGCCAGTCTGATGACGCAGAGAGCCAACGACACCATCCATGGTCCGAGCGCCCATCGCGAGTGGACCATCGTCCAGGGCGACGACCGCAGCGTCACGCTGTCGCTCGACTACGATCCGGACTCGGTGGTGCGCAAGGTCGAGCGGGTGATCACCGCTCGCGAGGGATCGCCGGAGCTCGATTTCACCATGCGGATCTTCGCCCGCCACAGGGCCGCGATCTCGGCGGGCCTCCACCCCAACTTCCGCATGCCCGACGATCCGGGCCGGCTGGAGTTGAAGCTCGATTTCCAGTTTGGTCTCACCCATCCCGGTCAGACCGCCGAAGGCGATCCGCAGGAGTTCGAGAGCCTCAGCTCGGTGCCGAAGGATGGTGCCCATGTGGACATGTCCCACGTCCCGCTGTCGCCGCGTACCGACAAGAACGTGCAGCTCTGCGGCGCCACGAGCCCGCTCACTGGGATCTATCTCGATGAAGGCGCCGGCTTCGAGCTCGACTGGGACCGCGATCTGCTGCCCACCCTGATGATCTGGCACACGGACGGTGGCATCAAGGGCGAACCGTGGAACGGCCAGTTCCGCGCCATCGGCCTCGAGCCCCTCGCCTCGGCCTTCGACCTCCACACCGACGTCTCCACCGGCCCCAACCCCATCAACAAGCGCGGCATCAAGACCTGGGTGGACATCGATCCGGCCAAGCCGCTGGAGATCCGGCACTCGGTACGGGCGTTTCCGGTTTAGCCCACCCACCGGCCTGCCTTCTCCCCTTGTGGGAGAAGGTGGCGCGCAGCGCCGGATGAGGGGTCCGCATCGCTTGCGATGCGCGATCGGAGCGCAGCGACGAGCGACCCAGCACGTGGAGACAACCCCTCATCCGCCCTTCGGGCACCTTCTCCCGCAAGGGGAGAAGGCACTCGGCTTCAATGTCGTGCCCCAAAACAAAAGGCCCCGGATCGCCCCGGGGCCTTCTCAATTCTAGCGTCCGAACTCAGCTGGCGAGCAGCGGCAGCGGGTCCACCGGTGTGGCGCCCTTGCGTAGTTCGAAGTGCAGCTGGGACTTCGACACCGAGCCGGTCTTGCCGGCGGTGCCGATATTGTCGCCGCGGTTCACCACGGTACCCTTGGCGACGTTCATATCCTTGAGGTGGGCATAGGCCGAGACATAGCCATTGGGGTGGCGGATCAGCACGAGGTTACCATAGCCCTCGACACCGGAGCCGGCGTAGATCACCTGGCCGTTCTCGGCGGCCCGCACGGCCGCGCCTTCCGGCGCCTCAATGTTGATGCCGGTGCCCTTGGAATTGGCGAAGTCGGTGATGACGCGGCCCGAGATCGGCCAGCGGAACTTGTCGGCGCCGGAGAGCACGGGCTCGGTCTTGGGCTGCTGCAGCGGCTGGGCTTCGGCAACCGACGGGGCGGCAGCGGCGGGAGCAAGCGGCTTGACCGTCGCCAGCGGCATTTTCGCCTCGGGCTCGATGGATGCAACGGTGACCGGCTTGGGCGCGGCCAGATCGGACGGAGGCGCGCCGAGCGTCTGCGGCTTGGTGCCCTTGGGGCCGAGCGCCGCGAGGTTCGAAGCCTTGCCCGGGATAACGATCTTCTGGCCGACATAAATCTTGTCCGGCGAAGAGAAGCCGTTGGCCTGGATGATCGCCTGGGCCGTTACGTTGTAGCGGCGTGCGACGGTGTAGAGGCTTTCACCGCTTTCGATCACGTGGACGTAAGCGTCCGAGGGGACAGAGACGAGGGTGTTCGAAGCCGGGGCGGACGCCAGAGTGGTAGTGGCCGGAACCGGGCTCAGGGGCTGGGCAGCGGGCATCATCTGATTGCTTCCGTTGGCTGATGAAGTGAGCACAGGCAAGTCTTCGGTCGATACTGAGCCAAGCGGCTGGCTACCCATGGGCTGACTGCCCATGTTGTTGGAGCCGACCAGCGCAGGACCGGAACCGCCGCCAATGTTTTCTGGAGGAACGAGCGTCTTGGGCATGGCCTGCGCCGTGTTCATCGGCGCGGCGGAGTTGACCGAGCCGGTCGTCGTCCGGTCAAAGCCGAGGCCACCAAGCGAGCTACACCCCGAGAGCGCCGTGGCACCTGCGAACAGGCCCACAATCGCGGCGGTTCTAAACGTCTTACCGGTCACGCGGTTACTCATCAGTCCACTCTACGCAGGTACTCAATGGACTTGAGATTAGGGCGTTAAGGTAAAGAGTGATTTAAACGCGACGCAAATTGCTCAAATCGCCGATCACGAGATTCAGGAGTCGGTAGGGTTAAGGGACCCTGCACCTGAACAACGCTTCAGAACGCCTTCACGTACGGACAAACGAGCGGCGGCGACATGGCAGCTACCCTGCCCCATCTCCCGCGTCGACGGTGCGCGATCCGCCCCACAGCTTGGCAAGACCTTCCAGGCTCCGGGGCCCGCCGGCCGCTTATCCCCGCGCGCGCCGACGGTGTCACAATGGCCGTATCGAAGTCAGAGGGGAGGGAGAAATGCACAAGGATTTGCAAGGATACGAATTGAACGAAACCAGTTCAGTTCGTTCAATTCCGGTCAGAGCGCCAGGGCGCCGTCCAGCTGGCCGACCATCTCGTAATGCGTGTGCTGCAGCATCAGCGGGGTCACCGTGATGGCGTTGCCGTGCATGGCGAGCCGGAAGTCGTGCTCTTCGTCGAGCGGCTTGGGCGTCTCGGGGATCGCAATGAAGAACTTCCCGGCGTTGTCGCTGGGGTAGTAGGCCATGGGTGAGCGGGCGAACCGCTGGAACGGCACCACACGGATGCCGGCCACGTCTTCGGGCGCGCAGAACGGGATGTTGACGTTGAAGTAGGCGTCGCGCCCCTTCACCGACCCCATCAGCTGGCTGACCACGCGCGCCGCATACTGGCGCGAGTTGGTCCAGTCGACGTCGGTCCCGCGCTCATAGTCGACGCCCTGGCTAATGCCGATGCCGAGCGCACCGTGCAGCGCCCCTTCGCGGGCGCCCGCGACCGTGCCGGAGCAGTTGAGGATATCGCCGAGGTTCTGGCCGTTGTTGATGCCGGACAGCACCAGCCCTGGCTTCAGGTCCTTGCAGATATGGGTCATGCCGGCAACCACGCAGTCGGCCGGAGAGCCGCCGACGATGGCGTACACCCGCTCCTCACGCCGATCGACCCCAAGTTCGCGCCCGAAGGTGAAGCGATGCGAGGCACCGGATTGGTTGCCATCGGGCGCCACCACCCAGACGTCATCGCTGATCGTTAGCGCAATCTCGCGCATCACCGCGATGCCCGGGGCGTCCACGCCGTCATCGTTGGTGATAAGGATTCTCACGCGGTTCTCACTCAAGATTTCGCGCCGATCGACTTCAGGCCCTTCATGTACGGCTGGAGCACGTCGGGGATGGCGATCGAGCCATCTTCCTGCTGATAGTTTTCCATCACGGCGATCAGAGCCCGGCCGACGGCGACACCCGAGCCGTTTAGCGTATGAACATGACGGATCTTGCCGTCCTTGCCCTTCACCCGCGCATCCATCCGGCGCGCCTGGAAATCCCCGCACACCGACACCGACGAGATCTCGCGGTAGGTGTCCTGCCCCGGCAGCCAGGCCTCGAGATCGTAGGTCTTCTGAGCGCCGAAGCCCATATCGCCGGTCGAGAGCATCATCACGCGGTAGTGGATGCCGAGCTGCTTCAGCACGTCCTCGGCGTCCGACAGCATCTTCTCGTGCTCTTCGCCCGAGGTTTCCGGCGTAGTGATCGCCACCATCTCGACCTTGTTGAACTGGTGCTGCCGCAGCATGCCGCGGGTGTCACGGCCCGCCGAACCAGCCTCGGACCTGAAGCACGGGGTGAGTGCCGTGAGGCGCAGCGGCAACTCATCCTCGGACAGGATACTGTCGCGCACGAAGTTGGTGAGCGGCACCTCGGCGGTCGGGATCAGGGCCAGCCGACCGTCGCCATGCGGGGTGAAGAACAAGTCGTCGGCGAACTTCGGCAACTGGTTGGTGCCGTAGAGCGCGTCGTCCTTCACCAGCAGCGGCGGCTGGACTTCAGTGTAGCCGTGCTGATCGACGTGTAGATCGAGCATGAACTGGCCAATCGAGCGCTCGAGCCGTGCGAGGTGGCTCTTCAGCACCACGAAGCGGCTGCCGCTGATCTTGGCGGCGACTTCGAAGTCCATTTGGCCCATGGCCTCGCCGGTTTCGAAGTGCTCCTTCGGCTTGTAGCTAAAGCTGGGCTTTGCCGGTCGCGCCTTGGCGGCGGTGGCGGGAGAGCCGTTTAGGCCAAAGTACTCTTTGTTGTCAGCCTCGTCGGCACCGCGGGGCACTTCTTCGAGCGGGATGTTGGGGATGACGAGCAGCGCGTTGCGGAGCCCCTCTTCCGCGTCCCTGCGGGCGGCTTCGCCGGTCTGGATCGCGTCCTTGAGCGAGGCGACCTCGGCCATCAACTCGTTGGCCTTGGCCTCGTCCTTCTGCGCCTTGGCCTGGCCGATCAGCTTCGACATGGCGTTGCGCTTCGCCTGCGCTTCCTCGACGGCGAGGATCGCGGCGCGGCGGGACTCGTCCATGGCGATCAGCTCGGAGGCCTTGAACGGCACGTTCTTGCGCTGGGCGAGCGCAGCGTCGAACGCGGCGGGATTGGCTTTGATCCAGTTGATATCGAGCATGGGAAGACCTGCGGCGGGAGAAGGGCTCTGCTTTACCGGATTGGGGTGCCAGCGCAAGTCCCTGCCGGGACCGCGCCCCCCATCGGCAGCGCCCTACTCGGACTTCTCGACGTCGGTACCTTCAGCGCCCTCGGCGGCCAGAGCGGCGGCACGGCGTTTCTCGATCCACCGGACGGAAAGGATGGAGATTTCGTAGAGCAGGTACATCGGCAGCGCGAGGCCGATCTGCGAGATCGGATCGGGCGGCGTGATGAAGGCGGCGAACACGAGGATGCCGACGATGGCGTACTTCCGACCCTTCTTGAGCGTGCCGCTCGAGATCAGATCGATCTGAGCGAGCAGCGTCAGGATCACCGGCAACTGGAAGCAAACGCCGAACGCGAGGATCAGCGTCATCGCGAGGCCGAGGTACTCGCTGACCTGCACGAGCATCTCGATGTCCTGGGTCTGCATCGAGAGGAAGAAGCGCATCGCCATAGGCAGCACGGCGAAATAGACCAGCAGCCCGCCCATGAAGAAGAAGACCGGCGTCGCGACCAGGTATGGCAGGAAGGCGCGCCGCTCCTTCTTGTAGAGCCCTGGCGCGACAAAGCCGTAAACCTCGATCGCGAGGTACGGGAAACCGACGAAGATGGCGGCGAAGAACGCAACGTTGAGCTGGGTGAAGAACAGCTCCTGCGGTGCGGTGTAGATTAGCCGGAAGTCATCCGGAATCACCGACTGCGCGCCATGCGGAATCACCGCGAGGTAGGCCGCGCGATACGGCTCGATCAGAACCTCGAGGATGGTCTGCGAGAAAAAGAAGAAGACAATGAGCAGGCCGAAGATGACCAGCAGCGAGCGGATCAGGCGCTTGCGCAGTTCGACGAGATGATCAAGCAGCGGCGCTTCGCTACCAGCGAGTTCGTCCTCATCGGTCTTGGGCGCGTCTTTGGGCGCTGCTAGCTTGGTCTGTTCGGCCATGGTCACGGCTTCTTGGCGGCAACAGCCGGCTTCTTGGTGGCGGGCTTGGTCGCAGGCTTCTCAGCAGCGGCAGGCTTGGCCACCGCCTTAGCCGCAGGTTTGGCAGCCGTCTTGGCCGCGACGCTTTGAGCCTTCGTCACCGGAGCAGCGGCTTTGACGGTGGCCTTCTTTGCAGGCGCTGACTTCACCGGAGCGATGGCCTCGACGGGCGCGGGCGAGTCGATTGGCTTCGCGGCCTTGGGCGCAGCCTTCTTAGCCGGGGCGATGTCGGCGGTGGCGACCTTGCTCTCCGTCGGCGCCTTGACGCGCGGGGCGCGGGCGGCCTTGACCGGGGTCTTGGCGACTACGGCGGGAGGGGCGATCGGGGTCATCACTGGGGTAGCGGCGGCGGGCGCAGTGATGCCGGCTGCAGCCTTGATCTCGTCGACGACGCTCTCGACCTTGGGGTCGGCCGGCTTGATGACGCCCGAGGGCTTTACCTCACCGGTTGCCGTCGTCGCGTTGAATTCCTTGCGGATCGCGTCGGCCGTGGCCTTCAGCGGCTGCGTCACCGACTGGCGGAGATTGGCGATCTCGTTGAGACCAGTGGTCTTGTTCAGCTCACGCTGAAAATCGGCGCCCATACGCCGGATAGTGCCGGCGAACTTGCCGACCCTGTGCATGAGAGCGGGAAGCTCTTTGGGACCGATGACGATCAGGGCCACGACCCCGATCACAAGCATTTCGGTCCAGCCGACGCCGAGCATATGGTTGGCTCCTGGGAGCGGCCGTCAGACGATCAGGCGTCCTTGGCCTTCTCGGTCTCGCGGGCAGGTTCGACCGTGGTCGAAGCGTCGATCTGCGCAGCAGGCTTCTGCTCTTCGTCGCGCATGCCCTTCTGGAAGGACTTGATGCCGGAGGCGACTTCGCCCATCAGCCCGGCGATCTTGCCGCGTCCGAACAGCAGGATCACCACGATGGCGACGACGATGATGCCCCAAATCCCTGGCGCGTGCATGGATGGTCTCCGAAAGAATGCTCTACGCTTACACTAGCGCAGAGAAATAGGTTCAATCCTTGGCGAACACAAGGACGTGTTCCGGGTTGAGGGTCAGGAATACGTCCGAACCCACGACAAGGTTACGATCGGCGCGGCGGCGGATCTGGATGGGGCGGTCGAGACCGGTGACGCTGACCTCGCAGAGGTCGATGCCGATGGCGTCGCGCTTGGCCAAGACACGCCCCGGAATCCCGGGGCCTTCCGTCGCCACGTCGAGGGAGCCGATGGGCCGGATGGCCACCGTCACGGCGGTGCCATCGGCATGCTTTGGGGCCGGGACCGGACCGAGCGGCGTCTCCACCCTGCCAGACTGCACCCGTGCCTCGATCTCGCTCAGCGGCGAAAAGAAGCGGGCAGCGTTCAGGTCGACCGGACGATTGTAGATTGCGGAGGCGGTATCGATCTGCGCCAGCTTGCCGTGGCGGAGCAGTGCGATGCGATCGCCGAGCAACATCGCTTCCTCGGGATCGTGCGTAACGATGATAGTGGTGGCGTGAGTCTCGCGCAGCACGGCGAGGGTCTCGCTGCGTACCGTCTCGCGCAGGCGCGCATCGAGGCTCGAGAACGGCTCGTCCAGCATCAGGATGCCCGGCCGCGGGGCAATCGAGCGAGCGAGCGCCAGGCGCTGCTGCTGGCCGCCAGACAGGCGATGGGGATAGTCCGCCTCGCGGTCATCGAGGCCAACGCGCTTCAGAGCCTGCCGGGCCTGGTTCAGAGCTGCAACGCGGCCGAGCTTGCGTAACCCGAAGGTGACGTTCTGCAGCAGCGTCAGGTGCGGGAACAGCGCAAAGTCCTGGAACATCAGGCCGATGCCGCGCCGATCGGGCTTGGCATGGACGCCGGGGCCGGAGACGATCTGGTCGTTGATCTTCACCGTGCCGCCGTCGATCCGCTGGATGCCGGCGGCGACGCGGAGGATGGTGGACTTGCCTGAGCCGCTCTCGCCGAGCAGGCAGACGATCTCGCCCGGCACCAGAGCCAGCGAGAAGTTCTGCAGCACCGGCCGGCCGCCGAGGGTGACATCCACGGCGTCGAAACGAAGTGCCGCGGCGAAGGCGACGCCGGCAGTGCCGCGCGGGCCCCAGTCTTCTAGTTCCGGGCTGTCAGTCATTGAACGCCGTCGCTCTCGCCCTGGTCGTCGGGCTCCAACGGGTCCTCATCGTCGCGCAGCGGGCCATCGAAGGGCAACGGGACCTGGAAGGCGGGAGGCAGGCGGCTCGAGAGCAGGCCGGAGCCTTTGAGTTCCTCAAGGCCGGGCAGATCGGCGAGGCTTTCGAGGCCGAAGTGATCGAGGAAGGCCTCGGTGGTGCCGTAGGTGACCGGTCGGCCCGGTGTGCGACGACGGCCGCGCATGCGGACCCAGCCGGTTTGCATCAGCACGTCAAAGGTGCCGCCACCGCTGGCGACACCGCGGACCTCCTCCACCTCGGCACGGGTCGCCGGCTGGTGGTAGGCGATGATGGCGAGGGTTTCCAGCGCCGCGCGGGAAAGCTGGCGGCTTTCGGTCTCTTCGCGGCGGAGCAGGAACGACAAGTCGTCGGCGGTGCGGAAAGCCCATTTGTCGCCGCGGCGGACCAGTTGCACGCCATGGCCGATATAGCGCTGCGCCAGCCTCTCAAGCAGGACCGGCACGTCGGCACCGTCACCGAGATATGGCGCTATGTCGGCCGGAGACAGCGGTTCGGCGGAGGCGAACAGGATCGCTTCGAGCACCCTGAGGTTGCGCTCGGCGATCTCGCCATGTTCGTCGAACTGGTCGTCCGGCGCTTCGTCGGTCATTCAGGCTTCTTTCCATCGACCTTGCGGCGCATGAACAGCGGGCCGAAGGTCAGGGTCTGGCGCAGTTCTATTTGCCCCTGCCGGGCAAGTTCAAGGCTTGAGGCAAAGCTCGAGGCAGTGGCGGTCTTCCGCTGCTCAGGGTTGCTCAGGTATTGGTCCAGATAGGCGTCGAGCGGCACCCAGTCCATGCTTTCGCCGATCAGCCGCGTCAATATCTCGCGCGCTTCCTGCAGCGACCAGACGCTGCGCTCGAACAGGTGGTAGTCCTGCGGCACGTTGCGCTCGCGACCCGTGGCGTATGCCTTCAGCAGGTCGTAGAGCGAGGCTTCCCAGAGGTTGCGGCGCTCCACGAGCACCGGCTCAGGCTGGCCGCGCGCATGCACTTGCCGGCCGAGGCGCGGGCGGTTGATCAACTGCATAGCGGACTTCCGCATCGCCTCCAGCCGCTTCAGGCGGAACTGCAGCAGCGCCGCCATCATCTCGCCGGAAGGTTCGTCGTCGCTGGGCGCCTGCGGCACCATCAGGCGGCTCTTGAGGTAGGCGAGCCAGGCCGCCATCACGAGGTAGTCGGCGGCGATTTCGATGCGCTTCTCGCGCACCGTCTCGATGAAGCTCAGATACTGCTCGGCGAGCGCCAGGATCGAGATATGGGAAAGGTCGACCTTCTGCCGGCGGGCGAGGTCGAGCAGCAGGTCGAGCGGGCCTTCGTAGCCAGCGACGTCGACATACATCACCTCGTCGCGCGGCGCGTCCGGCGTCGCGAACCAGTCCGTGGATGTGTCGCTCATGAAGTCGCCTGCCCGCTCAGCTCGTGCGAGCTTGGTCCCGAACCGAGACGGGCGTCAAGGAATTGCGGGTGCCGATCAACCGCCGATCGGCACGCAATCCACGCCATTTGCCTTGAGGCTGGCGCAGGTCTGGGTGGCTTCCTGGAACGAATCCACCGGCAGCACGACGCGATACCACGTGCCCTTGGCACCAAGGTTGACCTGACGCACGGCCAGGCTGCGCCCTGCCAAGAGACCCGCGAGGCGGTTCTGGGTGGTGCGGAGCGACGATTGCGCGTCGCCCTCGGTGGGCTGCGAGCTGAGCTGCACGTAAGGGCCGCTGCCGCTTGCCGCGGGTGCAGAGGCCTGCGCCGCGGGGGCCTCGACGCCCAGATCCACTGCCTGGGTCGGTTCGACCACCGCTACGGTTTGATTGGAGCCGCCGCCGAGAACCGAACGATCCGCCGGGCGGGCGACCGGAACCGGAGCAACGATGCTCGGATCGATCGTGGGCGCCGGCCCTGTCTCGGCGAGGGCCGAAAGCTGGGTAGCGTCGGCCGCCGGTTCGGGACCAGTGGTGATGGCTGCACCGATCGGATCGGCGGCAGCATCGGGAACAGCGGCGAGAAGCTCGGACGGCTGCACGTCGGCACCGGGCAGATCGGGCACGGCTGGCCGGTCGACCGGCAGTTCCTCGTTGCCGGCGACGGCTTCGTCACCCGAGACGATAGTGCCGTCCGGGCGGACCGTCACGGTGCGAACCTTGCGGTTGGCGAGTTCGCTTTCACTCGCGGCATCGTCGCCTTCACCCACGGTGCGGGCCACGTCCGCAACGCTGGTCTCCGCGCTGTCGTCACGCGAGACGAGCTGCTCGTCGGCCGGGTTTTCGGTGCCATCAAGCTCGTTGAATACCACCGAGCCCTGCTGGGTCGGGGAGCTTGCGGCGGGAGGTGGTGTTTCCTTGACCGGCGTCGCGTCGGCCTGGAGCACTGGCGCATCGGCATCGGTGCCGCGGCCCATGCCGAGCACCCAGTAGAGGCCGAAGCCCGCGGCAAGCAGAAGCGTGCCGGCGACGGCCATGCCGACATACTGGCGCATGCCGCTGGAACGGCGCTCGGGCTTGGACTTGGGGCGCTTGTAGGGGCTCTGCTCGGCCGCCATGCCATCGATACGACCGACTTCCGCACCGCTGGCTGCCGCCGCGGCAAGAATGGCGGCTTCGGCCGACGGAACCTGCGGCTCGGTATCCTTGAGCGCAGCCCGGCGCGGCGCAAAACCGGTGGTGAGCGGCGGGACGACCGGAGCGGCCTGGGGTGCCGGAGCGGGCGCCGGCATAGCCGGCCGATCGCTGGTCAGCTCGACGCGGACCGCTTCGCCGATCAGGCTCTCGATCTCATCCATCGGGTCGCGCTCAGCAGGCGGCTGGGGCGGCCGAGAGGCTTGCACCTTGCTGGTCGGCCCGAAGACCGGCGCGACGCCGAAGCGATCTTCCGCGCGGGGTGCCGGCGGGGCCGGCTGTGGTGCAACAGGGGCACGGAACTGGACGCTGCCGGCAGGTGCACTGCCGGCCGGACGCGGCGCAGGAACGGCACCCGGTAGCGGGAAGCTGCGCGGCGCAGGCTGCGCCAAGGCGGGACGATGCTCGACCTCCGCCTCTGCAGACCCTTCGACCTCGGCGGAATCAAGTTCCATCGCGATCAGGTCGGCGATCGGATCGACTGACGAGGCCGCGGGAGCAGCAGGCGGCGCCGCAGGCTTGGGCTGCGGGCGGGCATCGGGCGGAGCGATGGGCGCCGGAGGCGCGGAACCGAAGCCGAAATCGAAATCGAAGCTGTCGTCCGGCGAAGACGCCTTGGCGGCGGCGACCATGGGAGGCGCCGGAACCGGAGCGACGGCAGGCTGGGGCGCCGGGCGCGGAGCGGAGAAGGTGGGCTCCGTGCGGGGCGCCGGGGCCTTCACTTCAGGCTCGACAGCGACGGGCTTCAGGTCGGCTTCGAGTTCGGCCATGGGGTCGGCGAGCGGCGCTTCGACCAAAGGGCGAGCTTCCGCGGCGGGACGCATGACCGGCGGCATTTCGACGGCAGCCGGACGCACTGGCACCGGGGTCTCGATGGCGGCGGGACGAACCGAAACCGGCGGCTTTGGGATCTCGCGATCCTGCCAGTTGGACATCGGCTCGGGCTTGAAGGTGGTCGACGCAGCAGGCAGCGTGCCGAAATCGAACGATGCGGCGGGCTTGGTCTCACCCTGGGGTGCAGGCGCCGTCACCGCCGGAGCGGGCGCGGCAGCGACCGGCTGATCCATGCCGGGTATGCGCAGCACACCGGGCGCAATCGGAGCCGGACGATCGGACGGAGGCGGTACGGGTGCACTTGTGGCCTGAGCCGAGGGGGCGGCGGGTGCGTCCATTCCCGGGATGCGCACCAGCGGAGCCGGCCCCTGCCCTTCAGGCCTGGGCGTCTCGTTGAGGGTGACGAGCTTGGGCGCTGGCTTGGCCTCCGGCTCGGCGCCCTGGGCGTTGTTCGCCATGAGTTTGGCGAGCTCGGCGATCAGGTCGTCGGATTTATCCTGGCCATCAGGCATCTGCTGCGGTCTCGCTGTCATTGAAAGCAGCGCCCCCTAAACTAGTGGTCTCGGTGCTCGCCCTGACCCCCGCCGAGCAAGCCGGCCACTCTAGCAACCAATGCGCCGGAATTATGAAAGCTCCTCCGGGGCACTAACACCAAGCAGGGTCAAGCCGTTAACGAGCACCTGACGCACAGCACCGACAAGGGCGAGTCGGGCTGAAGTCAGCATTGAATCATCGGCGTTAACAAAACGTAAGGCAACATCTTGATTGCCCTTCGCCCAGAAGCCGTGGAACGCCGCCGCAAGTTCATAGAGGTAGAACGCTACACGGTGCGGCTCATGTGCACTTGCGGCCGAAGCAACGATGCGCGGCCACTGCGCCAGGGCCTTGATCAGCTCAAGATCAGCCTCGGAAGAAAGCAGCGAAATATCGGCTTTCGACAGCGCCTGGGCAGAAGCGTCGAGGGCCGGCATCTCATCGGCGACCTTGCGGAACACCGAGTACGTCCGGGCGTGAGCGTACTGGACGTAGAACACCGGGTTGTCGCGGGTCTGTTCCTTGACGACGGCGAAATCGAAATCCATCGCCGCATCGTTCCGCCGGTAGAGCAGCATGAAGCGGGTGGCGTCGGAGCCGACTTCCTCGACCACGTCGGAGAGCAGGACGAGGTCGCCGGAGCGCTTCGACATCTTGAACGGCTCGCCGTTCTTCATCAGCCGGACCAGCTGGCAGATGCGCACGTCGATATCGGCTTCGCCATGCGAGACGGCCTTTACGGCCGCCTTCAACCGCGAGACGTAGCCCGAGTGATCGGCGCCCAGCACGTTGACCATGTGGTTGAAGCCGCGCAGGTACTTGTTCCGGTGGTAGGCGATATCAGCGGCGAAGTAGGTGTAGGCGCCGTTCGACTTGACCAGCGGGCGATCGACGTCGTCGCCATAGTTGGTGGCGCGGAACAGCGTCTGCTCGCGATCTTCCCAGTCCTCGGGGGTCTTGCCCTTGGGGGGCTCGAGCCGGCCCTGGTAGATCATGTCCTCGGCCCGCAGCCAGTCGAGGGTGGTGTCGATGTCGCCACCCTGCCCGTGTAGCTGGCGCTCCGAGAAGAACACGTCGTGGTGGATGTTGAGCTGGGCGAGGTCGGCCCGGATGAGGTCCATCATCGCGGCAAGGACGCGATCCTTGGCGATCGCCAGCGCCTCAGGCTCCGGCTTCTGCAGCAGCGCATCGCCGAACTCGGCCTTCAGCGCCTGCCCCACCGGGATGAGGTAGTCGCCGGGGTAGAAGCCGGACGGGATCTCGATGGTCTCGCCGAGCGCCTCGCGGTAACGGAGCATGGTGGACTTGGCCAGCGTGTCGATCTGACTGCCGGCGTCGTTGATGTAGTACTCGCGCGTAACGGCGTAGCCCGAATAGGCCATCAGCGAGGCCAGTGCGTCGCCGAACACGGCGCCGCGGGTATGGCCGACATGCATCGGGCCGGTCGGGTTGGCCGAGACGTATTCGACGTTGACCCGCTCGCCGCCGCCGACATTAGAGCGGCCGAAGTCGCCGCCCTGCGTCGCGATCGACTTCAGCACGTCGTGCCAGACCGGGGTCGCGAGCCGGAAGTTGATGAAGCCGGGGCCGGCGACCTCCACCGAAGTCACATCCTTGTCGGCCTTGAAGTGCTCGGCGAGCGCCGTCGCCACGTCGCGCGGGTTCCTGCCGAGCGGCTTTGCCACCACCATTGCGGCGTTGGTCGAGAGGTCGCCATGCGCGGCATCTCGCGGGGGCTCGACCACGATGCGCGACAAGGCTTCCTCGGTGATCGAGGGATAGAGCCCCGTTAGGGCGTCAGCGACACGGGTGGCAAACAACGCGAAGACGTTCATGGCAGTACCTTTGGAAGGGACTGAGCCCCTACCCTATGTGGCTTTGACCGTCAAACCGGCGGGCATGCTGCTCGAGCGCGTAAGGGTCAGTCATGCCGGCGATGAAGTCGGCAACGATGCGAGCACGAGCGGCGCGATCCGGCGCGTGACGGGCTGCCTCGCCCCAGCGGCCGGGCATGTCGCCGGTAACGAGGTAGTGGTCGAACAGCATAGAGACCACGGTCTGGCTGTGGCGGACCGGGCCCATCACCTCGTCGCTGCGGTAGACGCGTTCGAACAGGAAGCGCTTCAGCGCCTGCTCGGCCGCCGCTACCGGCGGCGAGAAACGGATCAGCGTCCGCCCGGCGTTGCGGACGTCGTCGGCCGACTGCGGCGCTACCTCGGCAATGGCGCGGCCGCTCTCGGCGATGACGTCCTCGATCTGCACGGTGATGAGCCGGCGCTGTACCTCGTGCGCCTGCCGGCTGCGCTCGATATCCGGCCAGCGCTCCAGCACTTCGCGGACCAGCGGGCCGACCAGTGGCACGTCCACAAGGTCCGGCAGCCGGATCAGGCCGGCGCGCAGCGCATCGTCGATATCGTGCGAGTTGTATGCGATGTCGTCGGCGATGGCGGCGGCCTGGGCCTCGAGGCTCGCATGGCTCCAGGTCATCAGGTCGGCACTGGCCGGGATGTCATTGAGCCCCTGCGGCAGCGGTTTGCCGGCGTGCAGGGCGCGGCCATGGCGGTCGGTGAGCGGGCCGTTGTGTTTGAGGATGCCCTCTAGCGTCTCCCAGCTGAGGTTCAGCCCGTCATGCTCGGCGTAGCGGTTCTCGAGCCGGGTGACGACCCGGATCGCCTGCATGTTGTGATCGAACCCGCCCCATTCGGCCATCTTGTCGTCGAGCACGCGCTCGCCGGCGTGGCCGAACGGGGTGTGGCCGAGATCGTGCGCCAGTGCCACAGCCTCGGCGAGATCCTCGTCCAGCGCCAGGGCCCGGGCGATGGAGCGGGCCATCTGGCTGACCTCCAGCGTGTGGGTCAGGCGGGTGCGGTAATGCAGGCCCTCGTGGTGCAGGAACACCTGCGTCTTGTGCTGCAGGCGGCGGAAGGCGGCGGAGTGGACGATACGGTCGCGATCGCGCTGGAATTCCGAGCGCGTCGGGCTGGCGCTCGGCGCGAAAAGCCGGCCGCGGCTCTGCGAGGGATCGGAGGCATAGGCGGCGCGTTCACCCATAATGCGGCCAAGACCCTTTTCATCGTCGCCTAACGATATTAGATTTAGCCTCCAGCGCTGCCCTCGATGGGTGGCCGAAAGGTACCTGATGTCCGAAGCTGCTCTAGCACCGAACAATGTCATTTTGACAGACCGCGCCGCCAAGAAGATCGGCCGCATCCTCGCCAAGCAAGGCGAGGGCACGGTGCTGCGCATCGCAGTGGCGGGTGGTGGCTGTTCCGGCTTCCAGTACGAGTACAAGCTGGTGAAGGAAACGCCGGCGAACGACGACCTGGTGCTGGCCAAAGACAGCGCCACGGTGCTCATCGATTCCTTGAGCCTCGAGTTCATGGGCGGCGCCGAGATCGACTATGTCGACGATCTGATCGGCCAGAGCTTCCAGATCAAGAACCCGAATGCCGTCGCCGGCTGCGGCTGCGGCACGAGCTTCGCGGTCGCCTGATCCCACTCGCCTGAACCATTGTCGGCCTTGCCTCGATAGCTTCGGCTCGCTAGCGTCCGCGCGGATTTGGGAGGCGGACTGTGGATTTGGCTGGGCGAGTCGAGGCGGCGGTCGGTCGCGCGATCGATGAGAAACGCATCGTCGGCGCTGTTGTCCTCGTCGGCAAGCATGGCGAGCTCCTGTACGAAGGTGCCCATGGCCTGGCCGATCGAGAGGCAGGGCGGCCTATGGTCCCCGACGCGATCTTCAGGCTTTCCTCGCTCACCAAGCCGATCGTCGCCGCAACGATCCTCGCATTGGTCGATACGGGGAAGCTCGGGCTCGACTCCGCGATCACCGACTATCTTCCAGAGTTTCGCCCGCGCCTGCCCGATGGCACCGCGCCGACCATCACCATCCGGCAGTTGCTCACGCACACGTCCGGCCTCTCCACCGCTTCGATCCTCACGCCAGAGGAACAGGCTGCGGGCGTGAATCGCTGGCGCCTCGGCGACGACGCGATCATCGCTCGGATCGGCGCACTGCCGCTGCTTTTCGCACCCGGGACTGGCTGGACTTACGGGCCCTCCATCGACGTCCTCGGCCACGTGGCCGGGCGGCTTGTCGGCGGACGG
Organism: Devosia sp. P1_H9; assembly: GCF_056405135.1. Taxonomy (NCBI): domain Bacteria; kingdom Pseudomonadati; phylum Pseudomonadota; class Alphaproteobacteria; order Hyphomicrobiales; family Devosiaceae; genus Devosia; species Devosia sp. P1_H9. The sequence continues at coordinate 365,340 of NZ_JBFUCQ010000002.1, forward strand.
CTCGAAGACGCCATCGGCCGGTACGTCACCGGGCCGCTGGGCATGAACGACACCGGCTTCAGCGTCCCCGACCTCTCCCGGCTGGCAACCCCATATGCCGACGGGGCTGATGGCCCCGACCGGATGGTGTCGGTACACACCATCCCTACTCCTTGGGGCAGCGCCGTAACCTACGATCCGGATCGGATCTTCGATAGTGCGGCCTTTCAGTCGGGCGGTGGCGGAGCGGCCGGCAGCGGCCCTGATTTCATGCGGTTGCTGGAAGCACTGCGTGCCGGCGGTGGGTCGATCCTGCGGCCCGAAACGGTGGCGCTCGGCCTTGCCAATCAGACCCCACAATTGAGTCAGGCCGGATCGCCGGGTTGGCAGTTCTCCCTGTTCGGCGCCTGGCTCGACGATCCGGTCGCGGCGGGCTCGCCGGCGCCGCGCGGCACAGTGCGCTGGGGCGGCATCTACGGGCATAACTGGTTCATCGACCCCAGTGCGGGGCTGTCGGTCGTTTCCATGAGCAATACCGGGCTCGAGGGATCGGACGGCAAGTTCCGCGACGACATATTGCAGGCCGTGTACGCTTAGGCAGCGATCCCTGAGCGTCGAACGGACATTGGAATTGGGCGAAGGCCCGCGTGAGACCGGAGTAGGCAAATGGACTTGGCTGGGCGGATCGACGCTGTTGTCGACGGCGCAATCGCGAATGAGACGATCGTCGGATCGGTGACGCTGGTGAAGCGGCACGGAGAGCTGGTCTATGCACGGGCGGCGGGCTGGTTCGACCGCGAGGCCAAGGTGCCGATGCGGCGCGACGCGATCTTCCGGCTGGCCTCGGTGACCAAGCCGATCGTCGCGGCGACGGCACTGGCAATGATCGAGCGCCGGCTGATTGGGCTCGACAACGCAGTCAGCGATCACCTGCCCTACTTCCGGCCGAAGCTGAAGGACGGCAGCGAGGCGCGCATCCTGATCCGGCACCTGCTGAGCCATTCCTCGGGGTTGGGCTATGGCTTCAGCAACCCGGCAATTACCACGGGGCTGCAGCAGACCGAACTCGACCACGAGGCCAACCTGACGCTGATTGCGCAGGAGCCGCTGCTGTTCGAGCCGGGCACCGGCTGGGAGTATGGCGTCAATATCGACGTGCTGGGCGCCATCGTCGCCAAGATCCACGGCGGCACACTGGGTGAGGCAGTGGAGCACTACATCGTCGGGCCACTCGGGATGAAGGACACCGGGTTCTCCGTCGGCGACCAGAGCCGGCTGGCAGTGCCCTATGCGGATGGCCCGCCGGGACTGCGACGGATGGGCGACCCGGATGTGCTGATCAATCCGCTGGGCGAACGGACGGACTTTTCGCCCTCGCGCATTTTCAACAGGAAGGCATTTCAATCCGGCGGCGCCGGCATGGTCGGCTCGGCCGATGACCTGATGACCTTCTTCGAGACCATCCGCGCCGGCGGCGGCGATGTGCTGCGGACCGAAACCGTCGAGATGGCGGCGCAGAACCAGATCGGCGACCTGCCGCGCCGGCCGCAGGATGCGGGCCAGCGCTTCGGCTTCCTGTCGGCGATCGTCGACGATCCGGTCGCGGCAAACAGCCCGGTGGCGCGAGGTACGCTGCGCTGGGGCGGGGTCTACGGCCACGAGTGGACGGTCGATCCGGCCAGCGGCATCACCATCCTGTCGATGACCAATACGCCCTATGAGGGCTGCAGCGGCCAGTACCGGTTCGACATCCGCGACGCGGTTTACGGCAGGACGGGCGGCCAGTAGGCTGCTCCGCTCAACTGGAGTCGGCCGCATGCGCATCGCCACCTGGAACATCAACGGCGTCAAAGCCCGGCAGGGACTGCTGCTCAAGTGGCTGGAGGATGTCTCGCCCGACATCGTGTGCCTGCAGGAGATCAAGTCGGTCGATGATGCGTTCCCGCGCATGGAGATCGAAGCCCTGGGTTACAACGTCGAGACGCATGGCCAGAAGAGCTGGAACGGCGTCGCGATCCTGTCCAAGCATAAGTTCGACGAGGTGACGCGGGGATTACCCGGCGACGATAGCGACGAGCAATCCCGCCTGATTGAGGGAGTGTTCTCGGTCGAGGGCGGCGTTGTGCGGGTGTGCGGCATCTACCTGCCGAACGGAAATCCGGTGGGCACCGACAAGTTCACCTACAAGCTGAGCTGGATGGACCGGCTGCACACGTTCGTCGAGGGTAGGCTGGCTTTGGAAGAGCCGTTCATATTGCTAGGCGATTACAACATCATCCCGGCGGCAGTGGATGCGAAGAATCCGAAGCAGTGGGTGGGGGACGCGCTATTCCGGCCGGAGAGTGCCGAGAAGTGGCGGGCGCTGCTGAACCTGGGGCTCACCGATGCGGTGCGGGCGGTGACCGATGAGCCGTCCTACACGTTCTGGGACTTCAAGACCTTCGGGTGGGATCGCGATGACGGGATACGGATCGACCACCTGCTGCTGTCACCACAGGCGGCGGATCGGCTCAACGACGTGATCGTGCACCGGGAAGTGCGCGGCATGGACAAGCCGAGTGACCACGTGCCGGTCGAGGGCGATTTCGCGTTCTAGCGGATATTGCCGGCCGTGTTCTTGGCTTTCAGCACATTGCTGGCGTCGGCCACCTGAACCGTTTCGTCGCGATCGAGGAACTGCGCGATCGAGGCCGTTGCGATGCGGGCCTGGTCCGAGACGTCGTTGACGAACCCGCGGACATCCTTGGGGAGCGTGATGACGACGATGAGAGCGAGAATGATCGGCAGGCGCATGATGGAAATCCAACGGGAGAATGGCCCGATGGTTGCACCAGTGCGGCTGAATTGATCCTGAACGCGGCGGTCAGAGTCCGCCGAAGCGGGTGCCGAGCGAGTCGGCGAGCTCGACGGCTTGCTTGCGCTGCTCGGGGGTAGCTACGGACATCGCGTTGGTGAGCAGGTCGTGGATCCAGCCGTCGTCGGCGGTCCCGGCGGCACGGCGCGAGGCGACGGTGAGCCACATCAGACCTTCGATCGGATCGGCTTCGATCCCCTGCCCGTTGAACAGCATGCTGCCAAGCTTGGCCTGGGCCCCGGCATGGCCCTTGCGGGCCGCGAGGTTGAGCCAGCGGGCGCTCTGCAGCGGGCTGTCGCCGAGTTCGGCGTCATCGAGATAGAGTTCGCCCACCTTGTACTGCGCATCGGCGTCGCCGAAGTAGGACGCGGCGTGCATGATCAGCTTGTTAGAATAGGCTTCGTTCTTGGGAATACCGGCTTCCGGCAGGCCGGTGCGATAGTACTCGCCGATCTTGAGGAACGACTGCGCGACGATATCGGCCTCGACGCCCTTGGGGGCGGTATCGGCGTGCTCGTCGGCGATCTGGCTGAAATAGCCGAAGGCCTTGACCGGGTCCTTGGCGACGCCCTCGCCGCTCTCGTACATCAGGCCGAGCTGGAACAAGGCCATCGGCTGGCCCGCGAGCGCCGCATCCTCCAGCGCAGCGACCAGGTCGGCGCTGGAGATGCCACCGCCGGCGCCATCGAGCTGGTTGGCCATGGCGAGCGCCGCATCGGCAGCCGTCTCCGGCGCAGCCGGCATGGACGGCAGCACGCCGCTCACCTGAGCGGCGGCCGGGGTGACTACGCCCGCAATCGCGAGCGCAGCCCAAAACGCAACGGAGACAAGGGCTCCTGCCCTAAATGTCCGCATACTGCTCCTTCTCGCCCTTGGCGCCGGGGTTGGTCAGCGCGCCGTAACGCGCCGGTCCCACCAGCTGGGCATACTTCCAGATTGCGCCCGAGCCATACTCGGTCTCGCGCGGGGCCCAGCTCTTCGAGCGCCGGGCAAACTCTTCGTCGGACACGTTGACCGAAATCTCGCCGGCCGTGGCGTCGAGCGTGATGATGTCGCCGTCCTGAATGTGGGCGATCGGGCCGCCGATGGCAGCTTCGGGGCCGACATGGCCGATGCAGAAGCCGCGGGTGGCACCCGAGAAGCGACCGTCGGTGATGAGCGCAACCTTGTCGCCCATGCCCTGGCCGTAGAGTGCCGCCGTGGTCGACAGCATCTCGCGCATGCCGGGGCCGCCCTTGGGGCCTTCGTAACGGATGACGAGCACGTCGCCTTCCTTGTAGGTCCGCTTCTCAACCGCCTCGAAGCACGCCTCTTCGTTGTCGAATACGCGCGCCGGGCCGACGAAACGCAAGTTCTTGAGGCCAGCAACCTTAACGATGGCGCCGTCTGGTGCCAGATTGCCACGCAGCGCCACGACACCGCCGGTGGGCGAGATCGGGTTCGAGGTTGAGCGGATGACGTCCTGCTCGGTGTTGAACTTCACCTTCTCGAGGTTCTCGGCGACGGTCTTGCCAGTGACGGTCATGCAGTCGCCGTGGAGGAAACCGCCCTCGAGCAGCGCCTTCATGACCAGCGGAATGCCACCGGCCTCGAACAGGTCCTTGGCGACGTACTTCCCACCCGGCTTCAAGTCGCCGATGTACGGGGTCTTCTTGAAGATCTCGCCGACGTCGAACAGGTCGAAGTCGATGCCCGCCTCATGCGCCATCGCCGGCAGGTGCAGCGCAGCATTGGTCGAGCCACCAGTGGCGGCGACGGTCATGGCGGCGTTCTCGAACGCCCTGCGGGTGACGATGTCGCGCGGGCGGAGCTGCACCTTGAGCAGTTCCATTACCTGCTCGCCGGCCTTGGCGCAGAGCGCGTCACGGATTTCGTAAGGCGCCGGGGCGCCACAGCTATAGGGCAGCGCGAGGCCGATAGCTTCGGCCACCATGGCCATGGTGTTGGCCGTGTATTGGCCGCCGCAGGAACCGGCCGACGGACAGGCGACGCGCTCGAGCTCGTCGAGGGTTTCGTCGTCCATCTTGCCGACCGAGTGGAGGCCGACGGCCTCGAACAGGTCCTGCACGACGACATCGCGGCCACGGAAGCGGCCCGGGAGGATGGAGCCGCCATAGATGAAGATCGACGGCACGTTGAGGCGGATCATCGCCATCATCATGCCGGGCAGCGACTTGTCGCAGCCGGCCATCGCAACCAGCGCGTCATAGGAATGGCCGCGCATGGTGAGCTCGACCGAGTCGGCGATGACGTCGCGGGAGGCCAGCGAGGACTTCATGCCGGCATGGCCCATGGCGATGCCGTCGGTGACGGTGATTGTGGTGAATTCGCGGGGCGTGCCATGATTGGCGGCAACGCCCTTCTTGACGGCCTGCGCCTGGCGGCCGAGCGAAATATTGCAGGGAGCGGCCTCGTTCCACGCCGTCGCCACGCCGATGAGCGGCTGGTGGATCTGCTCGCTGGTCAAGCCCATGGCGTAGAGATAGGACCGGTGCGGAGCGCGCTCCGGGCCTTCGGTCACATGCCTGCTGGGAAGACGCGATTTGTCGACGTAGTTCGATGTCATTTCTTCGTCCTGCTTGTCCGGCCGGTGTTGTCCGGCGCCCCTCAGAAGGCGCCGTTTATGGGGTTCGGCCTGACAAGGCACAAGGGCGGGAAGCGCACGAATGGTTCGGTGTGAAAGCTAATGGCTTCCACATTCGTGCAGCCCGTCCGAGTTTTGTCCTCTGCTTCTTTTAGGGTCACATTGTGGCGGGGTTCCTCAGCAAAACGTTGATCCCGATGCGCGGTGAACGGGATTCAAAGTTGCTGTTGCAAAAACGTCACGTGCGATTCATCCGGCGTTCAGGAAGCAGGCGTGATGAGGCCTCCGACCGGCCCGCGCCGTCGGTTTTGGAGCAGACGAAGCGGGACCGGCGAGGCGTTTGCCCCGTAGCGGTAGTCCGCGAATGAATGAGGCTCACGCCTCGCCGGCCGGCCGGGGTTTTGGGCCTATGCCACCAGTGCCGGGGCGCATCCCCTGCCGCATCGCGGGAACGATGGCAGCTTGGTCGGCGGCCGGAGTGCCAGCACCGCGTTTCCTTGCTCCCGCCCGGCTCATGCGTGCCAGGCTTCGTCCCTTGGGCCACTCCGCATCGAGCGACCCTCGCGTGATAGCGGCTTGACCGGCGAACCGGTCCTTGCCGTGATGGTTTCCGCCTGAGGCAGCACGACTGCTGCTCACCCGGTCTCCACCGCACCAACCACTCGTCATGATCTCGCTTCGGTGCAGCGGATGGGTGGGAGAATCGCATGGCTGGGGAGCGGGGGGACAGATCGGCGCAAGATTCTCGCAACGCCTTGCCCGGCCTCGCGATTGTGGCTCCACTCACCCCATCCATCCTCCCCGTCAGAGGGGGAGGTGCCGCATCGAGTTTGGGGCACCATCGAGCCCACCTCGCCGGCCGTCATCCCGGCGCAAGCCGAGACCTGGTGCACCGGTTGATCCACCCGCGCGAGCACGTCCGACCCATCTGTGATGGACCGGCACGGTTCGTGCCGCACCAACGATCCGAGCAGTGGGTCCCGGCTTTCGCCGGGATGACGGCTGGTGGGGAGAGACGGAATCTAGCGGCTCGTCAGCCCCTTACATCCATTTCTTCTTGCGCATGAAGAGGTAGATGGCGACGCCGAGGACGCAGAGGAAGCCGGTGACGATCCAGAAGGCGTAGGGGCTGTCGTGGAAGGGGATGCCTTCGACGTTCATGCCGAGGATGCCGCTGATGACGGTGAGCGGCATCAGCACCACAGTGGCGGCGGCGAGCAGCAGCATGGTCTGGTTCATCTGCTCGGCGCGGGTATCGAGCAATTGTTCGTGCACCAGCACGGCGCGCTCGGAGAGGGTCTGCATCTCGTCGCCGAGGCGGGCGGTGCGCGCGGCGGCCTCGCGCAGGCGGACGCGGTCGCGGGTGGTGAAGAAGCTCAGGTCTTCGATTTCGAGCGTCGTCAGCACGTCGCGCTGCGGCCAGATCAGGCGGCGCATGTTGATGAGCGTGCGGCGCAGGTGGGCGAGGCGAGAGCGGGTATCGCCGCTGCGGTTCAGCATCAGCGTTTCCTCGATGGTGTCGAGGCTATCGCCCATCCGCTCGATCAGCGGCTCGATACGATCGGCGGCGCGCAGGGCGAGGCGTGCGACGAGGTCAGCCGGCGAGACCGGAGCGTGATGGGTCTGCTGCCACTGGGTGATGCCGAGGAACTCGACGATGTTGAGTTCGGACGCGATGATCACCCGGCCCTTCTCGATCCAGAGGCTCAGCAGCTGGCGGCCGACATCCTCGGGATCGGCGCCGGGGCGGGCCACGCGCAGCACTACCAGGGCGCGGTCGTCGAGCACGGTGCAGCGGCTGCGGGTGGAGGGCACCGTGATCAGGTCGGCATTGAAGTCGCCGAGTTGGCGCTTGAGCCAGACCTTGAACTCCGGCGCCCGGGAATTGCCCGAGATCAGCGCGAAGCCCTTGGCCGGGGTGGCGAAATCCGCCTCCTCGGCCTCTTCGAGCTTGCGGACGCCGCCGCGGCCGTCGAACTGGACGATGGTCATCCAGTCCTTGATGGGCTGGCGGTGGCTGCTGGAAGGCAAGGTGTCGCCCATCGGGGCTCCGTTAGCTCAGCCGCGACAGCGCTTCGATGAGGCGCGCACGGCGATCCTCCGCCTCGGCGCGGCGGCTGCGCTGTTCTTCGATGACCTCTTCGGCAGCCTTGGCAAGGAACTGCTCGTTGCCCAGCTTCTTGTCGATCTTTTCGATCTCGACCGTTTCCTTGGCGATGTCGCGCTTCAGTCTAGTGCGTTCTGCATCCAGATCGATGACACCGGCGAGCGGCAGCACAAAGGTGGCCTCGCCGAGGATCAACTGGGCGGAATCGCGTGGCACGTCGGAGGTGTAATCGACGCTTTCGAGACGGGCGAGACGGGTGAGCGCCGACAGGTTGGCCTCAATCCGGGTGCCGGTGGTCTCCCCTGCCCCGACGACAAGCAGCTTCACCTTGGCGCCGGCGGGGACGTTCATTTCCTGGCGGACCGAGCGGATGCCGGAGATCAGGGCGACGAGCCAATCGAGCTCGGCCTGCGCATCGGGATCTTCAAGGCCCGCGAGTTCGGGCCATTCGGAGACGATCAGCAGCTTTTCGCGCGCCGGACCGGTCTTGCCGGTTTCTGCCCACAGCTCTTCGGTGACGAAGGGCATGAAGGGATGGAGGAGCTTGAGGATCTGGTCGAGGACGAAGCCGGCGGTCGCCTGAGTCTCGGCCTTGTGGGCCTCATCCTCGCCGGTGAAGACGGGCTTGGCCAGCTCGATGTACCAGTCGCAGAAGGTGCCCCAGACGAAATCGTAGGCAGCGTTGGCAGCTTCGTTGAACTTGTAGTCGGCGATGGCGGCGGTGACGTTGGCGACGGCGCGTGTGGTGGAGCCGACGATCCAGCGGTTGAGCGCCAGGGTGTTTTTCTTGGGGTCGAACGCCTCGACGCGGGCGCAGCCGTTCATCTCGAGGAAGCGCGCGGCGTTCCAGAGCTTGGTGACGAAGTTGCGGTAGCCCTCGACGCGGGAAATGGCGAGACGCATGTCGCGGCCCTGCGCGGCCATGGCGGCGAGGGTGAAGCGGGTGGCGTCGGCGCCGTACTCGTCGACAAGGCTCAAGGGGTCGATGACGTTGCCCTTGGTCTTGCTCATCTTCTGGCCCTTCTCGTCGCGGACCAGGGCGTGCATGTAGACGGTGTGGAACGGCTCGGTGCCGGTGAACTCCAGCCCCATCATCATCATGCGGGCGACCCAGAAGAAGATGATGTCGAAGCCGGTGACGAGGACGTCGGTCGGATAGTACTTGGCGAGCTCGGGGGTCTGGTTGGGCCAGCCCATGGTCGAGAACGGCCACAGGGCGGAGGAGAACCAGGTGTCGAGCACGTCTTCGTCGCGATGCAGCGGGACCTTGCTGTCGCTCAGTTCGGCGAACGGGTCCTTGTGCTTGCGCATGTTCCAGGTGTCGGCGTTGAGCCGGTCGCGCTGGGTGGTGTCGAAGGTGGTGAAGGCCTTGACGTAGTCGGGCGCGGTGGCGCCGCCGCCGTAGACCTGGATCTTGCGATTGCCGTAATAGGCCTGCGCCAACGTGATGGCTTCGGCTTCGTTGTCGGCGACGAAGCACTTGAGGCCGGCATCGCGGTTGTTGAAATCGGGGTCGGTGTTGAGCCGCGGGCCGTACCAGGCCGGGATCTGATGGCCCCACCAGAGCTGGCGCGAGATGCACCAGGGTTTGATGTTCTCCATCCAGGCGTAATAGGTGTTCTCGTAGCTCTTGGGGACGAACTTGGTCCGCCCCTCCTTCACCGAGGCGAGCGCCGGCTCGGCCAGGATGTCGGCCTTCACGAACCACTGGTCGGTGAGGAACGGCTCGATGACGATCAGCTTCGACTTTTCGTCGTAGGGGACCATGATCTTCTTGTCGTCGACCCAGACGAGGACGCCCGACGCTTCGAGCTCGGCGACGATCTTGTCGCGCGCGTCGAACCGATCGAGGCCACGGTACTCGGCGGGAACCGTGTTGTTCAGCTTGGCCGTGGTGGTGAAGATATTGATCGGCTTCAGGCCGTGGCGTTGGCCGACTTCGAAGTCGTTGAAATCGTGCGCCGGGGTGATCTTCACCGCGCCCGAACCGAGTTCCGGGTCGGCATACTCGTCGCCGATGATCGGGATGCGGCGGCCGACGATCGGCAGGATGGCGTGCTTGCCGATGAGGTGCTTGTAGCGCTCGTCCTCGGGATGCACGGCAACCGCGACGTCACCGAGCATGGTCTCGGGGCGCGTCGTGGCGACGGTGATGGTCTCCTCGCTGCCCTCGATGGGGTAGCGCAGGTGCCACATCTTGCCATTGGTCTCGATGTTCTCGACTTCGAGGTCGGAGATGGCGGTCTCGAGCCCGGGGTGCCAGTTCACCAAGCGCTTGGCGCGATAGATCAGGCCCTTCTCGTAGAGCGTGACGAACACCTTGCGGACGGCCTCGCTGAGGCCCTCGTCCATGGTGAAGCGCTCGCGCGACCAGTCGGCGGAGGCGCCGAGGCGGCGGAGTTGGTTGAGGATGGTGCCGCCGGATTCGGCCTTCCACTCCCAGACACGCTCGAGGAACTTTTCGCGGCCCATCTCGCGACGGCCGGGCTGCTGGCGCTCGGCCAGCTGGCGCTCGACGATCATCTGGGTGGCGATACCGGCGTGGTCGGTGCCGGGCTGCCACAGCACGTCCTTGCCGCGCATGCGCTCGAAGCGGATCAGGATGTCCTGGATGGTGTTGTTGAGCGCGTGCCCGATGTGTAGCGAACCGGTGACGTTGGGCGGCGGGATGACGATCGAGAAGGTCTCGGCGCCGGGCTTGGCCCCTGCCCCGGCCTTGAAGGTGCCGGCCTTGTCCCACTGCTCGTAGATGCGGGTCTCGACGGCGGCGGGGTCGTAAGTCTTCTCAAGCATCGGTGGTTTCCAACGGCAACGGCCCGCGCGCACCAAAGTGCCGGCGGGCCCCAGAACTCAGTGGCTAGGTCTAAAGCAAAGGCGTGAGGGGGAAGTCAACACAAAGCCATGTGGTGACGACGAGGTATCCAGCGCAAGGGGCGGCCGGTGACGGCCGCCAGTCGTCAGCGATCGACTACTTGCCGCCGCGCGAGACCCGGGCGATTTCCTTTTCCACCATCCGCTCGACGACGGAGGGGAGGTTCTCGTCCAGCCATTCCTTCAGCATGGGGCGCAGCATTTCGCGCATCATGTCTTCGATGGTGACGCCGCTGGTGACGGTCGAGAGGCCCGAGAGCCGGGCGAAGGTGCTCTTCACCGCCGACTGCGTGGTCGGCTCCAGCAGCTCTTCCGCGAGATCGGACGAAAGGGTCGGGTCCGGCATCGGCGCGGCCATGGCTACGGCGGCGGCCGGGCGCGGTGCCGGGCGCTCGTAGGCGGGCGCGGCAACACGCGGCGGCGGCACATAGGCCGGCACCGGCGCGGGCTCGTCTTCCTCCTGGTCGAAGGAAATGTCGTCCGGATCGATGAGCGTGGCATCGAGATCGGGCGCCGGAGCGGTGCCTCCGAGCAGTTCGGAGAAGCTGAGGCCGGGCTTGGCTTCGTCCTCGGCGGCGGTGTCGCGCAGGATCTGCTCAGGCGACAGCGCCAGCGGCTCGGGCTCCGGCTCGACCGGGCGCGGTTGCGGCACGAAGCTGCGGGCCGGCGGCGGTGCGGGCATTACCGGCTTTTTCGGCGCTGCCCCAGCGTCATCATCGGCGATGATCTGTCGGATCGAGGACAGGATCTCGTCCATCGAGGGCTCTTTGGGCGCCGGCTTGTTCATAACTGCCTCACATTACCCGCCAGATACGCGGCCGCACTTTGGGCAGACTCGGCGATAAACCGAATCGGCTGCACTCAATCTAGTGCAAGCGATGGCGCTTTGTGAATCGGCGGCACACCAGCAGTAGAAGTCTTCCCCCAGACAAATCCGGGGGAAGATCCCAATGTAGCGGCTTGACCTAGGCCAGCGCCGCCCGATTGCGGAAGATGGTGTAGACGAAGATCAGCATGCCGATGATGGTGGCGATGGAGGCGATCTGTGCCAGCCACTCGCCCTGCCCCGAGGTGGCCATGGCAACACCGATGCCGATGGTCAGCGCGCCGAGCAGTGCGACCCAGAAATGCACCAGCGCCACGCGGGTCTGCGCCGCGGCGGGCACCAGCTTGTAGTAGACGCCATAGATCACCATCGTGACGAAGCCCACGAGGTTGTTGTGGGCGTGGCCAGGCGAGAGCGCGTGGTCCTGTGTGATGGCCATCTGGATGCCCCACGCCATGCCCGCGAGCCCCAACAGCGCGCCGATGGCGATGAACCAGAACGGTAGTGACTTCATTGCTTTCCCCCAAATCGGCGGGCCGCCCCTCGCAGCCCGCACAGAAAAGCCGCGACGCGGGACTCGCGTCGCGGCTTGATTCGGAAGGTTAGGCCACTGCCTCGCCGGGGTCCACGCCACCCCGAGCACGAACTCAGTCGTCGAGCGCGCGCAGTTCTGCCCAGACGTCCTCGACGGTCGCAATGTAACCGTTGGCCGAATGCACCGGCACGTTAAGGCCCAGCACTTCGGGGGACAGCTTGCCTGCGGCAGAAAGCAGCGAGAAGGCGGCGATCATCCGGGTCGAGCGGGCAGTGATCAGCGACTCGCGGGCGGTCGTCAGTTCCGCCTGCGCGTTCAGCACGTCCAGCGTCGTCTTCTGGCCGACATCGCGCTCCTGAATGGTGCCTTCGACCACGAGCTGGTTGGAGGCGACTGCCGCCTCGGCGGAGGTGATCTGGGCCGTGGCGTTCTGCAGCGTCGACCAGGAGGAGATCACCGCTTCCCGGATGGTGTCGCGCGCCGAGAGCGCGTCCACTTCGCTGCGGATCTGTTCGATATTGGCCTTGCGCAAGCTGGCCGACAGCGCGCCGCCCGAATAGATCGGGATCGAGAGCTTCAGCTGGGCCGAACCACCGAGGCTGCTGGTCGTCGCATCGGTGATGCTGCTGTACTGCATCTGAGCCTCGATGCCGCCGATCAGGCTGAGCGTCGGGCCGAATGCAGCGCTCGCCGCGTCCGACCCTGCCTGGGCGACACGGATGGCGGCGCGGGCGGACAGCAGCGCCGGGTGCCGATCCTCGGCGGAGGCTATGGCGCTGTCGATGGAGGCCGGCAGCGACTTGCCGAAATTGAAGTCCGACGACAGGCCCTTGGGCTTGTGGCCAACATAGCGCTCGTAGCTCGCCTGGCTGGTCTGCAGCGAGGCGATAGCCGCGCGGTAGGACGAAACGGCCGCCGCCTGGCGGGCCTTGGCCTGCGAGACATCGATCTTGGTGCCCTCGCCAAGACGAAGCCGATCATCGGCCGAGCTCACCTGCGCATCGAAGAAGCTCATGTTGTCGGCGCGCAACTGCACCAGCTGGGTGTCGCGCAACACGCCGTAGTAGGCCTGCACAACCGCCAGCAGGACGTTCTGCTCGGTGTTGCGCAGCGCGTATTTGGAGACCTCGGTCCCGGCGCGCGCCTGCTCGATATCGGCGTCGGTCTTGAAATTGTCGAACAGCGTCTGGCTGTAGTTGATCCCCGCGGTGGACGCGAACGCCGTGGAAAGGTCGCCGCCCTGCGGCGCGGACCAGGAACCGCCAACGGTGCCGGAAGCCGCGATGGCGGGCAGCTTGCCCGACTTGGCCAGCGCGATGTTCTCGGCACTCGCCTTCACGCTCAGCAGCGCCGACATGATTTCGGGATTGTTCTGATAGGCGCTCTCGAGCGCCGAGCGGAGACTCTCCGCATGTGCCGCCGTCGCCAGCAGACTAATAGCCATGGCAAGGGCGCCCGCCCGCATTGCCCCCAGGTAACGCATAGTCCAAAACCTCCGACAGCCGACCGACGATATGCCGGGCACATGGGACGCACAACCTCGCAACTCAAGTGTTGCGACGTTTTAACCTTTGAAATGTTTAGCCGCGTGATTGAGCGGCAACACTGCCGAACCGCGGGTCAGTTATGAACCAGTAGTCTTGCCGCGCCTTTAAAACACGAAATTTTCGGCGCGCGGCGCTGCGGCCAAAGGCGGCAGGGTGGTGTTGAACTCGCTGCGGCCGGCGACTTCGCCGCCCGATTTGACGAAGACATGGGCGACCGATGGTCCGTCGGCGCTGATGAGCGCGACCAGCCGCCCGCCATCGCGGAGCAGATGGAACAGCGAGGTGGGCTCGGCGCGCAGCGTGCCTTCGACGACGATGGCGTCGAAGTGGTCGACGGGCAGGCTGGAGCCGTCGAAGCCGCCGACAGCGATCGTCGCGTTGGCAACGCCGGTGGCACGCAGATTAGCGCGGGCCTTGTCCGCGAGTTCCGGGTCGGGCTCGAGACCCGTCACTTGGGCGGCCAGCCGCGCCAGTACAGCAGTGGAGTAACCTGTGCCGGCGCCGACATCGAGCACGTGATCGGTCGCTGCAATCTCGGCGAGCTGGACCAGCCGGGCAAACGGCGCCGGCGCCCCAAGGTACCGGTCGCCGCCGAGCGCGTGCACCACATCGGCATAGGCCAGCGCCTCGCGATCGGCCGGCAGGAACGCTTCGCGCGGCACTTCGCCCATCGCAGACAGCAGACGATGATCGGTAACGGTGCTGGTGCGCAGCTGGTTGTCGACCATCCTGAGGCGGGCAGTAGCGAAGTCGGCCATCTCGGCTCCCTTGGTTGGAGGCGTCAGGCAGGTGCATACCGCCCACAGATGAATGCTTCAAGGAGGCGCGGACGACGCTGCACCGGCAAACGACGGCGCGATCCCGCTCCGGCTATCGGAAGCCCAACCGGATCGGCGACTGGCCGCGAAGAACCTGCAGCAGGGCTGCCACGTTGATGATGACCCCGAGCATTTCCAGCAGTTCCTCCAGGGCGATGACCCGGGTCCAGTTCAGCCAGGAGGGGAACTGCGCCTGGCCCTCGATAACCGAAGCACCGTACATTTCGACGCCCAGGGCGCCGGCGAGAAACACCAGCGCGGCCACGGCAAAGGTGGCGGTTATTGCGGGTGGCAGGGTCAGAATGAACCTGCCGAACACGGCAGCGACAGCGATAAACAGCCCTCCGCCGAACAGCACCCAGGACCATGCGAGCACACCCTCCATGTGCACGACCAGATCGAGCAGCGCGCCGATATTCTCATGGAGTGAAGCCGCCTCGTCGAGCGACAACAGCACAAATACCGCGGCAAGGCCGAGCCAATGCCAGACGGCACGTCCCGCCTGCCTGTCCCCGGCAGCTGCAACCGCAGCCAGCCCTGCAGACAGCATCCACAGGGCCGAACTGAACCAGGAAGGGACGGTGCCCTCCGCGTTCATATCGAACATCAGACGCCAGTAGCGTTCGACCTCGACGTCGGTGTGCAGATAGCGGCTGGTGACAAAGTACGCGACGGTGAGTGCAACCGCCGCGACCAGCAAGGTGAGGAGCAGCATCACGGACGAGAACGTCAGGGTCCGATCGGGAACCTCCCCCGACACACGCTCGTAGGCGTCGTCGCGTGCGCTCATCTTCGACCCTCGAAGCCGCAAGACGATACTATTGCGCACCGGGACAGAAGACAACACGCGTCCAGGTGATGAAGCACCGGCAGCATCGACAGCCATTTAGGGAGAGGATTGGAGGCCACATCCGGAATCGAACCGGAATACACGGATTTGCAATCCGCTGCGTAACCACTCCGCCATGTGGCCCCACCGTCGCGGTTCATATGGCAGAGCAATTCTTTCTGCAAGCTGAACGGCGAGGGATGTCAGCGGAAATGACCGGGGCCCGCGTGCGGGACCCGGTTGATGCACCCGGTGGTGATCAGAAGTGGAAGTTTACGCCGACGCGGACGGCAGACCCGTCAATGTCGAACGGCGCGCCGTAGCCTTCGACGTCGACGGTGCCGAAGTTGGTATAGAGATACTCGGCCTTCAGCGAGACGGTCTCAGTGACCATGTACTCGGCGCCCAGGCCGGCGACCCAGCCGCCAATCGTCTGTGCTTCGTCGTAGGTATCGAGATTGGCGACGGCGAGACCCGCCGTGCCGTAAAGCAGCAGGTCGCCGATGGCAAAGCCGAGGCGGCCCCGCAAGGTGGCGAGGCCATTGATGCCGTCGTTTTCCTCGAAGTGGTCGGTGTCACTGCCTTCGACGATGCCGGCAGCCGAGAGGTCTGCCTCGAGGCCGAAAACCACCGAATCGACCTGGAGGTTATAGCCGGCCTGCACGCCGCCCAGCCAACCGCTGAGGGCCGAAACGTCGGAGTCATTGCCGTTGTGTGCGGCGCCGAAAGCACCGTAGCCACCATGTGCGCCGATGTAGAAGCCGGTCCAATCGCGGCTTGCGGTGACGATTGCCTCATCGGGCGTTGGAACGTAGAGGTCGGCAGCGGTTGCGGTGCCGGTGAGCAGCCCGGCAAACGCCAGGGCGCCAAAGATACGCGTAGTCATATAGACTCCAGTAGACTGAAGCCCCCCGACGCCGCTCCTCTATGGTGGCCGGAAGATTGTCAAGGGAGCGAGCCATTGGGCGGCGAGATATGGTGCAGAATCAACACACTACAGCAGGCTTGATCCTCGCCGGTGGGCGCGGCGAGCGGCTCGGGGGGACAATCAAATCGGAGCTGGTGGTCGGCGGCGTGAGGCTGCTGGAGCGGGTCGCGAGCCGGCTCGCCGGCTGCGCGCCGCTGCTGGTGGCACACGGGCGAATCGAGCCGGCGCTGCTGGGGCTCGAGGCACGGATGATGGCCGTTCCCGACCTCGATGGCGACTATGCGGGGCCGCTGGCTGGACTGGCCGGCGCCATCGCCTATCTCAATGGGCTAGCGAGGGCGCCGAAGCTGTTGATCAGTGTGGCGGTCGATACCCCTTTCCTGCCTGAGGACTTCGTCGGGCGGCTGGTTGATGGCCTCGGCGAAGCGCCGGCGGCGATCGCGTCGTATGGGGGGCAGCCCTACCCCACCAACTCGATCTGGCGCGTGGCGCGATTCCATGACCTGCCGGAGCGCGTAGCGGCGGGGAGCGCGCCGCGCAGCCTCAAATCGCTGTGCAGGGAGGCCGGCGGCATCGAGGTCGAGTGGCCGGTTGCCGCTGGAGGCGATCCGTTCGGCAACGTCAATACGCCCGAGGATCTGGCCGAAATGGAGCGTCGCTCGGCCATCGCGGCGGTACAGCGGGATTGAGTTTTCCAGATCGGAAATTCGGGCTTGGCAAAGGAAATCAAAAGCGCTAAACGGGCGCTGCCTTCCCCGGAGGGCTCGTGTTCCGCGATAGCTCAGTTGGTAGAGCATTCGACTGTTAATCGAATGGTCCTTGGTTCGAGTCCAAGTCGCGGAGCCACTTTCTTCTCAACATCCAGACGACGTAAAGCCAGTCAGCCCAATGGGTTAGCTGCGTTTTTGTATGCGTGACGCGAGCCGACCTCAGTGGTCGTCCGGTCAGGTTGGCACGAAGTGCGACCCCAGGAAGTATGGCCAGATCACCAACCCCAGCAGGCCCATCAGAAAGTCCAGCTTCAGATACCCGATGGTGAAGAGCCAGCCGGCAAACCACGCCGCTCCCAGAGAGCTGTGCTGCGTAATGTGAATGCGTTCCATGATGATCCTCCTTGGAGATGTCGACGGACACCTAACCTGATTGTCGCCCCGGGACCTTGATCTGCGTCAAAGGCTCGGCCCCTCGGGAAGCAGTGCCCCGACCGCGACCGAGGTCGGTAGCGGAGCGCGGGACATCAGTGTGCCATCAGTACCGGAACCTGTGAATTGACGAGTACCTGGCGGGTGGCGCCGCCAAGCGCCCACTCGCGAAAGCGCGAGTGACCGTAGCCGCCCATCACGATCAGGTCGGCCTGCATCGCCTTGGCCTCGTTCAATATCGCCGAACCGGCGTCGGGCCATCCGTTCACCATCCTGACCTCGCCGAGTACGCCGTGGCGGCTCAGATAGCGGCCAATATCTGCTCCCGGTTGATCGCCGAACCGTTCGCTCGCCCCCTCCTCTTCCACCAATCCGATGACGACCAACTTCGCGCGTTGCAGGAGCGGGATGGCCTCGGCGACGGCCCGGGCGGCTTCTCGGGTGTTCTTCCAGGCGACGAAGACCGCCTCGATCTTGCCCGATAGCTTGGCGCTCGGAGGTACAAAGATGCACCCTCTTCCCGAGCTGAAGAGCACGGCCTCCTCGACGCCATGCTGGCGAGCCGGATCGCCGTAGGGCCTGGTGCCGATGAACAGATCTGCCGTCCGCGTCTCGGCCGCGAGGGCCTCGCCGACCTGTCCCGGGTACACATCAAGGCGCCGGAGTTCGGTGGACTCTCCCAGTTTCGCCAGCTGGGTGCGCAGGGCAGCGGTGACTTTGTCGGCGGCCTTGGAGGATTCATCCAGCAGCGCTCGCAGGAAGGCTGAACCCGACGGGTCGGTGATGGAGATCACGTCCGGCAACGCGTGCACCTGCAGGCCGGTGACCCGAGCCTCCTGCGACTCGGCAAGGACCTTGGTGAAGGCCAGCCTCACGGCGTCCTCTGGAGAACCGGTGAGATGTACGACGATATCCTTGACCATGTTGGAGCTCCTGAGCGGCGAACGTTTCGCGTGCAGCAACCCCTTCACAAGTGGACGGTGGCCACATTGATCTATCGCAAATCGAGAGTGCGTCCTCGGGGCCGCGCCAGCTCGTGTCGCAAGCAAGTGGCCGGTTGTTGTATCCCCAGATGCTAGCGGCTACACACGATTCATGGACAGGCTGCCCTCCCATACGACCGATCGAAAAGACCTCATCGTCGCCGGCATCGCGGCTATTTGCCTTGTCCTGGCTGCCGGGATGGCTCTCGCGCCGGAGCCCGTACTCTCACCGGGCTTGCGTACAGCAGGGTCGCTGATACTTGCCGGCCTGGGCCTGGGCGCCATCTATTGGCTGTTGCGTTCGGTCCTCGGCTTGCGCAGGACATCGCAGCGCACCGGGGAAACGCTCCGCGAAAAGGAGGCCCACCTCCAGTCCATCCTCGACACTGTGCTGGATGCAACTGTGGTCATCGACCCGGACGGCATCATGCTCTCGTTCAATGCTTCCGCGGTTCGGCAGTTCGGCTACACGCCGGAGGAGGCAATCGGTCAGAACGTCAGCATGCTGATGCCGACACCCTATCGCGAGCAGCACGATGCCTACCTCGCGAGGTACCTCAGGACCGGGGAGAAGCGGATCATCGGTATCGATCGCGTGGTGGTGGGGCGGCGCAAGGACGGGTCGACGTTTCCCATGAAGCTTGCGGTGGGAGAGATGCGGCAGGGGGACCGCGTCTACTTCACCGGTTTCATCCGCGACCTCACCGAGCGTGAAGAATCGCAAGCGATGCTCGATCAGGCTCGGAGCGAGCTGGCCCGGCTGGCCCGGCTGAACGAACTTGGCGAGATGGCCTCGACGCTGGCGCACGAACTCAACCAGCCCCTGTCGGCGATTGCCAACTACGTCCAGGGATGCCGGCGCATGCTGGACAAGATCGACGAGGAATATGCCAACCGCATGCGCGGCGCTCTCGACGAGACCGCCAAGCAGGCGCTGCGAGCCGGCGATATCATTCGCCACCTGCGCGAGTTCGTGACCCGCGGCGAGACCGACAAGGGGCCGGAGGACATCAACCATCTGGTCGAGGAGGCGGGAGCGCTGGCCCTGGTCGGGTCTCGAGAGCGTGGCATCAAGTCGGTGTTCGACTTCGGATCAGACAGCAGCATCGTGGTGGCGGATCGGGTGCAGATCCAGCAGGTCCTGATCAACCTGATGCGTAACGCCATGGAAGCGATGCGCGACAGCCCCGAAAAGCAACTCATCGTCCGCACGCGGCACGTGTCGCCGGACTGGCTGCAAGTTGAAGTCGAAGACACGGGGCCAGGGATTTCTGACGAGGTCGCTCCGCAGTTGTTCCAGCCGTTCGTCACAACCAAAGCCAACGGCATGGGTATAGGGTTGTCGATCTCCCGCCGCATCATCGAGTCTCACGGCGGCGAACTCACGGTGGCCAAGAACGCGGCGGGCGGCGCCACATTCAGTTTCTCTCTTCCCGTGTTCGCGGAGGCCCCTGTTGAGTACAGCTGACACTGTCGTCCACATCGTCGATGACGAGGAAGCCGTGCGCAACTCGCTGGCATTCCTGCTATCGGGGGCGGGCTTCGCGGTGCGCGTCCACGAAAGTGCAACCGCCTTCCTCGCGATTGCGCCCCAGATCACGAACGGTTGCCTGATTACCGACCTTCGGATGCCGGACATGGACGGCGTCGAGCTGCTTCGGCGCCTGCGCGACGCCGATGCGCTGTTGCCGGCGATCGTGATTACCGGTCATGGCGACGTTCAAATGGCCGTCGAAGCCATGAAGAGTGGCGCCATCGACTTCATCGAGAAGCCGTTCAGCGACGATGTGATCATCGAGTCCATTTCGAGGGCAGCAAGCCGTGCGGCCGAGCGCGTACAAAGCGGGGCCGCCCTCGAGATCGTCAAGCAACGAGTTGCGTCATTGAGCGACCGCGAACGGCAGGTGCTGAAGGGCGTGGTTGCGGGGCAAGCCAACAAGACCATTGCCTTCGAGCTGGGTATCAGCCCGCGGACCGTAGAGGTCTACCGCGCAGGACTGATGGGCAAGATGCAGGCAAAGAGCCTTCCCGAGCTCGTCCGGATGATCATGGACGTAGAGATCGAGGCCTGAGGCTGCCGGCGCCGGCTATTTGATTTACCTCAAGGCGGCAGTTGGGGCGGCGGCATAGTGAGAGGTGTCTCTCCATTGAGGCGCATTCACAAGGACCTGCCGCGCCATGGCCTCCGGCCGCATTCTCGTCATTGCACCAAACAGCGATCTTCGGGCATCGCTGGTCTTTGCGCTCGAGGCGGAGGGATACCAGGTCACGGCGAAAGAGGCGCTCCCTGACTTTTCATGGGTGGCCTCCCAAGGCTTCGACTGCACGGTCCTCGACCAGAAGGCCCTCACCGGCCCGGACTACGAGAGCATCGCCTTCTGCGTTAAGGCCTATCCGGTGGTCTTGCTGGCGGCTCGCCCGTTCCCCTGGCTGGTCGAGTGGGTTTCCCAGATCGTCGAGATGCCGGCGATCGGCAACTCGATGTCGGCCGCCGTCCGCGAAGCTATTCGTGTTCATGTTTAGAAACTGGCGGACGTCCCTATCGCGCTGAACGGGCTGACTAGTTGAGCGTGTTCCCGGCACGCAGGTTCGCCACTAGTTCCAGTTCGTGCCGCACATGGCGGCGCAGGCCTTCGAAGAAGCCGCGCAGCATGTATCCAGTCGCCTCCGGCGCCAGAACCGGTTGACCGGTCGCGATCTGCTGCAGTTCGAACTGCACCTCCTCGGCAAAACATTCGTCCTCGATGTGCTCAAGCCGCAACCGCTCAACGACCTGGCCGCCTTCGCGATGCAACGCGGCGAGCTGGGGAAATATCAGCGCTTCTTCCGAGGCGTGCACTTGCTTGATCAGAGGGCAAATCAGATCGGCGATTTGCTGGCAGTGCGGCTGGTCGAGCCGATGCGGCAGCGAGTCCGCGATCCGCTCAAGCGAGTCGCAGAGGCTCAGCTGCTGGTCGAACAGCGTCCGGAGATCTGCCGAAAGCCGATCGCGGGCTGTCATCCCAAACGCTCCAACCCAAGAACACTCTGGTGAGATGGTGGGGTGAGCTGGGATCAAAAGTCTTGATCTGAATCAAAGTTGCCGGCCACGGCGCCCACTAGGTTGCGACGTCAAAGTGAGAGCGCACGGGGGCGACGTTGCAAAATCTGCCATGGATCATCACGCTGGTAGGCGGGGCGTTCTTCACGCTCGTACTGTCCGGCTTGGGACAGGATGCCGCCTTCAGCGCGCATATGGGCATCATCGCCGCCGTCCTCGGGCTGGGCGCCGTGATCCTGCTCCGGCAGCGTGAGCCAAAGCCGGCGGTCTCGCCGGACGGTGCGGAATCGAACGGGTATTTCGATGCGCCCATCCGGATCGGATCCATCCTGACTGTCTTCTGGGGGTGCGTGGGCTTCCTCGTCGGCGTGGTGATCGCCTTGCAGCTCGCCTGGCCTGACCTCAATTTCGGTCCCTGGTTCAACTTTGGCCGGATGCGGCCGCTGCACACGTCGGCCGTGGTCTTCGCATTTGGCGGCACTGCGCTGATGACAACGAGCTTCTACGTGGTCCAGCGCACCTCGAGAGCCCGACTGATCAGCGACAACCTCGCCTGGTTCGTGTTCTGGGGCTACCAGCTGTTCATCGTGATGGCGGCGACGGGATACCTGCTCGGGATCACCGAGAGCCGAGAGTATGCCGAGCCCGAATGGTACACGGACATCTGGCTGACCATCGTCTGGGTCGCCTACCTGGTCCTGTTCCTCGGCACGATTATCAAGCGCAAGGAGCCGCATATCTATGTGGCGAACTGGTTCTACCTTGCCTTCATCGTCACGATCGCGCTGCTGCACGTCGTCAACAATCTGAGCGTTCCGGTGAGCCTCCTCGGCTCGAAGAGCTACTCGCTGTTCTCGGGCGTGCAGGATGCGCTGACCCAGTGGTGGTACGGCCACAACGCGGTGGGCTTCTTCCTCACCGCCGGGTTCCTGGGCATGATGTACTACTTCATGCCCAAGCAGGCCGAGCGGCCGGTTTACAGCTACCGGCTGTCGATCATCCACTTCTGGGCCCTGATCTTCCTCTACATCTGGGCCGGCCCACATCACCTCCACTACACCGCCCTGCCCGACTGGGCGCAGACGCTGGGCATGGTGTTCTCGGTGATGCTGTGGATGCCCAGCTGGGGCGGCATGATCAACGGCCTCATGACGCTACGCGGCGCCTGGGACAAGATGCGCACCGACCCGATCATGCGCATGATGGTGATCGCGGTCGCCTTTTACGGCATGTCGACCTTCGAGGGTCCGGTCATGTCGATCAAGTCGGTCAACGCCCTCAGCCACTATACCGACTGGACCATCGGCCACGTGCACTCGGGTGCACTGGGCTGGGTCGGCATGATCTCGTTCGCCGCGGTCTACTTCATGGTGCCGCGCCTGTGGGGGCGGAAGCAGCTCTACTCGCCGCGCATGGTCAACTGGCACTTCTGGCTCGCGACCACCGGCATCGTTGTCTACGCCGCCGTCATGTGGGTGTCGGGCATCATGCAGGGCCTGATGTGGCGCGAGTACGATGCGGAGGGCTTCCTCGTCTACTCGTTCGCCGAGACCGTGGCCGCGCTCCACCCCTACTACGTCGCCCGCGCCTTCGGGGGCCTCCTCTACCTCGCCGGCGGCCTGGTGATGGCCTTCAACATCTGGATGACCATCCGCGGCCGGGTCCGCGACGAGCGTCCGATCGCAACCGCCGCCCTGCAGCCGGCTGAATAGGAGCCACGCCAAATGGATATTCTGGGCAAGCACGGCGTCATCGAACGCAACGCCTCCCTGCTGCTGACCCTCTCGCTGGTCGTCGTCTGCATCGGCGGCATCGTCGAGGTCGCCCCGCTGTTCTACTTCCAGAACACGATCGAGAAGGTGGAGGGGATGCGTCCCTACACCCCGCTTGAGCTCGCCGGGCGCGACATCTATGTCCGCGAGGGTTGCTATGTCTGCCACAGCCAGATGATCCGTCCGTTCAGGGATGAGGTCGAGCGCTATGGCCAGTACTCGCTGGCGGCGGAGTCGATGTACGACCACCCGTTCCAATGGGGCTCAAAGCGCACCGGGCCCGACCTCGCCCGCGTCGGAGGCCGCTACTCGGACGAATGGCATGTCGAGCACCTGAGCGACCCGCGCTCGCTGGTGCCGGAATCGATCATGCCGAAATACGGGTTCCTCGCCGAAACCACCCTCGACACCAACAATATCGCGGGCAGCCTCAAGGCGAACGCCATGGTCGGTGTGCCGTACACCGAGGAGGCCATTCAAAGTGCCCGGGCGGACCTGATCGCGCAGGCGACGCCGGATGCGGATACCTCGGGACTCCTTGCCCGCTACACCAACGTGCGGGCCGAGGACTTCGACGGCGACCCCAAGCGGATCACCGAGATGGATGCGCTCGTCGCCTATCTCCAGATGCTCGGCACGCTGGTCGACTTCACCACCTACGACGCCAAAGCCAACTATCGTTAAGCGAGCCAGCTCATGCCAACCGCACACTACGACATGCTCCGGCACTTCGCCGACAGCTGGGGCCTCCTCTACATGATGGCGATCTTCCTCGTGGTCGTGTTCTTCCTCGTGCGTCCGGGCGCCAAGGCAAACGCCATGGCGGCCGCCCGCATCCCACTCGACGATGTGCAGCCAAAGGCGCGGGAGGAACGGAAATGACCAACAGGGAGATCGACCAGGTCACCGGCGTCGAGACCACCGGTCACGAGTGGGACGGCATCAAGGAGCTGAACAACCCACTACCGCGCTGGTGGCTGTGGACCTTCTACGGCTGCATCATCTTTGCGATCGGATACACCGTCGCCTATCCGGCCTGGCCGCTGATTTCGTCCGCGACAACGGGCGTTCTGGGCTACTCCAGCCGCGCCAACCTCGATGCCGAACTGGCCGCTGCAAAGGCGGCGCAGGGGGATCTGATCACGAAGATCACCGAGACCCCGGTGGCGGATATCCTCGCCAACGAGGACCTGGCTCGGTTCGCCCGCGCCGGCGGGAAGTCGCTGTTCAAGGTCTACTGCTCGCAGTGCCACGGCACCGGTGCGACGGGCAGCGTCGGCTACCCGAACCTCAATGACGACGAATGGGTCTGGGGCGGCAGCATCGAGCAGATCTACGCGACGATCTCGCATGGTGCACGTTCGCCGACCGATCCGGAGACGCACTACAACGTCATGCCGAACTTCGGCACGGACGACATGCTCACCGCTGAGGAGATCGACCTTCTCGCAAAGCAGGTCGCTTCGCTATCCGGGATCGATGGAGGGGTCGCCAGTGACGAGGGCGCCCGGCTCTTCGCCGATAACTGCGCGGCTTGCCACAGCGGTGGCGGCGAGGGGATGCCCGATGCCGGGGGTCCGTCACTCAACGATCAGATCTGGCTCTATGAGGGCACGCTTGCGGCGATCAAGGCCCAGATCGAGCGGCCCCGCCACGGCGTCATGCCCGCCTGGCAACCAAGGCTGGGGGATACTGCAGTCAAGCAGCTGGCTGTCTACGTCCACGGACTCGGCGGTGGCCAATAGGTAGTGCCATCGCCGCGGGCAGGAGGGGGGCGACCGCAAGCGCTCTCCTTCTCGTCCGCGGAAATTGACCCAGATCAAGCCGCTCGCCGGGCGTTCGTGTGAGAAACGGCTACGACCACTTGGAATATCGGAATGCTTGCGGACCCGCCCGACCCCCAATCCTATGACGTCGACGCGGTGAACTCCGCCCAGCGGCGCCAGCCACTCTATGCTCCGCGCAAGAAGATCTTCCCCAAGCGGGCGACGGGGCACTTCCGGAAGTTCAAGTGGCTGGTGATGCTGGTGACCCTCACCATCTACTACGTCACGCCGTGGCTGCGCTGGGACCGCGGACCGTTCGCGCCCGATCAGGCGGTCCTCGTCGACCTCGCCAACAAGCGCTTCTACTTCTTCTTCATCGAGATCTGGCCGCAAGAGTTCTACTACGTCGCCGGCATGCTGGTGATGGCCGGGATCGGGCTGTTGCTCATCACCTCAACGGTCGGTCGCGCCTGGTGCGGCTATGCCTGCCCACAGACCGTCTGGGTCGACTTGTTCCTCGCGGTCGAGCGCTACGTCGAGGGTGATCGCAACGCCCGGATCAAGCTTGATGCAGCGCCGTGGACCGCTTCCAAGCTGCTCAAGCGAACGACCAAGCACGCCACCTGGCTCGCCATCGGGGTTGTGACGGGCGGCGCCTGGGTCTTCTACTTCGCTGACGCCCCTACCCTGCTGGCCGAAATCGCCACGCTTCAGGCGCCGTTCGTCGCTTACGCCACCATCGCGCTGCTTACCGCCACGACCTACACGTTCGGCGGTTTGATGCGGGAGCAGGTCTGCACGTACATGTGCCCCTGGCCGCGCATCCAGGGCGCGATGCTGGACGAGAACTCGCTCACCGTCACCTACAACGATTGGCGCGGAGAGCCGCGGAGCCGTCACGCCAAGAGGGCGATAGCCGAGGGCAAGCCGGTAGGTGACTGCGTGGACTGCAATGCCTGCGTGGTGGTCTGCCCCATGGGCATCGACATCCGGGACGGGCAGCAGCTCGAGTGCATCACGTGCGCGCTCTGCATTGACGCGTGTGATGACGTGATGACCAGGTTGGGCAAGGAGACGGGCCTGATCTCCTACGCAACGCTGAGCGACTACAACCAGAACATGGCGCTCGCGACCGGCAGCGGCAAGGTTGTCCAGCCGAACCGTGTGCGGGATCAGCCCACCGGCAAGCTGGTCGACGCCATCAAGCACACCGATTGGCGGTCGGTCATCCGGCCAAGGACCATCGTCTACCTCGTCGGCTGGCTGGCGATCGGCCTTGCGATGCTAACCGCCTTGACGCTGCGCACGCCGCTGTCCGTCAGCGTGCTGCACGATCGCAACCCGTTATATGTCGAGCTCAGGGATGGCTCGATCCGCAACGGCTACGACGTCAAGGTCCTGAACATGACGCCGGCCCCGCGCAGCGTCGAACTGCACCTCGAGGGCCTGCCGGGAGCGGCGCTGTCGCTGGTCGATGGCGGCGAGGCCAGCCAGGTTCTCGACCTCGAGCTGGAGCCCGACCGCGTGCTGCCGCTTCGGCTCTATGTTCGCACCTCCCCCACGGCGCGGCCGGATGCGCAGGCGAAATTCCGCATCGTCGTCGAGACGGCTGACGGCCACATCCGGTCGAGCACCGAGACCACGTTTGAAGTTCCGGAGAGCAGCAAATGACCCCCACCCGACCGCAGGAGTTTACCGGGCGCCACATGTGGCTTCTCGTCATCGGCTTTTTCGGTGTGATCATCGCCGTCAACATCGGCATGGCCATCGTCGCGTCGACCAGTTGGACGGGCCTCGTGGTGTCTAACTCCTACGTCGCCAGCCAGGAGTTCGAGGAGAAACGCATCGCTCATGAAGCGCAGAAGGCAGCGGGGTGGCA
Source organism: Devosia sp. P1_H9 (assembly GCF_056405135.1). Classification (NCBI taxonomy): domain Bacteria; kingdom Pseudomonadati; phylum Pseudomonadota; class Alphaproteobacteria; order Hyphomicrobiales; family Devosiaceae; genus Devosia; species Devosia sp. P1_H9. The sequence continues at coordinate 391,800 of NZ_JBFUCQ010000002.1, forward strand.
GGCGACGTTCACCTACTCGCCGGGGATCGCCAAGGTCGTGATCGTCGACGGTGCCGGCCGACCCATCGACCTCGGTCCGGTGGAGCTGCAGGTCAATCGTCCGGTGGGCGGACATGACGACCAGGCCGTGCTGCTCGAGCGGGCGCCGGATGGGGGATACACGGCGACGCTGACACTCGCCGCCGGCGTTTGGGACGCCCTGGTGCAGGCGACCGAGACCTCGAAGGGGCCGTTCGAACTGCGCGATCGCTTCACCGTGGGAGCCGAGTGAGATGACCTGCTGCGTTCCCGGCGAGCACGCCATCGTCGACGTGAAGGCCAGCGGCATCGAGGCCGACAGTCAAGCGCTTCTCGCGCTCAGCCGCCGCCTCGGAGACGGCACCCATCAGCTCGAGTTCGCCGTGCCGGACGCGCATTGCGCCGCCTGCATCCGCTCGATCGAGACGGGCCTTGCGGCGCTTCCCATGGTGCGCGCGGCGCGGGTGAACCTCACCCGCCGTCGTGTCCGTGTCGTCTTCGATCCCGCGCGAGGCCAGCCGTCCGAGCTGGCGCCGGCCATCCGTGAAAGCGGCTACCACACCTATGTCCTCGACCCGACCCAGGACGACGAAGGCGATCCCGCTCTGCGCGAACTGGTGAAGGCTCTTGGCGTCGCCGGCTTCGCGGCCGGCAACATCATGCTGTTCTCGGTTTCGGTCTGGTCGGGTGCCAATGACGCGACCCGCGACCTGTTTCATTGGATCTCAGCGATCATCGCACTGCCGGCGATTCTCTATTCGGGGCGCATCTTCTTTCGCTCGGCCTGGCGGGCGCTGCGTGTCGGCAAGACCAACATGGACGTGCCGATCTCGATCGGCGTCATCCTCGCCACGGCGCTGAGCCTCTTCGAAACACTGAACTCGGGCGAGCATGCCTATTTCGATGCGTCGGCGACGCTGCTCTTCTTCCTCCTCGTCGGCCGCACGCTTGACCATCTGATGCGCGAGCGGGCCCGCAGCGCCATAACCAACCTCGCCCGGCTGCAGCCGCGTGGAGCGACGAGGGTGCACGACGACGGCCGGCGGGAGTATCTGCGGCTCGATGAGATCGCCCCTGGCATGCTGCTGGAAATCCGGGCTGGGGAGCGGGTACCGCTGGACAGCGTCGTCACCACCGACGGCGCTGCGTTCGACTACTCGATCATCACGGGTGAGACCGTGCCGCATGTCGTACCGATCGGAGGCGAGGTGGTCGCTGGGGCGAGCAATCTAGGCGGCCCCGTCCGGTTGCGAGCTGCGAGAGCTTCCACCGACTCCTTCCTTGCCCGTATGGCGGCGATGATGGAGGCCGCCGAAAGTGCCAAGACCAAGCCGCGGCGGCTCGCCGATCGCGCGGCGGCCATATACGCCCCGGTTGTCCACACCATCGCCATCTCCACTTTCCTCGGCTGGGGCCTGATGTCAGGCGATTGGCATGCCGCCCTGCTCAACGCCGTGGCAGTGCTGATCATCACTTGCCCATGCGCGCTCGCGCTGGCCGTGCCGATCGTCCACGTCGTCGCGGCCGGAAGGTTGTTCGAACGCGGTATCCTCATGAAGGACGGTGCCGCGCTCGAGCGGGTAGCCGAAGCGGACTCCGTCGCCTTCGACAAGACCGGGACGCTGACTGCCGGACAGCCACAAGTCGTCGAAAGCCACTCCGAAAGCGACCAAGCCCGCGACGTCGCTGCGGCCCTGGCGGCAGCAAGTACCCATCCCTTGTCGAAGGCCCTCGCCGCCCATCTTGGCAGTGCGCACGACGTGCCCGGCCACATCAGGGAGGAAGCCGGGCGAGGGGTGGAAGGCATCGTTGCCGGCGTGACCTGGCGGCTGGGAAGCCGGGAGTGGTGCGGCGTGCCGGCCGATGACACGCGCTCGACGCTGTCTGAGGTCTGGCTCAGCGCGAACGGCAAAAGCCAGGGTCACTATTGCTTCAGCGACCTGCCCCGCCCGGAGGCCCGGAGCAGCATCGCGGCGCTGGGCGGATTGGGACTGCCGGTGCGGCTACTATCTGGCGACCAGCTTGAAGCCGTGAACGCCGTCGCTGCGGTCGTCGGCATCGCTGAGGCGAAGAGTTCCCTGAGGCCGGAGCAGAAGGTCGCCGCCGTGTCGGACGGGCGGACTCTGATGGTCGGCGACGGCATCAATGATGCCCCTGCCCTTCGCGCGGCCTACGTCTCGATGGCACCCAGCTCCGCTGCCGACATCGGCCGCAGCGCCGCTGACTTCGTCTTCACCGGCAACGATCTCGGCGCCGTGCCGTTCGTGATCAGCACGGCACGGCGCGCAGCACGCCTCGTGTCGCAGAATCTCGCGCTGGCGATCGGATACAACGCAATTGCCGTACCACTTGCGATCGCCGGCCAGGTGACGCCACTGGTGGCCGCAATTGCGATGTCCTCGTCGTCCCTGATCGTGGTGGCGAATGCCCTCCGCCTGCGGTTCGGCGCCGTGACGGCACCCGTCCGGAGCGCCACCCGGCCGAACTTCATCGCACACGAGGAGACCGCCACGTGAGCGGTCTCGCCCTCCTCATTCCCATCGCCATCGCGCTGGGCCTGATCGCGCTTGCCGGATTTTTCTGGGCTTTGCGGTCGGGTCAGTACGAAGACCTGGAGGGGGCGAGCGAGCGGATCTTCGATGAGGACGAACGCGCTATCCGGCACGGTCCTTCAAAGCGCGAAGGCTGAGCACCTTGATGTGGCGGTGGCCCGAGACCGAGATTACGCCACTGTGCCGTAGCCTGCTGACCTGACGCGATACCGTCTCGATCGTCAGGCCCAGGAAGTCTGCCATATCGGCTCGCCCGATGGGCAGGTCGAAAGCAACCCTGTCGCCGACATCCGCACTGCTGCTTCGGCAGGCGATCCGTAGCAGCAGGCTGGCGACCTTTTCGGCGGCACTTTTCCGCCCCAGGGTCACCATCCACTCCCGGGCCTCGTCCAGTTCGTCGAGGGATTGGTCGAGCAGACGCTGCGTCAGGTTTGCGCTGGACGCGACCAGCGCCTCGAGCACGCGTTTGGGAAAGCGACAGAGTTCCACATCTGAGGCCGCCTCCGCGGTAAGGGGGCTTTCGGTCCGGAACAGCCGGCCCATCAGGTCCGGAGCAAACTGCAGCCCAACCAGCTGTTGCCGGCCATCCCTCAAAACGCGGGACAATTTGACCGCGCCGGCGGTGACGTTGGCGTACCCGCTGATCTCGTCGCTTTCGAGGGCAAGGCCCTCGCCGGCCTGATGTCGCGTGTGCCTTGCGTGGCGCGCAAGGTGCTGAAGTTCAGCAGGGCTCAGGACCGCGCAGATGCCCTCATGCCGGACCCGGCACTCCAGGCAGGCGCGCGGCACCGGCTCCGAACTCGATCTTGCAGAAACTGGCTTTGACCGTGGCATGCCCCGTCATCGCACGATGCGACGCGGAGCATTTGATCAGGATCAAGGACGAGCCAGCACGGTTCTGCGACCTAGGAAGCGAGAGGTGCCAATGTCCGACGCAATGCTCCACCGGTTCGCCAAGCCGGTTCCCCGCTATACCAGCTACCCCACGGCGCCGCATTTCCATGAAGGGATCGACGACGCTGCCTACGCGGGCTGGCTTGCCTCCCTGCCGGCCTCGACGGCACTTTCCCTCTACGTGCACATCCCTTTCTGCGACCGGCTTTGCTGGTTTTGCGGTTGCCATACCAAGCAGGTGCTCCGCTACGATCCGATCGCTGCCTACCTGCCGTCCGTCTTTGCCGAGATGGAAACCATCGCCGGGTTGCTTGATGGACGTGGGCAGGCCGTCGCCCTGCACCTCGGCGGCGGTTCGCCCTCCATGCTCAGGCCCGAGGATCTGATCAGTCTCGCGTCCCGCGTGCGGCAGCGTTTCGACACAAGTCGCGGACTTGAGTTCAGCATCGAAATCGATCCGAACGACATGACCGAGGATCGGTACGACGCGTTCGCGGCCGCCGGGGTGACACGCATCAGCGTCGGGGTACAGGACTTCAACCCGAAGGTGCAAAACGCAATCAACCGCATCCAGACCTTCGAGCAGACCAAGGCCGTCGTCGATGGGATGCGGCAGCGGGGCGTAACATCGGTCAACCTCGACGTTCTCTACGGACTGCCGCACCAGACCGTCGCCAGCGTCGTGGCGACGGTTGACCAGGCCCTGGCGATGAACCCAGATCGCCTGGCGCTCTTTGGCTATGCGCATGTCCCGTGGATGAAGACTCACCAGCGCATGATCGACGAGGCGGCCCTGCCGGATATGGCCGAGCGGTTGCGCCAGTCGACGGCGGCGGCCGAGCGCATCTGCGCGGCCGGCTACGTGGCCATTGGGATCGATCATTTTGCAAAGCCCGCCGATAGTCTCGCTGTGGCTGCCGGATCAGGCAGGCTGCATCGCAACTTCCAGGGCTATACGACGGACGAAGCCCCTGCCCTCATCGGCCTCGGCGCCTCCTCAATCGGCTGCCTGCCGCAAGGCTATGTGCAGAATATCACTGCAACCGGCGAGTACATCCGGGCTATCCGCGAACGTGGGCTCGCCATCGCAAAGGGTTTGCGCCTGAGCGAGGAGGACCGGATGCGGAGCTGGATCATCGAGCGTCTGATGTGCGATTTTTCCGTCTCGGTGGATGAACTGCGGGATCGCTTCAGGCACATCGCTGCGCCGGTGGTGATGGAGATGACCTATGCGGCGCAGGGCGACGAAGAAGGTGTCGTCTGGTTTGACGGACACACGTTCACGGTCACCGAGCTCGGGAGGCCTTTCGTCCGCTCGATCGCGTCCACCTTCGATACGTATCTGGCCAGCGGCGTCGGCCGCCACTCCGTCGCCGTCTAGCTCCGGGGGGCGGGCCCTAAGTAAACCCCCTAAGACTCGAGCCGGAATTTCTCGGATCCGGCGGAGCGGCTACCTACTGATCATCGCAATCAGGGGTAGCAAGAGATGTACATCCAGCCGACTTTCCGGGTCAACCAGCCGAGCAAAACTGCAGGCGTGGGTGTCTCCGAGTTGTTGACCGCGATGCAGCCGGCCGCTGTCACCTTCTACCCGACCGATGCAGTGATATATGCTCAGGGCGAGGCCGCCGGCCCGCTCTATGTGGTTGAGTTCGGCACGGTCCGGATCTGCCGGCTGACGGCCGATGGCCGGCGGCTGATCAGCGCCTTCCACACCGCTGGTGAGGTTTTCGGCTTCGAGGCCGACCCCGAGCACGAATCCTTTGCCGAAAGCGTCGATGGCGCCGGCGTCCGAGTGCTCCGGGCGAGCCGCGGCGAACAGCCCACCGGCAGCATGCTGATGCTGGCGCTCAAGAGCCTTGCTCGCACGCAGAACCACCTGATGGTGCTCGGGCGCCGGACTGCGAACGAGCGCATGGCCGCCCTCATCCTCGATCTCGCCGAGCGTCAAGGCGACGACAAGCTCGTGTTCCTGCCGATGCAGCGGTACGACATCGCCGACTATCTCGGCATCACCTTCGAGACGGTGTCCCGCATCCTCCGAGTCCTGAAGGACCAGGGCGTGATCCGGCTCCGCTCCATCAGCGAAATCGAAATCCTCGATCTCGCTGCCCTGCAGGACATGTGCGACTGACAAGTCGCAGCGTTCAAACGACCTCCAACCATTCGAGAGACAAATGAGTATCTTGCTTGCGGCAAAGTACCAGCTGGCTCGCTTTCGGCCGCTGCTCACTGCGGCCGGAACGGCCGCCCTAATCCTGCCCCTGGCGGCTACGCCCGCCGAGGCTCACGTCAAGTGGTTCGCGCCCTACATCGTCGGCGCAGCGCCACAGCCGATCATGGCGACACTGACCAACACCTGGTTCTGGCTCGCCATCGGGCTGGTGCTGGTATTCTTCATCGGAACGCGCATCGTCGAGCGCACCCGGCTCGGCGAAGCGACGCTCGCCGGCATGGACAAGGTCTCGGGACCGCTCTGGAACCGGTCGGACGATTTCGTCCGCGTGGTGATCGGCGCCTTCTTCGTCGCGATCTTCGCAGTCGGCGGGGTCTATCTCACTCCTGACCTCAAGACGCCGGCCGAGTGGGTGTCGTGGCTGCAACTGCTGATTGCGTTTGGCATCTTCTCGCGGAAGACCCAGCCCTTCTCAGCCGCAGGCATCATCCTCCTGTGGGTCCTGGCGCTACGCGACTACGACATCTTCCACCTTCTCGACTATCTGGCGCTGGGCGTTGCCATTGCGGGCTACCTCGTTCTCGAAAGCTCTGATAATCCCGAGTGGCGGAAGCACAGGTTTGAGCTGCTGCGTTGGGGTGTAGCGATCGCGTTGATGTGGTCGAGCCTCGAGAAGTTCGCCTATCCCGAGTGGTTCTATCCGCTCGTCGACGAGAAGCCCTTCCTGACGTTCGGGATGTCGCGCGACGTGTTCATTCCGATGGCTGGCGTCGCAGAGTTCACCATGGGCTTTGGTCTGCTCTGGACCCCACTGGTTCGTCGGCTGTCGGCGATCAGCCTGTTCGTGATCTTCAATGCTGCGGTCTATCCGTTCGGTAGGATGGACCTCGTCGGCCACGCCCTGATCATGGCGATCATCGTCATCATCGCCATCGATCCGACGCGTGAGATGCACTTCCTGCCGGCCCTCAAGAAGAGCCTAAGGAGCGTGCCGGTCGGACTGGCGGCTGCCCTGGTGGTCATCGCTGGCAGCTACTGGGGTCTGCACACGGCGATCTATGGGCCTGAAGGCCGTGCGCCGATCGAAATGACGACGCATAGTCCCGATCCGGACCACCCTCACGGCGACGAGGCGGCACACGACGACGGCGCGCCACATGATCATGCCGAGCTCGTATCGGCGAGCACTCGCTAGCAAGGCCATCGCGTGCCTCTACCAACGAACGACGGCGGCGACCAATAGTGGTCGCCGCTTCGTTCCCACCACTGGGCGATTTCGCAATGCTGACGTTCGAGACACTCGCTGCGTTTGTCCTCGCAAGTCTGGTCATCGAGCTCACGCCCGGGCCGAACATGACATATCTCGCCCTGCTGGCAGCACGACATGGGAGGCGGCCGGGATACGCCGCAGTCGTTGGGGTCGCCGCGGGCCTTGGCGTCCTCGGGTTGCTTGCATCCCTCGGGCTGGCGACGCTCCTGCAGTCGTCGCCTCCGCTCTACGGTGTCCTCCGCTGGGGTGGGGTCGCCTATCTCCTCTATCTGGCCTGGGAGGCCTGGAATGAAGACCTCTCCGGGGACACCACCGCGGATGACGGACGCTATTTCACCCGTGGCCTGATTACGAACCTGCTGAATCCCAAGGCCGCCCTGTTCTATGTGGCGGTCATGCCGGGGTTTTTGCCCGCGGGGGATACCGACTGGCGCTCGACCGCCGTACTAGCGGCGCTGTACGTCGCCGTGGCAACGGTGGTCCACGGCGGCATCGTGAGCCTCGCCGGCGCCCTCCGTCCGTTGTTTGCGAACCGAGGCCTGATTGCCGCCGTAGGCAAGCTGTTCGCGCTTGCACTGGTGGCCGTCGCCGCATGGGTTGCCTACGCGACCCGCGCCCCATTCTGAGCCGCCGAGCAGTTCTTGACCTAGATCAATGTGGCTGCAGATCCGGTGGCATCGATAGATACGTGACTGGAGGCCCAAAAATGAAATGGGGTCACGCGATGCTGCTTTTGGCGATTGTTGGCCTGGCCGGCGTGGCAGCCTATGTCTGGTTCGAGAGCAGGAACTTCGAGACCCTGATTGCCGGCGTGCGCGAGCGGGTTATCGCGGGCGGCGAGCCGGCCACGGCTGCGATAGAACTTCCCGACATCGTGCGCGCCTATGCGATGCGGGCGGGAGGCAGCGTTGGCGGGCCTACATCTGTCCACCTCCGCCACCGCGCCATGCTGGTGACGGATCAGCGGCGACCGCCCATCGATATCGAGGCAGACCAATGGTTGGCCACACGTCGAGCGGATCTCGTCTGGGTCGGTCGCGGCAGCATGTTTGGGTTACCCGTCTCGGTCATCGACAGCGTCGTCGGCGGCTCAGGGCTGCTGCAGGCCCGCCTGGTCGGCGTCCTGTCTGTAGCGAAGGGCCTTGGCGCCGATTTCGACAAGGGTGAGATGCAGCGCTACTTGTCCGAGCTGCCGGTTCATCCGGATGCAATCCTCAACAACGCGCAATTGAGGTGGCGGCAGATCGAGGGTGGCGTGGTCGAGGTGAGCGGCACGTCCCGAACGGGGCCGGCAAGCGTTCGGCTGTTCTTCGATGCCTCAGGCGACATAGTCGGTCTGGAAGCAGCGGACCGCCCGATGACCGTGGGCAGCACCACCGTGCCCACGTTGTGGAGAGGCCAGTTCAGCAAATACAAGCAGTTCGGACGCTATCGCATCCCGAGCTACGGCGAGGTCAGCTGGGTGCTGTCTGAGGGACCTTTCACCTACTGGAAAGGCGAGATCGTTGCGTACGAGCCGAGCAGCGACGTCAACTTCTGAAGTCCAGGGAACGTCCCAGGATCTAGGAATGAGCCTCTGCAGACCACCTTCGCACAAGAAGACTCCAGATTTTGATCCCGATCAATCTGCCAGGGGAGCCGGCCGGCTACGATCCCAACCATCTTGTGGGGCGCCAGATGGAGGCCGCTATGAGGCGACGTCGTTTTCTGATTGGTTCTGCCGGTTCGGGACTGGCAGCGGGACTGTGGCCGGCTCGAGCGATTTCGGACGATGCCCTCCCCACCGTCGCAACTTCGAGCGGGCAGCTCCGCGGCGCAACTGTGGACGGCATCCATAGCTTCAAGGGTATCCCCTTTGCGGCGCCCCCGATCGGGCAAAACCGCCTGCGACCTCCCCGCCCTCCCGAAACTTGGGACGGTACGCGAGACGCCACCGCGTTCGGCCCAAAGCCACCGCAACCGCCCTACCCGCCCATGGTCGCGGCCTTGTTGCCGCCAGAGGTGCCGGGTCCGGGCGACAACTGCCTGACGCTGAACATCTGGTCGCCGGCGCTAGGCGAGGCAGGCCTGCCTGTCATGCTCTGGATACCCGGCGGCATGTACGAGTACCACGCCACAGGAGCTTCTCCCTGGTATGACGGAACCAGCTTCGCCCGCGATGGCGTTGTCCTCGTTTCCATCAACTACCGCGTCGGAGCGGAGGGCTTTCTCTTCCTGAACGATGGGATCTCCAACGTGGGTCTGCTCGACCAGATTGCGGCCCTCGAATGGGTACAGCAGAACATCGCCGCGTTCGGCGGCGATCCCTGCAACGTCACGATATTCGGCGAGTCCGCCGGCGGGCTGAGCGTTGGCACTCTCCTTTCGATGGCGCGTGCCAGGGGGCTTTTCCGGCGGGCGATCATCGAAAGCGGAGGCGGTCATCATGCCAGCACGCCGAGGACGGCCGAACGCATCGGTCGACGGCTGGCCGAGTTACTCGGGACCGACGCGAGCCGCGAGGCCATTGCCGCCGCTCCAATCGAGCAGATGCTGAAGGCGCAGGAAGCGCTGCGCGGCGAGCTTCTCTCAAATCCAGACCCGGCGTTCTGGGGGGAGATCATGCTCGATGGGCTGCCGTGGGAGCCAGTCATCGATGGTGACCTGATCCCGGTCCGGCCGATCGACGCGATCTCGGCCGGCATCGGTGCGGATGTCGACATCCTGTCAGGATCGAACACCGAGGAGTGGCGGCTGTTTCTGGTACCCGGCGGCGTAATCGACGCGATCGGTGAAGAGGCCCTTGCGGGGACAATCATGGCAACGGGGTTGCCGGTGGCGGCCACTCTCGCCGCCTACCGGGAACGGTATCCAGGCGCGAGTACGGGCGACCTGTTCGCGGCTGTCATGACCGATTGGTATTGGCGGGTTCCCGCGCTGAGACTTGCCGAGGCGCATTCAGCTCATGGCAAGGCAAGAACCTTCATGTACGAGTTTGCATGGCGCTCGCCTCAGTTCGACGGGCGCCTGGGTGCCGGTCATGCCGTCGAAATCCCATTCGTGTTCGATACGCTCGGGGCCCAAACCGAGCAGCTTCTCGGTGCCGGGCCGCCGCAACAGCTTGCGGGTGAGATGCATAAGGCATGGACGCGTTTTGCCACCACCGGGGATGCGGGCTGGCCTGAATTCGACACGGCGCGACGGGCGACAATGCACTTCGATGTGCCGTCTACTGTCGTCGAGGATCCGATGGCCGCGGAGCGCCGCCTCTGGGAGGGTGTGCGCTAGAATCGCACAACCTCCAGGGTCGTTGATGTCCTCAAAGAGAGCGCGAACTAGGCCGGGGCCAGGCCGAGGAGCGAGCGTAGCGGTCCTGGCACGGCAACCAGATCGCCGATGGAATACTCGTCGAGCACCGCCAGGAAGGCCTGTTGCGCACGCTGCAGCGCGATCTTGAGGGAACAGGCGCGACGAAGGGGGCAATCCTCATTGTCCGGCTGAAAGCACGGAACGATGTCCATGTCCGGTTCGGTATGTCGCAGCACGGCGCCAATGACGATCTCGGCGGCCGGCCTTCCCAGCCGCATGCCGCCGCCACGGCCGCGCACGGTTTCGACGTAGCCAGCTTGGCCCAGTTGGTGGGCGACCTTCATCAGGTGATTGACGGACATGCCGTAGGCTTGGGCTACTTCCGTGATGGTCGAAAGCCGTTCGGGCCGAACGGCGAGAAACATCAGCAGTCGGAGAGAATAATCGCTGTAGACCGTCAGGCGCATTGGCACCGTCCTTTTCCGCGGGCCACAGGTCGGTTGGAGGCGAGGCGCCGCAAGATCGCCTCGAGTCCAGGATCAGGCTATTGGCGCGGCGAAGTCTTGGCAAACAGCTCCATCATCCGCGCCTGTGCCTTGGCCGGCAGGCGGACGTCCATCAACCCGGTCAGGTTGGATTTGTCGCCGCCCACCTCGATCAGGCCAACCATTCCCATGCCGAAATGCGGCTGGCATTTGAACCCGTAAAGGCCGGGAACCGTGAACGTCACGGTGAACTCCTCGTTGAGGTTGCCCTTCCAGGTTTCGGCGTCGGTTGGGATCATGCCGAGGATGGTCTCTGCATTGTGACCCTTGTCCGCGGGAATGAACGTCACCGTGTCACCCGGCTCGATCTGCAGGAACGAGGGAGAAAAGCCCATCGTCTTGCCGTCGGTACCCTTGTTGAGCATCAGAACGTCGAAATTCGCCGCTTGAGCCGACCCGCCGATCGCCAACAGGGCCGCCGCGACTAAGAGTAAACGTGACTTCATGGAATCCTCCTAAAGATGTATTCACAATACATCTTTATGGCGATCCGTCGGGCCTGGCAATGCGTCGCAAGGCAGTGAGGCCCGGCCTGCGGCCTACTGCCTCATCCGGCTTTGAGCCTTGGTGAAACGAGCATCGGCCCGAATTCGAGGACGAACAACCCGAATGCAATGAGCCAGCACGCGCCGCTCAGGGAGAGCAGGAGGTGGTATTGCGATGGAATCAGCTCGGCAAACGGCCGCAGCACTGCTGAAAGTGTCAGCGCCAGGTAGGCAACCGAAGTGCACGGGGACGCGGTGAGCGCTCGCCCCGTATGCCCGAGGCTCGCGCGGGTCATCACCGCGAATGTCATCCCTGCGATGGCCCCCACGGTCAGGACGTGAAGCGCCGAGGCATTGGCGATCCAGCCGAGGGAGGCGAGGGCAACCGACAGCATCCCGAGGGGGATGAATGCGTAGCCGACGTGAAGTGCGAGCAATAGAGGCTCATCGACCGTGCGTTGGCCGTGCCAGCGGGCGAGCCGGACAGCGTGGAGAATGGCCGCGACCACCGCCGAACAGGCGGTGACGATGGTCTCGGGAAAGACGACCCACAGCGCCAGGGCCACCAGCAGCCATGCCGTCGCAACGATATCGAAGCGGCCAAACGGGGCCGGCAGCCGGGGTGAGCCTGCCTTTGCCAGCCAGTTCCTGGTGAAGCTGGGAACGATGCGACCGCCGACGACGGCAATCAGCATCACGTAGATCGCAACACCAGCCCGGGACGCCTCGAGGGCCACGCCGTTGAACGCCACCGAAACATGGAATGCGATGTTGACCAGCGAAAGGGCGCTCAGGCCGGCGAGGATCTTGAGGTTCTTCCAGTTCTTTCCCGCGATGATCTCTGTTGCAGCTATCGCGGCCATCAGCGGCAGGAAGCAGGCCTCGGCCAGCATCGACAGCGGCAGGCCAATGACACCCGGAACGGCCATGACGAGCCGACCCACTAGCCACACAGCAACCAACCCGAGCAGGGGCAAGCCTGACACCGGCAGGCGGCCGGTCCAATTGGGAATGGCTGTCAGCATGTAGCCCGCCAGCGCGGCGCTGGTGTAGCCGAACAGCATCTCGTGAGCGTGCCAGTTGAGCATGCCGTAGTCGCCGCCGATCTCCCAGCCGGCAATCAATGCCCCAATCCAGCCAACCATCGCGGCAATGGCAAAGATCCCTGCCAGCAGGAAAAACGGGCGGAACCCGTAGGACAGCACCGGCGGCCCGCTTCTGGCGATGCCACGGGGGACTGGTTTGCGAGCCTTGCTGACTGCATTGCCCAAGCCGAAGTTCATGGTCCTGCCGCTCCTTGGTGGCGCAGCGATGAATGCCAGTCCAAACCTCCCCGGTCTTTGCTGTCGCGCAAGGAAGTCGCTCGGCGCCTGCGTAACGTTTGGTGTCAGGAGAAGCCGGAGACGCCGTGATGCCTGGAACCGACATTGACGACCTGAGTCTCGCGGAGATCATGTCAAAGTGGCCGTCGACCATCAGGGTGTTCCTGGACCGCCGCATGCACTGCGTCGGATGTCCGATAGCGCCGTTCCACACCTTGATCGACGCGGCGGAGGAACACACGCTGCTGCTGGGTGGGTTGGCGGCCGACATCGAACTGGCCAGGCTCAGAGATAGCCAGGTTTCAGCCCGTCACCGATGAGGACGAGCTGGTGCGGGTCCCGTACCAGCAGCTTCTGACGACCGCCTACCACCAGTCCGGCCGCCTCCCAGGCGGTGAGGATGCGGGAGACCGTGTGCAGCGTGGTACCGGTCATCTCGGCGATGTCCTGCTTGGAAATGGGAAAGTCGATGCGGACCCCCTCCTCTTCTTTCCTGCCCGACTGGTTCACGAGGCGGAGAACCGCATGGGCGACGCGACGCTCGACCTCCTCGGTCGACAGTTCCCGCAGCCGCTGCTGGGCTTCGAGCAGCCGGCTGCCCATCGTCTGCATCGCATTGACGGCCAGCGATGGGTATTGCTCCAGGAAGTCGTTCCAGAGGCTCATCGGCCAGGAGAGCACGACGCTCTCCGAAACGGCGGTCGCTGTCCCGGGATAGTCCAACCGGCGCAGCGCCTTGGCGATGCCAAACAGGTCGCCGGGGTTGACCATTCGGACCACCACCTGCTGGCCCTCGCTGGTGACCTGCGTCACCCGCAGGCGACCGTGCAGCAGCACGAAGAACTGGGTTGCGGTCTGGCCCTGCTCGAACACCACGCCCCCGGGGGCATAGCGACGGCTGCCCGCCGATCTTAGCACGTCGTCGACTTGGCCGGGCGCCAGTTGTTCGAACAGCGCGAGGCCCTGGACCGCGGCGCGGTTGATCTGCGTTTGCGTTTGCATGTCAGCTTTCCTCGAATCGGGCGGTCATTTCACGACAATCGTTCCGGGCAGGCTCACGAGATCGAAGTCGCTCACCCTGACTTCCACCTTCACCTTCCACTTGCCCGTGATGGGTAGCGGCGGCACCTCTGTGGTCCACATGCCGTCGCCCTGCTCGACCGCTTCGAGCTTGATGGGGGCGAGGTCGGGCACCGCAAGCGATAGGGTCACTGACCGCGGCTCCTCGATCTGCGCCTTCATCGGGGTGAGCTGGACACTGGCCAGGCCGCCATTCCGCGGGTCGCTTATCGAAAGTTCTGCCATCATGCTGCTCCCGTGCAGATGCGTGGTCAGCTCGATCGCTTGCGCGATCAGCACCGCTCTCGGCGGCGGCGTGAAGCGCCAGCCGGCGGCGAGACCGAGTACTGTAAGGACGATGACCACTTCCGCGAGTACGAGCCGCCGCAAGGCGATCTGGGCCTCTATTTCACCGGCGAGAGCCGGCGACGTCAGCTTCCAGCGGTTCCACGCTGCTATTGCGAACAGGACCGCAACAAGGACCAGCTTCGCCGCAAGGATGGCCCCGTAGGGCCCGATCCACGCCATGCCCGGCCATCCCAGCTGGATAACTGCAAGCACAGCCCCGGAGACAAGTAGGGCGCCGGCGGGCACCGGGATCATCCGGGAAAACACCGCCAGACCGCGGGATGCACTTGCGGGGTGAACGACCAGTTCGAAAGCCAGCCACGGAAGTGCGCCGATCCACACGGCGAAACTCACGATATGAACAGCCAGGGCCCCTCGGGCGACGGCGGAGGGACCGGCGGTGGCGACGTGCCCCGACGCGGTCATCGCCGCGGCCATGACCACAAAGGAGATGAGCGCGACCACGAGGCGCCACTTTTCCCGCAGCGCCGCGGCGAGACCGGCAAGGCAAACCGCCAGAAGCGCCAGGCCAGCCAGGGCGCCGTAGGACGTCTGGATTACCGCCGCCAACACTGCTGGATCGAGCACAGCCTCCAAGGTCCGCCCCGTCAGATCCAGGCCATGCAGAGGCACCGAGATAGCGATCATCACCGCGCCGAGCCCAAGGAGGCTCCAGGCCACGCGGCCGATCGGCCGGTTTCGCGCTACCAGCCCAATGAACAGTGTTCCGCCAACGCCAAAGAACAGCCCCGCGTACATCAACGTCGTGACGATCCAGATCGCCGGCCAAACTCCATCGCTCGGTTCGGCGGCAGCCGCTCGCAGCCCACCGGAAACTCCAATGGTGAGAGGCATGGTGCCAGCGACCGGGTGGCCGTCCGCCGATACAACACGCCAGCAAAGCAAGTAGCTCCCCTGCCCCGCGGCGGCCGGCATGCGAACAAGGAGGCGCCCGCCGTTGGCTGTCCCCTCGAGATTTTCCACGGCGCCGTCGGGGCTTACCAGCGACAAGGCCACCGGCGAAATCGGCTCGTTGAAGGTGAGGCTGACGCTCGTGGGGATCGTGGAAAGCCGAGCGTCCGCCGGTGGGACGCTGGAAAGCAGCGACGCGTGGGCGAATGCCGGCGACACCGCAAGCATTAGCCAGAACAACAGGATGGCGCGAAAGCACCCACGCATTGGTCGCCAGCTTTCAGTGTGTGGCCTCGGCCGGGCCAAGCTCAAGGCTAGGCGCTGGCATCTCGGCATCCTCGGCCCCCGTCACGTCGATCCATGCTTCTTCGGCGCCATCGCAAAGCTGCACCGTCGGGAAGTAGAACGTCGTACCTTCCGGCACCGTCGCTGCCACCGTGCCCCGGAACACGAACTCATCGTAGTAGGCATCGGGCAATTCGCCGCCGGACCAGACCACTTCGATGACGCCTCCGGTCAGCGTGTTGCCGTGGAGCTCGTAACTTCCCTGGTAGGGCGACACCACGGTCTGCAGCTCCCAGCCGGCCTTTGGCATCGGCTTCACATTGATGAAGCCCTCGGGGATGCTAACCTTGATGGCCGTGGTCGCTTTGCCCTCGCAGCCGTGAGGGATGCGAAGCACTGCCTTGTAGATCGATCCCACGGCGGCACTAGGCACTTCCAGCGAGACATGCGCAGCGGCCGGGCCAATGCTGGCCAGACTGAGGAAGGCCAAGGCAATGGTGATCGGGGTGCGCTTCATCGACAGCTCCTGTTTGATCGGCAGCTGCAGATTGCACATCACGCGCAGAGGCGATTTGACGAGGATCAAGCGCCGAGCGGAAGCCCGGGCAGCGTCAGCAGATGCCCGGGCAAGCCGTGAAGGAATCCGTTTGAAAACTCGGCGCCGGAGTGAATGTCGCGCAGCCGCAAAAGGCCGTCGTTGGGGTCCATCCGACCCCCGACGACCTGGCGGAACGTCGCGGCGACCCCGGCCATGTCGCAGACTTGCGGGGAGAGACGCAGGCTTGAAACGCCAGCGGCCATTAGCTCGGGCATATCGGTGATGAGGCACTGGACGGTACTGGACATAGTTTGCACGCCGTTTAGCGCCAAGAAGTGCTGGCCATCGAGGGTATCGACGGCGAGGCCATCGGGCTCTTCACCGCAGACGAACTTGCAGTTGTCCTTGGTGTTGCCTTTGACCCGGGCATGGGCACATCGCGCCGAGATCGCCAGCGGCACCCGGCCGAACGCGAAGACCTCGAAGCGGGTGTCGGGTGCCCCCGCGACGATGGCCCCGATCGAGCTGGCCGGCAGTTCCGGAGGCAGGCAAATCGAGGTCGCCCCCCTTGCAGCCAGCACCTTCGCCGTTGCGGCGTTATACACGTTGACCAGCGGACTTACGGCGTGTGGTTTGCCAGCCATTGCGGCGTGAGCACTGAGTTCCGATACCTCCACTTCGAGGCTCTGCCGGGCAAGGCGGCGTGACGCCTGGAGTTCACGTTCGAGCGTCACCAGAGCCAGAGAGGCCAACCTGACCTGCTTCCCGCCTGCCTCGAGGCGATCCACGACCTGGCCGATGAGCGCATCGTGGAAGTGGGAGCGCTTGGAGCAGACGACCTCGCCGACGACCACCGTATCCACGTCGGCCTCATCGGCGATGCGGAAGTAGAAGTCCCGCCACGTTGCCGGCTCCCACAGGAACAGCACGGGTCCGAGCGTGAGAGTGGGCGCGGCCCGCCTCAAAGTCGTCATCTCCATCGCTTGTCGTATGACCCCGTGGTGGTGCGCTGACCCTCGCTCAATCGGCGCAGACGCTGGCTGCTGGCTTCGGGTTCAACCGAACCCGTTTGCGCCATCGCCTTTCGGATTTCCGAAACGACCTGGGAGACATAGGCGCGGCCGCGTTGTCGGCCCTCGATCTTCAGCGCTGCGACGCCCGCGTCTCGCAACTCATCGAGGTGGGACAAGATGTCGAGGCTCACAGGATCCTCGAAGATGTAGCCGTCCGCCCCGTCGACGACGAACCGACCTTTGCACAGGGTCGGATAGCCGGCCGGTTCGCCCTGCCGGAACAGATTGATGGTGAAGGCGCCAAGCTCCGACACCATGTCGCCGCCGGCCTCGCGATATCGCACGTGGCTGGCAGGGGAACACACGCCATGCATGTTCGGCGACTTGCTGGTCGCGTACGACGAGAGCGAGCAACGCCCCTCCTCCATCACGCACAGCCCACCAAAGACGAACACCTCGGTTTCGCACCGGACCTTGCGTGTTATGGCTGCCACCTCGGCAATTGTCAGCACCCGCGGAAGTACCGCCCGCTTGATGCGGAACGCTGCGACCAGGAAGTCGATATACTCCGCGTTGCAGGCGGCGGCCTGAACCGAAAGGTGCAGTCGCTGCTCCGGGTATTTCTCCGCGGCGTAGGCCAACAGGCCGAGGTCGGCCAGGATGATGGCATGCGCTCCGGCCCGCACCGCGCCATCGACCGCCTTGGTCCAGATCTCCTCGGCGCCGGCCCGCATGAAGGTGTTGATCGCCACGAGGGTCTTTACCCCTCGGATGTCGGCAAGCTCGATTGCCTCGGCGAGTTCGTTTGGCGAGAAGTTGAGCCCCGGGAAGTTCCTCGCATTGGTTTCGTTGCGAAAGCCGCAATAGATCGCGTCGGCACCGGCCTCGATCGCGTCGCGAAAAGCGGCGGGTGTTCCTGCCGGACAGATCAGTTCCACCGCCGCTCCTCCCGAGCAAGCAGGTGCGTCCGCAGGCGATCCAGCACCCTGTGCACCGGCACCTGCAGGGGACCGCGTGCGGGCGCGAAGTCGCGGACGAAGTCCACGGCGTCGTTCTCGACGGCGTTGCGCAGCGCCAGCACCGCTTCCATGTCCCCGTCGATCGAGATCTGCCGGCCAAAGAACTCAGCGTCTCCGTCGAGACGGCCCTCGGCCAGGGCGAGCAGGAGCGCCACCGGACCGGAGATCTTCGCGTCGTACCGCAGGATGCGGCCCCGATGCGCCGCCCGGACCCTCGCCAAGCGGGGCGTGACGGCGAACTCGAAGGGGACATCGGTGGGCGCGAAACAATAGGTCTTGGCGCTGAACTCTCCCAGACGATCCAATAGCCCTGGATGGCGATCGATGACGCGAGCAAAGGCCAGTTGGCCCGCCTGCTCCACTACTGGAACAGGTATCGGCTTGAGCATGTTGGGAATGACGGGCGGCAAGGTCATCTGAGCACTCGAATTGGTGCTGCAGGCTACTCGCAAGCGCGGAAGAGGATTTTGCGCTAGCGCAAAGACGCACCGCTTCAGTTCGCCAAAGCCTCGAGTTCACGCCGTCGCGCCGGGGACAGGTCGAGCCGCAGGACAGCTGCGAGCAGGAGTTGCCTCGTATTTCCCTGCGCGAGGCGAGCCACGCAGGCCAAGGTAGCCTGATAGGCATCGAGCCATGTCGGGTGCCGGCGGGAGATAGCCTCGAGGCGCATCGCGCTGGCAAGGACTTGCTCTGGCTCCGGCGACGCAACATCGTCCACCAGCCCGGGAAGGCTGACCCAATCCTGTAGCTCAGATGCCGTTGGGCAACGGGGGCGTCTGGTTTCGATCACCTTGGTCGTACGCATGGAAGTGACGCTCATAGGAAGACTGCTCATCTCGACTCCTGCTCTCGTTCTTCCGGCGTATCGCAACTTGCGCCAGGAATTTTGAGGTAGCGCAAAGACGAGTGGATGATGTCGCGCTAGCTCGCAGCTCCATGAAAACCGACCGAGATTTGGCCAGCTTCGTTTCGAGTCTCGAGTCGCTCGGTCTGCTGAAACGTATCGGTCACCCCACTTCAGTGGTCCACGAGATCACCGAGATCCATCGCCGTGTCCTTGCCGCAGGTGGACCGGCACTCCTCTTCGAGCGGCCCGTTTCCGCGGCCGGGACCATCGGCAGCATTCCTGTCCTGGTCAATCTGTTTGGGACGCGGGAGCGCATAGCCCTTGGACTCGGCGTCGGCACCGAAGGGATAGGTGAGCTGGCGCAGACGCTGGCTTTCCTGCGCAATCCAGAGCCGCCGCGCGGCTTGAGTTCCGCATTGGAGAAGCTGTCGGCGCTGAAGGCCGGCCTCGCGATGGGAACGAAGAAGGTCGTCCGCCTCCGCTGTCACGAACAGCGGCAGCTCGGCGACGAGGTAGATCTGTCGAGCCTGCCGATCCAGTGGTGCTGGCCCGGGGAGCCCGCACCACTAGTCACCTGGCCGCTCGTGATCACCCGTTCCCCCGACGACCCTGCTGACATCAACGTCGGCATCTACCGCATGCAGGTTCTGGATCGGGACCGATCGATCGTCCGATGGCTCGCGCATCGCGGCGGCGCCCGCCACCACACCCTGTGGAAGAGGAAGGGGCTCGACATGCCGATCGCGGTCGTCATCGGCGCGGATCCGGCAACCATACTCTCCGCCGTGATGCCCCTTCCCGACGGCATGAGCGAACTCTCGTTCTCAGGCGTCTTGCGGGGAGAACGGCTGAAGGTTGGCACCGGACTGACGGTGGACCTTCCCATCCCCGCGAGCGCTGAGATCGTCATCGAGGGACATATCTCGCCCGATGACGTCGCCGAGGAGGGGCCCTACGGGGACCACACCGGCTACTACAACTCGGTCGAGCGCTTCCCGGTGATGCGGGTCTCGGCGATCACGAGCCGCACCTCCCCCATCTATCTTTCGACCTTTACGGGACGCCCGCCGGACGAACCGTCAGTGCTCGGCGAAGCCATGACAGAGCTCTTCCTCCCGATCGTCCGACGGCAGTTCCCCGAAATCCGGGACCTGCATCTGCCGCCGGAGGCCTGTTCCTACCGGGCGATGGTCGTGTCCATCGACAAACGTTACCCCGGCCAGGCGAGACGCGTGATGATGGGCCTGTGGTCGGCCCTGCCCCAGTTCACCTACACAAAGCTGATCATCGTTGTAGATCCCGACATCGACGTTCGGAATTGGCACGATGTCATCTGGGCCCTGTCGACCCGGTTCGATGCATCGCGCGACACCGTGGTGGTCGACAACACTCCCATCGACTACCTGGACTTTGCCTCGCCCCAACCGGGGCTGGGAGGCAAGCTGGGCCTCGACGCAACCAACAAACTGGGCCCAGAAACCAGCCGCGAATGGGGAAAGCCGCTCGCCATGAGCGAAGATGTCATTCGGCGGGTCGATGGCTTCTGGAGCGAACTCGGCCTCGGGCCTCAGAAGGAATCCAGATGACACACCGCATCGTAGTCGCCATTTCCGGGGCCTCGGGTGCAGTCCTTGGCGTTCGCGTTCTGCAGCTGCTTGCCGCGGCCGAGGGCGTGGAAACGCACCTAGTCGTATCCAGGTCGGCCGAGGTGACCCTCGAGCACGAGGTCGGCCCCGGAGTGATCCACGCGCTCCGCGAAGTCGCGGACGTGGTTCACCCTATCGACGCCATCGGAGCGACAATTGCGAGCGGATCATTTCGCACCAGCGGAATGATCGTCGCTCCGTGCTCGATGCGCACGCTGGGCGCCATCGTGTCGAGCCTCTCGGACAATCTGCTGGTGCGGGCGGCCGATGTGCACCTCAAGGAGAGGCGCCGGCTTGTCCTCCTGACGCGCGAGACCCCTTTGCATCTGGGGCACCTTCGCGCGATGCTCGCGGCGACAGAAATGGGCGCCATCATTGCGCCGCCGGTTCCGGCATTCTACCGCCGTCCCAAGTCGGTGGATGATATCGTAGAGGCAACGGCGGCCCGCGCGATCGATCTCCTGGGCATTGGCCTGGAGGTTGATTCCGGTCGCTGGTCAGGTCTGGACACAGAACGAAGCGGACTGGGACCAGCAACCTCATCCTCAGCGTAGGGACTTCCCCCGCCGCGGCAGGTCCACCAGGGCCTCGAAACCGCTGTCTCGTCCGGCGATCGGCGAGATGAGGGTCAGCCGCCCGCCCGCCTGTTCGAGTATGCCGCGTGCGATCGACAGGCCGAGGCCGCTGCCCTCAGCAAGCGTGTCACCGCGAACGAACGGCTGGCCCAGCCGCTTGAGGTCGTCAGGCGCCAGCGCAGAGGCCTCGTTCTGGATGCGCAGGATGCCGTCGGCGGTGATCACGACGCGGACCGGCGTTGTTGCATCACCGTGCTTCAAGCCATTCTCAATGAGGTTCCGGACAACGATTGCGAGGGCGTCGGCATCAATAGCTGCGGGCAGGCTTGGGGCTTCGTCCGCCTCAAGCTCCACTCGGTCGCGCCAGGCAGTGCTGGCGTTGATATCCCGGACGAGCATCCTCAGCACCGGCAGTTGGTCGGTTTCGTCGCTGGTTCTGGCAAAACCCGCTTCGATGCGGGCGAGCTGGAGCAGCTTCTCCGAAAGCTGAGACAGGCGCTTCAGGGCACTCTCGATCTTCTGGACACGCTCGGCGCCAGGTCGGCCGGCGAGCTCGTCGGCGAGCTGCTGGGTCTGGGCCAGCGCACCGGCGATGGGGGTCCGCAGCTCGTGGGCGCTACGGGCTGCGAAGGCGCGTTCGGAATCCAGCGCGGATTTCAGCCTCTCCAGCAAAGCGGCCACGGCATCAGCAATGGGGGCTAGCTCTGCCGGGTGGCCGTCCGAGTGCAGTGGCGCGAGATTGCGGCTGTCGCGTTGCGCGATGTCGCGGCGCAGTGCTTCCAGCGGTCGAAGCGCAAGCCGCATGGAGAACCACACACCGCCAGCGATCAGCGGGATCAGAGCGAGGAGAGGAAGGCCGAGTGCCACCACGCTGTCTCTGAGGGCCGTAAGACGGCGATCGCTCAGCTCGATGATTACGATTGAATAGCCGGAGCGAGGATCATCAAGCGCGAAAGTCCGCTGCCCATTGAGCGCTCCAAAGCCCTCCTGCGATGCATCGACGTCGATAGTCTCGGGCGCGTGTTCATCACGCAGGACAAGTTGGCCGGCCTCGTCACGGATGTAGTAGGTGAAGCTTGCGTCATGAGGAACGCCATTGCGGGCGTAATCGTCCTCGTCCCCATCGCCGTCCTCTCCATCAGCGCCAACGACCAGACGCTTTTGCCCGTGGTCGCGCTCCTTCAGATCATGCACGGCGAGCGGCAGCAGGCGCAGCGCACTCTGTCGCAGGCTGTCGTCGTAGGCCTCGTTCAGCTCGTGCTGCATCACCGCGACGGAGATAGCAGCGGCCCCGACCCACAGCAGGGCCATGCCGGCGCTTAGCCCAAGTGCGAGTCGCACGGCTATCGAAGGGCGACGCTTCATTTGAGGACCTGGTAGCCGAGGCCGCGGACGGTCTGGACGAACTCACGCCCCAGCTTCTTTCGCAGCCGGCTGACATAGACCTCCACGGCGTTGCTTTCGATCTCTGCGCCGAACGCGTAGAGCGAATTCTCGATCTCCGCCTTTGTCACGATTGCACCCTGCCGCGACAGCAGCCGCTCGACCACTGCCCACTCGCGGGCCGTGAGGCTTATGGCCCGCCCATTGGTGCTGGCGGTGCGATGAGCAAGGTCGACGGTGACGCCGGCTGAGGTGACCTTCGGGCTCGGATTGCCCCCATAGCGGCGGGCCACCGCGGCGATCCGGGCGCTCATCTCCGCAAGGTCGAAGGGCTTCACCAGGTAGTCGTCGGCACCCGCATTAAGCCCCTCCACACGCACTGCCACCTGGTCCTGGGCTGTTGTGATGATCACCGGCACCGCATTTCCGGCTGCCCTGAGCTCACGCAACAGGTCGAGCCCGCGGCCATCGGGCAGGCCGAGATCGAGCAGCACCAGTTCGTATGAGACGCCGGCCAGCGCCAACCGCGAGTCATCGATCCGCTGAACCCAGTCGACGGCATGGCCGGCCGACAGCACATGGTCGCGGATCGCCGCACCCAGCACGTGGTCGTCCTCCACCAACAGCACTCTCACTTCGCTCCGAGCTCCTTTGACTCGCCCATGGGCCCTGAACCTTACGCCAGCCTGACGAAGAATCCGGCCTCGCTTCAGGCTGACGTCAGCTTGGTGTGGTGGAACCGCTGACATCGACCGAATGGAGATTGGCAGATGAAGAAGCTTGCTGCGATGCTGATGTTGGCCACGGCCCTGGTGGCGCCCGGGTGGGCACTCGCCAAGGACGTGACGATCGAGGCCCAGATGGTCCGCTATTCGGGCCACGCTGCCTATGTCGCCGTCTACCTCACCGATCCGGCAGGCGCCTATCATTCGACGCTCTGGGTTTCCGGCCACAAGACCAAGTACTACGGCACCTTGCGCGGCTGGGTCCAAGGTGTGTCCCAAGCTGGCTCGATCAACCTCGACGGCATCACCGGCGCCAGCGTCGGCGGTGGCGAGACCCTGACGGTCCATGCCGATCTCGCCGACGCGCTCATCGATGCCGGCTATCAGATCCACGTCGATACGGCGGTCGAAAACGGCGGCGAATACGCCGATGATGCCATGATCCAGGTGACATCGACACCGGCGACGATCGACGGCAGCGGCTATGTCAGCAAGCTCTCCGTCAGCATGTAGTTCAGTCCCATGCGCCGCTTCCACGCCTGGGCCGGCCTGGCCGGTGTCGCTCTCGTCATCTTCATGGCCGTTACCGGCTTTGCGCTGTCAATCCAGCCGCTGCTCGATGCGGCAACGACTGCTCCTGCGGGTGGGACGCTGAGCGTTGCCGATGTGGCGGGGCGCGTTGCCGAACAGGTTCCCGGTGTGGAGCGCCTCGTGCGTTCGGCTTCCGGTCAGCTCGTCGCCTACGCGCTCGATGGTGCGGCCCACAAAGCTGAAATCGTCGATCCGAATAGCGGCGAAGTCATCGGCGCCTTTGCCCCTTCCGCATTCTTCACCTTCATCACCGAGCTCCATCGCTCGCTGTTCCTCGATTGGGCTGGGCACGGTGCGGCGGGCGTGGCCTCGCTTGCCATTCTCATCCTTTCGGTGAGCGGCATCGGATTGCTGCTGCGCAAAATGGGGGGCTGGCGCCAGCTCTTTGGGTCAGCGCGCGGCACTGGCTCGCAACGGTTGCATACGAACCTTGCCCGCGCCGCTGTCACGGCATTGATCCTCACTGCGACGACCGGCATCTACATGTCGGCGGTCTATTTCGAACTCGTGCCAAGCTCGGACTCGGCGTTCTCCTTCGCGCCCACCGGTGACGGCACGACGCCAGCCCCAATTGCCTCGCTTCCGGGGCTGGCGAGCGTTCGCTTGAGCGACCTGCGCGAACTGGTCTTCCCCGCCGCGGACGATCCGAGCGACGTCTTTACGGTCACCACCGGCGCGGGACAGGGCTACGTCGATCAGGCAACGGGCGCGATGCTGTCGTTCACGCCCAACAGCGTCTGGCAGCAAGTCTACGAACTCGTCTACACGCTTCACACCGGTCAAGGTGCCTGGGTGCTGGCCATACTCCTTGGTGTGGGCGCTCTCGCGGCCCCCGCCCTGGCGATCACCGGTTCGACCATCTGGTGGCTGCGTCACCGAACCACCCCTCGCCTTACGGGCAACACACCTGCGCGCGAAGCCGACACCGTCATCCTCGTCGGCAGCGAATCGGGCAGCACGTGGGGGTTTGCGGCGAACCTGCACGAAGCGCTGAGCGTCTCTGGCCACCGCGTGCACCTCGCCGCGATGAGCGACCTCCGCCGCAGCTATCCCAAGGCGAGCCACCTGCTCGTCCTTACCGCCACCTATGGCGATGGTGCGGCGCCAGCCTCGGCACGCCAGTTCCTTGGCCGGGTCAAGGCGCTGGCCTCGCGGCCTGCCTTCGCCGTACTCGGCTTCGGCGACCAGAGCTTCCCTCAGTTCTGTGCCTTTGCATCCGAGGTTGAAGCCGTGCTCACCGCTCGGGGGCTCGAGCCCCTCCTTCCGGTCTATGGCATAGACCGCCAATCGCCTGCTGATTTCGCCGCCTGGGGTCACATCCTGGGTGAGCGCCTCGGTGTCGAGCTTTCCCTCTCCCATGTGCCGTCACGGCCGCAGACCAGGAGCTTCATCCTCGAGGAGCGCTCGCTCTATGGTGTCGAAGTCCAGGCTCCCGTGGCGCTCCTGCGCTTCACGATGCCCGACCTTCGTCCCGGCCTTCCGAACTGGCTCGGCGGGCTGACAAAGCCGCATTTCGAGGCCGGAGACCTTGTCGGCATCCTGGCGCCGGGTAGCGACGTGCCACGCTACTACTCTCTCGCCAGTTCCTCGCAGGATGGGGTGCTCGAGATCTGCGTGCGCAAGCAGGCGGGCGGTTTGTGCTCGGAATACCTGCACGCCATTGCCCCCGGTGACGCCGTCGAGGCCTTCATCCGCCCCAATCCGGATTTTCGTCCCGACCGGACGCGGCGGCCGCTGATCCTCATCGGTGCCGGCGCCGGCGTTGCGCCGCTCGCCGGCTTTGTTCGCGGCGGGAGGCGCCGCCCCGTGCACTTGTTCTATGGCGCTCGCCATCCAGCCTCCGATTTCCTCTACCACCACGAGTTCCAGGAGGCCTTGGCGGACGGTCGCCTCGCCTCCCTCACCACCGCGTTCTCGCGTGTGCTTGGCGGCGGCTATGTGCAGGACCGGCTGCTCAGCGAAGCCGCCGCCATTCAGGAGCTGGTGAGGCGTGGGGCGCAGATCATGGTTTGCGGCGGCCGCGAGATGGCGACTGGGGTACGCGACACGATCGATACCTGCCTCGAACCCCTCGGGCTCTCCGTCGACGCCCTCAAGCGCAAGGGACGCTACCTCGAAGATGCGTACTGATCTCGTTCGCCGCGTCATCAGCGGGCCGACCATGGGCACCCGCTACTCGGCCGTATTCTTCGCCCCCATGACGCTCGACCTTTCCGGGGTGCACGCCGCCCTTCAAAAGGCCGTGGACACGGTCGACGGCCAGATGTCCACCTGGAAGCCGCAATCGGACCTGATGCGGCTCAACCGTGCAGCGGTCGGCACATGGATGGACCTGCCGAAGGAGCTTGCCACCGTTCTGGCCGCAGCGCTGGAGGTAGGCCGATTGTCCGACGGTGCCTTCGACATTGGCGTGGGTGACCTGGTCACTGCCTGGGGCTTTGGCGCCGCCGCGGGCACGACCGATCGCCGCGCCATTGCCGCGGCAGGCGCTGCCCAGCATGTGCCTGCCCACCTCGCCCTGGAGCTCGATGAAGGGGGCGAGCGGGTGCGCAAGCACGCACAAGTCACCTTGGACCTCTCCGCCATCGCAAAGGGCTACGGGGTCGACGAAATGACTCGCGTGCTCGAGCGGCTCGACATCGCGAGCTACCTTGTCTCGATCGACGGCGAACTCCGCGCTGGGCAAGTGAAACCCGACGGATCGGCGTGGCGGGTAGTGGTCGAAAGCCCGGAATTCGGGCACCGCAGAGGCGCCGGCGTGATCGAAATCGCGGATGCGGCACTCGCCACATCCGGCGATTACCGCCACTTCGTCGAGCGCGATGGTGTTTGCTTCGGTCACACCATGGCCCCGCGTCAGCGCGTCCCCGTCAGCCATGGCCCCGCTTCGGTAACGGTGCGGGCCGCAACCGCGATGCATGCCGACGCCTGGGCAACTGCCCTGATGGTGCTGGGCCGCGAGCGTGGCAGCGAAGTCGCCGCAACTCAGGGTCTCGAGGCGCTGTTCGCAGAGCGCGAGGCCGATGCGCGCTCCCCTGACATCGACCGTTGGACACCCGCCCCGCGCTGATGGCGGACCACCGGCTAGGCGACCGTGCCGAACAATGCGCCTATGGCGGCGGTGATCAGCATCGCCAGCGCGCCCCAGAACACTACGCGGACGGTCGGCTTCCGGGGCGAAGCCCCGCCCGCGCTGGCCCCCACCGCGCCAAGGGCGCCCAGGAACACCAGAGACGCGAGCGCAACGATCCAGATCATCCAGTTGCTCGGCGACACCAGGACCGCCAGCAACGGGAGCGCCGCGCCGACCGCGAAGGTGACCGCTGAGGTAAGCGCGGCTTGCACCGGGCGAGCGGTGGAGACCTCCGACAGGCCCAGTTCGTCACGCGCGTGGGCACCCAGGGCATCCTTGGCCATGAGCTGCGTGGCAACCTGACCGGCGAGCGCTCCGTCGAGCCCTCGCGCGACGTAGATGGCGGTCAGTTCGGCATGCTCGGACTCGGGCTCGTTGGCGAGCTCCGATTTCTCCTTGGCAAGGCTGGCTGCCTCCGTATCCGACTGCGAGCTGACCGACACGTACTCACCCGCCGCCATCGACATGGCGCCGGCGACGAGCCCGGCAACACCCGCCACCAGGATCGCCCCCCGGTCCGCCGACGCCGCGGCCACCCCAATCACGAGACTTGCTGTCGACACGATACCGTCGTTCGCGCCCAGCACGGCGGCACGCAGCCATCCGACCCGGCCGACGTAGTGTTCCTCTGCATGCGTCTTGAGTCTGGTCACCGGCGTCGGCTCCTGTGGGGCAACCTGCCTCTCCTGCGATGGTAGTCGAGCCCTGTTGCTGCCGCCATCCTCGCGGGTGTGGTCACCGGGAGGCGGTCCGCTGGGCAGGAGCCTTACGTCCGGTCGCCGTGGTCGCTGCGAAGAGGACCAGCGCAACAGCGGTGACGGGGCCGCTCGCCAGCCTGACATCCCATAGTTCAAGGAGATCGCCGAGGACCCGAACGAGCACCGAAAGGTGCAACAACGCCAGAGGCACATAGAGAGCCCGGCTATACTTCAGCACCACGCCGGTAACCGCCGGGAAGATGATCAGTGCGTGCCCGAAGACCATCGACAACACGAAGCCGATCAAGAGGGCATGAAGTGTGAGATCGTAGGCGAAGGCGGCCCCCGGCGTTAGGAGAAGCACGAGGCCCGACACGGCAACCCAGAGGTAGCCGGCCAGCATGGCGGCGGCCATGAAGCGAGATTGGCCGCTCATCCGGATGGTCCTCGTCGCTACGTCATAGCGAGCGAGCCAGAGCGCTGTGCCCAGCAAGCCGGCTCCCAGAACGCCAGCGCCGTATTCACTGTCCAATCCCAGAGCGGCACCGATTACAATGAGTGCAACGATCCCGCCGAACAGGCACTTGGAAGCCGTTCCGGGCCGCATGATGCGGCTGAGTTCCAGACGTTCGGCTCCAATGGTGCAGACCAGGAACCCTAGCCACCATCCGACGAGAGCCCTCACCTCCATCCCCGACAGCCACAACGTGCAGCCAATGAACAGCATTGCGGCTCCAACTAGCAGCACCGCTGTGAAGAGCGCCGGCTGGCGGAAGACGATCCAGTTCGATGCCGCCAGGAAGGCCGCCGCGGCAACGACCGTCAGCACGGCCGCCGCCTCCAGCGACCAACCCGAAATCATCAGCAGTGCAGCGAGGCCGAAGCATGCCGGCGCCGTGTAGGGCCACGTAAGGCCGATAGCCACGGCGCGTTCCAGCGAAATGAGCGTCCCGAACACGCCGCAGATCATGAGCGGTCCGTGCAAGCTCTCGAGGCGGGCGAGCTGCGGCAACGGCACGCCCAGCCGAGCCAGGCCACCGTATAGTGCAAGCACCATCGACGCCGCGGCCAGGCCAAGCAGGGCCGCGCGGAAGCCACCCCTCCGCGCGACCCTGAACCAGCTCGTGAGCCCCCTAGGCAACGAGCCGATCGATGCGGACCTGCCAGACGTCGGGGCCGTTTTGCTCATAGGTCCATTCGAAGATGCCGGGGTATTCCGCGCTGAACTGGTAGAAGAGCGGCTTCGGGTCGTGGTCGTTGACGATGCGGAAGCACTCACCGCCGCCCAGGTTCTCGAAGGTCGAGAAGATGAGCGGGTGGCGCATGCGGGGCGCTATCTGGCGAACATCGATGACGGTATCGGTCGTTTGGCAGTCTGAGCACATCAGATCAGGGTCCTTGTTCGGGTGCGGCCCAGTAGCTCGAAGCCGCGGTCGGTGATGAGGTCGGGAGTCCAGATCGGGTCCCAGACGAGGTCGATGTCCACCTGGGCAACTGTGGGATAGGTTGAGGCTATCCGCTCGCGCACTTCTGTGATGACCAGCTCCCCGAGGGGGCATGCCCGGCTGGTCAGAGTGAGCTTCACACCGATAGCGTCAGAAGACCGGTGGGCCTCGATGACCAAGCCGAGATCGACGATGTTAAGGCCGATCTCAGGATCCAGGACGTCGCGCAAGGTATCGCAAAGGCCAGGATCCAAGCCGGTTTCGCTGGTGCTCATTTGCGGTCACCCAGATGGACCTGAGTTCCATAGCCAGCCGTCGGGCCGCGCTCTTTGCGCAGCATCAAACTGGTCGGCTATAGCAGCGGCAGGCCGGCAATCACTCCATGGCAGACGACCAGTATGCCATAGAGGACCAATCCTGCGCCGAACCGCAGCCCAGTGGTCGGTGACAGTCTCGGGCGCCACCCCTTCGCAAGGCTCGCTAGCGGGATGTTGGAGGTTTTCTTGGCAAGCTGCCGCCAAGCGGCATCGCCAAGCGTCCTACGCGACCGCCGATCGAACATCATCATCCCGGCCGCCGACAGCAGCGCAAACAGCCCGAACATCATGACGTGTGAGAGATCGCCATTCGGGAACATGTGCGAAATCGACCAGATCAGCATGGCCCAGAGGAGCGGATGGCGGACGAAGCCGGCCACTCCGGGATGGTCCGGATCAAAGCCCCTTCTCGCTCCCAGCGAGAGCGGATTGGGCATGGTGAGCGCAAAGACCGCCAGGACTGACGCGAGCAACATCCCGATCGCCGGCACCAAGCTCTGCCAGTCCGCCCGCGGCCACAACTCGAGGTAGGGCGCATTGGCAGCGGCGCCGATGACCCATGCGAGGGCCAGGAGCGAAACGGTGCTGTACGCGATCAGGTAGGCTCGACGCCCCAGAAGAGTGACGAGGCGGCCACGTAGCGCCGGACGCGCTGGGATCGCGTGCGTCAGAAGAAAGACCGTCATCGCTGTGGCGAGCTCGCCCCAGCCAGCCGCATCACTCAGCATTGCGGGATCTCGCCGGAAAATTGGAGGCGGACCACGTGGGTCCGCCTCTTAAGCGCGTCCTAAAGGGCGAGCTGATCGGTGATGGCCGTCATGCGCTCCTGCGCCTTCTTGGGCAGCTTCGCCGCCTTGATGGCCTCTACATCGACGGGAGCATCGCCGACGACAACCAGGGCCACCATGCCCATGCCGACATGCGGTGCGCATTTGACGCCATACGCCCCGGGCGCGGTGAAGGTGACGACGAGCTCCTTGCCCATCGCGCCCTTGAAGGGCTCTGCGCCGGCGGGCAGCAGGTCCTTGATCGCTTCGGCGTTGTGTCCCTTGTCGGTGGGGATGAAGGTAACGGTGTCACCCACTGCAACCTTGGTCAGGGCCGGCTCGAAGACCATCGCCCCGGTCTCGCCCTTGTTCAGCATGTGGACTTCGAAGTTAGCGGCCATCGCCGGAGCGGCAGCGAGGACCAGCAGCGCGGCGGCGGCCAGGGTCTTGAGGGTACGCATAGTGGTTCTCCGTAAAACGAGGACACGGTCTTCATGTCCTTTCGCGGCCATTTCCTCCGTTGCCGACAAGTTCTCTTTGACGAAGATCAAACAGACGACTTCTGCCGCTGTACAAAAGGTCGCAGCAGCAATTTGAGGCGGATCAAAGAAGAGGGTCTGCGGCGGGCCTAATCCACGGTCGAACCGGGCGCACTGGTGCGCGTCAACCGTGGAGACTTAAGATGGACGGCCAGGACAAAGTAGAAGTATCGCGCCGCACGCTGCTCGGCGCCGCCGCGTTTGCCGGCGTATTCGGTGCAGTGCTTGCTTCGGTGCCGGCCCAGGCTGAGGAAGCCGGAGTGACGACCGGCCCTGCCCCTGACCTGGCGGCCCTGCCGCGCAAGCGGGTGGAGCTGCTGAAGCCACCGTTCGTCCACGCTCACGACCAGATCGCGGTCGGCGGACCCCAGGTCGTGGAGTTCCAGTTGGTCATCGAGGAAAAGCAGCTCGTCATCGACGAGTATGGCACGACCGTCCCGGCCATGACCTTCAACGGCTCGGTCCCCGGTCCGCTGATGGTGGTGCACCAAGACGACTACGTCGAGCTGACACTGGTCAACCCCGACACCAACACGATGCAGCACAACATCGACTTCCACGCGGCGACGGGCGCGCTCGGCGGTGGCGGGCTCACGCTCATCAACCCCGGCGAACAGGTGAAGCTGCGCTTCAAGGCCACGCGCCCCGGCGTCTTTGTCTACCACTGCGCACCGGGCGGCCCGATGATCCCGTGGCACGTCGTGTCGGGCATGAACGGCGCCATCATGGTGCTGCCGCGTGACGGACTGAAGGACGGCGCCGGCAAGCCGCTCAAGTACGACTACGTGTACTATGTCGGCGAGCAGGACTTCTACGTTCCGAAGGACGCGGACGGCAACTTCAAGACCTACGAGTCGGCCGGCGACGGATACGCCGACATGCTCGAGGTCATGAAGACCCTGACGCCGACGCACGAAGTGTTCAACGGCGCCGTGGGTGCGCTGACTGGCGAGAATGCCATGACCGCCAATGTCGGCGAGACGGTGCTCATCATCCATTCGCAGGCAAACCGGGACACTCGCCCGCACCTGATCGGCGGACACGGCGACCATGTCTGGGCTACCGGCAAGTTCAACAACGCGCCCCAGGTCGACCTCGAGACCTGGCACATCCCCGGGGGCTGTGCTGGCGCAGCGCTCTACACGTTCCTACAGCCGGGGGTCTACGCCTACGTCAACCACAACCTCATCGAGGCCGTCGAACTCGGCGCCACCGCCCACTTCAAGGTTGGTGGCGAGTGGAACGACGACCTGATGACCCAGGTTCAGGCGCCGACGCCGATCGACGGCTAAGCGTCCGAAACGGCGGTGGCCCGACATGCACGGGCCACCGCATTCTCAGAAGGTGCAATCATGACGCACACAGTCGCGCACCAAGACAAGACGGCACTGCTGGTGCCCATCGTCCTGCTTGCTGGACTTCTGGCGACGATCGCTATGCAGACTGGCGCTATTCAGCTTCCGGTCGTGACGACCCCGAGCCTAGCTCCAGTTACAGTGACAATTGCCCCCCGGCCCTACACCTACCGGGCGCCCGGGGAGTTCGTGCGCGGCACGGCCACGGTCGACGGCCCCCTCGTCAGCGTTGGCGCCCCGGCACCAATGGAGATCATGAAATACCAAGTCAGCGCGTCGGACTATGACCGGTGCGTTGCCGACGGGGCTTGCCAGAAGGCGGAGCCGCGCCGGCGGGGTCTGGTCGACGTTCCGGTCACAGGTGTCAGCTTCAACGACGCCAATGAGTATGCCAAGTGGCTCAGCGAAAAGACCGGCCAGACCTGGCGCCTGCCCACGATCGGAGAATGGGCGTTCGCCGCGGGCAGCAAGGCGCGAGACCATGCGCTCGATGTCGAAACCGATGCCAAGGACCCTGCCGAACGCTGGCTCGCCTTCTACGAGCGCGAAGCCAAGCTCGGCGCGAATGCCCTCGCCACCCCCAGCCCCATCGGAGCGTTCGGCGAGAATGAGTATGGCGTCGCCGACCTGGCGAAAACCGTGTGGGAATGGACGGCGACGTGCGGCAGCCGCACGACATTGGGTCCGGCCGACGAAACGCTCACATATCTCGACTCGTGCGGCGTCCGCCTCCTCGAAGGCAGGCACCGCACCCCCATGAACGTCTTCGTCCGCGACGCGCAGGGCGGCGGCTGCACCATCGGCGCTCCTCCGGACAACCTTGGTTTCCGCCTGGTGCGGGAGCGCGAGTGGTGGCGTGCTCCAGTCGACTACGCACTGGGGCTGCCGAACAAGAACGCAACGACCAACTGAAAGAGCGACCCATGCGTAACCTTCGCATCGACGACAACATTGCCTGCCGGGTGACCGAAGCCCTCTGGAGCGATCCGTTCGTGCCGGCCGGGGACATCCGCGTGCACGTCTTCGATGGGACGGTCATGCTGACCGGAGAGGTTGGCTCGGAGACGCAGCGGATCGCGATCGGGAGGCTCGTCGCAGACCTCATCTGTGTCGAGGGGCTGGCCAACGCCATCACAGTCACCGACGTCGTGAGCCGTTTCGCAGCCTAGTCGTGCGGTGCCGCGCGTCAGGCCGGCGTCTCGATGATGCGGCCGGCGACGCTGGCGAAGAACTCGCGGTAGCGGGCGGCCGGCATGGCCAGCAGGTTGAAGTGGAACCGCTCCTCCTCGAGGTCTGATCGGGCGAGGATCCGGAAGTGCGGGAACGGCCGCTTGACGATGCGGCAGCAGACGTAACCGTCGTGCTCGAGGTGCTCCACCATCTGCTCGCACCGCAGGCGGTCGGCCGTGACGGGCGCGCGCATCTCGAACATGATGTAGGGCCTGAGCTTGCGGACGACGGTCTTGGCGCCCTGCAGTACCTTCAGCTCGAAGCCCTCGACATCGGCCTTGAGGAAATGCACCTTCTCGATGTGGTGGTCGCGGACGTACTGATCCAGCGGCAGTACGGGGATCTCCCACGCGCCGGACGTGGCCTCGTGCAGCGACCAGCCACCGAGATTGAGGGCGTCATCGGTCAGGGCCAGGTCGAGGTCCATCTGCCGCACTTGCAGGGTGCCCGCGGCATCTCCCAGCGCCTTGGCGTTGATGACGATATCGTGCCAGCCATTGCGGGCCATGCCGAGCTTCAGGAGAGCGGCCGTGAAGGGGTTGGCCTCGAAGGCATGGACTGCGCCGCGCGGGCCGACCAGGCAGCGGAACAGTGCGGTGTAGTAGCCGATATTGGCGCCGACATCGATGGCGGTCGCCCCGGCGCGCAGCAGTTGCGCGACGATGGCCGTCTCGGCCCACTCGTACTGGCCGTCGGCGAGGATGGTGCGGGTGATGCGATCGGCCTTGACGCCGATCAGCGTGCCCCAGGGCGTAGGGATGTCCTGGAGGCGCGCCTTCTGCCTGCGGGTAATGGCGAAATCCACCGCGCGCTCCGTCAGGCCGCTCGGCGGGTGCTGTGCCGGCGGGTTCGGCGCAACACGTTGAGTTCGCGCAGGGCCGAGATGACCTGGGGCGTGCCAATGAGCGAGATGCAGCGGCAGGCGCCTTCGTCGAAGCGGGACTTGTAGCGCGGATCGGCTTCGCAGGGAGCGCACTCGGTCGGTGGCGCGAGGATGCGGACCGCCGATTTCAGCGGTCCGCGCGTTACCGGGTTGGTGGGGCCGAAGATCGCGACGATGGGCAGGCCAAGGGCATTGGCGACGTTCATGACGCCGCTGTCATTGGTGACGAGCGCGTCGCAGGCGCTGAGTTCCTCGGCCATGCGGGCGATGCTGAGGTCAGTCTTGTCGAGGGTGCCCTCGACATACTCGCTGGCGACACCGACGCTGATGACATCGGCGCCGGCGCGCGTGAGCTCACCAGCCAACTGGGCGAAGCCGGGCCAGCGCTTGGCGGCCCAGATGCCGCCTTTCGAGCCGGCATGCAGCGCGATGCGCGGCTTGCGGCGGGTGGCCGCTCGGACGACGACGTCATCGAGCCCGCCGAAGAAGTAGTTCAGCCGATCCTCGGGGGCGTAGCCGAGGCCGATTGCCGCCTCGAGGAAGGCGAGATTGAACTCGGCCTCGTGCAATGAGCCGGCCGGGTCGAACTGCATGAAATCGCGGCTCGACAGCACGCGCGGCGCGTTGAAGGCGGGGATCAGTGTGCCGAAACAGTGGGTAACGAGGACGACGTCGTAGGGGCGCTGCTCGACATGGGCGAAGCGTTCGAACACCTGCCCGACGTAGCGTGATCCGGCCATCGCCGCGGCGCTGCCTGGAAAATCGCCGGCTACCAGCACATCGACCGGCGCACCGAGATAGCCCGAGAGGTGGCGGATCATCGGGCTGGTGTGGCAGATGTTGCCGATGCCGGAGCCGACGCAGACGAGCGCCCGTGGGCGGTCGGCGCGGAGCGGCATGGTGCGGAGCTTGTCGATGAGGGCATCGGCGGAGTGCCGCTCGGCGATGCCGACGACTTCGGCGACCGCCTGATCGTAAGCCGCGGCGTCGGAGGCGAGTTGCGCGATGCGTGCTGCCCAGACCTTAGGATCGTTGGGTAGCACCAGGCTGGTGCCCGCGCCGAGATAGGCGAGGTTGCCGCTATCGGCCATCAGCACCGGGCGCGCGAGCCGGCCCGCCTCGATAACAACGCGGGAGAAGGTCTCGACGAAGGTGAAGCTGGGGACGGCGACGACGCGGGCGGCGCGATAGAATTCGTCCATGCGGTCGGTGCGATCGATGACGCGCACATTGTGCAGGCCGCGGCGCTGCACCTCGGCGAGGGCCGCCTGGCGGTCGGACTGGCTGGCGATGGCGACGAAGCCCTGCTCCGGCAGGCGTTCGGCGATATCGAGGAAGAGATGCCAGCCCTTGTCTGCGCGAGCGTTCACCAGCAGCACGAAGTCGCGCGGCCAAACGGCCGGCTGCGAGAGGTCGGACAGCTCGGCGCCGGTTTCGTCGACGGGAACTGAGTAGATCACCGGCGGCGACCAGGCGTAGGCCTTGCGGGCGATATCGGCGCAGAAGTCGGAATTGACGTAGAGATAATCGCCGCGGGCCAGCAGATCCTCCATCGCTGGCAAGGGCTTGGCGTCATCGAGGCTGACATTGGGATAATACGGGCGACTGAGAACCCGGGCGGGGATGAACTCGCGCCAGAAATGGACACCATAGATCAGGCGGATATCGAGCCCGGCGGTGGCGTCGAGCACGAACTCACCGAGGCCCGAGATGACGTGGACCGCGGTGACGCCGTTGGCGAGGCAGAAGGCACGGAAGGCGTCGGCGTCGTCATAGACGAAGCCTTCGGTGAAGCCGGTTCCGGCGCCCGGCCACTGCGTGACGGCTTCGCTCCAATCGGTCGTCAGGCCGGCGAAGAACACGTCGGCGCCCTGCTCGGCGGCGTATGTCAGGCCGGCGATGCGGAGGAACTGCTCGCCTCCACCAACGAGGCGCGGCCCGTGGCGCGACAGCACGACGACGCGCGGCGCGGCAGCAGAAGCCGCAGCCTGGGGCCAGTCGAGGGCGGCAATGCTCGTCGTACTGGGCACCGCGTAGAGCCGCAGGCGTTGGAGGGCGGCGGCCACCAGCGCCTGCCGGTCGGCATGCGGGTGCAGCGTCACCAACTCATCCCAGGCCGCCTTGCGGAGAAGGATGCTCGACACCGCCTGCGGATCGCGATTGCCGGGGATCGCAGATGCCGCGAAGACAACGAGGCCGGCAAAGTGCGAGGGCAGCCGATGGAGGCGCATGGCCAAGCCAGCCAGTTCACCGCGGCTTTGGTAATGGACTGGGACAGCCAGATCGCAATCGATGGAGATCGTCTCGGCCGCCCGGCCGACTGTATGGCGGGCGCGGGGCCAGGGCAGTTTCGGGGCGCCAAGGGCTTCGAGGGTCCAGCGATCGGCCCTGGGGTCGTGGACGACGGCGCGGAGGGATGCAGGGGACGGATGTGGTTGGCTCGCCGCGTGCAATCCGCGCGCCCGCCCGAGCAGGCGACGGCCGGCGGGATAGGTCTTGAGGTACGGAAGCTCTTCGAGCCGGGCGAGATCGCCGCCGCGCGTGAGGGCGAGGGCCAGACTGGTGGTGGCGGCCCCTACCCGCTCGGCGCCATGCTTGCTCTCGTTCTCGACGATGCTGCGGGCTGTCGCGAGCGCCTTGTCGATGTCGCCGGTATCGAGCGACAGCAGCATCGATGTCGTCTGCGTCTCGAGATGGTTCGGGTCCTTGGCGAGAGCGGCGTCGAGGGCCGCGTGTGCCACTGCGAGATAGGTGGCCGGCATGGTGTCGGACGCGTAGCCGAAGCCCTGGAAGGCGAGGCTGTGCGCCGCCTGCGCAACCGCGGCCAGGTATTTGGGCTTGCCGGCGCCGACCAGCGCGGCGGCGTTGAAGGACGCCAGCGCCTCGAAATCGCGATGCGCACCCTGATAGGCTTTGCCCAGATAGAACAACGCCTCGGGATCGGTGGGGAAGCGGTCCACGTAGTCGGAGAGCAGCACTTGCGCGGTGTTGTAGTCGCCGAGGTAGAGGGCGCAGCGGCCGCCGAACAGCAGGCAGTGGGCGATGTCGACCACCGCCTCGCCAGACTGCAGCGCGGAGAAGAAGTATCCCCACGCCTGCTGCCACTGGCCCTGAGCGAAAGCCGCGTCAGCCAGCTGCTGCGATATGCCCGCCGGCAGGTCCGCCGACAGGGGAGGTGTGGGCGCCGGCGCCTTGGGCGACGCCAGCGTCTGGGTCGTAAAACTGGCGACCAGCGCCTGAAGTCTGCGTGAACTCATCGTCGTGGTCGCCAGTGCTGATCAGTAGACGGAAGCGACGGTAGAGACACCCGGCCCCTGTAGGATCGGTGGTGCTGGCGTGACCATCGCGACCAGGAGCAGCTGAGCCATGTTGCCGTTGACAGTGATGCCCAGTTCTTCCAGCACGGCTGCGACGTTCTGGGCGACGGCGGCGAGCTGTTCCGGGCTGCAGCCGGCAGCGTTCGCCCCGATCTGAGAGCCGATAGCCGCAACGATATCGGCGTCTGACGTGCCGGGCGGCATGCCCTGCACCGCCTCAGTCACTACCGCCGCCAGTTGATCGTGCGACATGGCGGCAAAGTCGACACCGACAAAGCAGCTCGCTTCCTGGGCGACCGTCGCGGGACTGACGATCGGCGCCGGCAGAACCACCGAGGCGGTCGAGGTTATCAATATGGAGAGCAGTCGGGCCAAGCGAGTGGCAAACATCTTGGGCTCCTATGGTCTAGCTACAGACACGCCCTTGAACGTGGGGGCACCACTATCTGTTCCACGTAAATTGGGGTTATTTCGTGTAACCATTCCAACATTTCGACGTTAGTTGCCAAATGATGGCTATCGTTGCTTCCTATCTAGTCGGCTTTTTACGCAACTATAGCTCCATTTGCTACGCTACATGTGCGCTTTCGTACAGGAGACTTTTGAATGTTGAATGGACAGCAGGTTCGACACGCGATCCTCGCGCCGGTATCGATGGGTGAATTGCTCGACAAGATCTCGATCCTCAAGATCAAGACCGAGCGGATCAGCAATCCGGACAAGCGTGCCCTGGCCGCGCACGAGCTGGCTTTGCTGAGCGCCTTGCTCGCTAATCAGGGGGTGGACACGCCGGCGCTCGCAAACCTCTGCGATGAGTTGCGACAGGTGAACGAGGCGCTGTGGGACATCGAGGATGCCATCCGCATCAAGGAGCAGCACGCTGCGTTCGACGAGGAGTTCATCGCGCTGGCCCGCTCGGTCTACCGGACCAACGATCGCCGCGCGGCGATCAAGCGGCAGCTGAACGAGGCGCTGGGATCCGAGATCGTGGAAGTGAAGGACTACGCTTGAGGGACCCCGCCCGAGCGTGCCTCACCAGGCCAGCGACTTGCCGTCCAGCGCCGCCAGCAGCTTTTCGTCGTGGCCGTAGATGTCGGAGCTGAAGTGGACGCCGTCGGCCTCGACCCAGGCAGTGAGGTAGGTGATGTGGACCGGGAGCGGCGTCTTCAGGTTCACCACGGTATTCTTCAGCGAGGCGACGACCGAGTCGATCCGGTCGTTGGACCAGCCGTCGACACCACCAGCGGCGAGGACCTGATCGGCCAATTCCAGCGGACGGGACAGGCGGATGCAGCCGTGGCTGAAGGCGCGCTCGGCGCGGCCGAAGAGGCTGCGTGACGGCGTGTCGTGCAGGTAGACATCGTGGGCGTTGGGGAACATGAACTTGACGCGGCCCAGCGCATTGTTGGTGCCCGGCTTCTGGCGCAGCTGGAACGGGAAGCGGCTGGGTGTGACCTGGGCCCAATCGACCTGGCGGACATCGTAGACATCCTTGCCGCGCACCGCCTCAAAGCCGGCAGCGGCAACGGCGGCGGGGTTGCTCTGCAACTTGGGCAGCTCTTCCTTGGCAGCGAGCCCGGCCGGAACGTTCCAGTACGGGTTGAACTCCAGGTAGCGGATGGCGTCACTGAACACGGGGGTGCGGCTGTAGGGCTTGCCGACCACCACGGCCATCTTCTCCTTGATCTCGCCGTCGCGGATGCGGCGGAGTTCGAAGCCGGCGATGTTGACGATGATGTACTGGCTGCCGAGATCGTCCGGCATCCAGCGCCAGCGCTCCATGGCGAAATCGATCGACTCGATGCGGTCCTCGATCGGCACGTTCATGGCGACGAGGGAGGCAGGGCCGACGACGCCATCGACATCGAGGCCGTGGCGCGCCTGGAAATGCTTCACCGCCTCGACCAGCGTGTCGTCGTAGAACTCCGGCTCGCCGGGCGCCGTCACGCCGGCGCCGTCGGTGACGGCGAGGCGGGCGCGGAGCGCCGGGATGCGCGGATCGGTCATCCCCGGCTTCAACGTGTCGCCGAGCGGCACGGTGCCCCAGCCGCCGAGCACGGCGAGCGCGTGGTAGTCATCGAGTGCCTTGCGGAGCGCCTGATACTCGGCGTTCTGCGGCTCCCAGGCGTGGAGCACGGTCTCGACGTCGGCGACCTTGGCGACGCCGGCGAGCGCCGCGGCTTCGTCGATGGTGCGCGGGGTGAGGAAGAAGTTGGGGTCGATCTTGTTGGGGAGGAACCGGCCGACCTTCAGGTCGGAGGCATACTCGAGGAAGGCGGCGGAAAAGTAGAGCTCGATGATGGCGAGGCTGCGCTTGTCGGTCTCGCCTGCGGCGGTCATCAGGCTGGCGAGTTGCTGGCCGGGATAGTCGTCGGGGTTGAGGCCGTCGTCGGTGGCGTTGACGAGGCGCGAGACCATTGCGCCGGCGCGCGCGCTGTTGAGCCACAGCAGATCGCCGCTCTGCTCTTCATAGTAGGTGCGGAGCACATCGCGGCGCTGCTTGATGGGGAGCGGCAGGCGCGGCTCATTGGCGAGCAGGTCGATGATGTTGATGCGGACCACCGCGAGGTCGCGGGGCGAGAGGTCGACGCGATCCTGCGCGATGGCCGGGGCGGCGAAGAACAGCGCCAGAAGCGCAACAAGCAAGTTGCGGAACAGGTCACGGCATGGGCGGTGCATAGAGGATCCCGCCTTGGGTCCAGAGGGCGTTGACGCCGCGGCTCAGTTGCATGGGCGTGTCTTCGCCGAGGTTGCGATCGAATATCTCGGCGTAGTTGCCAACGCCGGCCAGCACCCTGACCAGCCAGTCGTCGGAGAGGCCGAGTGCCTTCACCGCCGGGGCACCCATCAGTTTGGCCTCGTCCGCGCCGGCGGCGGCCATTGCAGCAGCGCCAAGGCCCTGCTCCTCAGCGTCGATCAGCGCGAACAGGGTCCAGCGGATCAGGCTGGTCCATTGCGGATCACTGTCGCGGACGACAGGGCCGAGCGGCTCCTTGGAAATGACGTCCTTGAGGATGACGTGGTCCTCGGGCACCGGCAGCTCGGCGCGCTCGGCTGCGAGGGCGGAGCGGTCGGCGGTGTAGGCGTCGCACTTGGCGGTGGCGTAGGCGGCGCGGGCTTGGGGGCGTTCAGCAAAGCTCAGGAAGGAGACGGTGAGGCCGGCCTTCTCGAAATAGGCGGCGGCGTTGGCCTCGGTGGTGGTGCCGCTGACGACACAGATGGTCGCGCCGTCGAGTTCGAGCGGGCTGATGGCGCCGAAGAGAGCGGGGATCAGGAAGCCCTGGCCGTCGAAATAGCTGGTGCCGGGGAAATCGAGGCCGAGATCGAGGTCGCGCGACATGGTCCAGGTGCTGTTGCGTGACAGCAGGTCGATCTTGCCGTCGGTGAGAGCGGCAAAACGCGCTTCTGCCGAGAGCGGCACGTAGTCGACCTTCTCGGTATCTCCCAGCACCGCAGCGGCGACGGCGCGGCAGAAGTCGACGTCAAAACCCTGCCAGACCCCTGCCCCATCCTGTTCGGAGAACCCGCCAAGGCCTTCGCTGACGCCGCAGACCAGCTTGTCGCGGGCGCGGACGTCGTCGAGCGTGCCGGCGTGGCCGACCGAGGTTGAAGCGAGAAGAGCGAGCGTCGCTGCCGCTAGATGCGCTCGGTGCATTAGCCACCCCTCATGGCGAGATGCTGGTTGGCAAGTGTTGTCCGTAACGGCGGCGCGGCACAAGTCCTGTGCGGGATGCCGCCGTTACGGGATCGTTGTCAGCCGCGCGGCGGCAGATTGGTCCTCGCCCGGGGTACAGTGCCGGTGAGGCCCAACTGATCGAGCGCGCGTTCTATCTCGGCGTGCGTGTAAGGCTTTTCGAAGTAGCGCGCGCCGAGGGGCAGATCAGGGGTCTCGCCGGGCCGCGGCCGCGACACGACGATGATCTCCAGCGTCGGCCAGCGGTTGCGAATGGTCTCGGCGAGCCCTGCCCCGTCGAGCGTCCCCGGCACGTCATACTCTATGAATGCCACGACGATCCCCGAGCGCCCCTCGAGGTGCGCTACTGCTTCGTCGGAGCTGAAGGCGACGAGGGCTTCGAACCCCGCCGCCTCGAACAATTGCACTGCCCCCAGCATGATCATGGGTTCGTCCTCGACGACGAGGACCAGTGGCCGGCTGCTTCCGGTTGATGTCAATTATTACGACCCGCATTTAACACCCTATCGCACGGCGTTCTCACGGCCGTGCATTCGAGGCGAAGAGTTGGCACCTTCGACTCGGCCCATGCGAATCCTTTCGCTCAACGACGGCAAAAGCGCGGCCAGTGGCGCGGCTCCCGTACAGGGGTGCGAGGTGCGCACAAACACCTAACGAATCCTCGCGGAAATCAGACGACGATTAGATAAAGCCTCGAACAAATTCGCTACGACCCTTGTTTTGCTTGGGTTTCGGCGGGCTGCAGCGACAAGGTCGTTCGGTTCCGAGGGCGATTTGGCAGCGTTGTCACCTGGTCGTCATCCGCCGCCGCGTGGGCAAAAACTGCCCAAAAAAGCATCACGCGACCGTGAGCCCGAGAGGGAGGCACGGTTTTGCCGTAATCCGAACATGCTTCGGGCACGGATCGGATCGGCAGCCATAAGGCGGGATGCCGCAGGCTGCGTACGGTTTTGCGCAGTCCTAGGCCAAAAGTTGCAATCCCATGACGACCGTACGTCATGCGCCAATCGCATGGCTCGTATGAGTCCCCATTGCTTCTCAGATTCCGGACCAGCGAACAGGCTTTCACACATCGGATGGCGAACAACGGCCAACCACCGGCAAGAATGCCAATACTAAGCGTCAGAAGCGATCACTCCAGCGGTGGAGAGTACGTGTGATGTCACTTAGCGTAACGGGGCCAACGAGCACATAGCTCGGCGTTCTGTACTCGGTAGCTACACAACAACTCGCCCGTTGGGCGAGAACAATATTGCTCACACTTCTGAAAGAGGACTGTCGTGGCCAGAATTAGCGTCTTTGGAATCGGATATGTTGGAGTCGTTTCCGCAGCGTGCCTCGCGGACGATGGTCATGAGGTCATCGCGGTCGACCTCGACCCAGCAAAGGTAAGCGCCGTTAACTCGGGGCTGTCGCCGATCGTCGAGAACGGGCTCGATGAAATCATCGCCCGCGCTGTTGCCTCGGGGCGGCTGCGCGCCACCACCGACGGCCAGCAGGCGGTGCTCGATACCGATGCGAGCTTCGTCTGCGTCGGCACGCCGAGCGACGACACCGGTGCTGTCGGGCTCAAATACGTGAAGGGCGTCTGCGCCGACATCGGCCAGGCGATCAAGCACAAGCAGAGCTTCCACTCGGTGATCATCCGCTCGACGATCGTGCCGGGCACGATGGACGAGACCTGCATCCCGGTGCTCGAAGAAGCCTCCAACATGATCGCCGGCCAGGATTTCGGCGTCGGCTACTACCCGGAATTCCTACGCGAGAGCACTGCGATCGCCGACTACTACGATCCGGGTCTGATCGTGTTCGGCGCGCTTGAGCCGCGCACCGAGGCGATCCTCAAGGACATCAACGCCCAGATGCCGGTGCCGTCGCACGTGGTGACGCTGAAGACGGCCGAAGCGGTGAAGTACGCTTCGAACTCCTGGCGCGCCGTGAAGGTGACCTTCGCCAACGAGATCGGCAACATCGCCAAGGCCTCGGGTGTCGACGGCCAGCAGGTGATGAAGCTCATCTGTGCCGACACCAAGGTGAACATCTCGCCCTACTTCATGAAGCCGGGCTTCGCCTTCGGCGGCTCGTGCCTGCCCAAGGACGTGCGCGCCCTGCAGCATCTCGCGGCCAAGAAGGGCGTCCCCTCCCCGCTCCTCGACTCGGTGCTGCTGGCCAATGCCGCACAGATCGATCGGGCGGAGAAGATGGTCCACAATTCCGGCGCCAAGTCGGTCGGGCTGGTCGGTATCGCGTTCAAGCCGGGCACTGACGACCTGCGTGAGAGCCCGCTGGCGGAGCTCGCGAGCCGGCTGATCTCGAAGGGCATGGAGCTCAAGGTCTACGACCCGTACGTGTCGCAAGCGGTTGCCGGCGGCGTCAGCGCCATGGGCCGCGGCAACGATGTGGTGCCGGACCTGCCGTCCCGCCTCGTCGGCAAGATCGAAGACCTGATCGCCGGCGCCGACGTGATCCTCGTGGGCAATCGCTACGAGGAGGCGATCGCGCCGCTCAACGCCGTCTCCGAGTATCGCTCGCTGGTGGACCTGACGCGCATCAACGCCTCGCTCCGCTCCAACGGCACGTACGAAGGCATCTGCTGGTAAGCCATGAACTTCATCGCGCACGGTCTCTACATTCTCTTGGCTGCGGCAATCGCCAGCACCGTACCGGCGTCCGCCTTTTCGGGCGGCGCCGGGGTGTTCCTCACCCTCGGGGTGATCGGGCTCTGGCGTTACAGCTGGGCGTTCGTGAACTTCGCCCGCGCGCATCTCTATATCCGCATCTTCTATCCTCGGCGGCGCGCCGCCGCCGAGGCCCTCTATGCCACCAAGCGCCCCGCACACGCGTTCTTCCTCGCCACCAGCTACAAGATCGACTCCGCGATCACCGCGCGGGTCTATCGATCGATCTTCCAGGCGGCTCGCCGCTCGCCGGGCGGCTCGACAGTGGTGGCCTCGGTGGTGG
Organism: Devosia sp. P1_H9; assembly: GCF_056405135.1. Classification (NCBI taxonomy): domain Bacteria; kingdom Pseudomonadati; phylum Pseudomonadota; class Alphaproteobacteria; order Hyphomicrobiales; family Devosiaceae; genus Devosia; species Devosia sp. P1_H9. Next base: position 435,630 of record NZ_JBFUCQ010000002.1, read on the forward strand.
ACGTGGCCGATGAGCGGCTGATCCGGGCCGTCGCAGCACAGGTGCTGCAAGGCATCGACACCGTCGAAGTGGTGATCGATCGCATCGATGGCACCGGCAAACGCGACGCGCTCGCCACCTCGCTCCGCTCCATCGCCCGCCGTTACCCCAGCGCCGACGACGTCGTGCTGCTGATCGACGGCGACACGCAAATTCCGTCCGACATCGTTGAACGCTCGGCGCCGTTTTTCGCCAACGGCAAGGTCGGCGCGCTGACCACACATGAACGCGCCGAGATCGACGACGCTCCCCTCTTCCGCGACTGGTTCAAGCTGCGCTTCACCCAGCGCCAGATGATGATGTCGGCAGTGGCCCTGGGCGGCCGCGTCCTCACCCTCACCGGCCGCATGTCGGTGTTCCGCGCCGACCTCGCGACCAACCCTGAATTCATCGCCTCGGTCGAGCAGGACTATATCGACCACTGGCGCCTGGGCCGGGTGAAGTTCCTTACCGGGGACGACAAGTCGACCTGGTTCTGGCTACTGAAGAGCGGCTACGAGATGGCCTATCTGCCGGACGTCTCCTGCGTCTCGATGGAGACCCAGCCCAAGCCCGGCTTCGTCGAGAGCGCCGTCACCCTGATGCGCCGCTGGTTCGGCAACATGCTGCGCACCAACGGCCGCGCCCTGGCGCTGTCGCCCGCCAAGATTGGGCCGTTCGCCTGGTGGTCGATCCTCGACCAGCGCGTCTCGATGTGGACGACGCTGACGGCACCGGTCGGCATCATCCTGTTCTCGATCTTCGTCGATCCGCTGATCGCGGTGGCCTACATCGCCTGGGTGATGGCGACCCGCTACGCCTACTGCTGGCTGCTTGCCAGCTTCGGCGGGCCGTTCCCGATCACCTACCCGTTCCTGCTCTACTTCGGCCAGCTGTTCGGCGCGGCGATCAAGACCTCGGTCATGTTCCGCCTCGATCGCCAGCGCTGGACCCGCCAGTCGGCCACGGGCACCGGCGGGCTTGGCGGCGGCGCCGGCCGGGTTCGCTCCATTACCTCCAGCTACATGCACGTGCTCGCCCTGGGCCTGCTCGTGGCCGGGGTGATCTTCGTCACGGGGCTCCTCAGCCCCTTCCCTATCCATGCCAACTGAGGGCTCAAACCAATGACCGAAGCGCATGCAGAAATCGACAAACCAACAGTCGCGGCAAGCAGAAGCGCGCCCTCACCGGATTTCGCCGGCCATAGCGAACACCCGGTTATCCGGATGCCATTCAACGTGGTCATCAATGGTCGCTCGTTCGCAGGCCAGGGCCTGTCGATCGTCGGGGCGGAAGCCACCGGGTTGATCGACCCGCAGCTCCACGGCCGCGTGCAGCTGGTGACGCTGGTCTTCAACTTCCCCGGCTACGCGATCAGCCTGCCGGTCGACGCCGCCATCGGCGCCGGTTCTCCGGAGGCTGGCACGGTGACGCTGCGGTTCCTCGAGCCGACTGGCCCGCATCTGCCGCAGCTCCGCTACATCCTCAACTCGTTCGTCGGCGGAGATCTGGTCGGCGTCGACGGGATGATCCGGACCGGCGAAAAGGTCGAGACCATTCGCACCGAGGCGCCAAGGCTCAAGCCATCGGCGGCCCAGGGCGTGATGACCGGGCTGCGCTGGGGCGCCTTCGTCGGCCTCGGCCTGCTGCTGGTCGGGTTCGTCGGCGTGAAGCTCTACGAGCGGCTGTTCGTGCTGCCGGTGACCGGGCTTTCGACCATCACGCTCGATGGCATGGACCTCCGCGCCATCAGCCCGGGCCAGCTCGATTTCGTCAATCCGGCGGCGGTGAAGGGCGATATCGCTTTCGCCATCCGCACCACGTCGGGTGAAGTGCTCGCGGTGTCGATGCCGTGCGACTGCGTGGTCGCGCCGGGCTCGGCCCAGGGCGGCGCCACGGTGCTGGCTGGCGACACGGTGATGACCGTCGCTCCCAAGGACGCGCCGGTGGTGATCTCGTCGAAGGTCGACGGCAACGGCCTCAGGGCCCTCGCCTCCGGCGCGCATGCCGAAGTGCACATGCCGAACGGTGTCGTCACCACCGCGACGCTCGACGCCAAGGAACTGCCGGGACTGCTGAGGAGTGCCACTGACGGCACGGCCATCCCGGTCACGCTCGTGCCGGCCACTGCGCTCGACCAGAGCACCGTGGGGTCGCCGGTCGACGTGCTGATCAAATCCGACCCGCTGGCGGCGGTGGGGCGGTTCTTCTCCTTCAACGGACCGGCGAACGAGGGCCACTAAAAATGAACGCCATCCATCCAGTCATTCTTTGCGGGGGCGTGGGCACGCGGCTTTGGCCGTTGTCCCGCAGCCAGCAGCCGAAGCAGTTCCAGCCGATCGACCATGAGGGCTCGATCACCTTCTTCCAGACCACCGTGCAGCGGCACCGGGGCGAACTGTTCCACGATCCCGTGGTGTCGGTCGCCGTCGGGCACCTGGGCACTGTCCGTCGCCAGCTTCGCGATGTGCAGCGCAATGCGCGGATCATCGCCGAGCCGGTGGCGCGCAATACCGGGCCGGCAGTGCTCTCAGCGGCGCTGCTGATCGCCCGCACCGATCCCGACGCGGTGATGCTGATCTGCCCGTCGGACCACGTGATCGACGGCGACCTCAACTCCCGCATCCGGGAGTCGCATAAGGCCGCCTCGGACGGACTGATCGTCACCTTCGGCATCAAGCCGCGCTACAACGAAACAGGCTACGGCTACATCATCGATGGCGGCGAGTTCTCCAACTACCGCGGCGTGCATCGGGCCGAGAAGTTTATCGAGAAGCCGAATGCGCAGACGGCGCAGTCGCTGATCGAGACCGGGCTCGCCTACTGGGCCTCGGGCATCTCGCTGATGCGGGCCGACACGGTGATCGAAGAGTATCGCCGGTTCGATCCGGTGACCTTCGGTGCGGTCAGCGCTTCGCTCGCCAATGCGGTGAACGAAGACGGCGCCCTGGTGCTCGAGGAAGCGAGCTTCGGCTCGGCCGAGAGCCTTCCCACCGAACGCGCGGTATTCGAGAAATCGAAGACCGTGGCCTTGGCTCCGGCCGATGTCGAATGGGACGACGTGGGCGCCTGGGCTGCGTTCCACACCATCGGCAAGAAGTCGGACGACAACAATGTCGTCAGCGGCGACGTGATGATGGTCAACTCCCGCGACAGCTATGTGCGTGGGTCGGATCGCCTGGTCGCGGTGGTCGGCGTCGACAATCTCGTCGTCGTCGATACGCACGATGCGCTGCTGGTGACGACCCGCGATCAGTCGCAGGACGTCAAGAAGATCGTCGAGCAGCTCAAGGCGCAGAACCGCCGCGAAGCCGAGGATCACTCATTCGGCGCCACCGACTGGGGCAAGCAGGGCAAGCTCGCTTCCGGTGCCGGCTACATGCTCCGGCACCTCACCGTGAACCCCGGCTCGACGCTACCGGTGGAGAGCGGCTCGGAGTTCCGGCGGCTGATGGTCGTCGCCTCGGGTGGCGGGATGCTGCACATGGGCAGCCGCCGCCGCGAGATCCGCGCTGGCGCGACCTTCGAGATCGGCCCTGAGCAGACCGCCGAAGTGATCAATGACGGCACAGGCCCGATGCAGGTCATCGAGGTCGCCTGCCATGTGGACGGTCCCCTGACGCACCTTACCCCGCTGCTCGAACTTGCAGCGGTGGCCGATGGGAGCCGCGAACATGCGTAAGGCGTGGGTCTGCGCAGGTCTTGCCGCCGCGGCATGCTCGCTCCCTTGGGCCGCCTCGGGGGCTGACTACGCGCGGACCCTCGCCTATGAAAAGACCGTCGCCGCACTTGCGGCGATGGTCGAGGCCGGCCGTCCGGCCTCCGACCTCCAGTCGGCGGCCGCGCCTCTCGGTTTCAGCTACACGGCTGCCGAGACGAAGCCGGCCGAGGAGCTGGCGCTCGGCGGGGTGAAGGTCAGCGTCGTATCGATCGACCTGGTGCTGAGCCAGCTGGCCCTGCAGGCCGGTGCCAACTACCACGTGGCGCTGCGCCAGGCGCAGGCGAAGCCTGAAGTGCTGCTGGTCGAGGCTGGCGTCACCAGCCTTGCACAGCTCTATGAGGCGGTTACCGCGGCCAAGCTCACTGGGCTCATCGACAAGACCGATGCCGGTTATGTCGCGCATCTGCCGATCGCGGTGTGGAACGGCGCAACGCTGTCGCTGCAGCCAGGCGAGACGCTGCTGCTCGACCGCTCCACCGGCGCTTTCCTCCTTGCCTCAGGCAACTTGATCGGTGATGCCGCGGGGATCGCCAGCACTGGCGAGCCCAACCCGCGCCTCAAGGATTTCAACCCGTTCGTCGTGGTTGCCCTCTCGGGCAGCGCACGGCTGGAGCGGATGACGTTTGCCGATCTCGGCTACGGGCTGTTCCCACCGCTGACCGGGGTGACCATTCTCGAGGGTGGGTTCTACGCCAAGCCGTCGCCGTCCATCGTACGCGACAGCCGGTTCGACGGTGTCGGCTCGCTGGCGCTGGTCGATGCGGACGAAGCGATCGTCGACGGCAACGTCTTCGGCGCTTCGAGCGGCCCGGCGCTGCTGCTGAGCGGCGGCAAGGATATCGCGGCGCGCGGCAACGTGGTGCTCGCCGGATCGGCAGCGCACGGGATCAAGGTCACCGGCGGGGCGAACACGGTTGAGCTCTCGGGCAACATCGTCATCGACGCAGGGCTCAACGGCATCTTTGCCGATGCGGGCGCCGCCAACCTCACGATCGAGGGCAACCTGATCGCCGGCAGCAAGCGCTCCGGTGTCTCCGTGGCCTCGGCCGACTGCATCGATGTTGCCGGCAACCTGTTGCTGCAGAACGCTCAATCGGGCCTCGCGGTGCGCGACAGCGCCGGTCTCAAGGTCAGCGCCAACCGGCTGATCGACAACGGCAATGCCGGGATCAGCGTGACGCATCAGCCCGACTACGGGGTGATCGAGATCGCCTCGAACCAGCTCGACGGCAACCGCGTCGGCATCAAGGGCTCGACCACGGCGCGGCTGGCCTTCGCGATGAACGATTTCACCGGACAGGCCCCGCGCCTGCTCGATGGCGAGCTGGTGCAGTTCACCGACCGCTTCTTCAACCTCAGCGCGACCGACAGCACGCCGACGATCATCGACGGCCTGCAGCTCAAGGCCGGCGCCAAGCTTACCCCAACCGGCGCCCTGCGCCCCACCAGCTGTACCTTCGAGGGAGATGCCTGATGGTCTTCTCGTCAGAGACGTTCCTGTTCCTGTTCCTGCCGATCTTCCTCGCGGCGTATTACCTGACGCCGGTCAAGTACCGGAACATCACGCTGCTGATCGAATCCTACCTGTTCTATGGCTGGTGGCGCTTCGACTTCCTGGTGCTGCTGTGCGCCAACACGCTGTGGGCTTATGTGTTCTCATTGCTGGTGGAGAAGTACCAGGGCACGCCGCGCGCCAAGCTGTTCGTTGCCGTCGGGGTCACCGGGCACCTGCTGGTGCTCGGGGTGTTCAAGTACCTGAACTTCTTCGTCGACAGCTTTGCCGAGCTGTGGGGCACCACCCCGGACGCGCTCGGGATCCACTGGCAGTTGCTGCTGCCGATCGGCATCTCGTTCTACGTCTTCCACTCGATCAGCTACCTGGTCGACGTCTATCGGGGCGACGCCAAGGTCTCGCGCAACATCATCGATTTCGCGGCGTTCCTCGCGCTGTTCCCGCAGCTCGTGGCCGGTCCGATCCTGCGCTACAAGGATCTCGCGCCGCAGTTCGAGCACCGTGAGCACAGCTGGGAACTGTTCAACGCCGGCTGGCAGCGGTTCCTGATCGGACTTTCGATGAAGGTGCTGATCGCCGATCCGGTGGCGCCGCTGGCCGACGCCATGTTCTCGGCCCCGAACCCCACGATGGCCGAGTCCTGGCTGGGCGCTCTCGCCTATTCTATGCAGCTTTATTTCGACTTTGCCGGCTACTCGGCGATGGCGATCGGGCTGGCGTTGATGATCGGCTTCCGCTTCGCCGAGAACTTCAACATGCCTTACATCAGCCGCTCGATCACCGAGTTCTGGCGGCGCTGGCATATCTCGCTCAGCACGTGGCTGCGCACCTACCTCTACATCTCGCTGGGCGGCAATCGTAAGGGCACCGTTCGTACCTATGTGAACCTGTTCCTGGTGATGCTGCTGGGCGGGTTGTGGCACGGCGCTGCCTTCACCTTCATCCTGTGGGGCGTCTGGCACGGCGGCATCCTCGTGATCGAGCGTCTCACCGGCTACGACAAGACCGCACAGAATTACTGGTGGAGCCTGCCGCTCTGCTTCGTTGCCGTGGTGCTCGGCTGGGTGATGTTCCGCGCTCCCGATGTCGGCCAGGCCTTCCAGATGTATGCCGGCATGTTCGGCTTCAACGGTATCGGCATCCGGCCGGAAGTGGCCTGGATGGTCAGCCGCGAGGCGATGACCATGCTCGCCATTGCAATCGCCATCACCATTGCCGAGCCGCGGATGCGGCACCTGTGGGAGCCGCAGATCACCGTCAACGCCGACGGCACGGCAACGGCGGCGGCCACCAGCCTCGTGAAGGCCGGAGCCCTCAGCGCGCTGGCGATCTTCTGCCTGATGCGCCTCGCAGAGCAGACCTACTCCCCGTTCCTCTACTTCCAGTTCTGAGGAGGCATCGATGCCCGCTATCACTCTGAGCGCCAAGAGCCTCGCGTCCGCCGCCCCCGCCTTCGCCCTGCCGGTGCTGTTCCTCGGCTATGCGGTGGTCGCCAACTACGAGTTCGTCACCGGGCTCGGTCGCGACATCGCCGAGATGCCGAAGTCGGCGGCCGAGTATCTGAACGGCGAAGCCGCCATCCAGATCGACACCTACTACAAGAAGATCATGCCGCACCGGCTACCCTCGATCGATGCGATGGGGGCTGCGCGCTACCTGGCGTTCCGCGAGGGGCGTCCGGGCGTGGTGGTCGGCGACGATGGCTGGTTGTTCTCGAAGGAAGAGTTCGAGGCGACGCTGAAGCGGACGCCGAACCTGGCTGAAGCCGCGGCCGGCGTCGTGGCGGTGCGCGATCAGTTGGCGGCAAAGGGTATCGAGCTGGTGGTGGTGCCCCTGCCCGCCAAGGCCGACATTTACCGCGAGCACGTGAGCTACGCGGCGATCCCGGGTGATCTCGAGCGGCTGTACGAGGACTTCCGCACCGTGCTCGACAAAGCGGGGATCAAGAACATCGAGACGCGCGCGCCGCTGCTCGAAGCGAAGGCCAAGGGCCAGTTGTTCCTCACCACCGACACGCACTGGACGCCGCTTGGCGCCGAGGTGGTGGCGGACGCGGTGGGCACGGCGCTGGGCAAGCGCGACACCGATTACACCATCGCCGACGCAGCGCCAGTGCCGCGCGAAGGCGACCTCTCGAAATTCATCGTTACCGGCGGGTTGGCACCTCTCGTCGGTCTGGGTCCGGAGACTGTCGTGCCCCGCGAGGCCACTGCGCCCCCTGCAGCCTCGTCAACCGACATCTTCGGACCCTCCTCCATTCCGTTCGTCCTGACCGGCACCAGCTACAGCGCCAATCCGCAGTGGAGCTTCGGCGAGAGCCTGAAGGTCTCGCTCGGCTCGGACGTGCTGAACCTCGCCGAAGAGGGCAAGGGTCCGGTGGCGCCCATGCGGGAGTTCCTCAAGAGCGAAACGCTGCGCGATGCGCCGCCCGAAGTGGTGATCTGGGAGTTCCCGGTGCGATACCTCGGCCAGACCAAGCTCTGGAACGAGGAGGCGGAGAAATGACCCGACACCTCGTTTCAACATTGGCACTTGGCGCCCTGATACTCGCCGGCACTGTCGGCCCCTCGGCGGCGTTCCAGCGGGTGATGCCGTCGCTCGCCAGCGACTCCGAGCACAACGGCCCCGTGATGCTGGACTTCAAGGCGTCGATCTTCGGTGGTCCGATCAAGCAGAAGAACGCCAAGACGCCGAAGGCCGTTGATCCGCTGAAGCTCATCCGTAACCGGATGATTGCCGGCAAGGAGGTCAGCTTCAAGGAACTGCAGCAACTGGCGGATTCCGGTGACGACCTGGCGCAGATGAACCTGGCCAAGCGCATCGAGGCCGACAACGACCCGGCGACGCTCGACGCGGCAGCTCGGTACTACCGGCGTGCGGCTGAGAGTGGGCGCACGTCCGCGGTGCGGCCGCTGATCCGGTTGCTCAATGCCGGCGTTCTCAACGACCAGCCGAAGAACCTCGCCGAGTCACAGGAGTTGCTCGAGAAGCTGACCGCCAAAGGTGATCCGGTGGCCCGCGACGGGCTGATCGCGATGTACCGCGCCGGCAAGCCGTTCGGGCCGAACGCCGCGCGGGCCGACGAATTGCTGGTTGCCTCCGCCGAGGGCGGCGACAGCAAGGCGGCGCTCGATCTCGCCTTCGCGCTGCTCGCGGGCGTCCCGGAGCCGGCCGAGATCGAACAGGCCAAGGGCTACCTGAAGATCGCCGCCGCGTCGGACACCCTCAACATCCGGACCATGGCGGAGAACCTGCTCCGCACTCTCGAACCTCAGCTCACCGCCTCGACGGAGACAGTACAATGAACAAGACCCTGCTCGTGGGCGCGGCACTCGCCGCGACGCTGTCGGCTAGCCCGGCGCTCGCGACTTCGGCCTATGGCTGCAAGCATCTCGAAGACAATCCGACCCTGGCGGCGGTGGAAGGCAAGGACGGGTTCTTCTTCCGCATCTTCGCCGACCTGCGCATGCAGCACCCGTTCACCGAGGATACGACGACGCAGATGGGCAAGCTCGCCGAGGCGCTGAAGGCGCACGGGACGACTATGCTCTACGTCCCGATCCCCACCAAGAGCGTGACGCTGCCGACTTTCCTCCCCGCGGAGGCCGACCTATTCGGCTTCAACCTCGACGTCGCGACGGCGGTCTACGAGGACCAGGTCAAGCGGCTCAACGACAAGGGCGTGATCGCCGTCGACCTGCTGTCGGCACTGCGCACCACCGACGGGACAAACCCGCCCTTCTTCCGGTCGGACTTCCACTGGACGTCGAAGGGCGCCGAGACGGCGGCGCAGACGATCGGCGGGCTGATCAAGCAGCTGCCGGCCTACGCCGATGTGACGCCGGTGACCTACGAGACCAAGGCGACCGGTGCCGAACTCGCCGTCTCGGGCATGCGCCGCGAACTGCAGGCCTATTGCGTGTTGAGCCTGCCTCCGGTGATCAGCACCGCCTACGAGACGGTTGAAGTCGCCAGTGCGGACGCCAGCGTGGATATCTTCGGCGATAGCGGTGGCACCGAGGAAGGCGCGACCAATGACGAGATCGCGCTGGTCGGCACCAGCTTCTCGGACGCCCTGGTGCCTAACTTCTCGGGCTTCCTCGCGCAGTACTCGAGCCTGCCGGTCGCCAACATGGCGATCACCGGCGGCAACCAGTTCGGCGCCGTCACCTCGTACCTCACCTCGCGCGAGTTCCAGGCCAAGCGGCCGAAGTTCCTCGTGTGGGAAAACCCGATCTACAACAACCTCGCCCAGTTCGGCACCGGCTCGATCACCGAGCTGATCGCGGCAGCGCGCAACGACTGCAAGCCGGTCGGCAACGCTCCCGTGATCGATGGCAGCAAGGGCCTCTACGAGGCCGACCTGACTGGCACGCCGATCGCGCCGAACCAGGTGCTGCTGGCCGATGCCGGCGACAATGGCAGCCGCGACGTGGTGCTGAACTTCGAGAGCACCGACGGCCGCACGTTCACCCGCGAGGTCCACCGCGGCGACCGGTTCCGGGCCACCGGCCGGTTCTTTATCCCGCTCGAATCCCTCGACAGCCTCGAGCTCTCGAAGGTCTCGATCCAGTTCGATCGCCTCTCGGAGAAGACGGCGGCGATATCCCTCTGCAACACCTAGGAAGGAGAGCCAACAATGCTGCGCTCAAACCCCAAACTCATCGCCATCGCGAGCCTGATGCTGCTCAGCGCCGCCCCAGCGGCTTTCGCCCAGGACGACGGGCTCTACGATGCGCCGGTCGATCCGAACTCGGCGTTCGTGCGCGTGCTGGTGCCTGGCGCCGCTGTGGCGGTGGTCAACGGCACCACGGTCGACAACATCACCGAGGGCCTCTCGGCCTATGTGAACGTACAGCCGGGCGACATTCCGGTTTCGGCCGGCGACGTGTCGGGTTCGGTGACTACTTCGCCGGGCGCCTACTACACCTACGCCTGGAGCGTAGAGGGTGAGCCGCTGGTGCTGCAGGACCAGCCGGCGTCGGATCCGAGCAAGGCGACGGTCTATTTCTACAACCTCTCCGACCTCGCCAGCGTCGACCTGTTCGTGCCCACGGCCAAGACCAAGGCAATCGAGGGCGTGGCCGGCGACACCACCAAGTCGGTGGCGCTCAAGGCGCCGTTGACGCTCGATTTCGAAGTGCAGGCCGACGGCAAGTCGGTGGCCACCGTGGCCGCGCTCGATCTCAAGCGCCGCGGCGGCGTCTCAATCATCTTTACCGGCTCGAACGGCAGCTACACCGCCACCGCCGTCGACAACGCGTTCTTCCGCGCCGAGTAAGGCGCTACCAGGAGGCAAATATGCCCACACCCGTCTCACGCCTCACCGCCGCTGCCCTCCTCATCGGCGTCAGCTTCGCGAGCCCCGTTCTGGCCGCGCCTGTCGAGGTGACATTCCTGCCGCCGGAGATTCCGGCGCAGGAGGTCTGCATCGCCAAGAAGGCCGACCCGGACGTGGTCGCGCGCTGGCAGGCGTGGGACGGGGTATCGGTTCCCGAAGGCGACCCGGATCTGGTGCTGCAGGACGCGCGGCGGCTGCGCGACCTCAACCCGATCGCCAATTTCGAGTTGGTCGACAAGATGCTGGCGATCGTCGGCAAGATGCCGGCACCAAAGGTGCCGGACGTCTCGATCGACCGGATCAACCTCTACCTCAAGGCCGGCAAGGTGCCGCAGTTGCGCGACACCGGTGTTATCGCCGCGCTGGAAGCCAATGCCGACAGCCTGGCGCCCAAGGCGCTCAACCTGCTCTCGACGCTCTATCTCGATGGGCTGGTGGTGAAGAAGGACAAGGACAAGGGTCTCGGCTACCTGACGCGCGCCGCGATGGGTGGCAATGCCGACGCCCTGCTCCGCCTCGCCTCGATGAATATCGAGGGCCAGCAGGTGCCGGGCTGGGAGCTCGACCCGAAGCTCGCCGTGACCATGGCGTTCGGCGCCCTGGTCGGCAAGCTCGACCCCGAGATCTGCGACCGCATCGGCCGCATTGCGCGCGAATACTCCAAGGGCCTGGTGGTCAAGCAGGACCACAATATCGCCGAGCAGTGGCTGCGGCTGGCCGCCGATCTCGGCGACGCCGGTGCGGCCTGGAAGGTGGCTCAGCTCCATCTCGAGAGCGAGCTGATCGTCAAGAACAACGACACGCTGCTGAAATACCTGAACCTTGCCTCGGATCGCGGCGTGCCGGCGGCGCAGGTGGAGATCGGCAAGTTCTACGAGGCCGGCGCGCTGCTGCCGCTGGATTTGAACGAGGCGGAGAAATACTACCGGGAGGCAGCAAAGCTCGGGAGCCGCAACGCGCTGTTCCGGCTGGCGACGCTGCTGGAAACGGAAGAGGCGATTCCCGAGAAGCGCCAGGACTTCAAGGCGACGCTGACGCAGCTGGTCAGCATGCCGCAGCCGCCGGGCTGGGCGTTCTCCAAGCTTGCCAAGCTCGTGCTCAAGGAAAAGGGGCGTTGGGCCGGTGAAGCCGAGGCAAAGGCTCTGCTCGAAAAGGGCGTGACGCTCGAAGACGCGGATTCGGCGCAGGAACTGGCATTTATCCTGCTGCGCCACCGAGACGAGCCCGGCGTGTTCGAACGGGCAACCGAGTTGCTCGGGTTCGCCGTGACCTACGCCGGCAAGATCGACCCGATGACCGATCTGCGGCAGGCCTATCTCTGCCGCGCGCCGAAGGGTGCCGACATGCGCCTCGCCAGCTTCTGGCAGCGCACGGAAGACGCGGCGGGTAACTCGACCGAGTTCATGGACTCCGACGAAATCGGTGCCCTCGACCCTGCCGCCGATCCGATCGCGCTCGCCAAGCTGCAGACGCACGCGCTGTATGGCCGGCCCAATTCCGTCGCCTATTACGTCGACTATCTGAGCCGCAACGGCGCTTCGCCGGAGATGCTGGAGTTCTGGCAGTCGCGCATCGACCCGGTGCCGGCGACTGTCGACGCGCTGGCGCGGCATCGGCTCACCGTGGCGCCAACGCCGACGGTGATCGAGGAGACAATCGCCGCGCTCAAGAAGGCGCGCGCCGATGGCCTGCCGCGGGCGGCGGTCGATCTCGGCTCCGTGCTGCTCGACTATTTCCCCAACGATGCGGAAAAGCAGAAGGAGGCAATCGGCTATCTGACCGAGGCCGCCCAGCAGGGCCAGGGCGACGCCATCCTGCGGCTGCTGCCGATCATGCAGGCGCAGGGCGTCAGCGACACCCAACTGCTCCAGCAGTATCACAAGGCGATCGAGGATCGTGGCGATGCCGATGCGCTGATCTTTGCGGCTGCGAACACCAACGACGAGGCGCAGCGGCACGACTATCTCTATCGCGCGGCCAGCGTTGTCGACTGCACGTTCGAGAACACCATCAAGCTGGCCGGTGCGTTCGTCGCGACGGCGGATGATGCCGAAACCGAGCACTGGCTGCAGGTGAGCCTCCGACTCGCCGGCGAGGACGGCTGGCGTCACACTGCGATCGCCGACCGCTACATGGCGATGGGCGGCGAGGAGCGGGCCAAGACCGCGATCGAGCTGTTCGACCAGGCGGTGGCGCTCGGCGACGACACGGCAGTGAGCCGGCTGGTGAAGATCTATGCCGATCCGGACAGCGAGGACTTCGCGCCGACCAAGGCAGTGGCGATGTTCAAGCGGATGATCGACGATGCCCCGGTGGCTGACCTCGGCAAGATCCGCGAGAAGGTGCTGAAGGCGCCGCCGGCGATCCAGACCGCGGTCATGGATGAGGTCGACTGGTCGGCACGTTATGCTGCTGCGGCGGCGTCGGGCGATGCGGTGGCGATGCGCGAGCTGGCGCTCTATCTTCGCTCGACCGGCACGACTGTTGCCGAAGCGCGCGATGCCAGTTCGTGGCTGAAGCGCGCAGCCGAGGCAGGCGATGCCGTGGCGATGGTCGAACTGGCCAAGGCCTATGCCATGGGCATCGGCATCGAGCCTTCGATCCAGCAGGCGACGGTGCTGCTCAAGGATGCCGCGGGGCTCGGCAACCCCGAGGCGCAGCGGCTACTCGCCTCGATGGCGGTGGAGAACTGAGATGCGGACTGCTTTCGGCATCGCGACCGCGATGACCCTCCTCCTCGGTGCGACGGCTCCTCGCGCCGAGGATAAGCCCTTTGCCTGCCCCGTAGCCCCTGCCCCGGTGGTCAGCCTGACCTTCGGCAGCCGCTACACCGATGACAGCAAGACCCGCTCGGATATCGACGAGGCATCGAACGCCGAAGTCGACCGCGCACTGCAGCCGGTTGAGAAGTTCATCGGCGAGCTGATGAAGATGGCCAACACGGCGTTGATGGACGGTGACACGGCGCGAGCCGGATGCGTGCTGGACTGGCTCGACCAGTGGGCGGCCGCGGGGGCGCTGACCGAACTTGAGACGCTGAACGTCAAGCTGGCGATCGGGGCCCGCTACGCGGGGCTGGCAATCGCTCTGCTGCAAGCCGAGACCGCCGGCCCCCTCGACCCGGACAAGCGGCAGCGGGTGGTCACGTGGCTCACCGGTGTGGCCACTTCGATGGAGCAGTTCTTCGACAACGATGCACCGCGCAATGCCAAGAAGGCGAACCTGCGCGCCTGGGCGGGGCTGGCTGCGGCGGCGATCGGACGGCTGAACGGCGACAAGGCGATGCTCGACTGGGCCAAAGGCAGCTTCGAGCTGGTGACCTGCCAGGCCTCGCCGGATGGCAGCCTGCCGCTCGAGATGGGGCGGGCCGACAAGGCACTGAACTACCAACTGCACGCGACCGCGCCGCTGATCGTCACCGCCGACCTGCTGAAAGCCACCGGCTACGATGGCTATGCCGCCTGCGACGGCAAGCTCAGCACCATCGCCGCGTTCAGCCTCAGGGCGATCGAGGATCCGTCGATCGTCCAGAAGATCAACGGCAAGGAGCAGACGTTCCAGACCGGCAAGCAGGCGCTGGAGCCGTTCATGCTGGCCTGGGTGGAGCCATTGCTGCGTCACGCCCCCGATGCGGCGACCGACGCCTTCGTCGAAAACCTGCGACCGCTGGCTCACGCCAAGCTCGGCGGCAACCTGACGCGCCTTGGCGATTGGGTTGCAAAGCTCCCGGCATCAACTAGTTAACCCTTCCGTCCGAATGAAGGCGCCGCCTGCCCAATATGAGGCAGGCGGCGCTTTTCATTCCCGGTTCAGGTGGATACCGTTAGAGCGCGGTAGAAAACTGCGCTTAAAGCTCTGTTGCTTGGCCCACAGCGCGCTTTCCGAATGAAAGCGAAATTGTACTTTGTCCAAGAGACATTCCTTAAAGGATTCTGCAGTAGGCCCGCGCCCGAACAGTCGGGGGCTCGTCCGACTTCGTCGCTCGCTCGTGGAAAGTGTGGCCGTGGTCCCTGCAACAGCTGTTGATGCACCGTCTGATCTCGGTGCGCGTTTTTCATCTGTCCTCGCTAAACTTGATGGCCGCAGGGTCAGCGCCGATGCGCTGTTCGAGACCTTGAAGCTCGAGGCGCTGGACTGGGGCATCGACCACGACGTCGAGACCAAGCTGGTCGACGCCGACGAAAAGCCCGTCACGGCGGGCGATCGCTAAGACACTCAGCTCCCGGCAGCTGTGACGTAGCAGCCGCCGCCGTCTGCCTTGATGGCCGCGCAAATGGCGTTGGCGCGTTCGAGCGACGGGGTCGGCAGTTGCACGCGATAGACGTCGCCCGAGGTTGCGATCTCGGGCTTTGCTTCGCCGAACAGCGAGCTCCAGCGGCCCTCGACATAGACGCGTGAGCGTTCCGCCTCGGCTGCACTCGACTGGCTCGAAAGATGCACGAAGGCGATGCCGCCGCCGTCGGCGGGCTCCGCCGGCTGCTCGAGGGCGACGGTGATCGACAGCGGATCGCCGCGGTCGATGCCGAGATCGGCCAGCTCGGCTCGGGTGAAGACGTACATGTCGTCGGGCGGCGTGCGCAGCATGTGCGAGATCACCTGCTGGTGGACGCCGAAATCCTGCAGCGCATCCAGCACATCGCCGAGGGTCGTCTGCGCCAGCACCAGGTCTGCGACCTCGGCGGAGATCTGGTGCACGCCGAGTTCGCCTTCGGCCTGCCGGTTGGCGCCGGCGAAGAAGATGTAGGCGCAGGCCGAGTAGCAGCCCATGTCGCGCGGCACAAACGTGGTCAGGCCGCGCTTTTTGATCTCGTAGGCCATGCGCAGGGCGGAATCGACCGAGCCGCCCGGGCTGTTGAGGGCGACAATCCGGACGTCCGGGCGGGCCGCGAGCGCGCGGTCGAACTCGCCGGGAGTGCTCTCGGTGATGTCGGCGTTGAGAACGATCAGGTCGGGCTGGTCCTCGGGCAGGCTGAAGGCGCCGCGCGGCGGAGCTCCGCCAGTGCCCTCCGCCTTCTTCAGTTCATCGGGCGGCGGCAGGCTGCCGAGCGGGGTGAAGTGCGAAGCGAGGTAGACCGAGGTGATGGCGCCCTCGTTCTCGTAGGTCTTGCCCCAGGCCAGCGAGTAGCCGATGGCCTCGCCGGCGGCGCTTACGAACATGGTGTAGAACGAGTAGTCGCCGATCTGGCCGGAGACCACGAAGCGGCCGGCGCCGAAGCTGCGATAGGTGACGGTGCGCTCGGGATCGGGGCTGGTCATCAAGTCGAACAGCGCCTCGAACGACTGGTCGGTGAGCGAGACGTGCATGGTCTCGAGCGAGAACTCGCCGTCCTCGCTGACATAGGACGTGCCGGCGTCTGTGGGGTTTCGGATCGAGAGCAGGCGCAGCGGGATCATCATCGCCACGTGAGCGGGCGTATCGCTGACCAGCTCGATGCCGAGCTTGCTGTCCACCTGCCCCGCCAGGTCGTGCAGCGAGCGGCGTTCGAAATCGGTGAGGACACCGGTGGTGGCGCGGCCCTGGCTCTTCTGGAAGGCGGCGATCGCATCGAACGTGCCGCGGCCGAACTGACCGTCGACCAGGTATTGATAGTGGCCGAGGAGGATCAGGTCGGTCTGGGTCGAGGAGCGCTCGTCATTGCTCAGCCGCTCGAACCACACCTTCGAATCATCGAAGGAGGCGTGCGCGGCAACAGCCGGCGCCCAAAGCAGCAGCAGCCAGAACAGAAGCCGGAACGCGTTGCGCATGATGAACTAGCCAATCAACCCATCGGCATTGTCGCATCGAATTGGGTGAGGCGCCAGAAGGTGGCGAGGTGTTCACAGAGTGTGTTGCCGCAGCCCATCGGTCGTCTGCTTGCGGGGAGCCTTCGTATGTGCCGATGGCAACCACCGTTCCGCCTTCTCCCACAAGGGGAGAAGGCAGTTCGCATCACCTGCGGAAGGTGAGACCGAGGCAGGGATCGATCCTAGATCGAGTACCCGGTGTCCCACTCGAAGACGCGGGCGTACAGGTCATCGGCCATCTGAACCGGGTCCTGGAGCGCGCCATGCAGGACGATGTCGGGCTTTTCCGGGGCTTCGTAGGGACTCGAGATGCCGGTGAAGTTCTTGATCTCGCCGCGCCGTGCCTTGGCGTAAAGGCCCTTGGGATCGCGGGCCTCGCAGACTTCGAGCGGGGTGTTGACGAAGACCTCGGTGAACTTCACGTCGCCCGCCACTTCGCGCGCCAGGCGGCGCTCGTTGCGGAACGGCGAGATGAACGAGACGATGACGATCAGGCCGGCATCGGCCATCAGCCGCGCGACCTCGGCGACCCGGCGGATGTTCTCGACGCGCGCCTCGTCGGTAAAGCCGAGATCCTTGTTGAGGCCGTGGCGGACATTGTCGCCGTCGAGGATGTAGGCGTGGCGGCCTTCGGCGGTGAGCCGCTTCTCGATGAGGTTGGCAACCGTGGATTTGCCCGAACCGGAGAGACCGGTGAACCAGACGATCTGGGGCGTCTGGCCCTTCATTTCGGCGCGCACCTTCCGGTTCACGTCGAACGACTGGTAGCTCAGGTTCTTGCCGCGCTGCAGCCCGTACTCGATGACGCCGGCGCCGAGCGTGGCGTTGGTGATGCGGTCGATCAGAATGAAGCTGCCGGAGAGGGAGTTGTCGCGGTAGCTGTCGAAGGCGATCGGCTTGTCGGTGGCGATAGTGACGGTTCCCACCTCGTTCAATTCCAGAGTCTTGGCAGCGCTTTCTTCGAGCGTGTTGACGTTGGTTCTGAACTTGAGGGAGGTGATCGACGCCGGGACCAACTGGGAGCCGAGCTTCAGCAGATACGAGCGGCCGGGAATGGCCTGCTCGTCGCTCATCCAGACGAGACGGGCCTGGAACTGGTTGGAATAGTCGGGCGTCTCGCCGGGGTGCACCAGCACGTCGCCGCGCGAGATGTCGACCTCGCGGTCAAGCACCAGCGTCACGGCCTCGCCGGCGATGGCGCGCTGCTGGTCGCCATCCATGGTGACGATGCGGGTGACTTTCGCGGGCTTCCGCGAAGCCGCGATGAGGATGTCGTCGCCGACCTTCACCGCGCCCGAGGCAACCGTGCCGGAGAAGCCGCGGAAGTCGAGATTGGGGCGGTTCACCCACTGCACCGGGAAGCGCAGCGGCTGCTCGACGCGGTCGGTCGCGACCTCGATGGTCTCGAGGTAGGGCACGAGCTGCGGGCCCTGGTACCAGGGCATCTGCGGACTCGGCTTCAGAATGTTGTCGCCCTTCAGCGCCGACACGGGGATCGCCTGCAGGGTCTCGAAGCCGAGATCCTTGGCAAACGCGCGGTATTCGGTCTCGATGGCGTTGAACACATCGGCATCGTAGCCGACGAGGTCGATCTTGTTGACCGCCAGCACCACGTGCTTCACGCCGATGAGGCTGAGGATGAAGCTGTGGCGGCGGGTCTGGGTCAGCACGCCCTTGCGGGCATCGATCAGGACGATGCCGAGGTCGGCGTTCGAGGCGCCGGTCGCCATGTTGCGGGTGTACTGCTCGTGGCCCGGGGTATCGGCGACGATGAACTTGCGCTTGTCGGTCGAGAAGAACCGATAGGCGACGTCGATGGTGATGCCCTGCTCGCGCTCGGCGGTGAGGCCGTCCACCAGCAGCGAGAAATCGATGCCTTCGTCGCCGGTGGTGCGGTTGCGACTCTCCTTGCGGAGGCTCGCGAGTTGGTCGTCGAGGATCAACTGGCTGTCATAGAGCAGGCGGCCGATCAGTGTGGATTTGCCGTCGTCGACGGAGCCGCAGGTGAGAAAGCGCAGCAGGCCTTTTTCGGTCTGCTCGGCGAGCCAGAGATCGAGCGCCAGTTCGGCCGAGGGTGCGGTCATGGGTACGCTGGCCATCAGAAGTACCCTTCCTGCTTCTTTTTTTCCATCGAGCCGGCCTGGTCGCTGTCGATCAGGCGGCCTTCGCGTTCGGAGGTGCGGGAGGCCTGCATTTCCATGATGATCGAGGGCAGATCAGCCGCGTCGGAGCGGATGCCGCCGGTCAGCGGATAATCACCGAGGGTGCGGAAGCGGACGACTTCCTCGCGCGGCGTCTCGCCGGGTTCGAAGCGGTAGCGGTCGTCGTCGATCATGATCAACGTGCCGAGGCGCTCGACCACCGGGCGCGGCCGGGCGAAGTAGAGCGGCGGGATCTCGATGCCTTCGGAATAGATGTAGGTCCAGATGTCGAGCTCGGTCCAGTTCGAGATCGGGAACACGCGCATGCTTTCGCCGGGCGCCAGCCGCGTGTTGAAGATGCGCCAGAGTTCGGGGCGCTGGTTCTTGGGGTCCCAGGCGTGCTGGGCGTTCCGGTGCGAGAAGATGCGCTCCTTGGCGCGGGACTTCTCCTCGTCGCGGCGGGCACCGCCGATCGCTGCGTCGTAGCCGCCGGCGTTCAGCGCCTGGCGCAGCGCCTGGGTCTTCATGATGTCGGTGAAGCGCGCCGAGCCGTGATCGAACGGGTTGATGCCGTTGGCGAGGCCTTCGGGATTGGTGTGCACCAGCAGCTCGAAGCCGTGCTCTTTCGCCATCCGGTCGCGGAAGGCGATCATCTCGCGGAACTTCCACTTCGTATCGATGTGGAGCAGCGGGAACGGAATGCGGCTGGGATAGAAGGCCTTGCGCGCCAGATGCAGCAGGACGGAGGAGTCCTTGCCGATCGAATACATCATCACCGGCCGCTCGAAGCTCGCCGCAACTTCGCGGAAGATTTCGATGCTCTCGGACTCGAGGGACTTCAGGTGGCTGAGGCCACGCGGGCCGATTGAACTCATTGGCGCTGGGGAACCATGTTGCAACGGCAGTCAAATACGCGGTCAGAAGGGGAGCGGCAAGCGCTACTAGACTACCAAAAAAGTGAACTATTCCGCCTGTTTGCGCGTATCTGACATTGTAAAGGTGGAGCTTGTCGCATGACCGTCATGACAAGAACGGCTGCGTCGGGGACATCGAGGAAAGGAAAATCTATTCCAAGTCGCTGTTCTCGTCGCAGGCGACGATGTCGTCCCGGGACACAACGGGAATGCCCTGCCCTGCTTCGACCGCGCCCCGCGAAATCCTGCCACCAATCCGCTCCGGTTCGAAATCCCATACCATTCCGTGCCTTAAGCCTTGGCAGCGGTCCGCCTGCCCCCTAGTTTCGGGCCACCTTCACCAGCTCCCGTACCCCATGACCAACCACCGCGACGTCATCTCCGCCATCGGCAATACGCCCCTGATCCGGCTCAACCGCGTCTCCGACGCGACGGGCTGCGATATCTGGGGCAAGGCGGAGTTCCTCAATCCGGGGCAATCGGTGAAGGATCGAGCGGCGCTCTACATCGTGCGCGACGCCGAGAAGAAGGGGCTGCTGCGGCCGGGCGGGACGATCGTCGAGGGCACGGCCGGCAATACCGGCATCGGCCTTTCCATGGTCGCCAATGCGCTGGGCTACAAATCGGTGATCGTGATCCCCGAGACGCAGAGCCAGGAGAAGAAGGACGCGCTGACGCTGCTCGGTGCCGAGCTGATCCAGGTGCCGGCCAAGCCGTACAAGAACCCCAACAACTACGTGAAGCTGAGCGGCCGGCTGGCCGAGAAGCTGGCGAAGGAACTGCCGGGCGGGGCCATCTGGGCCAACCAGTTCGACAATGTCGCCAACCGGCAGGCGCATATCGAGACCACCGGCCCGGAGATCTGGGAGCAGACCGGCGGCAAGGTGGATGGCTTCATCTGCGCGGTCGGCTCGGGCGGCACGCTTGGCGGCATCTCGATGGCGCTGAAGGCGAAGAACCCGAACATCCAGATCGGCCTAGCCGACCCCGAGGGCGCGGCGCTCTACAGCTATTACACGACTGGCGAGCTCAAGAGCTCCGGCAACTCGATCACCGAGGGCATCGGCCAGGGCCGGATCACCGCCAATCTCAAGGACATCGTGGTGGACCGGGCCTACCAGATTCCCGACAGCGAGGCCCTGCCCTACGTCTTCGACCTGCTCGAATATGAGGGGCTCTGCCTCGGCGGCTCGTCCGGGATCAACATTGCCGGTGCGGTGCGGCTGGCGCGTGATCTCGGGCCGGGCAAGACCATCGTCACGATCCTCGCCGACTATGGCAACCGCTATCAGAGCAAGCTGTTCAACCCGGAATTCCTCCGCTCGAAGAACCTGCCGGTGCCGCATTGGCTTGAGGCCAAGACGCCCATAGACTGGCATTCGGTCGTCGAGGCGGAGCCGGTTGCGTGACTGAATTCATCTTTCGGGAGGACAGCTATGTCCGCTCGCTGCCAACGCTGGTGACGGCGATCACGCCCGAGGGCGGGATCATGCTCGACCGGACGATCTTCTATGCGACCTCGGGCGGCCAGCCGGGCGACACCGGGAAGCTCGAACGCGCCGATGGCTCGTTCGTCTCGATCGCTGGAACAATCCATCCTGACGGCGATAAGACGGTAATCTTTCACGTGCCTGCGGCGGATCAAGCTGGGCTTCAGCAGGGCGAAGAGGTCATCGCCCACCTCGATTGGGAGCGCCGGCACAAGCTGATGCGGATGCATACGGCGCTGCACCTCGTAACCGTGGTGCTGCCCTACCCAATCACCGGCGCGGCGGTGGGCGAGGACAAGGGGCGGGTCGATTTCAACCTGCCGGATGTCCCGGACGCTGCCGAAATCGAGCGCAAACTCAATGCGTTAGTGGAAGCAGCGCTGCCGGTATCGGCCGAGTGGATCACCGATGCGGAGCTCGAGGCCAACCCCGGCCTGATCAAGTCGATGAACGTCAAGCCACCTATGGGCCAGGGCCGCGTGCGGCTGGTGCGGATCGGCGACGTGGACCTGCAGCCCTGCGGCGGCACGCATGTCAGGAACACCAGCGAGGTCGGCCGCCTGAAGCTCGGCAAGATCGAGAAGAAGGGCGCCATCAACCGCCGCGTCAGTGTCCTGTTCGACACAGAATCGGCCTAGCGTCCCAAGCAGATAACGGCGGAGCGGGGCCGATGAGCTGGAAGGTCGTCATCAGCAGCCTGGTCGTTTTGTGCGCCGTCGGCTTGGCCGTCTTCGCCTGGGGACAGGGTGCATTCTACCCGTGCGGCCCAATAGACAGGCTGCTGGGAGGTAGTACCTGCCGGGTCATCGCCAGCCTCCCCGCGACGCAACTGCAGATGCTGACCGCCCTGCCCGATGGCACGCTGCTGACCGCCACGCGCGGGGACGGTCCTGAGCCCACGGCGCCGCAACGCCTGATCGAGCTCGATGCGAACGGCCGAAACGTGGGCGAAACCGCCCTGCCCGCGCTGCCGCCCGCGATCTCGTGGCTCAAGGCTGCTGTGTCTGCCGACGGCAGGTTGCTGGCGGTTTCGTCGCTGGATTTGCCCACCACCATCATCGACAGGAGCACCGGCGAAAGCCTGGGCAGCGTCCAGCAGTTCGGGCCGAGCTTCATTGGGTTCGATGGCGACAGGCGACTCCTCGTCGACCCCGGTGTCGGCAGTTTCGAGCGGCCCGCATCGGGCGTCGCGCAGGTGTACGGCTTCGACGGGACACAGTCCGGAGAGATCAGTGGGCCTGCCGCAGCGCCGATCTTCGTCAACGGCATTGCGTCGGCCATGTCGGCGGACGGTGCGCGCATCGCGCAGCATCTCGAGACCCGCGACGACAGCGGCGTTGTCGGCGTCCGTATCGCGGACGCTGCCTTCGCCTCCTGGGCCGGGCAATTGCTGGTCGCCCCGCTTCAGGGCTGGCGGCTCGGCGATCAGCAGTTACCGGAACTGTCCTTCAGCCCGGACGGCCGCTATCTCGCGGCTTCATTCGACGCGCCGCGAGAATGGGGCCGGGATAACTCGGCACTGATCGTGTGGCGGCTCGATGATCGGGCCGTCGTCGCCCGCGTACCGAGCTGGAACGCCGAGTGGCGGCACATCACGTGGCTTGCCGGCCGGCCGGCGATTGCGGCAACACGCTTCAACCTCGATACGCGTGCGGGCGAGATCGCGCTGATCAGCTATGGGCCCTGACGCCTACTCGATCGGCGGGGCGTAGATCAGCCCACCATTGGTCCACAGCGCATTCTGCCCGCGCACCACGGCAGCACCTGTCGCGGGGCCGAAGTTTCGCTCGAAGATCTCGCCGTAATTGCCGACAGCCTTGATGACATTTGCAATGAACATGTGATCGAGGCCGATGGTAGGGCCGAAGTCGCCCTCGAGCCCGAGCAGGCGGCGGATGCGGTGGGTCTTGGCGGCCGCCAGCGAGCCGATGTTCAGCGAGGTGACGCCGGCCTCCTCGGCATCGATCAGTGCGAACAGCGTCCACTCGACGATATCGAACCACTGGTCGTCGCCGGCGCGGACCACAGGGCCGAAGGCATCTTTCGAGATGCGCTCGGGCAGGATGCGATGTGTCGCGGGTTCGGGCAGGCTGCGGCGCATAGCGTTGAGGAAGCTGGCCGAGGCCGACACGGCGTTGCAGAGGCCCTCGCGGTAGGCGACGGTCAGGTCCTCGCGGTCCTCGTAGAGCACTTCGGTATAGGTCGCCTGCGTGCCGAAGAAGAACTCGCGCAGGTTGGCCAGTTCCTCCGGCGCATCGACGATGCAGACCCGCACGTTGTCGAGTTCGTAGGCGGAAACGAAACCGAGCGACTGCGGCACCATGATCGCCTGGCCGTCGTAGAACGAGGTGGCGACGTAGCTGGCGCCGTAGCCGGTATCGCGGCGCATGGTCCACGGAGCGTTACGGGCGATGAGGTCGATGCTGCCGGTCTGTAGCTGCGCGAAGCGGCTATCGCCCGAGAGCGGGACGAATTCCATCTTGCTGGCGTCGTTGAACACGGCGACTGCGACGGCGCGGCAGAAGTCGACGTCGAAGCCGGTCCAGCGGCCGTCGGTGCCGGGCTGGGCGAAGCCGGGCAGCGGATCGGAGGTGGCGCAGATCAGGTGACCGCGGTCACGGATCGCCTGCAGCGTCGGGCCGGCCGCAGCAGGCGGCGCGGTCTGCGCCGTGGCGAAGGCCGGCATCATGATCGCTACACAAAGGATGACGCGGACGAGGCCACGCCAAACGGCCGAAACCGTCATGGTCAAAACGTTGCTCCAACTCGCCCGGGCGCAATATCCCGATCGAGGGTGGCCGGGTCAAGGCGGCACTGCGCCGCTGTCGCTGAACGCTTACGGGTAAGATCGTTCAATTGGTTCATCTGCCGATGCGTCTCGCTGCCGTTGTCCGCTGAGACGCATTATGGCGCGGCTCGCAGCGGCGGGGACAAGTGTGGGAATTGGGCCGGGAAAGCGGGCGACCTGGCCGGGTGTCGGCGGCGCGAGAAGCGGGCCGACGCGCGGGTCATGGCAATATTGCTGCCCTGCCTTGCCGGTGGTTTGCCACTGACATGAACCGTAGATGAACGCGGTTTGCGCCTACTGGCGCGACTGGCCGCCCCCTCCACCGCCTACGGCGGTCCATTCGAGCATAGCTCTCATGGCCTTCTCGCCTCAAATCGCTCCACTGGAGCGATTTGCCCTGCGGGACAGCTCGAAGCCCCTCCCCCGCCACGCGGGGGAGGATCAGAGGTCTCAGCGCAAGGTCTGGCTGAGGAACAACCTGTCGCGTGCTGCTTGGCCGTGGCTGGCTTCAGAGGCCAAACCGCAAACCGATCAACGCAGCGCTGGTCGCAGCGTGTGATCTGTCATCGGTGGGGCTGATTGCTTCGAAGTACTCGAAAGAGTCCATGTAACGCACCTCGCCGACCAGGCTGAGATCGTTCGCAATAGCCGTCGCCGCCCCAACTTTGAGCACGTAGCCGGTCTTCCAGCCATCAGTGAATGGACCGGTCGAGTCAGAGTCCTGGAGACGCAGGACACCAATTCCCGCAGCGCCGTATAGGGAAAACGTATCGGTCAGGTCGACCGTATACTTCAGGTCGCCCATTATGGTCGTCATCGTGGTCGTGCCGTCGAGGTTGGGCGGCAGCATGGTATAGTCCCGGCCAGTATAGAAAACATCGAACTCAGCTGCCAAACCGTCAATTCCGGTGGCGAGACCGACGACGCCAGCGAAAGCGGCACCCACTTCCAGTTCGCCCACGCCATTCGGTGCAGGGTGGAAGAACTCGAGCTTGCCGGGCAACGACACGCCGCCGAGCGCCTCGATGTAAATCTGCCGAGATGCCTGAGTTGCAGTCGCTGCTAGGCCCGGACCAGCCACGATCGGGCCGGCAGCGAGAACCGCTGGCACTACTGATAATAAGGCGATGGAAATGAGTATTGCGCGCGGCAGCATCTTGGTCCCCTTGAGTAATCGCCCCAAGGACACCGGCGTCCAAAGCCTCGCAAGCCGTCGAAGTCATGTGCACGCGACTTCTCGCTGTTGACTTCGACGGCGACGCCGTCGCTGGAACACTTCAGCTGTGCGGTGTCAGTGCAGGATCTGGCTGAGGAACAACTTCGTGCGTTCGTGCTGGGGGTTGGAGAAGAACGCTTCGGGCTCGTTCTGCTCGATGATCTGGCCCTGATCCATGAAGATCACGCGATTGGCGACCTGGCGGGCGAAGCCCATTTCGTGGGTGACGCAAAGCATCGTCATGCCTTCTTCGGCGAGGCTGATCATCACTTCGAGCACTTCCTTGACCATTTCCGGGTCGAGGGCGGAGGTGGGCTCGTCGAACAGCATGATGCGCGGGTTCATGCAGAGCGAGCGGGCAATGGCGACGCGCTGCTGCTGGCCGCCGGACAATTGGCCGGGGAACTTCGACGCCTGCTCGGGGATGCGCACCCGTTCGAGGTACTTCATCGCCGTCTCTTCGGCCTGCGCCTTGGGGATGCCGCGCACCCAGATCGGCGCCAGCGTCAGGTTCTGGAGGATCGTGAGGTGCGGGAACAGGTTGAAGTGCTGAAACACCATGCCGACTTCGCGGCGCACTTCGTCGACGCGACGGAGGTCCGAGGTCAGCTCGACGCCATTGACGATGACCTGGCCTTTCTGGTGTTCCTCGAGGCGGTTGATGCAGCGGATCAGCGTCGACTTGCCGGAGCCCGACGGCCCGGCAATGACGATGCGCTCGCCCTTCATCACCTTGAGATTGATGTCGCGCAGCACGTGGAAGTCGCCGAACCACTTGTTCATGCCGATGATTTCGACCGCCACTTCGGTCTTCGACACCTGCATGTTCGAGGTGTCGATGTCGCGATCAACGACTACCGGGGAAACGTCTGACATGAGCTACCTCTTGTGGCCGGTGTTGAGCCGGCGCTCCCAGTATCGGGAGTAACGGGAGATGGAGAAACAAAGCACCCAGAACACCGCCGCGGCGAAGATGTAGCCGGTGATGGACTGGGTTGGGGACGCCCATTCGATGGCGTCGTTCTTGGTCTTCACGGCCTCGAGCAGGTCCTTCATGCCGACGATGTAGACCAGCGAAGTGTCCTTCAGCAGCGAGATGAAGTTGCCGACGATGCCGGGGATGACGTGCTTGAGCGCCTGCGGCAGGATGATGAAACCGGTGCGTTTCCAGTAGCCGAGCCCAAGGGCTTGTGCCGCCTCGTACTGCCCACGGCCGATCGCCTGCATGCCGCCGCGCACCACCTCGGCCATATAGGCGGAGGCGAAGAGCGTCACGCCGACGAGGGCGCGAACCAGTTTGTCGACTGTCGTGCCCTGCGGCATGAACAGCGGCAGCATGATCGAGGCCATGAACAGGATGGTGATCAGCGGTACCGCGCGGATCAGCTCGATGAAGGCAATGCAGAGCGTCTTGATGATCGGGAGCTTGGACTGCCGGCCGAGCGCCAGCAGGACGCCGAGCGGCAGCGACAGACAGATACCCACCACCGAGATGATCAGGGTGACGAGGAGGCCGCCCCACTGCTCGGTCGGCACGTAGCGCAGGCCGAACATGCCGCCGGACAAGAGGATTACCGAGACGATCGGGAAGACGACGAAGAACAGCGCCGCGTTGGCGATCTTGAACGGTGCGGACGGCCAGAGCAGCGGCAGGCCGATGAGCGCCAGCATCGCGAACACGATGTTGGGGCGCCAGTACTCGGCCATCGGGTAGAAGCCGTAGATGAAGAACTCGATCTCGCTGGAGATGTAAGCCCAGCAGGCACCGACATTCTCAACGCGGCACTGCTCGACGGTGCCGCCCGGCGGCACGGCGCGGCCAATGAAGAAGCCGTAGAGTTGCGGGATGATCCACAACAGGAACAGCGCGGCTACGATGGTGAGGATGCTGTCCGAAACGCTGGCGAACAGGTTCTTGCGCAGCCACGCGATCGCCCCGCTCTCACGGCGCGGAGCGGGTTGAGCGGTGGCAATCTCGGAGCGGACGAAGGCGATATCGGTCATCGGGTGCTCCTACCGCTCAACCAATGCCACGCGGGCATTGTACCAGTTCATGAGCGCTGACGTGCCCAGCGACAGGATGAGATAGACCAGCATGGTCAGCGCGATCACCTCGATGGCGCGGCCGGTCTGGTTGAGCGTCGTGCCGGTGAAGACGTTCACCAGCTCGGGGTAACCGATGGCGGCGCCGAGCGACGAGTTCTTGGTCAGGTTGAGATACTGGCTGGTCAGCGGCGGAATGATGACGCGCATGGCCTGCGGGACGATGACCAGCCGCAGCCGGTCGCCTTCCTGGAGGCCGAGCGCCTGGGCCGCCTCGGTCTGGCCATGGCTGACCGACTGGATGCCGCCGCGCACCGTCTCGGCAATGAACGAGGCGGTGTAGATGGAGAGCCCGAACAGCAGCGCCACGAACTCCGGCGGCAGCTCGAGCCCGCCCTTGAAGTTGAAGCGGTTGAGCACTGGCGGATCGAAGGTGACGGACGCACCGCTTGCCAGCCAGATGACGGCGACGATCACGGCGGTGAGCAGCAAGCCGCCGAAAAACACAGGGAAGCGCCGGCCAGTTCGTTCGAGCCGCGCCTTGGCCCAGCGGGACAGCGCGAACCACAGCACGGCGGCGATGAGCAGTGCCACCCAGACCCAGACGAACTGCTCGGAGGGCACCGGACGCGGCACGAAGAGGCCGCGCTGGTTGATGAAGGTGTTCAGCGGCAGGGCGAGCGAGTCGCGCACCGCCGGCATGGTCTTCAGCACCGCGAAGTACCAGAAGAACAGCTGCAGCAGCAGCGGGATGTTGCGGATGGTTTCGACGTAGACCGTGGCCAGCCGCGAGACGAGGTAGTTCGAACTCAAGCGCGCGATGCCGATGGTAAAGCCGATGACTGTCGCAAAGAAGATGCCGATGACGGCGACGAGAATGGTGTTGGTGAGGCCGACGAGGAAGGCCTGCCAGTAGTAGGATGTGCGATCGAAGGGGAACAGCGCGAAGCTGATATCGAAGCCGGCCGTCTTCCAGAGGAAGTCGAAGCCGGAGGTCTTGTTCTGCGCCTTGAGGTTGATCGCCGTGTTGTTGACGATCCAGACCACGAACGTGACGACCAGCACCGCGACAACGACCTGGTAGATGACGCCGCGTACCACGGGGTCATTGAAGGAGAAATTCCGCGGCGGTGCTTGCGCCGTGTCTAAGGATGCCATGGGTCGCGCATCTCCCCTGCCCAGGAGAACGAATAATCGTGGCAACAATAGCTCCGCCAAGCCGTCGCCAGGAAGTGGTCAGCCCGGCGCTGGAGATCAGCGCCGGGCTGCAGAAAGGCTTAGCGGATCGGCGGCGAGTACTGGATGCCGCCATCCTTCCACAGCGCGTTCAGGCCGCGGGCCAGACCGATCGGCGTGTTCGGGCCGACGTGCTTGTCGTAGACCTCGCCGTAGTTACCGACCAGCTTGACGATCTGGTAGGCCCAGTCCTTGGTCAGGCCGATCGGGGTGCCGAAGTCGCCTTCGACGCCGAGCAGGCGCTTGATCGCCGGGTTGTCGGAAGCCAGCATCTCGTCGACGTTGGCCGAGCTGACGCCGAGTTCTTCAGCTTCGAGCAGTGCGTAGTAGGTCCAGCGGGCAATGTTGAACCAGCCATCGTCACCCTGACGCACGACCGGGCCGAGGGGCTCCTTGGAGATGATCTCGGGCAGGATGATGTGGTCAGCCGGGTTGGCGAACTTCGAACGTTCGGCGGCGAGAGCCGACGAGTCAGTGGTGTAGACGTCGCAGCGGCCATCTTCGTAGGCCTTCACGACTTCGTCCTGATCGACGAACACCACGGTGTTGAACTCGAGCTTGTTGGCAGCGAAGTAATCCGCCGCGTTCAGCTCGGTGGTGGTGCCGGACTCGATGCAGATGGCGGCGCCGCTGAGGTCGAGTGCCGATTTGATGTTGTCGGCCTTGCGGACCATGAAGCCCTGGCCGTCATAGAACATGGTGCCGACGAACTTGATGCCGAGCTGGGTGTCGCGGCTCATGGTCCAGGTGGTGGTACGCGACAGTACGTCGATTTCACCAGCGGAGAGAGCCGTGAAGCGCTCCTGCGAGGTGAGCGGCGTGTAGCGTACGGCGTCGGCATTGTTGAAAACAGCCGCCGCGATGGCGCGGCAGTAGTCGACTTCGAGACCGGTCCAGTTGTTGTTCGCATCCGGAGCGGAGAAGCCCGGGACGCCGCCGGTCACGCCGCACTGGACGTAGCCCTTGGCTTTCACGGCATCAAGCGTCGCGGACGTCGTCGTCTGAGCGTACGCAGCTGATGCGGAAAGGCCGAGGCCTGCCGCGAGCGCGACGGTAAGAAGCGATTTGATCATTGTTTTTACCTTGTTTCCTGACCCTGTTCGTCCAGGCAGCGTGGCCCCAGCCTACTGCCTGGCGGCACCTCCGCCTTGGAGGGCGGGAGTGATGCTGGTAAGCATCGAAGCGGCAATTGCCGGTTGCGTCAAGCTCCATGGCCAAAATGGGGCAGCAGACCTGACTGTTTTTTGTTCAGAATCCCACCGTGACTGCAATTTGAGCAGGACTTGCAATGACTAAAAACCCCGGGAAAACCGGCGAAACCGTGTCCATGGAAACCGTTCTCACACATAGCGGACGCGCTTCGGACGATCATTTCGGCTTTGTGAACATGCCGGTGTTCCGCGGTTCGACCATCCTGTTCAAGACGCTGGACGAACTGGAGGATTACAAGGCGCCGTATCGCTACGGGCGGAACGACAACCCTACGACTCGGGCGCTTTGCGACCTGGTTAGCGAGCTCGAGGGGGCGGCGGGGACGATCATCGCGCCATCGGGGCTTTCAGCGCTGTCCACCGCCCTGCTCTCGGCGGTTTCGGCGGGCGACGAGCTGCTGATGACCGATTCCGCGTACGAGCCGACACGTACGTTCGCCACCGAGGGCCTGACGCGGTTTGGCGTGACAACGCGATTCTACGATCCCCGGGTCGGCGCGGGCATTGCGCAGTTGTTCACGGACAAGACCAAGGCGGTGTTCGTCGAGAGCCCGGGCTCTCTGACCTTCGAGATGCAGGACCTGCCGGCGATCGCGGCGGCGGCACGCGCCCGCGGCATTACCGTGATCGTCGACAACTCGTGGGCGACGCCGCTGTTCCACCGCCCACTCGCGCTGGGCGCCGACGTGGTGATGCACGCTGCGACGAAGATGTTCGTGGGTCATTCCGATGCGATGGTGGGCACGGTTTCAGCCAACGAGACGCACTGGAACCGGCTCAAGCGGACGCACCGGATCCTCGGCGTCGCGGTGTCGCCCGACGATTCGTACCTGACGCTGCGCGGGCTCAGGACGCTGGCGGTGCGGATGAAGCATCACAACGAGCAGACGCTGGCCTTTGCCGCCTGGCTGCAGGGCCAGCCAGGGGTGGAGGAGGTCTATCATCCCGGACTTGCCAGCCATCCGGACCACGCCATCTTCAAGCGCGATTTCAAGGGCTCGGGCAGCCTGTTCGCGTTCCGGGCGAACAAGCGGTCGCGCGCGGCGCTGGCGGCGATGGTCAATGGATTCGAGCTGTTCGGCATGGGCTATTCGTGGGGCGGCTACGAGAGCCTCTGCATCCCGTTCGACCCGACCAATATCCGCACGGCGGTGCCGTGGGACGCCCCGGGTCAGATGTTCCGGGTGCATGTGGGGCTCGAGAGCCTCGCTGACCTGCAGGCGGACATGGGCGCGGCGCTGGGCCGCTACCACGCGGTTAGCGCCTGACGAACAGGCTGTGGAGCGCCGCGAACTTCCGGCGCTCCGTACCACCTTTGTCGTTGGCGGCGAACAGCCAGCCCCGGGCGACGAAGAACTGGCGCACCGCGTAGGCGCCAAGCACGCCCAGCACCGCGCCGGCGGTGATGTCGGTCGGATAGTGCGCGCCCACGACGATGCGGGAGATGGCGACGAGGGCGGCGAAGGCCATCGCCGGCCAGAAGGCTTTCGGCCAGATGAAGGCGACGACGGCCGCGAGCGAGAACGCCGTGGTGGCGTGGCCCGAGGGGAAGCTCTGGTATTCGAAGGCGCTCCAGTTGAGCCACTGGAAGCTCAGCGGCGTTTCCGCGACCCAGGTCTCGGGCCGGCCACGGCCGATGAGGCGTTTCAGCAGCGTCGAGATGAGGCTCGGCAGCCCGACACCGACGAAGATGAAACCGGCGAGCGCAGCCAGTTCGCCGAGCGCTTGCCTGATGGCGTCACGGGTGAGGAGGGAGAGCAGCCACGCAACCAGCCAGGCGATGAAGGTGGGAATCAGGATCCAGTCGGACTCGCCCCACTGTGTCACCCACTCGAAGAATGCCCTGACGCCTTCCGGCAGGCCCTGCCCCCACACCGACAGCGGCCGATCCAGCCAATAGAGCGCGGCAATCAGCACGGCAAAGCCGAGGACGAAGTACAGCGCGTTGCGGCGCGACAAGCCGAAAGGCCAGGGTTTGCTCAGATCGATCATCGTGTCCTTGTCAGCGGATTGGGATAGCGCCGTCAACCTCGTGTCATCTGCGGTGGCCAGCTTGCTCTTTTGGGCAACTCCCGATAACGGAAGGGCGACAGTTCGGGGTATAGCTCAGTCTGGTAGAGCACCGGTTTTGGGAACCGGGGGTCGAGTGTTCGAATCACTCTGCCCCGACCATCTGACGAGGAAGCGATGACGGCACGTATCTTCCGGCCTGCGCCTAACGCCATGCAGTCCGGCCGCGGCAAGTCCAAGGAGTGGGTCCTGGTGCATGAGCCAGCCACTCCTCGCGAGATCGAGCCGCTGATGGGGTACACCTCGTCCACCGACACGCGGGCGCAGATCCGCCTCACCTTCGACACGCTCGAGGAAGCCGAGGCCTATGCGCACAAGAACGGCATCGCCTACCAGGTGCTGCCGGACCATAGCCCGACGGTGAAGCGCGCCAGCTACTCGGACAATTTCCGCTCCGACCGCAAGACGCCCTGGACGCACTGAGGGTCGGCGGCGTGAGACAGCTCCGCCGCCTGCTGCTCACCTTCGCCGCGGGCATTGCGCTCAGCGGCCCGGCGCTGGCCGACCCCGCGATCTGGAAGGTCAGCGACGCCGACAGCGACATCTATCTGTTCGGCTCGGTTCACCTGTTCACGCGCGACGTCGACTGGCGCACACCCGAGTTCGACAGCATCCTGAACTCGGCCGAGCACGTCTATTTCGAGGTGGTGATGGACCTCGAGGCCTACAGCGCGATCACCCAGTTCACGTTGACCCGGGGCATGGTGAGCGGCGGCAAGACCCTGGCCGACCTGCTGGAGCCCGAGGAGTTCGAGCGCCTCACCAGCGCCGCAGCCGCCGTTGGATCGGACATTGTCGTGCTGGAACGCATGCAGCCGTGGCTGGCGGCGATGACGCTGGCGGGCGGTATCGGGCCCAAGAAGATGGCCGGAGTGGAAACGCTGGTGGATGCTGAGATCGCTCCCGAGCGTAAGCGGAGCCTCGAGACTGCGGCCGAGCAGATGGGCTTTCTCGCCGATACGCCGCTCGACGAGCAGATCGAGGGGCTGATGTCGGCCGTCGAGGCCATCGAAAGGGGCGAGATCGACACGCTGGATACGCTGATCGACGCCTGGGAACGGGGGGATACTGCTGCCCTCGCGACCTTGGTCAACGAACAGGTCAAGGCCAGCGACAAAGCCGCTTACGATACCCTGATCACCAAGCGCAACGAGCGTTGGCTGACGCCGATCGAGCAGCTCCTGGCCGACAACGATGAGTCGCTGATCATCGTCGGTGCGGCACATCTCGTTGGGTCCGGTGGGGTACCAAAACTGCTCGAGCAGCGGGGGTACACGGTCGAGCGGGTGGACGAGCCACCGCCGGCGGGTCCGCCGACGGGACAGCAGCATCCCAAGACGCCGCAGCGCCGGTAGCCGATTTGGACCAAACACTGCTGTTGATCGGGGTGGGCGCGGCCCTGTCGGGGTTCGCGCAGGGCGTGTCGGGCTTCGCCTTCGCGCTGGTGTCACTATCGATCTGGGCCTGGGGTGTCGATCCGAAGCTCGCTGTGGTGCTGACGGTGTTCGGATCGCTGGTGGGGCAACTGGTGACGTTGCCGTTCGTGTGGCGCGGCTTCGACCTGCGACGGGCCCTGCCCTTCATTGCAGGCGGATTGGTTGGCATCCCGATCGGAGCGCAACTGGTCGGCGCGGCCGATCCGAACGCCTTCAAGTTCGGGCTCGGGCTGTTCCTCGTCGCCTATTGCCCGCTGATGCTGCTGTTGCGGCCCGATCTCAACTTTCAATGGGGCGGGCGGGTCGCCGATGCGTTCTCGGGCTGGATCGGCGGCTTCCTCGGGGGCATGGCCGGCATCTCGGGGCCGGTGCCGACGCTGTGGACGACACTGCGCGGCTGGAGCAAGGACGAGCAGCGTGGCGTGCTGCAAGGCTTCAACATCGCGATGCATGCCGCAACGCTGACCGTCTATGCGATATCGGGAACGATCAAGCCGGAGATGGCGGTTCCGCTGGCGCTGACGGGGGGCACACTGGTGCCGTTCGCTATCGCCGGGGTGCTGGTGTTCAAGCGGCTGACGACAATCGGCTTCCGCCGGTTGGTGCTGATCGTGCTGACCGTGTCCGGGCTGGTGCTGATCTGGGGTGCGGTGGCGGCCTGGACGTGACGGCCCCCGCCAGTGGCGAGGGCCGGGAACGGATCAGACCTCGCTGAGCTTGGTCCATTTGCCGTCGGCCTTGGACGAGGCAACGGAGGCCATGATGAACTCCATGCCTTCGACGCCATCGGCGAGGCTGGGCAGGAGGCCGGCAACATCCTTGCTTTCGCCGCGGATCACCTGGGCGAACTGGCTGTAGAGGGTGGCGAAGGCCTCGAGGTAGCCCTCGGGATGGCCGCCCGGGATGCGGACATTCATCGAGGCGGCGGGCGGGGCCGAGATGGCGCCGCCGCGGGTCAGGAGCTGCTTGGGTTTGCCGAACTCGGTGAACCACATGTAGTTCGGGTTGTCCTGCCGCCACTCGAGCCCGGCCTTCTCGCCATAGACGCGCAGCTGCAGGCCGTTCTCGTTGCCCACTGCCACCTGGCTGGCCCACAGCATGCCCTTGGCGCCGCCCGAAAAGCGCAGCTTGATCTGCACGTCATCGTCGAGCTTGCGGCCCTTGACGAAGCTGGTGAGCTCGGCGCTGACGGCCTCGGTCTTCAGCCCGGTGACGAAGCGCGCGAGGTTGTAGGCGTGGGTGCCGATGTCGCCGATGGCGCCGCCGGCGCCGGAGCGCTTGGGATCGGTGCGCCACGAGGCCTGCTTGTTGTCCGGGTCGGCGGCATTGGTCAGCCAATCCTGCGGGTACTCGACCTGCACGATGCGGATCTTGCCTAGGGCGCCCGACTTCACCAGCTCACGGGCCTGCCGCACCAGCGGGTAGCCGGTGTAGTTGTGGGTGAGGAGGAACTTCGCGCCCTTCTTTGGCTTGATCGCCGTCAGTGCGCGCGCGTCCTCGAGCGTCGAGGTGATCGGCTTGTCGCAGATGACGTGGATGCCGGCCTCGAGGAAGGCCTTTGCCGGGCCGAAATGGACGTGGTTGGGGGTGACGATCGAGACCGCCTGGATGCCATCCTTGCGGGCGGATTCCTTGGCAGCCATTTCCTCGTACGACGTGTAGATGCGGTCCTCGGCGAGGCCGAGGTTCTTGCCGCTTTCCTTGGCCGTCGCCGCGTTGGACGACAGGGCCCCAGCGACGAGTTCGTAGTCGCCGTCGATGCGGGCGGCGACACGATGGACGTAGCCGATGAAGGCACCGGTGCCGCCACCGACCATGCCCAGGCGAATGCGCGGAGCGCCGTTTTCTGCCATTTCTTCCCCCTTAGCTCAGACCGAGAATCTTGCGGTTGGCCGCCTTGTCGGTGCCCGACGCCGCGAAGTCGTCAAAGGCCTTCTCGGTGACGTTGATGATGTGGCTCTGGATGAACGGAGCCCCTTCCTCGGCACCCTGCTGCGGCGACTTGATGGCGCATTCCCATTCGAGCACGGCCCAGCCGTCGAAGCCGTACTGGCTGAGCTTCGAAAAGATGCCGGCGAAATCGACCTGGCCATCGCCGAGCGAGCGGAAGCGCCCTGCCCGGTTCACCCAAGACTGGAAGCCACCATAGACGCCCTGCTTGCCGGTCGGGTTGAACTCGGCGTCCTTGACGTGGAACATGCGGATGCGTTCGTGGTAAAAGTCGATATATTCCAGATAGTTGAGCTGCTGCAGCACGAAGTGGCTGGGATCATAGAGCAGGTTCGCCCGCGCATGATTGTTCACCCGCTCGAGGAACATCTCGTAGGTGACGCCGTCGTGCAGGTCTTCGCTGGGGTGAATCTCGTAGCAGACGTCGACGCCGTTGCGATCGAACTCGTCGAGAATCGGGGTCCAGCGGCGGGCCAGTTCGTCGAAGGCCTCTTCGACGAGGCCGGCCGGGCGCTGCGGGAACGGGTAGAGGTAAGGCCAGGCGAGTGCGCCCGAGAAGGTGGCGTGGGCCTTGAGGCCGAGATTCTTCGAGGCCGCGGCGCAATGCTTGAGGTGCTGCACGGCCCATTCCTGCCGGGCCTTCGGATTGCCGCGCACGGCGGGAATGGCGAAGCCATCCGACAGGGTGTCGTAAGCCGGATGCACGGCGACCAGCTGGCCGATGATGTGGCTCGCGAGTTCGGCAATCTCGAGCCCGTGGCTGTTCACCTTGCCCTTGAGCTCGTCGGCATAGGTCTTCGACGTTGCCGCCTTCTCGACATCGACCAGATGGCTGGCCCAGGTCGGGATCTGCACGCCCTTGTAGCCTAGGTCAGCGGCCCAGCCGCACAGATTGTCGAGGGTGTCGAACGGCGCCTGATCGCCTGCGAACTGGGCCAGGAAAATGGCCGGCCCCTTGATGGTGCGCATGAATACCTCCCTTTGGTAGCCCGGTTCGGCCACCGATTGTGCACGTACCTCAGGTCAGCGCTGCGTCTCGGCCCGATTGGAATTCCACGGGGTATTTTGCCGAGCCGCCACTGACATGTCGGGAAGGTACCTTCATGCTCGGCTCGGAACTGTCAAGGTGATGGCGAGTGGAAATGCCCGAGTGCGCATAGACTTCGGGCTATGCGATCGAGACGAAGGGCGGGCGAAGCGTTAGCGTCGCGGACCGTGAGGTCTACGCCATACGCGGCATCATCCCGTCGAGCAGTTTGACCGTGTCCTCAACGGACTGCGCCACCACCGCGTGCCTGCTGGCTCCGTTGGGCATGCGCCCGGTCGTGATCACCCAGGTCTGGCCGGAAACATCCTGCACGGCGATGACCTCGAGCGGATTGATGTAGATCGGCTTGTTGTTGTTGTGCGTGTCGGTCAATTTGCAGAGCGCCATCCAGTCCTCCTCGCGACAGACGCGTTGAGAACATCAGAGGCAGATGCCCGGTGCAATACGCAGAACCAAGATACCCACTCGGTCAAAATGGCAGGGGCCCGAGCATTTGCCCGGGCCCCTGCCTTATCCTTTGCTCTGGCCTCAGCGCAGCAGGGCGCGGGCCTCTTCGATGCCGAGGGCGGCCGGGCGTTCGCAGGTGGTCTGCAGGGTAATGACCTGGCCGGTTTCGCCGGCGCGCAGGATCGAGGTCATGACGTCGATGGCGTGCAGCGCCACGTCGAGGCCGCAGCGGGCGGCCTTGCCGGTATCGATCGAGTCCATCATGTCGGCGAGGCCGGCATTGCGGTAGTTGGCGCGCGGGTTGGGCTTGTCGAGATCCTGGTTGGCGACGCCGAAGGGATGGTCCCAGGGAGTGACCTTCTCCTTGGTGCCGGCGCGATCGGTGATCGTGACGTCGCCGTTGAAGAAGTTCGGGTCGGGCACGTAGACCGAGCCTTCAGTGCCGTAGAGCTCGATATTGTGGTGGCCATGGCTCGAGACGTCCCAGCTCGCGCCGAGCGTAACCTGGGCGCCCGAGTGGAACTCGAGGATGGCGTTGATCGTGGTCGGGGTGTTGACCTTGACCTTGGTGCCCTTGAACGGCGAGCCCTCGGTGGTGACCTCACGCTCTTCGCGCGCCTTGCTGGTGAAGGCGGTGACGCGCTTGATCGGCCCGATGAGGCTGATGAGGTCCGTGATGTAGTACGGGCCCATGTCAAGGATGGGACCGCCGCCCGGCTGGAAGAAGAAGTCCGGATTGGGGTGCCAGTGCTCCATGCCGCGGCTCATCACGTGCATGGTGCCGGACGCGATCTTGCCGACCTTGCCGCTGTCGATGATCGAGCGGGCCTGCTGATGCGCGCCACCGAGGAAGGTGTCGGGAGCCGAGCCGACCTTGAGCTTGTGCTCTTCGGCAAGCGCCTTGATCTGGATGCCCTCTTCGACGCTCAGGACGAACGGCTTCTCGGAATAGGCGTGCTTGCCGGCCGAGAGGATGTCCTTGGTGATCGAGAAGTGGGTCGCCGGGATCGTGAGGTTCACGACCACGTCGATCTCGGAGTTCTTCAGCAGCTCGTCCGGGGTCTGCGCCGCGACCTTGTACTCCTCCGCGCGCTTTTTGGCGGCCTCGGGGAGGATGTCGGCGATGGCGCGGACTTCGAGGTTCTTGAACAGCGGCGCGAGGCGGAGATAGGCGGCCGAGATGTTGCCGGCGCCCATGATGCCGACGCCATAGGTCTTTGCCATGATCTTAGGCTCCGAGGGACTTGATGAACGCGATCGAGCGCGAGGCGAAGCGGTCGATGTCGTTGGGATTGTCGTGTTCGGCGATGAAGTACGCCGCCTTGGTCTGATTACGGACGATCGGCCACAGGGTCTTCCACGGCACAACGCCCTGGCCGGCATCGGCCCAGCCATCTTCATCGGCGTTCTGGCCGGCGGGGGCGATGTCCTTGACGTGGATGGCGACGATCCGGTCGCCGAACTTCGGCAGCCAGGTCGCGGGGTCCGCCTTGCCGCGGACGATCCAGGCGACGTCGGCTTCGACGTTCACGGCCGGGGCGGCTTCGAGCAGCAGGTCCATGGCGTACTGGCCGTCGTAGGTGGCGAACTCGAAGTCGTGGTTATGGTAGCCGAAGGTGAGGCCGGCATCCTGGAACGGCTTGCCGATCTTCTGCAGCTTGTCGCCGAAGGTCTTCCAGCCATCGGCCGAGGTCGGGCGGTCAGCCTGGGCGAGCCAGGGGCAGACCACGACCTTGATGCCCAGCGTCTCGGCGAGCTTCAGGGTCTTCGATGTATCCTCGAGGTCGCCAAGGCTGATATGGGCGGTCGGCATGGTGAGGCCGTTGGCGTCGAGCTGCGCCTTCAGCGCGGCCGGGTCGGTATAGAGCGAACCGTAGCCCTCGACATGGGAGTAGCCGAGCGCGGCCACCTTCTTGAGCACGTCCGCGAGCGGGTAGTTGCGGGCGCTGAACAGCTGAAAACCGATATTCATTATGGCCTCTTTCACTTCCAGGCGTTGACGGCGGCGATCGAACGGGATGCGAAGCGGTCGACGTCGGCGGGGTTGTCGTGTTCCATCACCCAGTAGCGGGCGTTGGTGTGGGCTTTGACGGCTGCCGAAAGTGCCTGCCAGTCGAGGGTGCCGTGGCCGACATCGGCCCAGCCATCCTCGTTGGCGTTTTCGCCGGCGGGAGCGACGTCCTTGACGTGCACGGCGTTGATGCGGCGGCCGTGTTTCTTGATCCACTCGATCGGATCCTGGCCGCCCTTCACCACCCAGGCGACGTCCATTTCCCAATCGTTGTTCCCGGCGGTGTCGAGGATGATATCCATCGGCAGCTTGCCGCTCGCGGTGGGGCGGAACTCGAAATCGTGGTTGTGCCAGCCAAAGCCGAAGCCGCGCTTGCGGAAGGTCTCGCCGAGCTTGGCGAGGGTTTCACCGAGCTCGACCCACTTGCTGTCGGGCTGGCCGTCGCGCTCTTCCTTGGGGATGGCCGGGCAGTAGAGGAACTTCATGCCAAGCGTCTCGGCGGTCTTCAGCGCGGCCTCGGTGTCCTTGAGCTGCGCGAGGCCGAAATGGCCGGTCGGCATGGTGAGGCCGTGCTGCTTGAGCGAGGCGGCGAGGCTGTCGGCCTCGGCATAGAGGCCGCCAAAGCCCTCGACCTGCCTGTAGCCGAGCTTGGCGAGGCGGCCGAGCACGCCGTCCAGCGGCGGGAAATTCCGCGCGCTATAGAGCTGGAATGAAAAGTCCAACAGTAATCTCCTCCAGTAAAGCCTCCGCCCCGGTCGTTGCCGGGGCGGCGCAGTGCTGCTTTTGGTGGGCTCGTAACATCCCTACCGGCGCGCGGCTACGCGGTCGGTAAGGTGGATGAGCCGAATGGTCAGATGCGGTTGCCGCTCGCTGCGTTGAAGACGGAACCACGGCCCGGATCGAAGCCGATCAGGACCTTCTGGCCCGGCTCGAGATGCACTTCGGCGGCGGCGCGGAAGGTGAGCGACTGACCGGCGATCTTGGTCCAGGCGACGGTGTCGGCGCCCATCGGCTCGACGATCTCGATCTCCGATTCCATCTGCACCGGCATCTTCCGCGCGTCCTCGCCGACGGCGATATGTTCGGGGCGGATGCCCAGGATCGACGCACCGTTGGTCTGGTTGGCGAACTGGTAGTTGGTGAGCGGGATGTTGGCCTGGCCATCGACGCTGAGGGTCGAGCCGGCGAGATCGCCCTTGATGAAGTTCATCGAGGGGGAGCCGATGAAGCCGGCGACGAACAGGTTGACCGGCTTGTTGTAGATGGTGTGCGGGTCGGCCAGCTGCTGGATCACGCCGTTCTTCATGATGGCGATGCGATCGGCGAGGGTCATGGCCTCGATCTGATCGTGCGTCACGTAGATCATGGTGTTCTTCAGCCGCGCATGCAGCCGCTTGATCTCAACGCGGAGGTCGTTGCGGAGCTTGGCGTCGAGGTTCGACAGCGGCTCATCGAAGAGGAACACGTCCACGTCGCGCACCAGGGCGCGGCCGATGGCGACGCGCTGGCGCTGGCCGCCCGAAAGCTCGACGGGCTTCCGCTGCAGCAGCGGCTCGATCTGCAGGATTTCCGAGGCGCGCTTCACGCGGGCATCGACCTCGGCCTTGGGCATGCGGGCGACGCGCAGGCCGAAGCTGAGGTTCTTCTCCACCGTCATCTGCGGGTAGAGCGCGTAGGACTGGAACACCATGCCGATGCCGCGGTCCTTGGGCTCGTCCCAGGTGACGTTCTTGCCGGAGATGAAGATCTGCCCGTCGGACACATCGAGCAGGCCGGCGATGCAGTTGAGCAGCGTGGACTTGCCGCAACCCGAAGGCCCGAGCAGGACGATGAACTCGCCCTGGGCGACTTCGAGATCGAGCGACTCGAGCACCTTCACGTGGCCGAAGTTGAGGCTGAGATCCTTGATGGAAACGCTAGACGACATGGAGCTTTACCCCTTCACCGCACCGGCGGCGATGCCGCGGACGAACCATTTACCCGAGATGAAATAGACCACCAGCGGAACCGCTGCCGTGAGAATGGTCGCGGCCATGTTCACGTTGTATTCGCGGACGCCGGTCGTCGTGGTGACGATGTTGTTGAGCTGCACCGTCATCGGCATGTTCTCGCGGCCGGCGAAGACGGTGCCGAACAGGAAGTCGTTCCAGATGCCGGTGACCTGCAGGATGACGGCGACGATGGTGATCGGCACCGACATCGGC
The DNA here is from genome assembly GCF_056405135.1 of Devosia sp. P1_H9. NCBI lineage: Bacteria > Pseudomonadati > Pseudomonadota > Alphaproteobacteria > Hyphomicrobiales > Devosiaceae > Devosia > Devosia sp. P1_H9. Next base: position 476,212 of record NZ_JBFUCQ010000002.1, read on the forward strand.
AGCATGATGCGCAAGAAGATGCCCCAGAACCCTGCCCCGTCGACCCGGCCGGCCTTGAACAGCTCGATCGGCAGCGAGGCGAAGAAGTTGCGGTAGAGCAGCGTCAGGATCGGCATGCCGAAGATGGTGTGGACGATCACGATGCCCGGGAGCGTGGCGAACAGATGCATTTCGCGCAGCCCGATGATCAGCGGGTAGATCACCACCTGGTAGGGCACGAAGGCGCCGAAGATCAGGATGCCGAACAGCAGTTCGGAACCCTTGTACTTCCAGAAGCTCAGGGCATAGCCGTTGATCATGGCAATGACGATCGACACCGGCACAGAGAGCGCGGTGATCTTCACCGAGTTCCAGAAGCCCGGCTTCAGGCCATCGCAATCGCGGCCTGTACAGGCGGTATCCCAGGCCTTCAGCCAGGGATCGAAGCTCAGCAGCGCCGGCCAGTTGAACAGGTGCCCCTGACGGATCTCCGGCAGCGTCTTCAGCGAGGTGACGATCATCACCCAGAGCGGCAGCAGGAAGAAGATGGCCGCCATGATCAGGAAGGCATAGACGCCGACACGGCCGATGGTGAGGTGCTTGGGCTTGGGGCCACGCGGACCGGTTACGGCAGCGGGGCTGGCGGAGATACCGCCGGAGATGGCTTCGGTGGTCATGCGGCCTTCCTCGACTTGCGGCCGGCGTTCCATTGCAGGAAGTACTGGGCGCCGATGAGCACGACGACGGGCACGAGCATCATGGTGGCAGCGGCCATGCCCTGCCCCACATTGGCGCGATCGGTGATGTGCTGGATGACATAGATGGCAGGCATCTGGGTCGAGACGCCCGGACCGCCCTGGGTCATGGCGATGACGATGTCGAAGACACGCACCACGCCGGTACACTGCAGGATGAAGGCGGTGGCGATGGCGCCCCGCATCATCGGCAATACGATGAACAGGTAGGTCTTCCAGGTCGGGATGCCGTCGACCTTGGCGGCTTTCCAGATCTCGGAGTCAACGCCGCGGAGGCCCGCCAGCATGATCGCCATGGTGACGCCGACGCCGTTCCACAGGCCGCCGAGCACGATGCCGTAGAGTGCCGTCTCCTGCTTCACCAGCGGGGCAAACTCGAAACTGGTCCAGCCGAGCTGGCGGACCGACTCCTGGATGCCGAGGTTGGGGTCGAACATCCACTGCCAGACGAGGCCGGTAACCACCAGCGACATGGCGAACGGATAGAGGAAGATCGAGCGGAACAGGTCTTCCTGCTTGATGCGCTGGTCCATGAAAACCGCGAGCAGGTAGCCCACCACCATACCGACGCCGATCGACAGCACGCCGAAGATGAGGACGTTCTGGACCGAGATGATCCACCGGTCGGTGCGCCACAGGCGCTCATACTGGGCCAGCCCGACGAAATTGAAGTTCGGGAAGACCTTGGAGTTCGTGAACGACCAGATGATCGAAAAGATGATGCAGATCACGAACACACCGACCGCCGTAACGATCATCGGTGTCGTGCCCAGCACTGACTGAATGTTGAATTTCCTGCGCGTGCGCGGTTTGCGCTCCGCTGCCGTACCGGCAAAACCAGTGGCCGCGCGTTCGCCTGGTTCGGCGATCTGGGTCATGGTTACTCCCCGCGTTGTTGAGACAACCGGCCCCGGATCCCTGCCCACCCGGATACGCCGAAAAAAGAGCCGGGCGGTGCTTTTGGCACTGGGCAACGAGGTCGTTCATCTGGCCGGTGGTGTCGTTCGACTGCCAGCGCCCCGCATCCGGGGCAATGTTGGCCGGATCCTTGATGATCTCGAGGCCCTTCTTCATGCAATCATCAGCGAGCGACATATCGACGTCGTCGCGGATCGGCATGGAGCCCTTGGCGTTGTTGAACAGCGCCTGGACCTGCGGGTTGACCATCATGGACGCCATCTTCAGCTGCGCCGCTTCAACAGCAGGATCGGCCTGCTTGGGGAACAGGAAGATGTCGCCGCCGGTGGACACCGTCGGGTGGTCGATCGGGAGCGCGAGGCAAGCGTAGTCGACACCGGCCTTCTCGCCGGCGACGCCGAACTCGCCACGGGCCCAGTCGCCCATGACCTGCAGGGCCGCCTGGTCGGTCACGACGAGATTGGTCGTGTCGTTCCAGTTGCGGTTTGCCGAGCCTTCATCGGAGAACTGCTTGAACTGACGGAACTTCTCGAACACGGCGGGCATCTCTGCCTTGGCCAGCTCGAGGTCTTTGTCCTTCAGGATCTTCTCACGCTTGTCGAGGCCGAGGAGCGAGGTCTGCAGCACGCCGAACGCGCCGTTGATCTGCCAGCTTTCGCCGCCGATGGCGAACGGGATGATGCCGGCTTCCTTGAGCTTCGGGGCTTCCGCGAGGAAGTCGTCGAAGCTGGTCGGGAGCGGCACGCCGGCCTTCTCGAACGCCGGGATCGAGGCCCAGGCCCAGTTCCAGGAGTGGATGTTCACCGGCACGCACCACCAGTGGCCGTCAACGAGGCAAGCCTCGGAGATGGACGCCGGACGGATGAAGCCAGCCCAGTTTTCCTTGGTTGCAAGATCGGTGAGATCCAGCAGCATGTTGCCGGCGATCAGTTCTTCGTACTGACGGCCGGGGTTGAACTGCGCCGCACCCGGGGGATCGCCACCGAGAATGCGCTGCAGCGTGGCCGAGCGGGCGTTTTCGCCGCCGGCGATAGCAGTATCGACCCACTTGTCGCCGCCCAGGGCGTCGAACTCTCGGGCGAACACCGACACGGCGGCCTGTTCGCCACCCGACGTCCACCAGTGAATGACTTCGACGTCCGCAGCGCGCACCGCGGTGCTGCCAAGCAGGGCGGCAGCCACCAGGGCCACCACCGACACGACTGACTTCATAATGTAGTCCTCCCAACGTTCACCCAGGAGCAGAACGCCCCTCGCGAAATTAGCGCCAGCCGCACAGGGGTCCCTCTAACGGGGTAGCCTCCGGAGCTGACTGCGTGTAATCGATTACACAATCCTTTGAACAAGATCAATGCAATCGATTTCAGGAGTTTCAGACATTCCTTGCGCGGCTGTCAAGGTCGATCTAGACAGGACGTGTGAGCAGCGGTGAGGGAGCGCTGCGAACCAATGGTTCCGACAAGAAGAACACCGACAATTCAAGACGTTGCCCGTCACGCAAGCGTGTCGGCAGCAACCGTGAGCCGTGTCCTCAGTTCGCCCGAGCGGGTGTCTGAAACGACGCGCGAGCGGGTGCATGCCGCAGTGCGCGAGACCGGCTACACGATGAACCAGGCAGCCCGTTCGCTGCGCCTGAAGGCGGCGCGGACGATTCTGATGGCGGCCCCCAATATCGGCAACCCATTCTATTCGACGATCGTGGACGCGGTGATCCGCGAGGCGTCGGCACGCGGCTACAGCGTGCTGGTGGCGAGCCGGATCGGCGACGATCCCAACCGCTGGCTCAGCGACTACCTGCTCTCCAACCGCGCCGACGGGTTGCTGCTGTTCGACGGCTCGCTCGACACCAACCGGCTGCACGGGCTGCGCGACGATGGCGTCGCCCTGCCCCTAGTCGCCGCCTATGACGAGATTCCGGACCCGAAAGTCCACTCGGTGATCACCGACAACCGGCTCGCTGCCAAGCGGGCGCTCAAGTACCTGCTCGAGCTCGGCCATACGCGCATCGGCCACGTGATCGGCCCGTCGCGCAACCAATCGACCAACGAGCGCTTCATCGGCTTCACCGAGGCGATGCAGGAGGCAGGGCTAGCGGTCCGCGAGGAATGGCTGTTCCCGGGCACCTACAACATGGAATCGGGCACCGAGGCGGCCGAGCACTTCCTCGCCAGCGGGGAACTGCCGACGGCGGTGTTCTGCGGCAACGACGAGATGGCGCTTGGGCTGATTCATCGGCTGCGCCTCGATGGCATAGACTGCCCGCGCGACATCTCGGTGATCGGCTTCGACGATATCGCGGTGGCACGCTTCTTCGACCCGCCGCTGACCACCATGCGCCAGCCGCGCGAGGATATCGGGCGGATGGCGACCCGCTCGCTGATCGACATCATCGAGGGAGTGGTGCCGGAGGACGAGCCGATCCACGTGGTGCTCACCTCCGATCTGGTGGTGCGGGAGAGCACCCGGGCGATCTAGGGCCGCGACTGCCGCCACGGCTTTTCTTTTTCAATGTACCGTATAGTACAGGCCCGGAGCAGCTTGAGGCGCAACGTGGTTCTGGACGCGAATACCGACATTGGGGCAACGGCAACAAGCATGCCGCGCCGCGATCTACTGTTGCTGCAGCTCGCTGTCGCCGGCTTCCTGCTGTTGAGGCTGGCTTACGCCGTGGTCGTTCCGCCCAATGGCGACGAGGCGTACTACTGGCTCTGGGGCGGCCACCTGCAGTTGTCGTATTTCGACCATGCCCCGATGGTCGGCTGGACCTCGGCTATCGGCAGGCTGTTGCTGGGCTGGACGCCCGCCGGTCTCCATTTCGCTCCGGTCGTCACGTCGTTCGTGCTGGCCTACGGCATCCACCGCGCCTCGCGCTGGCTGGCGCCCGAGGATCCGCAGCGCTTCTTCTGGCTGACGCTGGCAATCTACAGCGCTTCGCCGCTGCTCGACGTGCTCAGCACCCTCAACTATCCCGACCACCTGCTGATCTGCTTTTCCGCCCTCAGCCTGTTCCAGATGGGGCGGTATCTCGGCGGCGTCCTCCAGGGCAACGAACGCGTGCTGCACCTCTATCTTGGGGCGCTGTTCATGGGCCTCGCCGCGCTGAGCAAGTACAATGCGGTGATCGTTGCGGCCGGCATGCTGGCCGTGCTGATCGCCGAACCGGGACTTCGGCGCGTCTTCCGCTCCCCGCATCTCTATCTGGCTGGCGCGCTGACGCTGGTGATGACGCTGCCGGTGCTGCTCTGGAACTGGCAGCACCGCTTCGCCAGCCTCGAGCTTCACGCCGTCGATCGGATGCAGACGGACGCCGACCTGTTCACGCCGTTTACGCTGGTGCGGCTGATCATCTTCTGCGTGCTCATTTTCTCGCCGTTCCTGATCCCCGCCTTCAGCCGCTTCCTCTTCGGCAAGCTGCCGGATGGGCCGCAGAAGGGGTATCTGCTGATCGCGCGGGGTACGGCGCTGATTTCAACGCTGTGCTTCCTGCCGATGGCGGGTTGGGGTGCGATCAGCCGGCAGGTGAGCCCGCACTGGATGGTGCTCAGCTTCCTGCCGTTCCTGTTGGTTGCGCCGCTTTATGTCCGCTCGCGCTGGACCATCCGGCTGCATCTGGGATGGGGAGCGCTGTTTGCCGTTCTTGCCACCGTCTACTATCTGGGTGCGCCAATTCCGACCCAGCTGGTGCACATGAGCGACGGGGAGGCAACGATCACCTTCGGCCAGGATCAGGTGGCCGCCGCGGCAAGGCGCGCAGCCGAGCAGTATGGCGCCGAACTGATCGGGTCGACCGGCTACACCCACTCGTCACGGCTCGCCTTCGGGCTGGGTACCGATGACAACCTCGTCTCGTTCGAAGGCGGCCACAGCCAGTTGCGGCTCTGGCGCGAAGGCCACGCGGACGCGGGCAAGACTGCGATCATCGTGGTGCCGGGCAAGGCGTCTCCCGAGCGTTTCGCCCACCGTTTCGACAGCGTCGAGGACCTGGGACCGGTGACCACCACACGGTTCGGCTATCCGCTCTCGACCTACCAACTGCTGTTGGGGCGCGGGTTCAAGCCGTAACGCGGGCCTCACTCGAGCTGTGCTTATGTCCGGTCCTGTTGCTGCCGTGATCGCGGCGTAGCAACCCGTGCGGGGATTCGCGCGTTCAGGGCCGAGCGGAGGCGTTGCATGACGACGGTCAGGATACTTGTGCGGCATGACGGCGCGGGCTGGCGGATCGCCAGCCCCGGACACGATCTCGATAGCTCAGCCGGCCCCCGCCCTTACACGCAGCGTGACGAGGCGATTTCCGACGCATTGTTTGCGGCAAGAATGCTGCGCGCGCTCGGGGAGGACGCCTCGGTCTATGTCGAGAACAGCGACGGATTGCGGCTGGTGGCCGACGAGGACGTGCAGGTCTGGCGCAAGCACTGATAGACCGAGCCGGATGCCGTCCCTCGAGAGGGAACAGCATCCGACCCGCCCGGGCCGCGGGTGGTGGACGCGTGACCGGGGTAGACCAATAAGAGGCAACCTGCGTGCCTGTCACAATGGGGACTAAAGTCCGTACGCCACTGTTTCCGCTGGTAAAAACTGCTGGAAGGCAGAGCGAACAAGGCGACGTGTTCGACAAGCCAACACAAGCGCTGCCTGACCGGCTGCGCCGGATGAACTATGGTGGCGACCTCGGCAGGATTCGAACCTGCGACCAACAGCTTAGAAGGCTGCTGCTCTATCCCCTGAGCTACGAGGCCGTGGCGCGGGTGTAGCGCAATCGGGCCGGATTGTCAGGCCTCGGGTTTGCCGATTCCCGGGCGCGGTGGCAGGGTGCGCCAACACGCGAGGACCCTGCCTTGTTTCCTTATATCACGCGCATCTTCTGGCTGCTGGTGCAGCCGTTGTCGCTGGTCGTGCTGCTGCTCGTCGCCGGGTTGCTGCTGAGCTGGCTGAAGCGGCGGTGGCCTGCCCGGGTACTGGTCGGATTGGCGGCGCTCCTGCTGTTCGTGTTCAGCTTCACCACCTTCGGCTACCTGCTGATCACGCCGCTCGAGCAGCGCTTCGTGCGGCCGGCGGAGCCAGCGCGGATCGATGGCATCGTGGTGCTGGGCGGTGGCATGGATGGCGAGGTGAACTCGGTGCGCGGCGGATACGAACTCAACCGCTCGGGCGACCGCTTCGTCGAGACGTTGCGGCTGGCGCTGCGGCATCCAGATGCCAGGATCGTCATCGCGGGCGGGCCGGCGGCGCTGGTGCAGCAGGAACCGGAGGCGCTGGCGGGCAAGCGATTCTTCGAGGCGTTCGGGATTGCTCCCCAGCGCATCGTGATGGACGACAAGTCGCGGAACACCGAGGAAAACGCCCAGTATGCCAAGGAACTCGCCGGGGTGACCGAGGGCCAGACCTGGCTGCTGGTCACCTCCGCCTTCCACATGCCGCGTGCTGTCGGGCTGTTCCGCAGGGCCGATTTTGCCGTCGTGCCATGGCCCGCGGACTATCTCGCCAGCGGCGCCGAGGGGGTGCGGATCAAGCCGGATCAGTCGACCGAGAACATCTCGGTCAGCAACCTGGCGCTGCGCGAGTGGGCGGGGCTGCTCGGGTACTACATGACTCGGCGAATCGACGAATTGGTGCCCGGGCCGTAGGCCCAGACTACAGGTCGAAGAACGACAGCTGCGGGGCCTGCTTTGGCGGTGGCGGTGCGACGGGTTCGGCCGCGACCTTCGGCTTGGCCGTGCGCCGCTTGGCCGGAGCCTTCGGCTCGGCCAAGACGATCGGCTCGGCCGCGGGCTCCGGCACGACTGGTGCCGGTTCCGGTAGTACGATTGGCTCGGCGACAATGACGGGAACTTCGATCGCGGCCGGAGCCTCGGCCACGGCAGCGGCGACTTCAGCCACGACGGCCTTCTTGCCCTTGCCCGCCTTGCGCTGGTGCGTCTCGAGCCAGGCGATGCCGGCTTTCAGTTCGTCGCGCTGGAACGAATAGAGGTTCTCGCGGCCCTGCTTCACTTCCCTCACAAGGCCCGCTTCCTTCAGCACCCTGAGGTGCCGCGAGATGGCCGGACGGCTGATGTCGAAGGCGCCGGCGAGCTCATGGACGGGCCGCGGCTTGTCGTGCAGCATCTCGAGCACGCGCAGGCGGGTCGGGTCGGCGAGAGCTGAAAAGAGGTCGGCGAGACTCATTTTGTCTTCCGAAACAACGAGGTGCGCGGACAGTTGTAACAACTGCGTTACGTGTCAAGCCGACAGGGTAAGGAATAGGTTGACTGTGACAGTCCGATGACGGGATTGTCACAGCTTATTTGCGCGAGAGACCCGACGAGCCGTGACGACCGAGACGACAATTGCCCGAACCTGGTGGACCAGAGGTCGCCCCTTCACCCTGCCCGAGCTGATCGCCGACGGGGTGGTGCATGGCATCGGCATCGTCGTGGCGGTGGCGCTCGGGGCGGTGCTGCTGGCGTTCGCCGGCTACGAGACGGCGCCGAACGAGTTGCCGGCGCTGGTGCTTTATGTCGGCAGCCTGCTGCTGGTGCTCAGCATCTCGCTCGCCTTCAACCTCTGTCCGATCGCCTCGCCCGCCAAGCGCACGCTGGCTCGGCTCGATCAGGCGGCGATCTTCCTGTTCATTGCCGGTACCTACACGCCGTTCCTGGTGCTGCTGGGTGCGACGCCGTCGAGCATCCTGGTCGGGCTGCTGATCTGGGGCGCGGCGCTGACCGGAATGGCGCTGAAGCTGTTCGTGCCGCACCGCTTCGGGCGCGGCGCGATCGTGCTCTATCTCGGGATCGGCTGGAGCGGCGTGTTCGTGTTCCAGGCGCTGGCCTCGCACCTGCCCTCCACCGCCCTGTGGCTGCTGGTGGCGGGCGGTCTCTGCTACAGCGTCGGGCTGATCTTCCACCTGTGGGAACGGCTGACCTTCCACAACGCGGTGTGGCACAGCTTCGTCGTCGCCGGCGCCAGCCTGCACCTCATCGCGGTGCTCGACTGCATGGTGATCAGCCGGCTTTAGCGCCATTCTTGATCCGGTCGTGGACGACGAGGTCTCCGGCCGCGATCCCGAGTTCCTTGGCGCGGCCGCCGGGGATTTCGAGGACAAACATTACCGGGCCGTCCGACGGGATCGAGGTGAGGTCGCGCGGGCGGGCGTTGGCGTGGATGTTGGCGACCAGCCCCTCGGGCGTGATGAACACCATGTCGAGCGGGATCAGCGTATTGCTCATCCAGAAGCTGACCTCGCGGGTCTCCTTGAAGTCGAACAGCATGCCGGCATCAGGTGCGAGAGATTCGCGGAACATCAGCCCTTTGGCACGCGTCTCGGGCGTATCGACCACCTCGACGGTGAAGGGGTGATCGCCGTTCTTCGACTTGATCACCAGCCGGTTGTCGTCGGCACAGGCGGTGAGCGTGAGAAGCAGTAAGGCGACAAATGCGCCGTGCAGGGCCCGGAGGATGTTCATGGAGAGCATGGGGTTGGTCTGAGTTGCCCGCAGCTTAGCGGAGCGGCCGCGGTTCGCAAACACCGGTGCTGCAGATGATCGCCTTCTACCCTTGTGGGAGAAGGCAAACGGTGCCCGGCGAAAGTGAGAAGTAAGGCGGCCCCTCCCCCGCCACGCGGGGAGGATCAAGAAGTCAGTGCGAGGACGGAGCGTCGCCCCAGCCGTCGGGACGGATCTCCGCAACCATCAGGCCCTTGGGGCCCTGCCCGTAGCGCACCAGCACGTGCTGGCCGGGGCGCAGTTCGGTGATGCCGAAGCGGCGCAGGGTTTCCATGTGGACGAAGATGTCCGGAGCGCCGTCGCCGGCGGAAAGGAAACCGAAGCCACGGATGCGGTTGAACCACTTCACCTCGAGCCGCTCGAGGCGGCTGCTCGGCTCCACGGTGACGTGGGTGCGCGGCGCCGGCATCTGGGCCGGGTGCTTGGCGGTCGAGTCGTCCATCGAGAGGATGCGGAAGGCCTGCAGCCCACCGGGGCGGGCCAGCGCTTCAACGACGATGCGGGAGCCTTCGTAGGCGGTCTGGTAGCCATCGCGCCGCAGGCAGGTCACATGCAGGAGAACGTCCGGGCGCCCATCGTCCGGGACGATGAAGCCAAAACCCTTGGCGACGTCGAACCACTTGATCGAGCCCACCACCTCAATAACATCGAGGCTGGTATCCCCGCCGTGTTCGGACGCCGGGTGCTGACCGAGCGGGCTGGTCTCGTCGGACCGGTACCCGGGTTCGTCACCGTCGGCTGTAAATTTGGCCCCCATGCCCTCAAGCCTTTTCGTACTCGCCCCGCCGCTAGTCGGGGTACGCCACACAGCAAACACTGTGTCCGATTCAGCTTGGGAAGTTAAGAAGCGTTTACGATTTTGTCAGGGGTTTTTCGCAACGGGCTCCGGAAGTGAAGAATTACTGCCAACAAGTGTTGCAAGAATGGGTAACTGCCCGGGTCGCACCGTCGGGTTGATCACCGAACGCCCCGCCAGTTTGGCGCAGATATGCGCCACCAGCGCGAATGTGTGCGGGCCGTGGTCGGGGTAGCGAATCATATTGTCGCCGTTGTGCATGAAGACATAGCCGCCCTGACCGTCGTCGGTGGGGTAGCGCCACAGCCAGTCGGCTGGCTTCGGGTCCTCGGCTGGGCCGACATCGGTCAGCCAGATGCCGCCCGGCGGCACCTCGGTCCAACCGCGCGCATATTGGCCCACCACCCCGCACCAGGCATCGAACTGCTCGTCCATTTCGGCGAAGAATCCGAGCGGGTCGTTCCGCACCCGTACATGCAGGTTGGTGAAGGGACGCCCCGGCACGGCCGTGAACGGCGTGAGGAATGGCAGCCACGCTATCGACGGTTCCGAGTTGATGACGAGGTGGCGCCCGCTGGCGAGGAACGCCAGGAGGATGTCCTGCTTGGTCCGGAGCAGGAACTGGTCCTGGTTGTTGGGGATATAGAGGATGTCGGTTTCCTCGAGCGCCTCCGGCGTCAGCTCGGTGGCCGGCAGATAGCTGAGCATCCCGCCCTGGTTGGCGATGCTATCGGCCAGCCCTTCCGGCTCCCACTCGGTCTCGTGGTGGAAGCACTGGAGGTAGGTGACGCGGAAATTGCGCTCCCGCACGATGCCGAGCTCGCGGTTCAGCCAGGGATAGAAGCCATCGAGGAAGCGTTTGGTGGCGGGCATGAAGCGCTCGCCATTGTGGAGGTGCGGATCGAGCGTCGAGACAATCAGTCGCCCACCGTTGGGGAGGTCGCGGAAGTCTAGGAACAGGCTGCCGCTGTCGTCGGTGAGGTTCAGCGCCGAGGTCGCCCTGTCGTTGAGCTCGAACACGCCGTTCCAGTGCCACCCCATGTCGCGCAGCGGGATGGACTCGCAGATCGGGTGATGCGGTTCGGGCTGGTGCAGCTCGAGCTTCGTGCCCGGCTTCTGCCACCATAGCCAATCCTCGACGAAGGTCGGCTGCCATTTGAGCTGGACCACGTCGATCATCTCGGCCGTTGCCTCACCGCCGAAGATGATCAGGAAGCCGCCCCGCCGGACGTAGTCGTTGAGCTGCTTCGCATGCGCCCTCAGCGCTGCGTCGTCCATCGCATCGGGCACCACGACTGCTGCGTATTTCGAAAGGTCGTGGCGCGGCAGATCGCCCAGATAGATCATGTCATCGAGCAGCGCCGAAAAGTCCTGGAAACTGCGCATCTGGCAGGCATTGCCCCAGGTCAGGTAGGCGATCTTCTTGTGCGTCACGGTGAAAGTCCGTTGGTTGGGTCGAGGAAGCGCGGCACGAAGGTGCGGGCGCCGCTATCGGTGAAGTGCGCGTCGAGCACGGGCAGCCCGTAGAGCTCGGAGAGGCGCGGAGCGGTGAGCATGTCGGCGGCCGGGCCGAAGTCGTACCGCCCCGGCCCGCGCAGCAGCAGCACGTCGTCGGCGACGTCGAGGGCGTGCTGCGGGGCATGGGTGGAGAAGACGATGGTCAGCCCACGCTCGGCCCGCAACTGGGCCAGCAGTTGGATGACGATCGCCTGGTTGCGGTAGTCGAGCGCGGCGCAGGGCTCATCTAGGATCAGCACGCTGCACTCCGACACCAGCGCCTGGGCGATGATCGCAAGTTGCCGCTGGCCGCCGGAAAGCGAGTTGAACTTGCGATCGGCGAGGTCGGCAATGCCGAGCCGGTCGAGTTCCAGTGCCACCGCTTCGAAGTCGGCCTTGCGCGGCGATCCGAGCAGGCCGATCTGCCGCGCCCGCCCCATCAGCACCACGTCGGCGACGGTGTAGTCGAAGGCGAGATCGAACAGTTGCGGCACGTAGCCGATGCGAGCGGCGACGCCGACCGTGCCGCGCGACGGACGCAGCGTACCGATCAGCGCGTTCAGCAGCGTGGTCTTGCCGACGCCGTTGGGACCAAGGATGCCGAGGATACGGCCGCCGGCGATGCTGAAGCCCAGCCGGTCGACGACGAGATTCGGGCCGCGCCGCAGCGCCAGGTCGTGGACCTCAATCATCGCGCCACCCGCCCTTGCTGTGAACGCGCCTGAGGATCACGGCGAACACGGGAACACCAACCAGCGCGGTGATGATGCCGATCGGGATCTCCGCCACGCTGGCGGTGCGCGCTACATTGTCGACGCCGAGCATGTAGATGCCGCCGATCAGCCCGGCCACCGGCAGCAACCGGCGATGGTCGGCGCCGACCAGCACGCGCGCCACGTGCGGCACGATCAGCCCGACCCAGCCGATCATGCCCGAGGTGGCGACCACGCCAGCCGAGATGCAGGCGGTGCCGACGAGCACGGTCCACTGTACCAGCGCCACGGGAGAGCCGAGCGCGCGGGCCTTGTCCTCGCCGAGCGAGACGATGTTGATCTGGAAGCGCAGCAGATAGATCACCAGCGCCGCCGGGATGATGGCCATGCCGAGCAGCAACAGATCCCAGTAGCTGGTGGAGGCGAGGCTGCCCATGAGCCAGTAGGTGATCGCCGGCAGCTTCTGGTGCGGATCGGCGAGGAGCTTGGCGATCGAGATGGCGGCTTCGAAGAAGGCAGAAACGACGACACCGGCGAGAACGAGGGTGAGGATCGAGGTTCGCCCCCTCACCGTCGCTAGCGCCCGCACCGCGATGACGCTGCCGATGCCGCAGAAGAACGACAGCGCCAGCAGCCCTGCCCCGTCGATATCGAGGAGGATCGCCAGCGTGCCGCCGAAGCCGGCGCCGGCCGTGACCCCGACGATGCCGGGATCGACCAGCGGATTGCGGAACAGCCCCTGCAGCGCGGCGCCCGAAACCGAGAGCCCGAAGCCGACCAGCACCGCCGCGAGGATGCGGGGCAGCCGGATCATCTCCACCACGCTCTCCTGCACGGCGGTCCAGTTCGGGGTCCCGACAGGAACGACATTGTCGATCAGGATGGCGGCGACGTCGGGGACGGTCAGACCGTAGCGGCCGATGGTCACCGAATAGAGGACGAACAGGATCAGCAGGGCCAGGCAGATGAGCGCGACAGGCATCGTCCTGTCGCGCCCCGCAACGACCACCGCGTGGGCGGTGTCGGTCATCTCTTAGCCGCCGAACTTGGCGCTGTACCCTTCGGACCCGGCATTGGCCTCGAGTTCGAGCAGCTTGTCGATCTGCGCGGCGGTCAGGTCGGCGCTGTAGATCGCCTTGTAGCCCTTGGCCACTTCATCACGGAAGTTGCTGGCGGCGGCCTCCGGATAGGTGATGGCGGCGAGCCAGACGGCGGTCAGGTAGACTTCCGGCGCGTCAGGCGAGGCATTGAAGGCCGGCACCTTGTAGACGCGCTTGTTCTTGATGGCATCGACGCTGGCGAGCAGCGGGTTGTCGTAGAAGGCCTGCGGCTTCAGGTCCGGCTCCCAGGCCGGGATGATGATGACCGAGGGGTTCCAGACGAGGAACTGCTCGGCATCGATGGTGCGCCACCACTCGCCGGTGCCATCGGCCGCGAGGTTCTGCACGCCCGATAGCGCGTAGTCCTGCGACGAGTTGGCGACGACGCGGATCTGGTCGCCGAGCTGGTCGACTTCGAGGATTTTGACGTAGTCAGCCGCAGCGGTGGCCGCGAACTTCTCCTTGAGCGCAGCGTTAGAGGCGTCCTGGATCGCCAGCATCGACTCCGCCCGGTCGATCTTGCCCGTGGCATAGCCGGCCATCATCAGGTAGTCGCGGCGCTGCTGCTCGGTGCAGCAATCCCAGCCCATCACCTTGAGCCCAACACGCTCCAGCGGCTCGATCAGCTCGGGATCGGAGGTCCACTGAATCACCAGGTCCGGGTTGAGCGCGAGGATCGCCTCGACGTTCGGGGCAAAGCCCTCGGTCACCGCGGAGGCCGGGATATCCGCCAGGCCGGGGATGATCTCGCCGTAGACCGCTGAGGTCAGCGAGTCCTTGGTCTTGGCCGCCATGGCCGCGAGGTGCGCCGCGGAGCCGTCGACCGCCAGCACGGAGATGGCGCCGGTGGTGTGGGTGGTGACGATCCGCTCAGCGGGCTTGTCGAGCTCGATCTTCACACCGCGATGATCGAGGAAACTCACCTGCGCGTAGGCCGGGCTCATGGCAGCGAGGGCCAGGCCAGCGGCGATTACCGGCAGATGGAATAGGGTATGCATGGTTCGGGTCCAGACTCTGAAATGCGTCAGCGACCGATGTGCTACATTATATGAGTATTGTACTCAAGTTTGTTTCGATGCGCGGCGAAAAGTGGACGGGAGACGCCGAACTCGCATATGCCTACTGCCCGTTGCGGCAGCCGCAACCACGACATTTCCGGGAGGACCAGAGTTGAAATATCTCCACACCATGGTGCGGGTCACCGACATCGACGCCAGCCTCCGGTTCTATCGCGACGGGCTCGGGCTCGAGGAAGTGCGGCGCAGCGAGAACGAGAAAGGCCGCTACACGCTGATCTTCCTCGCAGCGAAGGGCCAGCACGAGACGCCGGTCGAACTCACCTATAACTGGGATCCCGAGGTCTATACCGGCGGGCGCAATTTCGGCCACCTCGCCTACGAGGTCCCGGACATCTACGCCTTCTGCAAGCATATGCAGGACCTCGGCTACACCATCAACCGCCCTCCCCGCGACGGCCGCATGGCGTTCGTCCGCTCTCCCGACAACATCTCGGTCGAGATCCTGCAGGAAGGCGCCGCGCTCCCGCCGGCCGAGCCGTGGCTGTCGATGCCGAACACCGGCGCCTGGTAGTCGCTTCGGGGTTCCCTTCGGTAGCCCCTGAGGTAACCCTCTGCTAACCAGTTGAGTTAGCTGACGGTTAGCCAAGACTTTGTAGCTTTCTCGCGAGCGCCGGCCGGGCAAGGGTCGGCGTTTTCTTACCGCCCGTCGGCGGCCGGGGAAGTGACGATGATACGACTGATTGCGGTGCTCGCGAGCGCCCTGCTGCTGAGCGGCTGCTTCTTTCTGGGTGGCGGCGGCAGCGCCTCCTACAACGGCTACGTGCAGCGCGCCGGGATGTTCCTCTCCTCCGATGACGTCGACAATTCCTGCATCTCGCCCAAGCTCCGATCGGTGATTTCCTCGTTCGAGCGCAGGTTCGGCAAGAAGATCGTCGTCAACTCCGGCTATCGCGATCCGATCCGCAACATCATCGGCGGGGGCCAGGACTCGAGCTACCACATGCGCTGCATGGCGGTGGACTTCTTCATCCCGGGCGTCAGCAAGGGCAGCCTCATCGCCTTCGCCATGCGTAACGACCAGGTGGGCGGTCTCGGCTGCTACCCGGGGCACGGCTTCATCCACGTGGATGTGCGCGACCGGCCGCGCGGCTGGAGGAAGCCCGTCACCTTCTCGGGTTGCTGAAAGCTCCGAAAAGAGCGGAATTTGCACTTGCCAGCCCGAATGAACCTCCCTATACGGACGCCACCGCGGCGCCCTTCGTCTATCGGTTAGGACGGCACCCTTTCACGGTGCAGAGAGGGGTTCGACTCCCCTAGGGCGCGCCACTTTCCCCTCATGGGCCGGTGGTTGACGGTAAGGCGATCATCGCCGATAAACGAGTTCCTCCGCGCCCATCGTCTAGCGGTCAGGACACCGCCCTCTCACGGCGGGAACAGGGGTTCGATTCCCCTTGGGCGCGCCAATCCACAAATTGCCGGTTCTATGCGCCTCGCCAACGCGAGGTCGCGCGCTAGCGCGCCCGCTCCAGCAGCCCCTGCGACGCCATCCAGTTCTTAAGCAAATCGGTCCAGGGGTCGGACAGCAGGCCGTTCGCGCCCATGCCGAAGCCGTGGGCTCCGTTGCCGAAGATGTGGAGCTCGACGGGTCTGCCGGCCTTGTGCCAGGCCTCGTAGAGTCGGGCGGCGGAGACCGGGGGGATGGATTTGTCGTCGTCGGAGATGGCGAGGAACAGGGGCGGCGCGTCCTCGGGGACAGGCAGGCCGGCGCGGTAGGCTGGATAGATGGCGACGGAGTAGTCCGGGCGGCTCGCGGCGTCATATTGCAGCGTGGCCCCCATCGAGACGCCGCCGCCAGCCGAATAGCCGGAGATGCCGATCCGCTGCGGATCGAGGCCCCATTCGGCGGCGTGCTGGCGGACGAAGCGGATGGCCTGGCGACCGTCTTCCTCGCCCATCAGCCGTACGTCGTTGAGGAAATCTCGCGCTGGCGGTTCGGAGTCCGAGGTGCGGGCCTCGCCCAGCCGACGCTGCAGGTTGGTGCGAAACTCCAGCAGGTCGGCATCGGCGTCCGGAGTGCGGGCCAGCCGGTATTTCAGCACGAACGAGGTGACGCCGAGATCGGCCAGCCAGCGGGCCATGTCGTAGCCCTCGTGGTCGACCATCAGGAAGTGGAACGCGCCGCCGGGCGCGATCACCATCGACGTGCCGTTGGCCTGTCCCGGCTTGGGCAGGAACACGGTGACCGTCGGGACGACGACGTTGCGGCTCAGGCGGCGCGTGGTCTCGGCCCACGGGATCTGCATCGTGCTCTGGCGCCAGGTCCAATCCTCGGAGCCAGGAGGGACGCCGTTGCCCGGCCAGATCGTGTGAACGCCGACGGCGTCCGGCGCCTCGGGGCTGGCTGCGCGGCTGTCGTCGATCGTGTCCATGGCGGGCTCCTCCTGCTCGTCGCTCTCTATTCGCATCCGCCGGCCGCGAGCGAAATACACCATATTGGGCATCTGGCTTCGTTGCCGAACTCCCCGCTATAGAGGGCGGCAAAACGGGGGGAGAGCATTCATGTCCACTATTGGGCACCTGTCACAGGGGGATCGGGGACAGGCGCGGATTACCGCGATCAGGGCGTTGCGGCTCGATAGCGGGTTCTGCCTGATCCGGATCGACACCGATGCCGGCATTTCCGGGTATGGCGAGTGCGGCGATCTCGATGGTGACCTGGTGCGGGCCGCGATCCTCACCCATGCCGAGGGTGGCGCGCGGTTGCCGCATCTCAAGCTGATCGGCAAGGACCCGCTCGATATCGGCGTCCACCACCACAACATGTTCTACGCCTATCGCCAACGCCCGGCGCACATCATGATCTGCTCGGGGATCGACATGGCGCTGTGGGACCTCGCGGGGAAACTGCTCAAACAGCCGGTGCACAAGCTGCTCGGCGGAGCGTTCCACACCGAGCTCGAGCTCTATTCGCACTGCCCGCATTTCGATCTGACGGATGCCGGTGCCTGGGCCGGGGCGGCGGCCGACCTCAAGTCCGACCCGCACGGCTTCAAGACCTTCAAGGTCGACATCCACGACGCCATTGGCATCGAGATGCAGGAATACGTGCCAAGCCTGTCGCCGGGCGACATCCGCAAGATTCGCCGTTCCTACGAGCTGGCGCGCGAGCACTTGGGAGAGGACATCGACATTATCGTCCACTGCCACAACGAGCTTGATCCCACGAGCGCAATCGCGGTGGCCGAGGCGGTTGAGGAGATCAAGCCGATCTACTACGAAGACCCGCTGCAGCCGGGCTTTTCCGAGAACTGGCTGGCGCTCCGCCGCGCCACCAACATTCCGATCATGACCGGCGAGAACATCGAGCTGCCCGAGGGGGCGCTGCCGTTCCTGCAATCACAGGCGGTGGACTGCCTGCAGCCCGACATCATCAGCTCGGGCGGCATCACCGGCACCAAGGCGATCGCGGATCTGGCAGCGCTGTATCGCACTCCGATCACGCTGCACAATGTCAGCGGGTTGCTGATGAACGCGGCGAGCCAGCAGCTGGCGGCGTCGGTGTTCAACTGCCCGCGGATTGAGTGCACGCGGCGGGCGGACAGCATTGCGTGGGCGTCGCCCAATCCACTGCAGATCAGGGACGGCAAGATGCAGGTGTCGACTGCGCCGGGGCTTGGGGTGGAGCTGGACCAGGACTGGATCAGCGGGCACCGGTTTGCTGGGGAGCCGGACTGGAACTGAGGGAGGCTCCCCTCTTGCCTTCTCCCCTTGTGGGAGAAGGTGGCGCGTGGCGCCGGATGAGGGGTCCACAGCCACAGGCTGCGCGATCGACGCGCATGCGACGAGCGGCTGAGTTGGCGGAGAGAACCCCTCATCCGCCCTTTGGGCACCTTCTCCCACAAGGGGAGAAGGCAAGACGGCGGACTTGGCCGCCCCCTCCACCACCCTTCGGGTGGTCCCCCTCCCCCGCCACGCGGGGGAGGATCATGGAGAGGCCGGTGGCTCGGCTTATGGCAGCCGCTGGGTGTGGGTGGGCTCCAGCTCGGCCTTGCCGAACGTGCCCGGGAGGTTCGTGTCCATCCACTCGTACGGGTAGCCGAGCTTGAGCGGCATGGCGTCGGTCAGCTCCTTGCGCACGTCCACCGGCAGGTCGAAATCGCCGGCCTCGAGGTTCTCCGCCACCTGCTCCACGCGACGGGCACCGATGATTGCGGCGGTGACGCGGCTATCGCCGAGCAGCCAGCTCAGCGCCACCTGGCTCGGGGTGCGCCCCAGCTTGCCCGCCACCTCGACGACCTTGTCGATCATCTTCAGCGAATCCTCGAACCAGTAGCGCGGCAGGGTGATCGCTGCCTGCTGGCCGATGCGGGACTTCTCGTCGGGCTTGTCCTCACCGCGGTACTTGCCGGTGAGCATGCCGGCGGCCAGCGGGCTCCAGCAGATCATGCCGAGGCCCTGGTCGTCGCAGGCCGGCAGGATTTCGCGCTCGATGTCGCGGCGGACGAGGTTGTAGAGATGCTGCGCCGAGACCAGCGGCTCATAGCCTTTGAGCGCCGCGACGCCATTGGTCTTGGCAATCTGCCAGCCATAGAAGTTCGAGCAGCCGAGATAGCGGATCTTGCCGGCGCGGATCAGGTCGTCGGCGGCGCGGAGGCTCTCCTCGATCGGCGTGTAGGGGTCGGGCCCGTGGAACTGGTAGAGGTCGATGTAGTCGGTATCGAGCCGCTTCAGGCTCTTCTCGGCGGCCTCGACGATGTGCTTGCGGCTGAGGCCGCGCGAGGTCACCGCCGGATCGGCTGGGAACCAGCACTTGGTGGCGATCACCAACTGGTCGCGGCTGTGGTCCTTCAGCGCCACGCCGAGCATGGTCTCCGAGGCCCCGCCGGAATAACCGTTGGCGGTGTCGATGAAGTTGCCGCCGCCCTCGACGAAGCGTTTGACGATGGCGCTCGACGTCTCCTGGTCGCAGCCCCACTGCGAATTGCCGAACGTCATGGTGCCGAGGCAAAGCCGCGACACGAGCAGGCCGCTACGGCCGAGATAGCGATACTTCATTATTTCCTCCGAATAGACGGCAAAGCCGCGGGGCGGATCGAATAGGGAAATCCGGCGCGCGTAAAGTTGTGCTTCGGTCGAAGGCCGGTCAGGTGCCGTGACTGGAAGTCACTGCCGCGGGCGTTCCGCGATGCTCTCGGCATTGGCATCGCGGAGACGCCGGCCTGCTGCCGCCGCCTCGGCCTGCTCTTTCTGGCGCCCGATATCGGCGGTCACGTTCACCTGGACGGTCATGCCGAGATAGTCCTTACGGTCACCGATGAAGCTGCCGCTGAGGGGCTTTGCCTGTCGCGGTTCGCGTGCCACGCCGACGCGGATCAGGTCCTTGCTGCCGACGATGCCATTGGTGGGATCGAACTCGACCCAGCCGGCGCCCGGCAGGAAGACCTGCACCCAAGCATGCGTGGCTCCGCCACCGCGCGGCGTCGGACCGGTGTCGCGCAACGGCACGTAGATGTAGCCGGTGACGAACCGGGCGGCGAGGCCGAGGCTGCGGCAGGCCTCGATCATCAGCAGCGCGAAGTCGCGGCAGGTGCCCGTTCGCGTGGCCAGCGTCTCGACCGGCGACTGCGTGCCGGGATCGGTGCGGCGCGAGTATTTGAAGCTCTCACGGATCCCCACCGTCATCGTCATCAGCAGGCGCCCGGTCTCGGTCTCGAGTTCGGGGCGCACGAACCGGTGGGCAAACGCCTCCACCTCGGGCGCTGGGTGGTGCCGACGCAGGTAAGGGGTGAGGTCGGGCAAGCATTCCTCGTCGTATTCGAATGGCCAGAGCTTGGCGCGCTCCTCGGTCCTGAAGCGCGGGCCCATCTGTGGTGTGTGATCGAGCACGATGTCTGTCTCGAAGCGCAGTTCGGTAGCCGCACCGGCAATCTCCGCGATGGTGATGCAGTTGCCAAAGACATCGTGGATCCAGTGGATCTCGGCGTTGGGCGAGATCGATATGGCTGAGCTCATCAGGCGCTGGTCGTGGCTGTCCCGCGGGCGGAAAATCAGCCGGTGCTCGCCGAAGCGCACTGGCCGCCGATAGCTGTACGTCGTGACGTGGCGTACCCGTATCACTGTCATCGCAACCGGTCCCGTTCCCTGCCCCGGATCACAACCGCCGACCTGTCACGGCGGTTCCGCGGAACTTTCCAGGCGCGTGCCGAATTGAGGCACATCGGACGGGATGACGCGATGAAGTTCTCGGTGAGTTGCAGCCTGCAATACGATGTGGCGGCGGACACGACGCTGATCCTCAACATCGAGGCGCAGCGCGGCGAGGGCCAGGAGATCCTCGGCGAGCAATTCAGCATCTCGACCGGAATAGCTACCGAGTCGCATGTCGTGCCTGAAACCGGCAACCGCTACCGGCGGATGGTGCTGCCGGTCGGCCAGCACCTGATCGGCTACACCGCACAGATCGACGCGCACCCATTCATCAGCGACCCCGGAGCCATCGCGCAGGTACCGGTAGCCGAACTGCCGTTCGAGGTGATCGGGCACCTGTCGCCGAGCCGCTATTGCCAATCCGACAGGCTCGGGCGCTTCGCCTGGCGGCAGTTCGGCGATATCCGCGGCGGCTACGACAAGGTGACGGCGATCTGCAACTGGATCTTCGAGAACGTCGACTATCTCGAAGGCTCCAGCGACATCAGCACCTCGGCCTACGACACGTTCACGCTGCGCGCCGGCGTCTGCCGCGACTTCGCACACCTGGGGATCACCTTCGCGCGGGCCCTCGGGATCCCTGCCCGGTTCGTCTCGGCTTATGCGCTGGATCTCGTGCCGCAGGATTTTCACGCGGTGTTCGAAGCCTATCTGGGCGGGCGTTGGTACCTCTTCGACGCAACCCGCCTCTGCCCGCTGGATGGCATCATGCGCATCGCTGTGGGCCGCGACGCGGCCGACTCCGCCTTTGCCACCTATTTCGGCCAACTCGGCGGCCCGCCCAAGACGATCACCGTGCAGCGGCTCAACCCCGAGCCGGAGCCCGAATGGACCACCGACGCCGTCAGCCTCTCGACGCCTTGAGAAAATCACTTAAGCATTCACTTACGTATTGACAGCCACTCAGCGTCGCGATACTTAAGATCATGCTTAACCAAGAGACAGAACCCCTCGACCTCATGTTCCAGGCCCTGGCCGACCCCACAAGGCGGCGCATGGTGGAGCGGTTGAGCCGAGGGTCGGCATCGGTCAGCGAGCTGGCCGAACCGTTCAAGATGAGCCTGCCCGCCATCGTGCAGCACCTCCAGGTGCTGGAACAGAGTGGGCTGGTGACGACGCAGAAGGTCGGACGGGTGCGAACCTGCACCATCGACACGGGAGCGCTCAGCATGGCCGAGAAGTGGATCAATGATCGACGTGTCGGCTGGGAGCACCGGCTGGACCGGCTGGGAGCGTTCCTCGACGCGCTGCCCAGCGGCCCGGACAAGCCCGGCAAGTAACGCCGTAACGACGACAGAGCAGAACTAATCAGCCGGAAGCACCGTTTCCGGCGACGGGCGAGCTATGCCCTGCACCCACAGGAGGGTCAGATGGCCAGAGTTGTATTGCGCTTTTCCATGTCCCTCGATGGCTACGTCACGGGGCCGGAAGTCTCAGCGCGTGACCCCATGGGTATCGGCGGCGACCGTCTGCACGAGTGGATGTTTCCTGCAGACAAGCAGGACAAGGATCCCGCTGACGCTGCCGAGGCCGCCGCGTCGGTCAACGCCTTCGGCGCAGTGATCGTCGGCCGGCGGACCTTCGATCTCGGCTTCGTGCACTGGGATGACGACACGCCCTACCCGGCGCCGTCGTTCGTGCTGACCCACAACCCGCGGCCGGACCTCCCGACCAAAAGCGCCAGCTTCCGCTTTGTCACCGATGGCGTCGAAAGCGTCGTGCGGCAGGCGAAGAACGCAGCCGGCAGCAAGGACGTGATCGTAATGGGAGCCGAGGCTGCCCAGCAGATTCTCAGGGCCGGCCTTGCCGACGCGCTGCAGATCCAGGTGGTCAGCGTGCTGCTCGCCGGCGGCACGCGGCTCTTCGACAAGATTGGCGACGCTCACATCGAGCTCGTCCGCACCCGGGTCGTGGCGGCCTCGCCTGATGTGACCCACTTCGAATTCAACATCATCAGCCAAGCCTAGAATGAGGAAATGCAAATGACCGAACGTTCCATCGCCCACGGCAGCTTCACCATCGAGCGCAAGTACAAGCATCCGGTGTCCAAGGTGTTCTCGGCCTGGTCCAATCCCGAGTTCAAGCGCCAGTGGTTCGGCTCGCCCGATCCGGCAAAGCCCAACAGCATCTTCGAGTTCAAGGAGGGGGGCCGCGAGTACAATGCCGAGAAGATGGGCGACACCGACTTCGTCTTCGACGTCGCCTATCGCGACATCGTGCCGGACAACCGCATCATCTACACCTACGAGATGCACATGAATGGGCAGCGCATCTCGGTCAGCGTCGCGACCGTCGAGTTCACCGCCCAGGACGGCGGCACGCGGATGGTGCTGCGCGAAGACG
Source organism: Devosia sp. P1_H9 (assembly GCF_056405135.1). Taxonomy (NCBI): domain Bacteria; kingdom Pseudomonadati; phylum Pseudomonadota; class Alphaproteobacteria; order Hyphomicrobiales; family Devosiaceae; genus Devosia; species Devosia sp. P1_H9. The sequence continues at coordinate 499,017 of NZ_JBFUCQ010000002.1, forward strand.
GCGCCTTCCTCGACGGGCTCGACACCTCGGCGCAGCGCGAGGCCGGCACCAACTTCCTGATGGACCAGATCGGCCTCTGGCTCGACAAGCAGTGAGCCCCATCAGCAAGGCCGTCCGCGTCGGCCACCTCGAGGTGCACTACCTCGAGGAAGGCCGCGGGCAGCCGCTCCTGCTCCTCCACGGGGGAACAGCGACTGCCAGCTCGTGGGGCGAGGCAATGCCGCGGATGGCCGACCGCTACCGCGTCTTCGCCCTCGATACCCGCGGGCACGGCAAGACCAGCAACCCGGCGCAGAAGATGAGCTACGCCCAGTTCGCCGACGACGTCGCCGGGTTCATCGCGGCGCTCGGGCTGAAGCGGCCGCTGATCGTCGGATACAGCGATGGCGGGCAGACGGCGCTGGAGTTCGGGCTCCGCCATCCCGGCAAGGCCGGCGCGCTGGTGCTGGGCGGCACGCTCAGCGAGCCGACGGATGCCTATATCGAGGGGCTGCACGGCTGGGGGTTTCCATCGCCCGGGGAGGTGGATTTCGACCGGCTGGCGCGCGAGTTCGGTCCGTATTTCGAGCAAATCAAGGTGGCGCACGCGCACCACTATGGCCCCGACTACTGGAAGTCGTTCCTGCGCCAGATCTCTGAGCTTTGGCTCACCCTGCCCCGCTACACCGAACGGCAACTCGCCTCGATTTCGGTGCCGGCACTGGTGATCATGGGAGATCGAGACCAGTTGGGCGGGATTGAGGAAGCCAATCGGCTCTACCGGCACCTTGGCGCCGGCGAACTGGCGATCATCGCCAATATCGGCCACGAGGCGGTCAACAAGCCGCTGTTCTGGGATGCGGTGCGCGAGTTTCTCGCCCGGCATGACGAGCGGGACTGAACTAAGCCCCTATTCCGCCGCCGCCTTCAGCCTCGGCCGCACCCGGTGCCGTCCCACCGGCACGATCATCGGCGTGCGCGACACCGGATCCGGGCACACCTCGGCTTCCATACCGAACACCGATTTCACCAGCTCCGCTGTCACCACTTCGCCCGGCGCGCCCGATGCCGCGATCTTGCCGTCTCGCATGGCGACGATGTGGTCGGCGTAGCGGCAGGCGAGGTTCAGGTCGTGCAGCACGGCGACCACGGTACGGCCGCGCTGTTGCACCAGGTCGGTCAAGAGGTCGAGCACCTCGACCTGGTGGTTGATGTCGAGGAACGTCGTCGGCTCGTCGAGCAGCAGCAGCTCGGTTTCCTGCGCCAGCGCCATGGCGATCCAGACGCGCTGGCGCTGCCCGCCTGAGAGTTCGTCGACGGCGCGGTCGGCGAGATCGAGCGTGTCGGTTGCCTGCAGTGCCGTGGCTACGGCTACGTCGTCAGTCGCGACCCACTGGCGGAACCAGCCCTGATGCGGGTAACGGCCGCGGCCGACGAGATCGGCGACGGTGATGCCATCTGGCGCCACAGGGGTCTGCGGCAGGACGCCGAGTAGCCTTGCCACCTCGCGGGTAGGCATCTGGTGGATGGCGCGGCCGTCGAGATAGACCGTGCCGGCGCTCGGGGTCAGCAGCCGCGCCAGCCCGCGCAGCAGCGTGGACTTGCCGCAGGCATTGGCGCCGACGATCACCGTGAACTTCCCCGGCGGGATGTCGAGTCTGAGCTTCTCCACGATGGTGCGATTGCCATAGCCGAGCGTCAGGTCGGCAGCCGAGAGCTGGTGGTTCACTGACATCAAACGCCTCCGGATCAGCCGCCGCGACCGGAACGATGGGCGGCGGCGAGCAGGTAGATGAGGAACGCGGCGCCGAGCGCGCCGGTGACGACGCCAACCGGCAACTGGTTTCGGCCAAGCATGTGCTGGGCGACGAAATCGGAGCCGTTGGTGACGAGGCCGCCGACCAGCGCGGCGGGCAGCAACGCGTTGCCCGACGGGCCGAGCAGGCGCCGCGCGATCGGGCCGGCGATGAAGGCGACGAACGATACCGGGCCGACAGCCGCCGTGGCGAAGGCGGCCAGCAATACGGCGACGAGGATCAGGCCGAGGCGGGAGAACTCCACCCTGGTGCCGAGCGCAATAGCCGCGTCGTCGCCCAGTTGCAGCGATTGCAGTGGCCGCGACAACAGGGCTGCCAGCAGGCCGAGAACCAATAGCGCGACGGCCAGCGGCGTCAGCGCCTCGAAGCTCGCGCCGTTGAGGCTGCCGGTCAGCCAGCTCAGCGCCTCCTGCACTTCCATGATGCGGGCGCGGGTGAACAGGTACGAGACCACCGCCCCCGCCAGCGCCGCCATGCCGATGCCGATCAGCACCAGCCGGTAGGGCGTGACGCCATTGCGCCAGGCGAGGCCGTAGATCAGCAGCGCCGTCAGCACCGCGCCGCCGCAGGCCATGACCGAGACACCGAGCCCCGACCACTTGAACACGATGATCGCCAGCACCGCCGCGGCGCTGGCGCCGGTGGTGATGCCGACGATGTCGGGGCTGGCGAGCGGGTTGCGGAGGATGGTCTGGAAGATGACGCCGGAAAGTCCGAACGCCGCGCCGGACAACAGTCCGGCCATCACGCGCGGCAGGCGGACGCCGAGCACGATGAAGTCGTTCGCCGCGTCAGCGTTGCCGGTGAGCGGTGAAAGCAGCGAGCGCGCCACGTTGGCGAGCGGCAGCGGATAGTCGCCCACCGACATCGAGAGGCTCGCCACCGCCAGCGACAGGAGCGCGAGGGCGAGCACCACGAGGCCATAGCGCCGCTGCAAGCGTTTGCGCGCCGCAACGACTGCGCCGACGGGGGGGAGACTGGACGTGGCGCTCATAGCTCCGCCAGCTTCCTGCGCCTGACCAGCGCGATGAAGAACGGCGCCCCGAGCGCAGCGGTGACGATGCCGACCTGCAACTCGCCCGGCGGCACGATCACCCGGCCGATGATATCGGCGCCGAGCAGCAGGATGGGCGCCAGCAGCATCGAGTACGGCAGGATCCAGCGGTAGTTCGGGCCGGTGAAGGCACGGGCAAGATGCGGCACGGTGAGGCCGACGAAGGCAATCGGCCCAGCCGCGGCAGTTGCAGCTCCGGCGAGGATCACCGCCGCGAGACCAACCAGCGCGCGGGAACGCTGCACCTTGAGGCCGAGGCCGCGGGCGACGTCGTCACCCAGCGCCAGCCCGTCGAGTATACGCGAGGTCAGCAGCGCCAGGACGATGCCGGCGAGGATGAACGGCGTCACCTGCATCAGGATGTCGGTGGTGCGCCCGGTGAGCGCGCCGACCTGCCAGAAGCGGATCTGGTCGAGCGTCTCGACATTGGTAATGAGGATGGCGCTGGTGACAGAAGTCAGCGCCGCGGTGACCGCCGCGCCGGCCAGCGCCAGCTTCACCGGCGTCGCGCCTTCGCGACCGAGCGATGCGACGAGGTAGACCACCAGCATCGCCGCCCCTGCCCCGAGGAAGGCAAGCCAGACATAGCCCGAGAGCTGCGTAATGCCGAACACCGAGATGCCAAGCACCACGCAGAGCGTCGCACCGGCATTGATGCCGAGGATGCCGGGATCGGCCAGCGGGTTACGGGTCGCGCCTTGCAGGATAGCGCCCGAGAGCCCCAGCGCCGCCCCGACCAGCAGGCCCACCAGCGTGCGCGGCAGCCTGAGGTCGAGGATGATCTTGTGGTTGGTTTGCGTCGGGTCGAACGCCGTCAGCGCGTTCCAGATGTCGCCCAACGCGATCGGCCGGGCGCCTACCGTGATCGAGAGCACCAGCACCACGACAAGCAGCAGCGCCAGCAGCACGAAGCCGCCGGCACGTGCCGCTGCTGGCAGCCCTGTCGCCGATGTGGCGGAGGCCGGCACTTAGTCGCCGACGGTCGCGTCGGCAGCGTCAATAGCCGCGGTGAGCTTGTCGAGCTCACGGGCATAGGCGGCGTAGTTGCGCAGCCAGAATGCCGGCCAGTCGGTCACCTGCCCCGCTGCGGCGGCACGCAAGGTGGTCCAGGTGGCCTGCGCCTTGGCCGTCTCGATCGTGGTTCTGGAGCGATTGTCCACCAGGATCAGGTCGGGCTGGTACTTGTCGATCTGCTCCCAGCTCAACGTCTCCCAGTAGCCGCGATCATCGGCCACAGGAGGATCGATCAGCCTGAGGCCCCAGGAGGCAAAGTCCATCAGTTCGGACGAGCCGGCGGTAGCAGCGACGTAGAGCGCATCCGTGCCGGCCCACACCGCGAGGGCGGAAAGGTCGGGCTTGGCGGCCACGGCCGCCTTGAACTTGTCACGCGAGGCAACGAACGCGGCCTTTTCGGCGGCGACCTGCGGAGCAGCCAGATCGGCGCCGAGGCTCTCGGCGAGCTTCTCGTAGTCTTCGATCAGGGTGACGATCGAGGCACCCTGCCTGGTGCCGGTGATCGGGGCCAGGGGCTTCAGCGCATTGACCACGTCCGCACCGCCGCTCCAGGCGCTGTCGAGTGGCCACCACTCGCCGACGATCAGGTCCGGCTTCAGCGCCGCGGCCTTCTCGATGCTGACTTCGCCCCAGGCCTCGCCGAGGATCTCGATGCCAGTCAAGTCCAGCCCTTCGAGCGCCTTGGCGTCGGCGACGGCGCTATCAGCGTAGATGCCAACCGGGCGAATGCCGAGCGGGATCAGGCCGGCTGCGGCGTCCTGGCTGGCGATGATGCGAGTGGGCACATGGTCCAGCGTCACGGTAGCGCCCGAGCCGTCGACATAGCTCCAGGCCTGTGCGAGCGCGGCGTCGGGCAAAGCCAGCAGAAGCGTCGCAAAAGCAGTGGCGGCAAGAGCTTTGAGGGACATAACAGGGACCCGAAAATATGTTGATTATGGGGGTCACCTATCAAGGCGCTAAGCTGATTAGTCAAGTCATGTTTCTGCCCCGATCCCGCAGGTCATCCGGCTTTCACCAATCGGTGCTACGATTTACTCGCCAACGGGAGACGGGCTGAGCGTGATCGAGCTGCCGGCGACCATCCAGGAGTACTGGTATGCCTTCGATTGGGACGTCGAGGCGCTGTGGGCGTTGGACCTGCCGGCCGAAACATTCCCGATCGACAGGCTGCTCTGGCATCTCGACGTGCCGGTGTGGGGGCTCGGCGACGACCGGTACGTGCTTACGCCGCGCCAGGTGCTGCGCGCGCCGTTTCGCTACGAAAAGGAATACCGGCGGGTGCGCGCGGCGAACCTGATGTTCCCGATCGAGATCACCCGCTTCAAGGGGCGCTGGCTGATCCTCGACGGCGTGCACCGGCTGACGCGGGCGCATGAGGACGGGCACGAGGAGATCTTGGTGCGCAAGGTGCCGAGCAAGCTGATCCGCTGACCTCGCTACACACCCGATGTCATCCCCGCGAAAGCGGGGATCTCCGTTCGCAGGCGAGAAACAGGGGTTCCCGCTTTCGCGGGGATGACCCGGTATTGTACGGCAATATCCTGAAAGTCAGCTGGCCACGCGGTACGGGCTGAAGTTGCGGCCGTCGCCGCGATCGGAGAGGCTCGACCAGACCACCCAGTATTTGCCCTGCTCGTCCGGCACCAGCACTTCGGCCTCGCGGCCGCTATGGGCCTGGAAGCGGGCCAGCGACTGCGCCTCGAGCGCCGCATTGGAGCGCGACGCGTAAGGCCCGTGCGCCTTGCCCTCGAAATCGACCCACCAATTGTCGCGGCTCTGGATCACGAGGTAGAGCGCCTTGGCCATTCGAGAGGTCACCCCTGCTGTTAGCGGAACCGTTATCACCGATTCTGGTGCCGTTCCGTCATCTGGAACGAGTTTCGCACAAGTGCGTAGTTCGAGCGAGAGTACGAAGCGGCGCGGGTTTTATGAAATGATGCGCCAAATTTGCGTGAAAGCAAGCTTAGGCGGACGACAGCCGGGGCGAGAGCTTGCTTGCCCGAGCGGGCAAGCTTGGAGGCGCTATCTATCGTTCCGGGCGCAGTAACGGCCGCGGCGCAAACTACATCGGAAAGCTGAGGCAGCCGAAGTATTGGCTGCACCGCCCGTCAGGCTGGCGCGCTGCGCCGCGGCATGCATGATGTCCGGCATGCAAACACTCAAAGTCATCTACGATACCGACCCCGGCGTCGACGACGCCATGGCCCTGCTGCTGCTCGCCCGTCATCCGCGGATCGAATTGATCGGCGTCACCACGGTGTTCGGCAATGCGGACATCGCGACGACCACGCGCAACGCGCTGTACCTCAAGCAGAAGCTCGGCTTCAGTGCGCCCGTCGCGCAGGGCGCGGGCGCACCGCTGGTGGGCGAGCCCGATGCGCCGCCGACGTTCGTCCATGGCGTAAACGGTCTCGGCGACATCTGGCTGCCAGCGGTCACCGAGACTGCCGACCCGCGCCCGGCGCATCAGCTGATCATCGATCTCGTCCGCGCTAACCCGCACGAGGTGACGATCATCGCCGTCGGCCGGATGACCAACCTCGAGCGTGCCATGCGCGAGGCGCCGGAGATCGTCGGGCTGGTCAAGCAGGTTGTGGTGATGGGCGGCGCGTTTGGCCGCAATGGGCACACCGGCAATGTCACGCCGGTCGCCGAGGCCAATATCTGGGGCGACCCGGATGCCGCCGACATCGTCTTCGGTGCCGCCTGGCCGGTGTCGATCGCCGGGCTCGACGTGACGCAGGCGACAATCATGACCGAGCCCTATCTCGAGGAGCTCGCGGACGCCGCCGGCAGCGACGGTGCGTTCGTTCGCGCCATCTCGGCGTTCTACCAGAACTTCCATCGCGAGAGCGCCGGGCTCGACGGTTTCTACGTCCACGACTCGAGCGCGGTAGCACTGCCCCTGCATCCCGAGTTCTACGAGGTCGAGACCGGCGCGATCCGGGTCGTCACCGAAGGCATCGCCATCGGCCAGACCATCATCAAGCCGGATGGTCGCAACTATCCGCCGGGTCCCTGGGACGGCCGCCCGAGCCAGACGATCGCCGTCAGCGTCGATGCCGATGCGGTGCTGAAGTTCTACCGGGATACGCTGGTGGATGCGAGTTGAGGGGAGAGGGCAGGCCCCCTCACGCCGGACGGCGGTACTGGTAAATCCCGACGTCGATCGAGCCTTCGGCGAAGCCGGCTTCGCAATAGCTCAGGTAGTACACCCACTTGCGACGGAATTCCTCGGTGTAGCCGAGCTTCTTGATGTCGTTCCAGCGCTCGAGGAAGCGCTCGCGCCATAGCTTCAGGGTCTTGGCGTAGCTCAGGCGGAAGGTGTCGACATTCTCGAGGACCAGGCCGACCTTGTCGCCCTGCTCCTTCATCGCCGTCTTGGTCAGCAACATGCCGCCGGGGAAGATGAAGCGCTGGATGAAATCCGGGCGCGCCCGGTAGTCATGGAAATCCTGCTCGCCGATGGTGATCGCCTGGATCGCCGCGGTGCCACCCGGCTTCAGCCGGTCGTGCACGGTCTTGAAATAGCTCGGCCAGTGCTCCTCGCCCACCGCTTCGATCATCTCGATCGAAGCGACGTGGTCGAACTCGCCGCGGGTGTCGCGATAGTCCTCGAAGTGCATGGCGGCTAGGCCATCCAGCCCCTGCCGCTGCAGCCGCTCGTTGGCATATTTCAGCTGTTCGGCCGACAGCGTAATGCCATAGACTTCGGCGGCGAAATCCTTCGCCGCGGTCTCGGCGAAGCCGCCCCAGCCGCAGCCGATCTCCAGCACGCGGTGGCCCGCCTTCACCCCCGCCATCTCGGCGACGCGGCGGTACTTGGTGTGCTGCGCGTCGGTGAGCGACTGGTCGTCGGAGGTGAAGATGGCCGAGGAGTAGGTCATGGAGGGATCGAGCCACTCGGCATAGAAGTCATTGCCGAGGTCGTAGTGCTCGGAAATGTTCTTCTTACTGCCCTCTTTCGAGTTGTGGCGGCTCAGGTGGTAAGTGATGTCCTGGGCGGCGCGGCCGTACCAGGAGTCCTCGCCGCTATCGAGCACGTCGCGGTTCTGCAGGAAATAGCGGAACAGCCCCGTCAGGTCCTCGATCTCGACATCGCCATCGATGTACGCCTGCGCAAAGCCCACGGTGCCGCGCTGCAGCGTCTTCTGCAGCACCTTGAAGTTGTGCAGGGTCAGCCGGGCATGCACGCCAGTCGCCGGATCGCCGAAGGTGCGGGAGCGGCCATTGGGGAAGGTGATGGTCACTGCACCATGCTTGGGACGCCCGATAAGGCGCTTTCCCAGCCATGCCGCAACGGTCGACAGCAGATGGGTCCACGGCGTGGGCGACACCGCCCTCGTTTCAACCGCAAGCTTATCCATGACGCAACATTCCAGACTATTGGTCCGCTCCGCCGAGCGGTCAAACCAACGCCGCCGCGTCAGTGCCAGAAGCAACAGCAGCGGCGTTCCCCGCGAATTAGGGCAGCACTTTAGCCGCCATAAGTGGATATGCAAGCATGACTTTCAAGCCGCAAGCGGTGCTTTCAGTCCGCTAACGACCACCCGGCCGCGCCGCGTCCAGCAGGCGAAACTGCACCTCTTCCCGGCCCTGCCAGTGATCGATCGACAACGTTCCGGCCATGTGTAGCGGGGTATCGTTGCCGGCGCTGAGCAGCGCCTCGCCCAGCGCCGTCGTGGCGGCGCGGAAGGCGATGGCCTTGAGTCGCGCGCCGTCGTCGGAGGTCAGGGTGAACTTCACGTGCCCGCCCGTGCCGACGATTTCAGCGAACCGCGCCTTGTGCGACGGGAACGCGAAAACCGGCTGCGGACTGCCCGCGCCGAAAGGCCCTGCCCGCTCGATCTCGTGGACGAACTGCGGGGTCGCCCCGCGCGCCGTCATCGCCGCATCGATGGAGAGCGCGGTGAGCGCCCGCGCCGCGCCAACGCTGGTGCCCAGCCGCTCCACCACATGGGCGCGGAACGGTCCGAGTTGCCCGGGCTTCAATGTCACGCCCGCCGCCATGGCGTGGCCTCCGCCCTTGGCCGCAAGGCCCAGTTCCACCGCCTCGATCACGGCGCTGCCGAGATCGACCCCCGGCATCGAGCGGCCGGAACCGGTGCCGGTGCCGTCGGGCTGCAGGGCGATGGCAAAGGTGGGCCGCTCGAAGCGCTCGCGCAGGCGCGCTGCGATCAGGCCGGCGACGCCGGGGTGCCAGTTGGCGGACGCCAGAACCAGCACCGGCGGGCCCTCCCCGCTGCCGATCTCGACCTCGGCGGCGCGGGTCGCTTCCTCCACCGCCTCGACTTCGATGCGCTGACGTTCCACATTGAGCTCGTTGAGCTGCGCCGCGATCTGCAACGCCTGCTGCTCGTCGTCGAGCGACAGCAGTCGCGTGCCCAACGCCGCGTCACCGATGCGGCCGCCCGCATTGATGCGCGGCCCGATCAGGTAACCAAGGTGATACGCGTTCAAGGGTCCTGACAGCCGCGCCGCCAGCGCCAGCGCGCTGATACCGCGATTGGAGCCGGTGCGCGCAACTTCGAGGCCGCGTGCCACGAAGGCCCGGTTCAGCCCCTTCAACGGCACCACGTCGCACACCGTCGCCAACGCCACGAGATCGATCATGGTCATCAGGTTGGGCAGGCCGGTATCGCCACGCTGCTTCAGCAGCCGGTTGGTCGCCACCAGCACCATGAAGGTGACGCCGGCGGCGCAGAGATAGCCGAGACCGGAAATGTCGTCCGGGCGATTGGGGTTCACCAGCGCGTTGGCCGGCGGCAGCTCGGCGTCGGACAAGTGATGGTCGATCACCAGCACATCGAGCCCGCGCTCGCGGGCATGGGCGATGGGCTTGTCGCTGGTGGTACCGCAATCGAGCGTGATCAGCAGCTTGGCCCCGCCATCCACCAGCTTGTCGATTGCCGTGGTGTTGGGCCCGTAGCCCTCGAAGATGCGATCCGGAATGTGGATCTGCGGATCGAGCCCGAAATGCCGAAGGTACCGCGCCATCAGCGCGCAGGAACAAGCGCCGTCGACGTCGTAGTCGCCGAACAGCGCCACCGGCTCGTTGTCGGTGATGGCGCGCGCCAGCCGCTCGGCCAGAGCGTCCATCCCCGCCAGCGTCGACGGGTCGGGCATCAGCTCGCGAATGGTCGGCTGCAGGTACGTCGCGGCGCCGTCGACATCGACGCCCCGCCCAGCCACGATGCGCGCAAGGATTTCCGACAGATCAGTGCGCTGCCCGATGGCCGAGGCGGTGCGCAGCGCTGCCGCATCGAGCCGATCCACCCAGGAGCGGCCCAGCGCGGATTTCGACACATCAAGGAAATAGGGGCGCGGCTCGTCCATCACCGGCGGAGGTAAGCAGAATAGGCGTCCTAGTCGAGGGGCGAGGATAGTTTTCCTCTGCTTCGCCCTCTCTGATGATGCGCCGGTCGCGACCAAAATCGGACATGCGGGACTTGCAAGGTCTAAAACTCACCCCCGACCGCCCCCATATGAACGACAGTTTTTCACGGGGAACCACAATGTTCGCTTCGCGGGGCTTTCGACTTTCGGCCCTTCTCGCCACCCTGATCATGGCCTTCTCGCTCGTCGCGGTGGATACCGCCGAGGCGCGGCGGGGCGGCAGCTTCGGCAGCCGCGGCACGTTCACTCAGCGCAGCGTACCGGCGACGCAGGTTTCGCCGAAGACGACCGCGCCGGTGCAGAACACGATGACCAACAGCACGACCCGCAATAACACGGTCGGCAACGCCACGACGCCGGCGCGCCCGAGCATTTTCGGCGGCTTCGGCGGCGCGCTGCTCGGCGGCTTCCTGTTCAGCGGCCTGTTCGGCATGCTGTTCGGGTTCGGCTTTGGCGGCTTCGGCGGCATGCTCGCCCTGCTGTTCCAGGTGGTGATCATCGGCCTGATCGTCAGCTTCTTCCTGCGCCGCCGCCAGCAGCGCCCGGCGATGGCCGGCGGTGGACCTCTCAACTACGAGGCGCCGCGCGCCGCGCAGACCTACGGCAGCAGCGGCACCAACTCGCAGGGCCAGCGCTCGGGCGCATCGCGCCGCGCCGGCAACCGTGACCAGATCGGTATCACGGATGCCGACCTCAACACTTTCGAGGGCCACCTCAAGGACCTGCAGGACGCCTACTCGCGCGAGGATTACGCCGGCTTGCGCCGGATCTCGACGCCGGAAGTCATGGGCTACCTGGCCGAAGAGCTGGCCGAGAACGCCACTAACGGCCTCAGGAATGAGGTCTATGACGTCAAACTGCTGGCCGGCGACGTGGCCGAGGCCTGGCGCGAGGGCAACACCGACTACGCGACCGTGGCGATGCGCTACGAATCCCGCGACGTCACCCGCAACCGCGCCACAGGCGAGATCGTCTCCGGCGACGACCGGGTGACCGAGACCGCCGAAATCTGGACCTTCGTGCGCCAAAATGGCGGCCGCTGGCTGATCAGCGCCATCCAGGAAGCGTAAGCTCCCGATTACCGAAATGTACGCGGGCCGCCCGGTGGGCGGCCCGTTCTCGTATCAGGGCAGCGCGGCGACCAGCGCCACCCACTCACTGACCACCGCCGCCAGCGCCGTGCGCTTGGCCTCGACATCGGCCATCGTGTCGAACCGTGCCAGGCGGCGATCCTTGTAGTCACCCTCAAGCAAGCCGCGCCGATCATCAGCCCGCCAGGGAACACCAGCACCAGCTGAACGAAGCCGGTCTGCCGCAGGTTGAACGCCGCCATGTCGTGCCTGCCGAGGTACTAGCTCGGCGCGTTCCACTTAACCCGCTCGCCCAGTTTCGGCTCCGCCGCCCTGACGATGCTGCGCAGTGCTTGAGCTTAGCCTTCAGCGGATGGTCGAGCGCTGCTATCAGCGCCGCGACCTGTTCCGCGTCGGCGGGTTTCACCGGTGGTGTTCCGCAGTGATCCAACGCACCGTCTGGCTCCACGAGCGCATCACGACCGTGTTGGTGCGCACTGAGTTCTTGCCATAGCGGACGCCGCTCAAGAGGCTGCCGTCGGTGACGCCAGTTGCGGCGAACAGCACGTCGCCCGAGGCCAGCTCGTTGGTGCGATATTTCCGGTTCGGATCGGTGATCCCCATCTTCAGCGCCCGAGCCCGCTTCTCGTCGGTGTCGAGAATGAGTTTCCCCTGCATCTGGCCGCCGATGCAGCGGAGTGCCGCCGCCGCCAGTACGCCTTCAGGTGCGCCGCCGGACCCGAGATAGATGTCGATGCCGGTATCCTCGGTGTTTACCGCATGGATGATGCCGGCGATGTCGCCGTCGGAGATCAGCTTGATGGCGACCCCCGCGGTGCGCAGGTCATCGATCAGCCCGGCATGGCGCGGACGATCCAGCACGCAGGCAGTGATTTCGCTGACCGGCACGCCCTTGGCCTTGGCCAGCGCCTTCACGTTGACCATGGCGCTCTGGTCGAGATCGACCACGCCCTCGGGGTAACCGGCGCCGATGGCGATCTTGTGCATATAGACGTCGGGAGCATTCAGCAGCCCGCCGCGCTCAGCCATGGCCAGCACGCAGATCGAATCCGGCTGGTTCTTGGCGCACAGCGTCGTGCCTTCCAGCGGGTCGACGGCGATATCAACTTCCGGGCCGTCGCCGGCGCCCACTTCCTCGCCGATGAACAGCATCGGCGCTTCGTCGCGCTCGCCCTCACCGATCACGATCCGGCCGTGGATGTGCACGTTGCCCATCTCGGCGCGCATCGCTTCAACGGCAGCGGCATCGGCCGCCTTTTCGTCGCCCTTGCCGCGCCACTGGGCGGCGGCGAGCGCCGCGGCCTCGGTGACGCGCACCAGTTCGAGGGTGAGCGAACGGTCGATCGCCGCCTGCCGGTCGGTATCGGACTTGCTGAGCTTCATGAGCACTCCCTGCCTCCGCCGCAGGGAGGCTTCACTAGAGTTGTTCGATCCGGATCATCTGCGGATCGCCGACGATGAAGCCATCGCCCTTGATCGCCTGCAAGGCGTCACGGACGGTCTGCTCCATGGTGGAGTGCGTGAGCAGCACCACCGTACGGGATTCGGTCCCCGTCACGCCCGGCTCGCTAACACGCAAATCCGGACGCTGGATGACGCTTTCGAGCGAAATGCCCGCGGCACCCATGCGAGTAGCAATAGCGGCAAACGCGCCGGGCACATCCCTGACATTTAGTCGGATGTAGTAACCGCCCTCGTGCTCGCGGATCGGCGCGCGGCGATAGGGCGTCAGTTCCGCCACCGGCACGCCGAGCGGCGGCACTCGCGTGCCGCGGGCGATATCGAGGATGTCCGAGAGCACGGACGAGGCCGTCGGCGGCCCACCGGCGCCGGGGCCGGCGAGCAGCAGCTCGTGCACGTGATCGGTTTCGAGTGCCACCGCGTTCAGCACGCCATCGACGCCGGCAATCGCCGAGGTCTTGGGTACCAGCGTCGGGTGCACGCGCTGGTCGATGCCGTCGGCGGAACGCTGCGCGATGCCGAGCAGCTTGATCTTGTAGCCGAGATCGCCGGCCACCTTGATGTCGGCCTGGCTGATCGAGGTGATGCCCTCGACGAAGATCTCATCGGGCGCGATCTCGCAGCCGAAGCAGAGCGAGGCGAGGATGGCGAGCTTGTGGGCGGTGTCGAAGCCGTCGACGTCAAAGCTCGGATCGGCCTCGGCATAGCCGAGCTTCTGTGCGTCGGCGAGGCACTCGGCAAAGCTGATGCCCTCATTGCCCATGCGGGTCAGGATGTAGTTACAGGTGCCGTTCATGATACCGTAGACGCGGGCGATACGGGCCGAGCCGAGCCCCTCGCGCAGCGTCTTGATCACCGGAATGCCGCCGGCCACCGCGGCCTCGAAGCCGAGCTGCGCGCCCGATTCCTCGGCGGCCTTCGCCAGATTGACGCCGTGCCGCGCTAACAGCGCCTTGTTGGCCGTCACCACCGGGCGCCCGATCTCCAGCGCCGCCTTCACCGCTGCCAGAGCCGGCCCGTCTTCGCCGCCGATCAGCTCGACGAACAGGTCGATGCCGTCGGATTTGGCGAGCGCCACCGGATCGTCGAACCACTCGAGGTTGGAGGCATCGATGCCGCGGTCGCGGCTGCGCGAGCGGGCGCAGACGGCCGTAACGGTGATCTTCCGCCCCAACTTCCGCGTTAGCTCTTCGCCGTCTTTCTGGATGATCCGCACCAGCGTGGCGCCGACATTGCCGAGCCCGGCAACGCCGATCCTCAGCGGCGCCTCGAGGGCTGCGTCCGCATGGTCCTGCATCGCCTTGAGGATGCGGGTGCGCGTATCGGAGCGCGGCTCACGGCCTTCCCTGAGGTCGAACACGAACAGCGGGTCACCCGCGATCGTCCGCCCGAAGCGGGTGGGCGTCCAATCGCGTGCAGCGATGAAGGCTTCAACGGACTGGCGGAAGGACTGGATATCGCTCATCAAAGACGCTCTCGGAGTTACCCGAGAGCTATGAATAGGAAAGACCCTATCCGTCAATAGGATTGATCACCTAGCTCACTTGCCAACGTGCCTGGCCGCCTCGGCGATCTTTTCGAAGTAGCGCGGCATGCCCCATTTGATCGACAGCGCGCTCGACGAGATCACCGCCATGTTGAGGATGCGGTCGTCCATCTTCACGTAGGCGCCGCTCCTCACCTGCGGCGCGCTGTCGATGTACGGCCGGGCGAAGAACTCGTCGGCGAGTTCTGGTGAGTTGAAGAAGCCGATGAGGATATCGGCCGGGATCTGGTCGAAGTTCTCGTAGCTGAGGGGGTACCAGAAGCCTTGCGGGGCACCCGCCGCGTCCGGCCGCGGCGGGATCACCAGGCCTGCCAGCGCCAGCAGCTTGGCGCGGGCATCGTCGGCAGAGTGGATGGCGGCGGCGCCATTGTAGTCGATGAGCGTCACGGCGCTCTTGCCCGCCAGGAAAGGGTACTTGGCCGCTTCGTCGCGGATGAACTGCTCAAGCTCGGCGACCAGCGTCGCCGCCTCGGCGGATTTGCCCATGGCCTCACCGGAAATGGTGATCACCTGTTGCCAGGTCGCCGTCCACGGTGTCTCCGGATACGGCACCACCGGCGCGATCTGGCTCAGCAGCCGGTACTCGTCTTCGGTGATCCCCGAGTAAACCGCGAGGATCAGGTCGGGCTTCAGCGCCGCGATCTTTTCAATCGGCGCGCCGGCGCTGTCGTCGAAGGTGGTCGGCATCGCCCCTCCGGCCTTGGCGATCCCCTCCTCCACCCACGGCACGATATCCTTGTCGAAACCGGCGGAACGGAAGCTCGGGAAGCCGACGGGCACGGTGCCCAGTGCGATCGCCGCGTCCGTGGAGGACCAGCCGAGCGTCACGATGCGCTGCGGCGCGGCGGGGATCACGGTCTCGCCGAGGGCATGCTTGATGGTGACCGGGAAGGCCTGAGCGAAGGCCGGCGAGGCCAGCAGCGCGATGACCAGCGCCGCGGCGAGGTTGAGCAGTTTCGGCATGATCGATCTCACTTCTTAGCGTTGCGGGCGGCCGCAGCGATGATTTCGGCGTAGTGCGGGAAGCCCCAGCGCAGCGACAGCGCGCTCGGGGGTGAAACGGCGGCGACATACTCGATGCCGATGAGCGAGGCGAAAGCGCCCTTCTGGTACTGCGGCTGGCTCTGCGCATAGGGCTTCGAAAAGAACTCGTCCGAGGCCGCTTGCGTCTCGTAATAGGTGATGAGGATGTCGCTCTTCAGCTGGTCGAACAGCTCGTAGCTCAGCGGGTAGTAGAACGAACCGTCCTTGGGAGAGAGCTCGGTGACGCTTGGCGCCAGCACCAGCCCGATATCGGTGAGGAACTTCATGCGCGCATCGAGCGCGTCGTAGACGGCGATGGAGCCATCGAAATCGTTCACCCCGGCAAAGGTGGTGCCGGCGATCTCGGGATACTTGGTCGCCTCGTCGGCGACGAACTTCAGCGTGTCGGCGACCACCTGCTCGGCTTCCACCGGCTTGCCGACGATCTGGCCGACGGTGCGCGTCACCTCCTGCCACGGCGTGCTCCACGGCTGGTCCGGATAGGCCACGGTCGGCGCGATCTGGCTCAGGCGGGCATAGTCTTCGGCCTTGATGCCGGAGAACACCGCGACGATCACGTCGGGCTTGGCCGCGGCGATCTGCTCAAACGGGATCTCCTGCGTGTCCGACAGCTGGATCGGGGTCGCAGCCCCGAGCTCCTTCAACCGCTCCTCGACCCACGGATGCAGGCCGTTCTCGCCGCCGCCATAGGTGGAGAACGGCATGGCGACCGGCACCACGCCCAGCGCCAGCAACGCATCATGGTTGCCCCAGCCCCAGGTGACGATGCGCTCCGGCGCTTTCTCGATCATTGTCTCGCCGAAGGCGTGCTTGATGGTGACGGGGAAGGACTGGGCCGCGGCGGGCGCCACGGCGACGACCAGCAGCGTCAGGACGGCGAGAAGGTGGCGAAGCATGATGGACCCTTTGGTGAGAACCAAAAGCTGATAATCATAGTCATGTTAATTGAGCAAGGGGTAAAGGCGACGCGTGTCTCTCGGTCCCGCGACGCACACCAGGTCATTCCCGCGAAAGCGAAACCTCTGTTTTGCACCCGAGGCGCCATCGCAAACGGAGATCCCCGCTTTCGCGGGGATGACGCCGGAGGTGGGGGGAACGTCAGCACAAAAACAAGCGGCCCGATCAGTGACCGGGCCGCGCAAATTCCACTCCGTCCGCTTACTTCGCGGCGGTGATCGGCACCACGTTGCCGTGGGTCGGCTGGCCCGACAGGAACTTCTTGATGTTGCGCGCCGCCTGCCGGATGCGCTGCTCGTTCTCGACCAGCGCCAGGCGGATGTACTGGTCGCCGTACTCGCCGAAGCCTACGCCCGGGGCGACGGCGACGCCGGTCTCCTGGATCAGCAGCTTGGCGAACTCGAGCGAGCCCAGATGCGCGAACTGATCCGGGATCGGGGCCCAGGCGAACATCGTCGCCTTGGGCGACGGGATGTTCCAGCCGGCGCGGCCGAAGCTCTCCACCATCACGTCGCGGCGGGTGCGATAGACGTTGCGCACTTCATCGATGACGTCGTCCGAGCCGTTCAGCGCCGCGGCAGCCGCTACCTGGATCGGGGTGAACGCGCCGTAGTCGAGATACGACTTCACCCGGGTCAGCGCCGCGATCAGCCGCTCGTTGCCGACGGCAAAGCCGACGCGCCAGCCGGGCATAGAGTAGGTCTTGGACATCGAGGTGAACTCGACGGTGATGTCCATCGCGCCTTCGACCTGCAGCACCGAAGGCGGCACTTCGTCATCGAAGTAGATCTCCGAATAGGCGAGATCGGAGAGGATGAAGATCGAGTGCTCGCGGCAGTACTTGACCACTTCCTTGTAGAAATCCAGCGACGCCGTGTAGGCGGTCGGATTGGCCGGATAGTTGAGGATCAGCGCGATCGGCTTGGGGATCGAATGGCGAACCGCCCGATCCAGCGCGCGCATGAAGTTCTCGTCCGGCTCGGCCGGCATCGAGCGGACCACGCCGCCCGACATGATGAAGCCGAAGGCGTGGATCGGATAGGTCGGGTTCGGCACCAGCACCACGTCGCCCGGGGCGGTGATCGCCGCCGCCATATTGGCGAAGCCTTCCTTCGAGCCCAGCGTCGCCACCACCTGCGTATTTGCGTCCACCTTCACGCCGAAGCGGCGGCCATAATAGCTCGCCTGGGCCTTGCGGAGACCGGGGATGCCCTTCGACGACGAATAGCGGTGGGTGCGCGGGTCCTTCACCGTTTCCTGCAGCTTTTCGACGATGTGCTGCGGGGTCGGCATGTCGGGGTTGCCCATGCCGAGGTCGATAATGTCGACGCCGCTGGCGCGCAGCCGGGCCTTGATCGGGTCAATATGCGCGAACACGTAAGGCGGAAGGCGGCGGATGCGGTGGAAATCTTCGTTCATTGGAACCTCGGTGACCCGCGACGCACCCGTGGTGCCCGCAACGCCTTCAGTGAGGCGCCGATTATCGCGGAATTATGGTTTTGACTCGGTTAAGCCGCGTGTGCGGCAGGCTCGTTCGGTTCCGCTCTCCCCAGCCGCATTGCGGCGCTCGGGGAGAGCTAGCGAGCGGGGGCGCTAGCGCATGCGGCCGCACCGGCAAAACCGGCGGCTGCAATTGGCGCTGCTACTCCCTGAGTCATGTCCAAACCCTGAGCGAGGATTGCGGAGCTTTAGTGGCCGAGACGGGCGGAGGTCAAGTGCGCTCTGACGCCCCCACGCCCCTCACCGGCAAGTATCTCAGGAACTGGTCGGTGCTGGCGCCCCAGGAGAACTGCTCGGCATAGTTGCGGCAGCCATCGCGAGGGATATCGAGCGCCTTGATCGCCGCCGCCTTGAGGTCGTGGTCCAGCACGCCGACCGGCGCGTCGCCGATCACATCGATTGGGCCGGTCACCGGAAACGCCGCGACCGGAGTGCCACTGGCCAGCGCCTCGAGCAGTACGAGGCCGAACGTGTCGGTCTTGGACGGAAACACGAACACATCTGCCGAAGCGAACAGCCGCGCCAGTTCCTCGCCCTGCTTGGGGCCCGCGAACACCACGTCGGGGTATTCCGCCTTGAGCTTTTCGAGGCTGGGCCCGCCGCCTACCACCAGTTTGGTCCCAGGCAGGTCGAGCGCCACGAAGGCCTCGATGTTCTTTTCCACCGCCACGCGCCCGACATAGAGGAACACCGGTCCATCCCAGGCCAGCGGCTCACGGCGGGCGGGGTTGAAAAGCTCGGTATCGACGCCCTTCTGCCAGATCACCGCGTTGGTGAAGCCGCGCTGCTCCAGCAGCGTCTTCAAATGCGGCGTACCCACGAGACAGTACTTCGCCGCGCCATGGAACCAGCGCAGGAACCGGTAGCTCCAGCGCAGGGGCACCGGCAGCCGGGCCCGCAGGTACTCTGGGAACTGCGTGTGATAGGCGGAAGAGAACGCGAAACCGTTCCGCCGGCACCAGCGCCGCGCCATGATGCCGAGCGGCCCCTCGGTCGCAATGTGAATCGCATCCGGTGCCGCCGCCTCGATCCGCGCGTAGACCGGCTTCATCAGCGTCCGGCTCAGCCGAATCTCGCCATAGCCGGGCATCGGGAAGGTCTTGAATTCGTTCGGCGTCAGCAGTTTGACGGTGATGCCGCGCTTTTCCATCTCTCGCGCCACCAGCTCGATCGAGCGCACCACCCCGTTGATCTGTGGGTGCCAGGCGTCGGTGACGATGAGAACGGTCTTGGGCTGCGGCATTGGCTGCTCGTCTGAACGCGGCAATGCGTATCGTGGACGGACGGTGCTCGCAAGCGGCCGTAGTTGCGGTCCATGCCCGAGCCACTCTACGCTGGTCCGGATCGGAGCATCCATGCGTATGCCTTTTTCGACTGGACTGGGCTGGTTGCGCTACCGCCCGGCTCCCACTCGCCCAAGCGAAGCGGATGCGGCGCTGGTGCGCGACTTCCTCGACAGCGGCATCGAAGCGGAAGAACGCTACGAGACCCTGTTCCGCTACTTCGTCGATGGCTTCCTCGCCGCCGCGACGCCCGATTTCGAGCGCGCCCAGTATC
The DNA here is from genome assembly GCF_056405135.1 of Devosia sp. P1_H9. Classification (NCBI taxonomy): domain Bacteria; kingdom Pseudomonadati; phylum Pseudomonadota; class Alphaproteobacteria; order Hyphomicrobiales; family Devosiaceae; genus Devosia; species Devosia sp. P1_H9. The sequence goes on from NZ_JBFUCQ010000002.1 coordinate 518,433, forward strand.
GCGGCAGGGGTAGCCTGCACGGCTATCGCGTCGCTGGAGTCGAAGGGTTTGCGCGAACCGCCCCGCTGTTCACTGCCTGGATTGCCGGCGGCCGCAGCCCGGTGATCTCGGACCTGCCGAGTGGTCGAAGCGTCGACCTCGCCCAGATGCTCGCCTCCGGGCTCACGGCCGGAGCCGATCCGGCGCATCCCACCTACTGGAGCGATCCCTACGACTGGGCCCAGGTTCTGGTCGAGGCCAGCGACATCGCGGTGACGCTGTGGATCGGGCGGGACACCATCTGGCCGATGCTCGATGCCCGGACACAATCCAACCTCCTCACCTGGCTGCGCCGTGCGGCTGCCTCGGATCGGCCGGTCAACAACTGGCTGCTGTTCGGCGCCACTTGCGAGGCCGTCGTCGCCGCGCTCGAGGGGCGGACCGTCACGGCGCTACCGGACTATGAGAGGTTCAAGCCACACTATCTCGCCCATGGCTGGTTCTCGGATTCGGCGACCCACCGGTTGGTCGACTACTACAATGTCTGGGGCATCACCTATCAGCTGGCGTTCCTGCATCTGATGCATCCCGATTACGACGCCGAGTTCATGCGCAGCGCCATCCTCGCCTCGGCCGACCTCACAGCGCATCTGATCAGCCCGCAAGGCATCCCGATCATGGGACGGAGCGTCTGCTATCGCACCGCCGCCAGCGCTCCCCTGTCGGTCGCCACGCTGCTCGATCCGAGCCCACAGCGGCTCGGCCTGTCGCGTCGGGCCAACGACTGCGTCTGGCGATACTTCCTAGCCCATGGCGCGGCGCGCGACGGCACCCTGACCCAGGGCTATTTCGGCGACGATCCGCGGCTCCTCGACAGCTACTCCGGCCCGGGTAGCAGCCATTGGGGCCTGCGCTCGGTGATCCCGACGCTGCTGCACCCGCCGAGGTCGGCGTACTGGACCGTCCCCGAGCAGCCACTACCGGTCGAGGTTGGGGACTACCGGCTGGACCTGCCCGAACTCGGCTGGGTCATCGAAGGGGAGAAGACCTCAGGCGATATCCGAATCGTCATTCCCGAGAACAGGGGCAATCGCCCTGCCCTTCGGCCCTACGGCTGGACACACCGTCTGCGGGAGCTGTTGCGCGAACGGGCACAGCGACCGGACAACCACGCCGCCGCCTACGACGCTGAGGTTTACTCGGCGCTCGATCCCTACCCGCTGAAGCGGTAGCCAGAAAAGAAAAGGCCCGCCGAAGCGGGCCTTTCCGGAAATCTGAGAACTCGAAGCTTAGCGCTTGGAGAACTGGAACGAACGACGGGCCTTGGCCTTGCCGTACTTCTTGCGCTCGACCACGCGGCTGTCGCGGGTGAGGAAACCGCCGGCCTTCAGCACGCCGCGCAGCTCGGGCTCGAAATAGGTGAGCGCCTTGGAGATGCCGTGACGCACCGCACCGGCCTGGCCGGAGAGACCGCCGCCGGAAACCGTGGCGACGATGTCGTACTGGTCCTTGCGGGCCGCGGCGACGATCGGCTGCTGCAGCACCATCTGGAGCACCGGACGGGCGAAGAAGGCGTTGAACTCCTTGCCATTGACGGTGATCTTGCCGTTACCCGGCTTCACCCAGACGCGGGCAATGGCGTTCTTGCGCTTGCCGGTGGCATAGGCACGGCCCTGCGCGTCGAGCTTCTGGACATGCACCGGCGCGTCATTGACGACGGCGGCGACCGAAGCGGTGCCCAGGTCTTCGAGCGAATTGATGGTCTCGGCCATTACTTGGCCCTCACATTCTTGGAGTTGAACGAAGCGACGTCGAGCTTCACGGGCGCCTGGGCCTCATGCGGGTGGGTCTCACCGGCATAGACGCGCAGGTTGCCGTACTGCTTGCGGCCGAGCGGGCCTTCCGGGATCATGCGGCGGACGGCGTTCTCGAGCACGCGCTCGGGGAATCGGCCTTCCAGCAGCTGGCGCTGCGTACGGTCCTTGATGCCGCCGGGATAACCGGTGTGCCAGAAGAACCGGCGCTGATCGAGCTTCTTGCCGGTCAGCTTCACCTTGTCGGCATTGATCACGACGACGTGGTCGCCGGTATCCATGTGCGGGGTGTAGGTCGGCAGATGCTTGCCGCGCAGACGCATGGCGATGATGGAGGCGACACGGCCAACCACCAGATCCTTGGCGTCGATCAGGATCCACTTCTTCTGGATCTCGTCCGGCTTCGCCGTGTAGGTGCTCATTTCGTTTTCCTTGAAAGCGGACAGAGAGACCCCTGCCCCGTATTCGTGGCGCGGATATACGGACGCGACTGCAAAGCGTCAAGCGGAAAGATTTAGCGCTGTATTTTCAATGGCTTGCGCTGTTGGTATTATGATACCACATGCTAAGTAATTGATTTTGCTTACTCTACACCACTCCACTGGCCGTCATCCCGGCTTTCGCCGGCCAGCGCTTGGTGGCCGAGTGCCAGCGAGATCGGCACCATGCTGAGCAGTGTTGCGATGCCAAGCGCCACCTGCAGCAGGATCAGCGCCGAAATCCTCGGCAGCCAGCCATGCACGCCGCCGAAGCCGCCGCGCCGCGATTGCCGCCACAGCAGCCAGCCGGCGTAGAGCACGACCGCATAGGCGATCATCCGGTGGATGAACTGCACGGTCAGTGTGTTCTCGAACAGGTTCTTCCAGAACGGGTCGATGGCATCGAGTCCTTGAGGGATCAGCGCTCCATCCATCAACGGCCAGGTGTTGTAGCCCATGCCGGCATCGAGCCCGGCCACGAAGGCGCCCGCCGCGATCTGGACCAGGATCAGCAGCAACAGGAGCCACACCGGCCAACCCGTGGGGGTAGCAGCCTTGGCGGGCTCGAGCCGCCGCGCCACCCAGATCAGTGCGATAAACAACAGGGCCGCCGCGCTAAGGTGCGCCGCCAGCCGGTACTGCGAAACCGAGGTCAGCTCCGACAGGCCCGACGAGACCATCCACCAGCCGAGAAAGCCCTGGAAGCCCCCAAGCACGAACAGCCCGGCGAGCGGGGCCGCGAGGCTCCAGGTGAAGCGCTTCTGGAACAGGAACACAAGGAACGGCACCGCGAAGGCCAGCCCGATGAAACGGCCAAGGAAGCGGTGCGCCCACTCCCACCAGAAGATCGACTTGAAGTCTTCGATCCCCATCCAGGAGTTCTGAACCCCCTGCGGAATCAGCTTGTAGGCTTCGAACTCGGCCTGCCAGTCGGCATCGGACAGCGGCGGGATGGCGCCGGAAACCGGCTTCCACGAGGTGATCGAAAGCCCCGACTCGGTCAGCCGCGTCGCGCCGCCCACCACCACCATGGTCAGCACCAGGAGCGCCACCAGGTAGAGCCAGATCCGGACCGGCTTCAGCCGATCACGGGTGGATACTGCTGCTGTGGCAGTTTGTTCGGTTGCGCTGAGGGCCAAGATGGGTTCCTTTCGCCCCGAACTACTCCCGGCGGCGGCCGTCTGACAATGGCCGCGATGCCGCATCCCGACCCAGGAGAGCCATGACCCAGTCCACTCGCAAGCTGCTCGGCACCATCCTGATCCTGCTTTCGCTGCTGGTCTGGTCGGTGCTCGGCATGTGGATCTACATGAGCTTCCTCGGCGCCGCCGTATGGTGGCTGCTCATCGGCTTCTTCGCCGTGATGGGCATGGGCTGGTTCTTCCCGGCGACCTGGATCATCCGCTGGATGGCCAAGCCGGACAAGTAGCCCGCCCTACTCCCAGCGCACCTTGGCGCCGAGAGCGCTGAGCTTTTCGACGAAGTGCGGGTAGGCCCGCCGGATCGGATCGGCGTTCTTGATGCGCGACTCGCCGGGGATCTGGATCGCCGCCAGGAGCAGCGCCACCACTACCCGGATGATGTACGGCGCCTCGACCGTCGCCGGCCGCAGCGGATTGCCGCCGAACACCACCAGCCGGTGCGGGTCGGACAGGTGCACCCGGGCGCCGAATTTCAGCAGCTCCGCGCTCCAGCCCAGCGCACCCTCGTAGACCTTGTTCCAGAACATGATGTCCCCGGTGCAACCGACCGAGATGCCGATGGCATGCGGCAGGAGGTCCGCCGGGAAATACGGCCAGGGTGCCGCCTCGATCTTGGGCAGCATCTCGGCGGTGTAGGGCTCGGTCACCTTTCGGGTCCAGCCGGTCGCCGTGACCTTCCCCTCGCCCACCTCGAACTCCAGCCCGAGCTTGCCGAATTGGCGGAGGATCAGCGTCAGCTGCGGGCCCATGTCGGTCTCGACCGTCAGCCGACCGCCGGTCACCGCGCCGATGGCGAGGAAGGTCGCGACCTCGTGGTGGTCATCGGGAACCCGCGCGGTCGTGCCTGACAACTTGCCAACGCCCCGCACCGTCAGCCGCGAGGTGCCGATGCCATCGATATCGGCGCCCATCGCCGCCAGCATGTCGCACAGCGCCTGCACATGCGGCTCCGACGCCGCGTTGTTCATGGTCGAGGTGCCCTTGGCGAGCGCCGCGATCATCACGAAGGTCTCGGTGGCGGTTACCGACGCGTAGTCGGGCCACATATCTGTGCCGCGGATCTCGTTGCGCCGTTCGACACGGAACGGATGCGTGCCAGCGATAGTGCCACCGAAGCGCTCGAGGATCTCGAGATGCGGGTCGATCTCACGTACGCCGAGTGCGCAGCCCTTGGCCTCGGTGTCGAAAATCAGGTGGTCGCTGCGCAGCAGCACCGGCGCCAGCAGCAGCACGGCGGCGCGGATGCCCACCGGCAGCTCGGCGTCGCTCGTCGCGAAGGCCTTGAAGTCGTGCTGGATGGTCAGCGTCCGCGCCTCGAGGCTGCGCTCTACACGAGAGCCCTTGGTGCGGAAATACTCGACCAGCTTGTCGATATCGCTGATCTCGGGGACGTTGCTCAGCGTCACTTCCTCGTCGGTCAGCAAGGTGGCGCAGAGCATGGGCAGCACCGCGTTCTTGTTGCCGGACGGACGGATGGTGCCCGAAACCGGGTGCGCGCCGTCGACGATGAGGTCTGCCATGAAAGCTCCGAAAGTGAATCAGTCGAAAGAGAAGGCGAGGGATAGAACCGATCAACCCGGCAGCATTGAGAACACCGCCGGGGTGGCGAAGACATCGACATAGCGCCGCGACTGGAACTGCCCGTTGAGTGACACCCGCGGCAGCGAGTGGAGGCTATGCCGATGGCCGGCATAAAGTCCGCCCGGCCGCGTCGTTACCGCCGTGCGCAACCCCAGTTCGCGAGCCAGGGTATACTCCCGCGGCCCGGCCGAGGCACTCCCGCCAATCGGGTAGCTGAGATGCAGCGGCGTCTTGCCGAACTGCGCCTTGAGGATGCGGACCGATTGCTCGATCTCGTTGCGCGCGTCGGCCGGACTGAGCTTCGCCAGCTCATAGTGGTGCACCGTGTGCGCGCCGATAGTGCAGAGCGGCTCGGCGGCAAAGTTCCGCAGTTCGGACCAATCCATGATCAGCTCGCGGCAATGCTGCGCCAGGTCGAAATTGTACTGTCGGGCGAGGTCGCGGATCAGCTTGACGCGGTCGGCCTCGGGCATGGTGCGCATGCGCCGATAGAGGCTGTCGAAGGCCCGCTGCTTTTCCTCGAGGCTCGCGGTGACGAAATACTCGGTGTCGCCAGCATAGGTCACGGCCAGCGCATTCTGCCCTGCGACGATATCCTCGAGCGCCTGCCACCACACCTCGCCGACCCCATCGACCAGCGCCGTCGGCACATAGAGGGTGAACGGGCACTGCTGGCGCCGCAGGATCGGCAACGCGTATCTCAGATTGTCGCGGTAGGCGTCGTCGAAGGTGAAGACCACGAAGGGCTTTGCCGGCTCGTCCGCCTCGATGCGGCGCGCCGCCTCGTCCATGTCGACGATGTCGAAGCCGAGTTCGCGCACCCGCCCGATGGTGAACTCGAGGAAGTCCGGCTTCACCTGCAGGATGGCGTTGGGCGAGAAATCCGCTGGGTCGTCGGGCAGCACTCGATGGAGGGTGAAGATGACACCGCGCGATTTGGAGCGGCTGCGGATCAGGCGCGTCAGCTGGCTCGCCCACAACAGCTCGAAGGCGGCGCCGATCAGCCTGTACTTGAACTCGGCCATCGGGCTTACGCCACGTCGGCCCTGACGGCAGGGAGACTCACCACGCGACCGACCTCGAAACCGAGCGCCACGATATCGCGCCGTGCCGCAGACACGGCCACCGGGCCGCTTGCCTCGCTTGCCACCAGCACCACAGTGGCGCGCGCACCGCTGAACAGTGGCAGGCCCGAAGCCACGCCAACGCGCCCAGTGTCGACGATCACCACGTGGTAGATGTCGGCAAGCGCCTCGATCAGGGTCAGTGGCCGTGACGACCGGCGATCCAGCGTCGACAGCCGGCCCCAGGGCACTTCCGCGAGATTCTCGCCGGCACGCTGCATGACGTCGCCATAGTCGGCCCGCTCCGCCGCGAGGTCGGTCAGGCCAAGTGCGGTGCCGGCTTCGCCGCTGCCGGCGTCCACGACAACGGCGCTCAGGTCGCTCATCAGCGCGTCCTCCAGCAACCGGTCGATCACGATAACGGCCTCAGGCCCATCATCGAGCCTCGCGAGCAACACTGTGCGCAATTGATGCGAGCTAACTGCGGCCGACAGCTGCGTCAGATCATCAGCCACTGGAGGCCTTGACGTGGCCATAGGGCTCGTTTGCACCGCGCCCCCCGGCTCGTCGGCGATCGCGTCGGCCACAGCCACCGCCTCGGCATCCTCGGGCAGCGCTTCTTCTTCCGAAACTGCCACCGTCTCCCGCTCGACCAGCACTCGTCCGGACATCAGCTCGCCGAATAGTACCGCGCCGATCTGCAACGCCAGCGCCACGAAGCCGACGGCACCGAGGATCAACGGTATCTTCGGCGAAGCCGGCTCTGCCGACGGGGCGGCCTCGCTGACGATGCGGACATCGGGTAGTGCCGAGTTGGAAGCGGTACGCGACACGGCATCGGAGTATTTCGCCAGGTAGTTTTCCAGCAGGTCACGCTGCGCCTTGGCTTCGCGCTCGAGGCTATCGAGCGTCACGTTGCCCTTGGTGGCGTCGCCGGCCGTGAGCTTGGCGCGGGTCAGGTCATCGCGCAGCCGCTGCTCGAGGTCGGCCTCGACCTTCGCCTCTGCAACGAGCGAATCCGCCACGCGATCGGCCTCGGCGACGATCTGCTTGCCGAGTTCGCCGATCTGCGCCTTCAGCGCCTTGATCGTCGGGTGGTTGGCAAGGAGCGTCGTCGACTTCTGCGCGAGGTCTGCCTGCAGGTTCGCCTTGGTCTGCAACAGACTCTGGATCACCACCGAGTTGCGGACGTCGTTGACGCCGTCGAGCGACTGCCCGGACGCCAGCAGCCCGCGGATCACCTGTGCCCGCGCCTCGGCATCGTTCTTGCGCTGCTGCGCTTCGGCGATCTGCGTGCTGACAACGGTCAGCTGCTGGTCTGTCACCGGCACACTGTTGGCCCCGACGAACAGGTCGTTGTCGACCTTGTAATTGGCCACCGCGGTTTCCGCCGCGCTCACCTTGGGACGCAGCTTGTCGATCTCTTCCTGCAGCCACACCGTGGCATCCGCGGTATCGGTCAGCGACTGGGCACCACGGCGCTTCACGTGCGCTGCCGCGATGGCGTTGGCGACACGAGCCGCCAGTTCCGCGTCGGTCGAGCGCACGAAGATCGAAATGACGGCCGAGTCGCGCTCGCGGATCACTGTCATCCGGTCCGCCAGGTTGCCGAGCACGGTCTCGTCGACGCTGCGCGCTTCAGGGCCACGGCCGATCAGCCGCATGACGAAGCCGATCGGCGAGAAGCCGGCATTGGAGAACTCCGGCACCGAACGCAGGTTCTGCGAATCGACCACCTCGAGCAGCAGGTCGCGCGATTTGATCAGCTCGATCTGGCTCGACATCAGCGCCTCGGTGTTCACCGAACTGCCGTTCGTCGGCGCCTCCATGGCGGCGCGCGTGTAGATATTGTCGCGCGCCTCGACCAGGAGGCTCGCCGAGGATTCGTAGGTCTTGGGCATGAACAGCAGGACCGCGGCGGTCGCCACCAGCAGCAGAGCCGTGACGAGCACGATCCGCAGCCCGCGCGACAGCACGGCGGCAACGAGCGCCCCCACGTCCATCCGCATATCTTCGGCGCGCTCGATATCCGAACTCACTCGCCCGCCCTCACTGTTACACACGAGCTATGGGCCCATCGTGGTAAGCATTCGGTTAAGCGGCCTCGCAATGTGAGAGCCGCTGCGTGATTTTCTAAGCAGAATGTTAACCATACCGCCCCGACACTGGCACCCTGATCAGGGTTTCCAGGGATGGCCATGCGCTGGCTGCGTTTCCTCCTCATTTTGCTGCTCGTACCGCTCGCGGCCTGCGCCATGAACGGCCGTCCCTCGACCTACCTGGTCGACGTGAAAGGCCCTTACGCGCTCGATACCGGCGACGTCGTCCGGGTCAGCGTCTATGGCGAGGCCGAGCTCTCCAAGAGCTACCAGGTCGACGACTCGGGCGCCGTGGCGCTGCCGCTGGTCGGTCCGGTGAAGGTGCGCGGCAAGACCACCCAGCTTGCCGCCGCCTCGATCACCGCCGCGCTCGCTGAGGGCTATATCCGCGAGCCGAGTGTTGCAGTCGAAATCGAGACTTACCGTCCATTCTTCATCCAGGGCGCGATCAAGAACGGCGGCCAGTTCCCCTATGTCTACGGTATGACGGTTCGCGCCGCGATCAGCACCGCCGGTGGATTCTCCGATACGGCCGACCGTGGCAGGGCGATCGTCTACCGCCGGCAGGGCAACCAGATGGCCAAGGGGACGGTCGACCTCGACTTCCCCATTTACCCCGGAGATACCATCGTGGTGTCGGAGCGCTGGCTCTAAAGGGTTCGGAAACCCCGGTACGCAAAACTGCGTGCCATGTTCCGTAATTCCGCGCCGCTCCGCATCCTCCAGATTCTCCGCGCCCCGGTCGGTGGCCTGTTCCGGCATGTCTACGACCTGACGCACGAATTGGCGGCCCGCGGCCACCAGATAGGCATCGTCGCCGACAGCCTCCACACCGACGCCCTCACCGAGGAGCGGCTCGGCAGGCTCCGACCTCTCGCGCCGCTGGGCATCCATTCGCTCCCCATTCCGCGCGTCTTCGGCGCCGCCGACCTCATGACGCCGCTAAGGGTCAGGCAGCTTGCCCACGCGCTGCAGATCGATGTGCTGCATGGTCACGGCGCCAAAGGCGGCCTCAACGCGCGGCTGGCGCGGATCGGCGCCAGACAGCGGGTCTCGCTCTACACCCCACATGGTGGCGTACTGAACTACAAGCCGCACTCACCGGCGGGCCTCGCCTTCCGCCTGATCGAGCGGGCGCTGATTGGGGCCACCGACGCCATCGTGTTCGAGAGCGCCTTTGCGCAGGCCGCCTATGTCTCGCAAATCGCCCGGCCCGCCTGCCCCGCCCCGGTCATCCACAATGGCTTGATGCCCTCGGAGTTCGAGCCGATCACGCCGGGCCCCGATGCCGCCGATTTCGTCTTCATTGGCGAGTTCCGCGCCGTGAAGGGCATCGCCTACCTGCTCGATGCGCTGGCACCCGTTCGCGCGCCAGGCGGCCGCCCCGCCACTCTCGTCATGGCCGGCGGCGGCCCTGATCTCGACGCCGTCAAAGCCCAGATCGCCCGGCTCGGCCTCGCCGACCGCGTTGCCCTGCTCGGCGTCAAGCCGGCCCGCCCGACGCTGCACCTCGGCCGCATCGCCGTGGTTCCATCGCTCGCCGAGTCGCTGCCCTACGTCATCCTCGAGGCCGCGGCCGCCGGCCGGCCCGTGATCGCCACCGACGTCGGCGGGGTCAGGGAAATCTTCGGACCCACCGCGCCGAGCCTGCTCCCCGCGGCCGATACGCCGGCCCTCCGTCGGGCGATGCAGTCTGCCCTCGACGACCCCGCGGCGGCCACGCAGGCGGCCGAGATGCGCCTCGCCCATATCCGCGCCGGCTTCTCCATCGCCCACATGGCCGATCAGATCGAGGCGCTGTACCGGCGAGTCCTCGACACCAGGCGAACTACGGGTTTCACCGAGTCTTCATCGGTATCTTCCTAAAGTCCGGCTGAACCACAAGAGCCCAGTCAAAGAGCCGCCCCCACCATGTTCCACCTCGATCCCAAAGAAGCCGTCCTCGAGCACGTCGCCCACCCGCCCAAGGCCAAGGCCGGCCCGCTGCGACTGGGCGACCTCGCCGCAGCGATCGCCGACCAGCCGATCGAGCCGACCTATTCGGCGGCGGTGGTGACGGGCGTCACGCAGGTCGCGGAGATCGGTGTCCTGACGCTCACCGGCTTCACGCTGTTCGGGCTCAACGGCGGTGACACGCTGCTCAGCGTCATCACCACGCTCGGCGTCGTCGCCGTGGCGCAACTGTTCATCAGCCTCGCCCGGATGCATAGCGTCGCCGCCTATCGCCTGGGCTTCACGCAGATCTGGAAGACAGCGCTCGCCTGGACCGCCGCCTTCGCCGTACTTGGCGCGCTGGTGCTGCTCTATGACAGCGGCCATGCCCTGTCGCGCAACTGGGTCGTGACATTCTGGGCCGCCGGCCTCGTGGTGCTGGTCGTCTCGCGCACCTTCGTGCACGAGCTGGTCACCCGCTGGACCCGGCAGGGCAAGCTGAGGCGTCGTACCGTTATCGTCGGCGGCGGCAAGGATGCCGAGGCGTTGATCGAATCCATCCAGACCGGTGCCAGCGACGACATCGACCTGCTCGGCCTGTTCGACGACCGCAACGACGACCGCTCGCCCGAATCCGTCGCCAGCCTCGCCAAGCTCGGCCGCGTCGCCGAGCTCATCGAGTTCGCCCGGCAGACCCGGGTCGACCTCGTCATCGTCTCGATGCCGCTGTTCGCCGAGCACCGCGTGCTCGACATGCTGAAGCAGCTCTGGGTGCTGCCGGTCGATATCCGGCTCTCGGCCCACATGAGCAAGCTGCGCTTCACCTCGAAGGCCTATTCCTATGTCGGCGGCGTGCCGGTGTTCGACATGGCCGACCGGCCGATCTCGGACTGGAACCTCGTGTTCAAGTGGCTGTTCGACAAGCTGGTCGCGGTCACCGCCCTCGTCCTGCTCTCGCCGGTGATGATCGCCACCGCGATCGCCATCAAGCTCGAGAGCAAGGGCCCCGTGTTCTTCCGGCAGAAGCGCCACGGCTTCAACAACCAGCTCATCGACATGTGGAAGTTCCGCTCGATGCGCACCGACATGCTCGATGCCAACGCCACGAAACTGGTGACCAAGGACGACCCGCGGGTCACCAAGGTCGGCAAGTTCATCAGGAAGACCTCCATCGATGAACTTCCGCAGCTTTTCAATGTCCTTCTGGGTGAACTTTCGATCGTCGGACCGCGTCCGCACGCGCTCTCGGCCAAGGCCGACAACCAGCTCTACTACGATGCGGTCGAGGGCTATTTCGCCCGTCACCGGGTGAAGCCGGGGATGACCGGCTGGGCCCAGATCCACGGCTGGCGCGGCGAGACCGACACGGTCGACAAGATCATGCAGCGAGTCAATCACGACCTCTACTACATTGAAAACTGGTCGCTCTGGCTCGACGTGAAGATCGTCGCGATGACCCCGATCTCGCTGTTCACCCAGCGCAAGAACGCGTTCTGAGGTGAGCGCCGCCGGCGTCCACACCGTTTCGGCGCTCGGCGCCACCTGGCTCCGCACCCGCGCCACCACCCTGCTCGACGCCCTCGTCGTCCTCTGGATCTTCGCCGGCGGCATGGTGATCACCGAACCGTCGCCGTACGAACTCGCCTTCCTGCTCGTCCTCGGCGTCTCGATGCTCGCCGGCTTCACGCTGCGCCGCTCGACCCTGGGGCTGCTGGTGCTGTTCGCGAGCTTCATCCCGTTCGCCATCATCGCCGCCTTCCAGGTCAGGTTCAGCTCGATCCCGGACGCGCTGATCTACCAGACGGTCACGATCTTCCTGTTCTTCACCTCCTACTGGGTGGCCAACTACGTCGCCGACGCGCCGCAGGCCCGCATGCGCCTGATCGTCGCCGCCTACCTCGCGACGGCGCTGCTCTCTGCCATCCTCGGCACGCTGGGCTATCTCGGCATCGGCCACGACCTGTTCACCCGCTACGATCGCGCCAAGGCATTCTTCAACGATCCCAACGTTTTCGGCCCGTTCTTGATCCCACCCGCCATGTATGCGCTGCAGCGTGTGCTGATCGGCACGCCCAAGCGCGCCGCCTGGGCTGCACTCGCCTACGCCGTCCTGCTGATGGGCATCTTCGCCAGCTTCTCCCGAGCCGCCTGGGGCCACATCGTCATCTCCAGTGCCATCGTCTACCTGCTGGTGTTCGTGCTCGAAGCCCACGCGCGCCAGAAGGTGCGCATGCTGATGATCGCGCTGCTCGGCCTGCTGCTGCTCGTCGTGGCGGCCGCCGGCATCCTGTCGATCCCGCAGTTCCGCTCGTTCATCGAGCTCCGCACCCAGTCGCAGAACTACGACACCGGCGAGAGCGGCCGCTTCGGCCGCCAGGGCTACGCCTTCGACCTGGCGCTGCAGCACCCGCTCGGCCTCGGCCCGCTCGAGTTCCGCAACCTCCGCGTCAAGGAAGAGCCGCACAACACATACGTCAACGTGTTGCACGCCTATGGCTGGGGCGGTGGCTTCGTCTTCATCTTGTTCATTGCCGTCACCATCTGGCGCAGCGCCACCTACATCGCCCGCCCCGGCCCCAACCGCCTGCTGCTGATTCCGTTGGTGTCGGTGTTCGTGCCGCTGGCGGGCGAAGCCGCGATCATCGACCTCGACCACTGGCGCCACTTCTTCCTCGTCGCGGGGCTGATCTGGGGCGTCACCGCCGCCTACCGGCATGTCGGCAAACGATTTGGCTTGGCGGCGCCCGTTCCCTGAGGGCATGATCGCTCCGTAGCGCGACAGCGGGGGCAGCATGGAACCTCAGAGCAGCTCGATGCAGGCGGTCCTCACCACCACGGCGGACCTCGCCAAGGTGCGCTACGACACCGGCGATATCCTCATCGCCGAAGGTCCCAGCAGCGGCGTGCTCTACATCCTCGTCGACGGCGCCGTCGAAGTGCTGCGCGGCGACGTCCGCGTCTCGCTGGTCGACGAGCCGGGCGCCGTGTTCGGTGAAATCTCCGCCCTCCTCGGCCGCCCGCACAGCGCCACCGTGCGCACCATCGAGCCCGTCACCGTCCACCGCATCGAGGATGCCGAGAGCTTCCTGCAGATGCGACCGGAGATCGTCTTCCACGTCGCCCGCATCCTCGCCAGCCGGCTGATCGACGCCACGACCTATCTCGCCGACCTCAAGCACCAGTTCAGCGATCGCAGCGACCATCTCGGCATGGTCGACGAGGTGCTCGAAGCCCTGGTCAACCAGCAGCTCCCCTCGCAGCCTGCTGCTCCTGCCGGTGACGGCAAACCCGATCCCCGCCTCTAGGCAGCCACCGGAGCCCGTGGCAGCCAGGCCGGCCACTCGGTCATCTCTTCGGGTGCGCTACCGCTGCCCCAGTCGAGCGTTCCCGCGCCCTCGAAAGAGAACCAGGCCGCCTGCTTCAGTTCGGAGTCGACCACGATATGCGTCGGCACATCGCCCACCTGCTTGCCGGGGTTGAAGACCCAGGTATCCCCGATGCGCGATGCCCATGAGCCGCCGCGCGCGAACGGCGCTTCATGCACATGCCCGCTGAACACCAGTTGCGGCCGGTACTGCACAATCCAAGCCGCCAGCTCGACATCGCCATAGTGCCGCGACCCCGACCAGCTCACCGGCGCCTCGGCCGGAGGCGCATGATAGACCCAGAACCAGTTCCGCCCACGCGTCGTCGCCGCTTCCGCCAGCTGCCTGCCGATCGCGTGCTTGGCGATATCCCCATCCCACCACGGGCAGACGGTGACCGTATCCTCGCCGATCGCGAAGGTCTCATTGTCGGCATGCGCGCCGCTCCCACGCGCATAGGGTACCCAGCGCGCATAGCGTTCGCCCGTCGAGTAGGCGTGGTTGAGGTCATGATTGCCCGAGCACACGACGAGCGGCGCCAGCGCCCGCAGCCGCTCGAGATACTTCAGCACCACCACCATCTGGGCGCTCGTGGTGACGAAGGAACTGCCGTCCAGCAAATCTCCGGCGATGATCAGCAAGTCATAGCGATCGGCCACCGAGACGAGCCAGTCGAACTGCGGCAGGCTGTAGTGTAGATCGGCGACGGCGAGGATGCGCATGGCGCCCTCCCCCGGTCGTCAGCGAGCGAGATACTTCCGCGCCATTGTCGCGGTGTCCAGCGCAAACCGCTCCACATGGGCCTTGGCAAGGTCGGTTTCTGCATGCGAGCCGATCCAGGCCAGCAACGCCATGCGCCTGAGCAGGATCAACGTATCGATCATCCTGAGGTCTTCCGGCTTCAGCGGCCGGATTTCCATATAGGCGCCGAGCCACGCCCGGATCAGCGCCGGCACCTGCGGCGAGGTCTCGATGAACGACAGGCTGGCGGCCAGGTCATAGAGGAACCAGCCGAAGCCGGAATCGTCGAAATCCAGCAGGATCGTCTGCTCCCCATCGACAAGGAGGTTGCCGAGCCGCATGTCGGCATGGATCAGCCCGAAGCGATCGATATCGGTGCCATAGGCCCTGAGATCGGTCCTGAGCGCCGCGTCGAGCTCCGTCAGGTCGGCCAGCACCTCGCCCTCGACATGCGGCGCCTTGCGCCAATCGCCCCACAGTCCCGACGCCTCGAGGATCCCCACCGCGTCCCAGATCGGCCGCACGAACTTCTCGGGCTGCTGCCAGGTGGCGATGTGGTTGTGCAGCGTCGCCGCATACCGCCCCAGCGTCGCGAACAGTGGCCCAAGGTCGGCATCGGGCTGCGGCTCGCTGCCGTTCTCGAACGCGAACAGTGCCGCGAACCGATCGGGCGCCACCTCCTGCACGATCTCGCCGTCGGCTCCGGGAATCGGCCGCGGCACCGGAATCTCGGTGTCGTCGGTGATTGCCTCGAGCCAGGCCAGCTCGCTGCCGATCGCGGTCTTCGACTGATAGCGCGGCCGATGCAGCCGCAGCACATGGCGCGCGCCGTTGGGCCCGTCGATGCGGAACGTGTGATTCTCGGAGAGATTGATCAGAACCGGCGCGCCGCCATCGGCGACCGGCCAGCGCTCGAGGCTGCCGGCGACGAGCGACAGTTCCTCCGGGAGCGGATCGCTGGGGGCAATATCCAATCCGCTATCCTCTGAGGCCTTTAGAAGAAATGGTCGGAGTGGCCGGATTTGAACCGACGACCCTTTGTCCCCCAGACAAATGCGCTACCAGGCTGCGCTACACCCCGACTGGTGCGGAGGCCTACAGAAACCAGCCTTTTGAGGCAAGAGGCATTTTTGCGGCAATGCGATCGAAGCGGGGCTACCGCCCCCTCGCCTCCACGATCTCTGCCACCTCCGCCGTCTCCACCTGCATGCCAAATCTGCTGTCGTAGATGTGCGCCATGGCGTCGTGGGTGGAATCGGCGGACGAGCAGATCGCGTCGGTGGCGATGATCACGCGGTAGCCGAGATCGATGGCGCCGATGACGGCCGCCATCACGCAGACTTCGGTTTCGGCGCCCGATACCACCACCGTGTCGACGCCGGCGGCCAGCAGTTCGACGTGGAGCCGGCTGCCCAGCCAGGGGCTGTAGATCGGCTTGTCGAACACCCGCGCCGGTGGCGCAAATCGTCCGAGGTCGGGGATCAGGTCGATCAGCGCGGGATCGAGCTGCTCACGTGTCATCATCGCCCAGCGCTGGTAGTAGCGGCGCCAGGTTCCGCCGACCTCATCCGCTGACCTAGGCGGAACGAAGCGGGTGAAGACCGTGCGTGCAGGGCCAATCTCCACCAGCCGCACAACCTCCGGCAGCACCTTCTCCATCCACGGCGCGTGCCATTCGGTCTGCTCGGCGAACATGCGCTGCATGTCGACACAGAGGTGCACCCAGTTATCGCCAAGCGGACCGAAGTGAATGCCGGAAGGTGCGACGAGGTCTGTCGGGGAGGTCATCGACCAGCAACTCGATGCGGCGCGACCGGTTCCCCTCCCCCACTCAAGAAAGCCGCTGGAGAGGAATTTCGCGAGCGCCTGTCACGATTTGCCGTCTCGCGCGTTGTGAAAGGGCCTGCATTTCCGCGGCGTCACGGAGATTACAGATGTCCGTCCTTATCGGAATTCTCATCACCTTCCTGGTGGTCGTCCTCATCCTCTGGCTGGTTCAGCGCCTGCCGGTCGATGCCCGGGTGAAGCAGATCATCCAGATCGTCGTGATCATCATCGGCATCGTTTCGCTGCTGAAGTACCTGGCGGTATTCTAAGCCACCAGGTCGACCAGCTTCGCTTCGGCCGCGCGCGCCGCGTCAGTTGGGCTCAGCCCGACCAGGAGGCCGCGCTGGCCGCCATTGATCAGCACCTCGTCGAATAGTTCGGCGGTCTCATCGATGGCCGTGGGCACGCGCCTGCGCTGGCCAAAGGGGCTGATGCCGCCGACCTTGAAGCCGGTGAGACGCTCGGCGTCCGCCGGCTTCATCATGTTGGCGGATTTGCCGCCGAACGCCGCGGCGAGCTTCTTCATGCTCACCTCGCAGTCGGACGGCACCACGACGCAGACCGGCTTGCCGTCGACCTCCGCCATCAGCGTCTTGAACACCTGCTCCGGCGCCTTGTTCAGCGCCTCGGCCGCCTGCAGGCCGATGCGCGGCGCATCGGGATCGTAATCGTAGGGGAAATGGGTGAAGGCGATGCCGGCCCTGTCGAGCGCCAGCGTGGCCGCGGTGGTCTTGGACATGGCGCCAAGTGTTACGGCGCGGAAACCGCGCCGTCTACTGCGTGGCCGCCCGGGGCCCGGAGCAACAGCCCGCTGCCGATGTCGGCATTGTAGCCGGCCTGTGCGCCGAGCAGCCCGCGGCCGAAGCCGATATCAGGTGATCCTGGCAGGCTGCCGCTTCGGCTTGGGCCCAGCCTCGGGCTCCTCCAGCAACGCCTTGACCTCTGCCGCCCGCTCCGTGAGCCCCTTGGGATCAGTGGCCCAGCTGCTGAAGCGATCGAGCAGGTTGGCGAACACGATCAGCTCGGATTCGTCCCACTGCCCCAGTGCGCTGGTGAACATCCCCATCTTGCTCTGCCGGATAGCATCGACGAAGCGCCGGCCCTTGGGCGTCAACTCGAGGCAGATGCGGCGCGCATCCTGCTGCGAGGCGACGCGGCGGGCGAAGCCGCGGTCGACGACGTCGGCGGATACCCGGCTGGCGCGCGATGGATCGATGCCGAGCCGCTCGGCGATCAGCCCGACGGTCACCTCTTCTGCGTCGCCCTCGATCCGATGGCCGATGGCGCTGATGACGTCCATGTGGGCGACTTCCAGGTCTGGCGCGATCTGCGCCAGCACGATCCGGCCGAACTCGCGGCGCATCATGTTGCGGCGGATCCTGGCCATCACGCCATCGATCGCACCAACGGCCTGGGCCGCCGCCTCGCTGAGCCCGCGGCTTCGCGCCAGGGCAACCAGCTCCTGATCGCCGATCGTCGTGCAGGCCAGCACCGGCAGCGGCATGTCGTGATTGTCTTTCATGCCACCGCGCCTAGCAGATTCATGTGCTCACGTCAATTACATGCTATGTGCACATATTTGCTGTTGACACATATGTGAAGGAGGCACATAAGCCACCCGAGTTTCGGAGATTTCCAAATGAGCGTTGATACGAATCCCATTTCCGGCGCCGCGCCGGCCGCCGAGGCGCCAGCGCGCCCCGACCGCACGACGCTGCTCGTCTATTTCGGCGCGTTGATCGCGATGTTCATGGCGACCCTCGACATGCAGATCGTCGTCACCGCGCTGCCCACCATTGCCGGCGAACTGGGCAACCTGCACCTCTTCGGCTGGGTCGGCTCGGCCTACCTGCTCTCCACCGCTGCGGTGTCGCCGTTCTACGGCAAGCTAGGCGACATGTACGGTCGCAAGAACGTGGTGATGACCGCCATCGTCCTCTTCCTTGTCGGCTCAGCGGTCTGCGGCATGGCCTGGTCGATGGAATCGCTGATCGCTGCCCGCATCCTCCAGGGCATTGGCGGCGGCGGGCTGATGGTCTCGGCTTTCGCCATGATCGGCGAACTGTTCGGGCCGCGCGACCGCGCCAAATACCAGGGCTATTCGTCCGCCGTGTTCGCGTTGAGCTCTATCCTTGGGCCGGTCGCCGGCGGCTACATCACCGATATCTTCGGCTGGCGCTGGGTGTTTCTCGTCAACCTGCCGGTCGGCCTCGTGGTGCTGGCGCTGATCGGCTTCGCCATGAAGTCGAAATTCACCGAGAAGAAGCACAAGGTCGACTATCTCGGCGGCGTGCTGCTGGCTATCGCCACCACCGCCATCGTCTACTGGGGCGATCACGTGCTCGATCCCACCGGCCCGGACCTCTTGACGTTCGCGCTGCCGGTGATCGGCGTCGGCGCCGCCATCTGGTTCATCATGGTCGAGCGTCGTGCCGAGGAGCCGATCGTGCCGCTGCGGCTGTTCGGCAACCACACCATCAGCATCGTCACCATCGTTTCGCTGATCGCCGGCTCGGTGACGCTGGGGATGTTCTTCTACTTCGCGCTCTACTTCCAGACACTCACCGGTCTGGGGCCGGCCGAGGTCGGCTTCCTGTTCCTGCCGGCATCGGCCACCTCGATGGTGATCTCGATGGTCGCCGGCCGAGTGATCGCCTCGACTGGGCGCTACAAGTGGATGCCGGTCGCGGCAATGGCCGTGGGCGCTGCCCTGATGGTCGCCTTCACCTTTATCGACGCCCACACGCCGCTGTGGATTCTGGCGCTGATGATGGCGGTGTTCGGCATTTCGATGGGCCTGCAGTTCCAGGTGCTGATGGTTGCCATCCAGGCGGCGGCGCCGCTGAGCGACATCGGCGCGGCCACCGGGCTGATCACCCAGGCCCGTACCATCGGGGCGTCGATCGGTCTCGCGATCAACGGCGCGGTGATGACCTTCGCGCTGACGCAGCAGAACGCCGCCCTGCCCGCCGATGTCGCGGCGCAACTGCCCGACGGCCTCACCGGCCTAAGCCCGCACATCGCTTCGGGCCTGCCGGAGGCGGCGCGCGATGTGGTGCTGAGCCACTACGGCGCCGGCATCAACGTGATGTTCCTGTGGGTCGCCGCGCTCTATGTGCTGGCCATGGGCTTCACCATCCTGCTCAAGGACGTGCAGATCCCGAAGCGGGCGTAACGGCCGGAACGAGAAACGAACAAGGGGGCCATCCGGCCCCTTTGTCATTCGCGCCTGCGCGCCTGGCGTCAAATCGTCGGCCGCGGCTCGGAGATCGTGGCGTGGAGGAATTCGAGCAGCTGGGCGTTCGAGAAGGGCTTGGCAAGAATGGGCCGATGGCGGTGACGCTCGACGATTGCCTCCGGCCCCGTTGCCGTCGCGAAGAAGAACGGAACGTTCCGGTGGGTCAGCTCGTCGGCGAGCTCGAAGCTGTCGGCGCCACCGACTTTGACGTCGAGGATCGCGCAGTGCACCGAACGGTTGCCAATCCGCGACCGGGCCTCATCCGGAGTGCCGCAGACGATCACCTCCGACGCACCGAGATCGAGCAGGAAATCCTCCATCATCACCGATACCAGTGCTTCGTCCTCGACGATCAGCACGGTCCCGATTCCAAAGCCTTCTACCTGCGGATTTGATAGCACTTGCCATCTCCTTCGCGATCATGCTTGCGCCGTCGGCCCCGTAAAATCGAGGAAAATGGGAGTTAGCGCGTTGCCACCTTGCAGCGCATTGGGGCGAATGAGTACGCGCTGCATGCAACCATTCGGCGTCTAATGAGTTGAATGAGTAAGTGACCTCATAACCTCATGATCTGCGATGTCCGAAAAGACCTACAAAGGTAACGACCTGATCCGCGGCGAGCGCCTCCAGATCATGCTGGAGGCAGATGAACTGCGTGCGCTCGATGATTTTCGTTTCGCCAACCGGATGCCGAGCCGGGCCGCGGCGGTGCGCGAATTGCTACGGCGTGGACTCGCTGTCGACGGGGCGGTCAACGCCAACGGAAATGGTTCTTCGCAGTCGTTCGGCGTGCTTGATGGCAATGGCGCGGGCGCAGACGATAGCGGCCACGAGGCCTAACCCTCGCGAGCCCGCTCCAATAGCCGCTTGCAGTCAAGCAACTCGCGCAGCACATCCGACAGTTTGTCGCGGTCGGCAGCGGTCAGCCCAGCCGGCTTTGGCTTGAAGCTTGGCAGCTTCAGGCGAGCGGGCGCGGGCGCAACCTCGGTCATGTCGTCCTCGACGAGCACCGCTGATTCCGATGCAAAGTCCTCGTCTGGCTCGGTATCGGCCGGCTGGTGCTCCAGCGCTTCCACCGGGCGGCCCTCGCCGATGCCGATGACGTAGCGGATGCCCTGGTCCTTGAGGATGCGCTGCACCCCCTTGATAGTGAACCCCTGGTCGTAGAGCAGGTGCCGTATGCCCTTGAGCAGCAATACGTCTTCGGGCCGGTAGTAGCGCCGGCCGCCGCCGCGCTTCAGCGGCTTGATGGTGGAAAAGCGCGTTTCCCAAAAGCGCAGCACGTGCTGCGGCAGGTCGAGCTCGTCGGCCGCCTCGGAGATGGTTCTAAACGCGTCTGGAGACTTGTCCAAAAGGACTCACCCGCCCGGAAAGAGTCTTATTTTCCAGACCGGACCATAGATTTGTTGATCTTGGATTTCAACACGTTGCTGGGTTTGAACACCAGAACCTGTCGCGGCAGGATCGGCACTTCCTCGCCGGTCTTGGGATTGCGGCCGATGCGCTGATTCTTCGAGCGCACCTGGAACGAGCCGAACGAGGAGAGCTTGACGTTGGCGCCCTCGACCAGCGCGTCGCCGATCAGGTCGAGTACGCGCTCGACCAACTCGGCCGATTCCGTTCGCGACAAGCCCACCGCTTCGTAGACCGCCTCGGCCAAATCCGCTCGCGTGACCGTCTTCTGTGTCATATGCCGCCCCTCCGTTTCGCCTACCTGCATTTCAGGTCCCCGTCAGGCGCCCCCACCCACGGATTTTGTCAAAGATTAACGCGCTGTAACGTGACTGGCAATCTGGCTTACCAATCAAAGGCGTGACCACTTCGCAACCGCCCCAACTGGCCGGGCGACGGCCCCGCCCTCCGAGTTAACCGCGAATTCGGACTTCTGGTGGAGAGTTTTGGTCCGGCGCCACACGTCGTGGACCCTCGCGACCGTCGGATCCAACTTGTCAAAGCTGATCATCCAGATTCCGTGCCTCAACGAGGAAGCCACCCTCGCGATCACGCTCGCCGACCTGCCGCGCAGCGTGGCAGGATTCGAGCGCGTCGAATGGCTGGTGATCGATGACGGCTCCATCGACCGTACGGTCGAGGTGGCGCGGGCGAACGGCGTCGACCACATCGTATCGCTGCCGACCAACCAGGGCCTGGCTCGTGCATTCATGGCCGGCATCGAAGCCTGCCTCAGACTTGGCGCCGACGTGATCGTCAATACCGACGCCGACAACCAATACGACGCCCGCTCGATTCCCGATCTGGTAGCGCCGATTCTCGCGCGCAAGGCACTGATCGTCGTCGGCGCCCGGCCGATCGAGCAGATCGCGCATTTCTCGCCGATCAAGAAGCTGCTGCAGCGGCTCGGCTCGTGGGTGGTGAAGCAGGCCAGCGGCACGGTGGTCGCCGATGCCCCAAGCGGCTTCCGCGCCATTCACCGCGACGCGGCGGTGCGGATGAACGTCTTCAACTCCTACACCTACACGCTCGAGACCATCATCCAGGCCGGCCGCAACGGCATCGCCATCGCCTCGGTGCCGGTGGGCGTCAACGGGGATTTGCGCCCCTCGCGACTGGTCCGCAGCATCGGCAGCTACGTGGCGCGGTCGATCCTGACGGTGGTCCGCATCTTCGTGCTCTACAAGCCGCTGCGTTTCTTCCTCGGCCTCGCGATCATCGTCGCCCTGCCCGCCGTCATCGTCTTCGTGCGTTTCCTCTACCACTTTGCCATCGGCGAAGGCGCGGGCAACATCCAGTCGCTGGTGCTAGGCGCCGGGCTCCTCGCGGTGTCGGGCATCCTCGCGGTTGGTGGCATCCTCGCCGATCTCATCGCCACCAACCGGCGGCTGCTCGAGGAAATCCGCGAGCGCCAGTTGCGGGCCGAACTGCAGCGAACCGCGCCCACCCGGGAGCACGTCCCGTGAGCGAGCCGACCGATGTGGGGCACGACTACGTTAACGTCCCCGGCAACCACTACGACAAGTACAACACCAGGAACCCGGTCGCGCGCCTGCTGATGGATGGCTTCCTCGCCGCCTTCGATGAGCTCACGGCGAAGACCGGCGCCAGCACTGCCTATGAGGTTGGCTGCGGTGAGGGCAATCTCAGCATGCGGCTTGCCGATCGCGGCTGGACCGTGCACGGCTCCGACCTCGAGGCGAGCAGCGTCGCCGAGGCGAACGCACAATGCGCCGAGCGCGGCCTACCTGCTGCATTCGAGGTTCGCTCACTGTACGACCTAACGGCGGAGCAGAGTGCCCCGCTCGCGATCTGCTGCGAGGTGCTCGAGCACGTCCCCGACACCGCCCGCGCCCTTGCATCCCTGCGCAGGATCGCGGCCCCGTACCTGCTGGTCAGCGTGCCGCGCGAGCCGATCTGGCGCGTGCTGAACGTGATGCGCGGCAAATACATCGCCGAGCTTGGCAACACCCCAGGACACATCCAGCACTGGTCCTCGTCGGCCTTCATCTCGCTGATCGCGCAGAACTTTGAGATCGTCGAGATCCGCCGCCCGCTGCCCTGGACCATGATCCTGTGCCGCGGTGGATGAGCTGAAGCCAGACACCGTCGCGACGCCCTCGCGCCTCCGCCCCTGGCTCAAGGCAGCCGGCATTGCGGTGACGCTGGCCGCGCTGGTGTTCGTGGTCTTCGCCGTCCAGCGCTCGTTCGGCCAGCTCAGCGCCAATGTCGCCTCACCGACGTTCCTCGCGACGATCGCCGGCGGCAGCGTCTCCTATGCGCTGATGCTGCTGCTCCTCGCGTTCGCGTGGCACGGCATGCTGGCGGCCATCGATGGCCCGGTCGTGGCGCTCCTGCCGGCGCTGGCCATCTACGCGCGCACCCAGGTCTACAAATACCTGCCGAGCAACGTTCTCCACATGGTCGGCCGCTATGTCGAGGCCCGCGCTGCCGGTGCCTCGCACACCGCACTCGGCATCGCCCAGCTCGTCGAACTGGCACTGCTTTCGGCTGCTGGTGGAGTGATCGCGTCGGTCCTTGCCCTGCCCCTGCTGCTCGATCAGCTGCGTCTCCACGGTCTCGAAGCCTGGCTGCTGCCCGCCATCGTCATCGGATGCACCGCCGTGGTGACCGTGCTCTTCGCCGCCGTTGCCCGAAGGCTCAACGTCCAGCGCCTCGCCGGCCGTATCGTCGGCCGCGGCGTACTGGCATTCGGCCTCTACCTGCTGTTCATGCTCGGCAGCGGTGGCCTCGCGCTGGCGCTGGCCTGGAGCCTTGGCGGCCCCGGCGCGGCCTCGCCGCAGATCATCGGCATCACCGCCGCCGCCTGGCTGATCGGCTTCCTCGTCCCCGGCGCCCCGGGCGGCCTTGGCGTGCGCGACGCCGTGCTGATTGCCGGCCTGACCGCCGCCGGCATCCCCGGCGCCACCACCGTCGCGCTCGGCCACCGGTTGATCACCACATTCGGCGATGTGCTGCTGGCCCTTGTCGGCTTCGCTCTGAGACGGAAGCCCTAGCAGCCCGTTCCCGCATCAGGCGGATTGGCGAGCAGGTATAGTCCCCGCGGCAGGCGCGCGGCGCACGCGAGACCGTCCGAAGCCGGGTCGATTGAGATCAGCCCGGCCTTGGCCGGCAGCGGCCCGTCTGTATCGAGGAATGGTGCATCGAGCGCATATTGCAGCGAATAGGACCACGGCGACTGGTCGCGCACCGCCTCCGACCAGTACAGCGGCGCCAGTTGCGTCTTATGCACGGCGTCGACATCAGCGTTGAGAAACAGCAGCTGCACCTCGGCATGCTGCAGCTCGTGCCAATGGATCGCCGCTCCAGCGAGGCCGATGAACAGCACGAGCACGATCATCCGGCCGATCCGGCCGGCAAGCAGCAGCAGCGCCGCAGGCACGGCGAGGAATATCGAGCTTGCCCCGAAAAAGCGCAGCGGCGTCGACTCCACCCCGGCGAGCCAGCCCACTCCGGCGACAGCCTCCGGATGCGCCGGCTCAAGCTCGGCCATCAACGGCAGCACCGCCAGCAGCCAGCCGGCCGCCACGATCACTACGACCCCGACTATGCCAACCAGCCGCTGCTCCCTGCTCCGCTCGCCCAGCACGAGCCAGCACAGGCCCAGCCAGATCAGCACGACCGAAGCGCTGTCGATGTACCGCCCGTAGGCGATGTGATCGACGCGCGTCGGCTCCAGCATCTGCACGACGGAAGCGGCTGCAACCGCAAGTACCGCCGCAACCACGTAACCCGCCACGAGCCGAAGCGTCGGAGCGCCGGGTGTCAACGCCTGGCGGCCCGCGAACCACAGACCCAACCCGGCGAGGCCGAGGCTTGCCGCCAACTGGTACCAGAACTGTCCAAGCATCACGGTCAGGCCGGTAAGCAGAGCATCCGGCCGCAGCAACCGGCCCATGAGCGTTTGTTCCGCCGAATAGGCTCCATCACCCCACAGCGCAGCGTGCAGGTAGTCCATTGCCAGCATCTCGCCGGCCACGAGAATTACGAACAGCATCAGCGCTAAGACGAGGGCGCGCGTATCGACCGTTCGCATCGCGCGAAGCGCGACCAGCACAATCGGCGTCAGCAGGAGGATCAGCAGAGCCTTGGGATGAACTGCGTAGAGCGCAGCGCCTGCGGCGGCGAACAGCAGCGCCCATCGCGCCCGTGGTTTCAGCGCGAGCCTCGTCAGCGACCAGACCTGCAGGACGAATACCAGCCGGAACAGAGCCTCGGACCAGGCGTAGTGGGAGACGAAAAAGCTGGATGGCCAGAGCGTGACAATGGCCGTCGCCAGCACCATCGCCGGCGACCGCTTGAAGCCGAATGCCGCGCCAATGCTGACCAGCAGCGGCACCAGCAGCGCCGCGAGCCCCGCGTTGACCAGCATGAAGCCCTTGTAGGCCACGAGCGGATCATGGGTGAACCACAGCACCGGCACCAGCAGCAGCGAGTAGCCAGCGTGATAGTAAGGCGCTGTTCCCATGTTGATGGTCACGGGCGCCCCAGCGAGCCGTTGCGCCTGGGCGATGAAACCGAGTTCGTCCCAGGCGATCCGCGGCAGTGTGCCGACCCAGGTCGACCAGGCATAGATCGCGAAAACGGCCACTGTCGCGAGCAGCACCAACAGCTGGCTGTCGATCCCGGTCGCGTCCGCTACGCCTTCGCGTTCAACCTGCTGCACGGCCACGACCTGATGTGAGATTCGGTGATCGCGTGCAGGATGTCGCCGGCCGGAAGGCGCAGCAATAGCGGCGGCCGTTTCCGGCCACCGTTCCAAGGGTATTTCTGAGCTAAGCCCGCTACCAGCGGATCAGCGAGGCGCCCCAGGTGAAGCCGCCGCCCATGGCCTCGATCATCACCAGGTCGCCGCGCTTGATGCGGCCGTCGGCGACGGCCGTGTTCAGCGCCAGCGGCACCGAGGCGGCGGAGGTGTTGGCGTGGCGGTCGACGGTCACCACCACCTTTTCCGGCGGCAGGCCGAGCTTCACGCCGGCGCCGTCGATGATGCGCTTGTTGGCCTGGTGCGGCACGAACCAGTCGAGATCGTCGATGGTGTGGCCGGTATCCTCGAGCACCTTGTAGACCACGTCGGTGATCATCCCGACGGCGTGCTTGAACACTTCCTTGCCCTCCATGCGGACGTGGCCCATCGACTGCGTCGAGCTCGGGCCGCCATCGGTATAGAGCTTGTTCCAGAAGTGTCCGTCGGAGCGGAGCGACGTCGCCAGCACGCCGCGCTCCTCGCCGCCCTTGCTGATCTCCATCACCGCCGCCCCTGCCCCGTCGCCGAACAGCACGCAGGTGGTGCGGTCGTTCCAGTCGAGGATGCGCGAGGCGGTTTCGGCGCCGATCACCAGCGTGCGCTTCGATAGCCCGTTCTTGAGGTACGAGTCGGCCGTCGCCACCGCGTAGACGAAGCCCGAGCACACCGCCTGGATGTCGAACGCCGCACCATGATGCATGCCGAGCTTCTGCTGCACCACCGCGGCGGTTGCCGGGAAGGTCATGTCCGGCGTTGTCGTCGCGACGACGATCAGGTCGATGTCGTCGATCGTGAGTCCGGCATTCTCCAGTGCCTTGCGGCCGGCGGCCGCGGCGAGGTCGGAGGTGTTCTCGCCTTCCGCCGCGATGTGGCGCTGCCGGATGCCGGTGCGCTGCACAATCCACTCGTCGGACGTGTCGACGGTCTTTGCCAGCTCGTCATTGGTCACCACACGCGCCGGCAGGTAAGCGCCAACACTGCGGATGATGGATTTCTTGTCGGTCACGCGGGTTTGGCCTCGGGTTCGGGAGCGGGCGCCGCCTCTGCCTGGGGCGCCACGTTGAGTGTGGGGAAGCGGCGCATGCCTTCGCCGATCTTGTCCATGACACGGCTGCGCGCCATTTCGTAGGCAAGGCTCAGCGCGCCTTTGAAACCGATCTCGTCGGTACCGCCATGCGACTTGATGACGACGCCATTGAGGCCGAGGAA
The DNA here is from genome assembly GCF_056405135.1 of Devosia sp. P1_H9. Classification (NCBI taxonomy): domain Bacteria; kingdom Pseudomonadati; phylum Pseudomonadota; class Alphaproteobacteria; order Hyphomicrobiales; family Devosiaceae; genus Devosia; species Devosia sp. P1_H9. Next base: position 545,183 of record NZ_JBFUCQ010000002.1, read on the forward strand.
CACGCCGCCATTGATGTTGCGGGGGTCGAGCTTGCGCTTCAGCGCCTGTAGCGCCTGCCCGGCAATGGCTGCGCCGAGCATCGAGACGATATCGGCCTTCAGCGCCTCGCGGATATAGGTGCCCACCTGCCGGGCGGTGCCCTCGGCCGTCTTCAGCGCGATATTGCCGGCAAAGCCCTCGGTCACCACCACGTCGACAGTGCCCTTGCCGATGTCATCGCCCTCGACGAAGCCGTGATAGATGAAGCCCTCGCCGCTCGCCGCCTGGAGGATGCGCGCCGCTTCCTTCACCTCGTCGTGGCCCTTCATCTCCTCGGTGCCGACATTGAGCAGGCCGACCGTCGGCAGTTCCTGGTCGAACAGCGCGCGAGCCAATGCCGCGCCGAGAATCGAGAAGTCCGTCAGTTGCTTGGCGTCGCCGCCCACCGTGGCGCCGACATCGAGCACGATGATGTCGGTGCGCAGCGTGGGCCACAGCGCTGCGATTGCCGGACGCGAAATGCCCTCGATGGGCCGCAGGCAGAACGTTGCCATCGCCATCAGCGCGCCGGTATTGCCACCGGAGATCGCGACGTCGGCCTCGCCATCTTTCACCGACTGGATCGCCGCCCACATCGAGGACGTGCCGCGGCCCTTGCGCAGGGCCTGCGACGGCTTCTCGTCCATCGAGATGACGTTCTCGGCATGGACGATCTTCGAGACCTTCTTGAGGTCCGGAAACTCGTCGAGCAGCGGCTTCAGGTCGGCCTCGCGGCCATGGAAGATGAAGTTGGTGTTCTTGCGCTCGCGCCAGAACAGGCGCGCGCCTTCGACCGCCACGCGCGGGCCTTTGTCGCCGCCCATGGCGTCAACCGAGATACGGATGGAGTCGCTCATCGCCGCCTGGTCCAGCGTCCCCTAGCGGAGACGGGTTTCAACATACTCAAACGCTTACCCCAAGCAAGATATCACCCGGACGCAACCGGACCCTACCCCTTGTCCTCGGGAGTCTTGAGGATTTTGAGGCCGGCGAAAGGCAAGTCGCTTCCCATGTCGCCATCATCGCCCAACGCGCCCAGGGTTTCACCGGGCAAGCGCGGATAGGAATCCATGGCCAGGGCCAGGGTTTCGATGATCAGCGCCGAAAGGTCGGCTTCGTTGCCCTCGAAATGGTCCGGCACGTCCTCGCCTTCAAGGTCGACGAAGATTTCCGCATCGGCGGCGACGGCGTACTCCTTCTCGCCGCCGGGCAGGAACACCCGCTCGATCGGCTCGGAGATCTCCTGCGTCACGGGCTCCAGCGACACCACGCTCGGTTGCACCGTGGTGCCGATCAGCCGCCCAGTCACCCGGATGCCGCCCTCGAAGCGCACGGCATGCAGCCTCACGTCGAGCTTTTCCACGGCGGTGATACCCAGCTGGTCGGCAATCGCCAGCCGGTCGGCCGCCCCCACCGACAGCACCAGGTCGCGCCCGGCGGTCGGCATCGAATCGAGGCGGATGCTGGCATCCGGTATCCGCACCTGCTTCAGCTCGCCGCTCATGCTGCAGCCGCCAGTTCGAGGCGCCCGCCGGCGATATCGCCGAGCGGCTGCCCGGCCAGCTTGTCGTACTGGGTAAAGAGGTAACCCGCCAATGCGGCGGCATGGCTCGAGTCGGCCTCGCCATAGACGTTGCGGCGCAGCACGGCCTCGACGCCCGGCCGGTCGTCGCGATCCATCGCCTCATTGAGGCTGGTCATCAGGCCATAGAAGAGCTCGCTCATCTTCCGCACCTTCTTGGGCACGGCCATGTCGCCTGCCCCCATCTCGCGCAGCGAACGGTCCATGTCCTTGAAAAACAAATCGAACAGCGCCTGGCTGAACTCCGCCCCGGCCTGCTTTTCGACGCGCAGCCGCCGGAACAGCAGCGACAGGTGCAGCGAGATCATGTCGAAACGGCCGGTCACCGTGTCCGGAATACCCCACTCGGCGTAGAACACCGGTTGCCGGGATTGCGCCACAATAGCTGTATAGATCGCATAAACAGCGTCCGTGGCCGGGTTTTTCCTGAACAAGTTCAATATCATCAGTCGCGCTCCGCGGTTTTGCGGGACAAGGTGCTGCCGGTGTGGAAGGGTTCGGGCAAGGATGCAACCTAGCTTGCCAGCGGGCGCCTTTGACAGCTACACAGTGCCCGCTCGGCCAAGGCCGTGCTAATAGTAGACAGCGATCGGGAAAGTCAAATTGATGCCTTTGCGCACCGTCACTAACCGCCTCCTCCCGATTACCGCCGTGCTGCTCCTCAGCCTGTCGCTTGAGGCCTGCAGCAGCGGCATGAGCCTGACCCAGTCGCGGGCCCGCGGCTACGAAATCTCCGAAGATGCCGTGGCGCAGATTCGCGTCGGCCAGAGTGCCGCGCTGGTCACCGCCGTGCTCGGCTCGCCGCAGGTCACCAACTCCTTCGCCACCGAAACCGCCTGGTACTACCTAGGCGAAAAGGTGCAGCAGACGGCCTTCGGCATGGAGCTCAGCAAGGAGCGCACCCTGCTGGTCGTCTACTTCGACAAGAAGAACAAGGTCGTCGATACCGAGCGGCTGGGCGTCAAGGACGGCAAGTCGTTCTCGATCGAGAGCCGCCGCACTCCGTCCTACGGCCAGGACCGCACGTTCCTCGAGTCGATCATCTCGTCGATCTGACTTCGGTCGCCCGTCGGCCAAACCCACCAGCCGTCATCCCGGCGAAAGCCGGGACTCACTGCTCGGACGGTTGGATAAGCACGAGCTATACCAGTCCATCACGGCAAGGTCCGTTGATTTCGTCCTCGTGGATCACCCAATGCACTGGGTCCCGGCTTTCGCCGGGATGACGGCTGGAGGTTCGAGGCGCGCTGAGCGTTAGCCGGGCTGCCCCTGAGCCTTTCCGGGGCGCATGCTGCTCCATGCCAGCGCCAGGATTGCTGCCGCAGCCAGCGGAATCACCAGGATGTTGATCGACTGCCAGCCGATCAGCTGCAACAGCAGGCCTGAGGCGATCGACGCCAGCGCCATCACGCCGAACACCACCTGCTCGTTCAGCCCCTGCACCCGCGCCGCCTCCTCGGGCCGATAGGCCGTGGACAGCAGGGCGGTTGAGGCGATGAATCCGAAGTTCCAGCCAACCCCCAGCAGCACAAGCGAAATCACGAAGTGCGCCACCGAGATTCCGGTGAGGTTGACGATCGCCGACGCGAGGATCAGCAGCAGTCCCAGCGCCGCCGTGAGGTGCGCGCCGATGCGGTTGATCACCGAGCCGGTGATGAAGCTGGGCGCGAACATTGCGACGATGTGCCACTGGATGGCGAATGCCGCCTCCTCCGTGGTGTGCCCGCAGACATAGACCATGGCCAGCGGCGCCGCGACCATCACCATGACCATCAGCGCGAAGCTGGCCGAAGCGCCGAGCATCGGCACGAGAATGTCGACGCTGCTCAGCAAGACCTTGAACGACCTGCCGGATTTCTTGATCGCCGCTTGCGCCGCGGTGGGCGCGAGCCGCGTGAGTGCCAGCACCGCGACGGCGATCAACGCCAATACGGCCATTGCGACATAGGTGCCGACAAAGGTCGCTCCGGGGATCAGGTCCTTGGTCAGGATGCTGAGCCAGGGCCCGAGGAATCCCGAAATGACGCCGCCTGCCAGTACCCAGGAAATCGCCCGCGCCTTCAGGGCCATGGGCACGCTGTCAGCCGCGGCGAACCGGTATTGATTGGCGAAAGCCGAGGTGACGCCGAGCAGCCCCAAGGCCACCGTGAACAGCCAGAAGTTGCCGAGCCATGCAGCCAGCGCCGCAAGCAGCGCGCCGGGGATGGCCAGCGCGGCGCCGAGCATGAAGCCCTGCCGGCGGCCCCAGGAGTGGATGATATAGGCCGACGGGCCCGTGGCCAGCGCGGTGCCGATGATCATGAAGGTCACAGGCACCGTAGAAAGCGACTTGTTCTCGATCATGGCGATCGCCGTCAACGACGCGACCGCTCCCAGCACTGCCTGATTTGAGCCGACGATGGCCTGCGCCGTGGCAAGCAGACCGATATTGCGAAGAGGCGTGCCAGTCGTCTGTTTGGCGCGCTCGTCCATCGCGCCCTACCTGGCCTGCTCGCTGTCGCGGCCGGCCTTGCGGGCCACCTCGTCGAGCACGGCATTGACCATCTTGGGCGCGTCGTCCTCATAGAAGGCCTTGGCGACGTCGACATACTCGGTGATTACCACGCGCGACGGGATGTCCTTGCGCTTCAGCAGCTCGAACGCAGCGGCACGGAGGATGGCGCGGAGCGTCGCGTCGATGCGGCCCATCGGCCAGCTGTCGACCAGCGCATCGTCGACGGCGGGATCGATCTGCAACTGGCCCTTGATCACGCCGGTGACGATCTGGCGGAAGAAGTCGGCATCTGCCGGCAGGTAATCCTCGCCCTCGATCTCGCGACCGAGATGCACGGTGCTGAACTGGCTCAGGGTATCCTCGAGCGTCTGGCGACCGACATCCATCTGGTAGAGGGCCTGGACGGCGGCCAGCCGAGCCGCGCCGCGCTGGTTGGCGGTGCGAGGAGTCGAAGGATCACGTGGCTTAGGCTGGGCCATATCTAGAAAGTCATTTCGTTGTACGCGGTGAGACGCGCAATGTTCTGCCCTTTGGCTTAGCCACTAGGCGGCAGAACCGCAATCTCAATCGTCGTCGTGGTTGGGCTTGTGACGCTCGTCATTGCCGAGTTCGGTGAGAAACGAGCGGAAATCGTCGGCGGCGGAGAAGTTCTTGTAGACCGAGGCGAACCGCACGAATGCCACGTCGTCGAGGCCCTTCAGCCCCTCCATCACGAACTCGCCGATCTGGTCGGAGCTGATCTCGGCATCGCCGAGGCTTTCGAGCTGCCGAACCACCCCGGAGATCATCCGCTCGACCCGCTCCGGCTCGACATCGCGCTTGCGCAGCGCGGTGTTGACCGAGCGCGCGAGCTTGTCGCGATCGAACGGCACCTTGCGGCCGGACTTCTTGACCACCAGCAGCTCGCGCAGCTGCACGCGCTCGAAGGTGGTGAAACGGCCGCCGCAGGCATTGCAGATCCTGCGACGGCGAATGGCGTTGGAATCCTCGGTCGGCCGGCTGTCCTTGACCTGCGTGTCGTCATTTCCGCAATAGGGACAGCGCATCAGCGTACCTCTTCAGTCTCGGGCCAGCGCCCCTCACCCGTCCCGGCTTCGCCGGTCCGCCCTCTCCCCGACGGGGAGAGGAAACCAGCCTGCGCGGTCGACGCCCTGTTCTTCTCCCCGTCGGGGAGAAGGTGGCGCGAAGCGCCGGATAAGGGGTGGCGCCCCGTCATCTCAGTCGGCGTAGACAGGAAAGCGCGACGTCAGCGCCACGACCTTGTCGCGCACCGCCGCCTCGACGGCAGCGTTACCCTCGTCGGAATTGGCTTCGCGCAACCCATCCAGCACCTCGACGATCAGCTTGCCGATCTCGCGGAACTCGGCTTCGCCAAAGCCGCGGGTGGTGCCCGCTGGCGTGCCGAGACGAATGCCCGAGGTCACAAAGGGCTTTTCCGGATCGAACGGGATGCCGTTCTTGTTGCAGGTGATGTAGGCGCGGCCGAGGCCAGCTTCCGCCCGCTTGCCGGTGGCGTTCTTCTTGCGAAGATCGACCAGCATCAGGTGGTTGTCGGTGCCGCCCGAGACCACGTCGAGACCGTTCTCGATCAGCGTCGCGGCCAGCGCGCGGGCGTTGGCGACAACCTGGCGGGCATAGGCCTTGAACTCGGGCTGCAGCGCTTCCTTGAAGGCCACGGCCTTGGCCGCGATGACGTGCATCAGCGGTCCGCCCTGCAGGCCCGGGAACACCGCCGAGTTGATCTTCTTGGCGATCGCCTCGTCGTTGGAGAGGATCATGCCGCCGCGCGGGCCGCGGAGCGACTTGTGCGTCGTGGTGGTCGTCACATGCGCATGCGGCACGGGCGAGGGGTGCACGCCGCCGGCGACGAGGCCGGCGATATGGGCCATGTCGACCATCAGGTAGGCGCCGACTTCATCGGCGATTTCGCGGAAGCGGGCCCAATCCCACACGCGCGAATAGGCAGTGCCGCCGGCAAGGATCAGCTTGGGCTTGTTCTCGCGGGCGAGGCGCGCCACCTCATCCATGTCGAGAAGATGGTCGTCCTTGCGAACGCCGTACGACACGACCTTGAACCACTTGCCGCTCATGTTGACCGGCGAGCCGTGCGTCAGGTGACCGCCCGAGTTGAGGTCGAGGCCCATGAAGGTGTCGCCGGGCTCGAGCAGCGCCAGGAATACCGCCTGGTTCATCTGCGAGCCGGAGTTGGGCTGCACGTTGGCGAAATTAGCGCCGAACAGTTGCTTGGCACGCTCGATCGCCAGGTTCTCGGCGATGTCCACGTACTGGCAGCCGCCATAGTAGCGCTTGCCCGGGTAACCCTCGGCGTACTTGTTGGTCATGATCGAGCCCTGGGCCTCGAGTACGGCCCTGGACACGATGTTCTCGGACGCGATCAGCTCGATTTCGTGCTGCTGACGGCCAAGCTCCAGCTTGATGGCTTCGGCGATCTCGGGATCGGTTTCGCTGAGCGTGTTGGTGAAGAAACGAGGAAAGAGCGGAAGGGATGTGGCGGCGCTCATTTAGCGTCTCCCGGGGCACAAGGAATGGGGTTTTTTGCTGGCGTGCGTGTAGCACGCGGGCAGCGGCGATTCCAAGCTGGCGACAGCCTGACAAAGAGTGCGGGTTCTCGGGTTCATGCGGGCTCCCATGATGTTTCTACGGGTTGCCCAGGCGAGCGGCAGCTTGAAGTTCGCGTTCCCCGATGGTGCCCCATCTGATCTCGCCAGTCGCGCGAACCTGCTTCTTATCGCAGAGTTGGCCGATCGATGAAAGCCCCTCGCGCCGGGCCCCCGAGCAACTATGAGCCCCGAGGCGCGTTTGGAGGCAGCGTCAGCACAACAAGAAGACTAGGAGTCTCACATGAAGAACCTCGCTTACGCCATCGTCGCCACTGGTCTTGCCGGCCTCATGATGATCCCGGCGCCGGCCAGCGCGGCTTCGGTCAACATCAGCATCGGGCAGCAGCAGCGCTACGTTTCCGAACGCTGTCTTGAGCACCCGAACTGGCGTGGCTGCGACGACTGGCGCCGTAACCACAACCGCTGGGGCAAGAACGACTACCACAACTGGTATCTGTGGAACCGGCCCCATCTCGGCTCGATAGGCGCCGGCATCTTCGGCTTCGCCGTGGGCGCCGCGATCGTCGGCAGCATGAACCGCAACGTCGATCGTTACGACGACGACTTCGACGACCATGTCGCGGCCTGCGAGGCGCAGTACCGCTCGTACAACGCCGAGACCGACATGTTCCTCGGCTATGACGGCGACTATCACCGCTGCAACCTCTGATGCAGGCGGGGCGCCGGACCGGCGCCCTACCCCTTCGGCGGTTTCAGGAAATCGACCAGCCGGCCGGTCCCACGCCCTATCCCTGCCCATTGCTCGACATCGAAGTCGATCACTGCAATCCCGCTGGTCGGAAACCGTTCCATGAGCGTCGAGACCTGATCGGCGTCGCCCTCCCCCACGAGCAAAGCAGCCGTTTCCTCGGTGGCCGGGTTGTGCCCCACCAGCATCAGCGCGCCGTCGTAGTGCTGGCTGCGGATCAGCTCGATATAGTCGTCGTCCCGCTGCGCATAGACGGCGTCGCTAAAGCCGATTTCGGCCGGACGAGCTTCGGGGGGCATGCGCCCTAGGGCCAGCTCCAGGGTCTCCCGCGTCCGTCTCGCGGTCGAGCAAAGCACCTGGTCGGCACGCCAGCCCCGTTTTGCCAACGTATCCCCGATCCACGCCGCAGCCACGATACCGCGCTCGGCAAGCGGCCGGTCGATGTCGGCAAGACTTGTGTCGGCCCAGTCGGACTTGGCGTGACGGATCAGGATGAGGCGCGGCATAGCGGGGATTGTAGCGCTGCGACAAAGCCACCGCGAGCCGCGATTGCAACCAAATCGCGGGCCCGACGCTTGTTGTCACGCACGTTATCGGAGTGGAGTTCTGATGATGAACAATCTCGCTCGCGCCGCTGTTGCGGCCGTTCTCGCCAGCGTGATGGCGATACCCATGCCCGCCGCGGCCGCGCCATTCGGCCCGCTCATCTATCAAGGCCCGGTCCGGATGCTCGAGGCGCGCTGCATCAACTGCGGACCGCGCTGGTCGCATAAGCACGGGCACCGGATCGTCCGGCGCCTGCATTCGCCCTTCTTCTGGGCACCGAGCATTCTCGGCTTCGGCGCCGGGTTGTTCATCGGCAGTACGCTGACCAACAGCGGCTTCGTGAGCATCCATGTCCAGCGCTGCTCGACGCGCTTCCGGTCCTTCGACCTGGAGCGGGATGCATTCCTCGGTTTTGACGGCCGCTGGCACCGCTGCCGCCTCTGAACGATGCGTTTCGCCGGGGATGCGGCCATGCTGCACCCCCGGCAGCCAGGCTTGTCGCTATAGTGCGGCAATGATTCGCATGAGCCTGACCCTACGATGAGCGACGACAAGACCCTCCCCCCCGATGGCGAGGACAAGCGGGTCGTCGATCTGCGCGAGGCGCTCGAAGAGCGCTACCTGTCCTACGCGCTCTCGACCATCACCCAGCGTGCCCTGCCCGACGCTCGCGACGGCCTGAAGCCGGTGCACCGCCGGATTCTGCATGCCATGCGGCTTTTGCGGCTCGATCCGGACGGCGCCTACAAGAAGTCCGCCAAGGTCGTCGGCGACGTGATCGGTAGCTTCCATCCGCATGGCGACCAGTCGATCTATGACGCCATGGTCCGCCTGGCGCAGGACTTCGCCATGCGCTACCCGCTGGTCGACGGCCAGGGGAACTTCGGCAATATCGACGGCGACGGCGCGGCGGCCTACCGCTACACCGAAGCTCGCATGACCGGCGTCGCCTCGCGGCTGCTCGAGGGCATCACCGAGGACGCCGTCGACTTCAAGCCGACCTATGACGGCGCCACCGAGGAGCCCTCGGTACTCCCGGCCAACTTCCCGAACCTCCTCGCCAACGGCTCGCAGGGCATCGCCGTCGGCATGGCGACCTCGATTCCGCCGCACAATGTCGCCGAGATCTGCGACGCGGCGCTCCACCTGATCAACAACGGTCGCGACGCCACCACCACGGCCGACCTGATGCACTACATCCCCGGCCCGGATTTCCCGACCGGCGGCATCCTGGTCGAGAACCAGGCCTCGATACACAGCTCTTACGAGACCGGCCGCGGCTCGTTCCGCCTACGGGCCCGCTGGATCCGCGAGGACAAGGGCCGCGGCGTCTACCAGATCGTCGTCACCGAGATCCCGTACGGCGTGCAGAAGTCGAAGCTCGTCGAAAAGATCGCCGAACTGCTGCTGGCCAAGAAACTGCCGCTGCTCAAGGACATCCGCGACGAGAGCGCCGACGATGTACGCCTCGTCATCGAGCCCCGCGCCGGCACCGTCGATCCTGCCATCCTGATGGAGCAGCTGTTCAAGCTTTCCGACCTCGAACAGCGCATCCCGCTCAACATGAACGTCCTCGATCGGGGCGTCGTGCCGCGGGTGATGAGCCTCAAGGAGGCGATCGTCGCCTGGCTCGAGCACCGCAAGGATGTGCTGGTGCGCCGCACCAACAACCGCCTCGCCGACATCGCGTGGCGGCTCGAGGTGCTCGACGGCTACATCGTCGCGTATCTCAACCTCGACGAGGTGATCCGGATCATCCGTGAGGAGGATGACGCGAAGGCCTCGCTGATGGCGACGTTCAGCCTCACTGACGTGCAGGCCGAGGCCATCCTCAACATGCGGCTTCGTTCGCTGCGCAAGCTCGAGGAAATCGAGTTGCGCACCGAGCACAAGAACCTCACCGAGGAGCAGGCGCACCTCAACGCCCTCATCGCCTCTGACAAGCGGCAATGGGGCGAGATCGCGACGCAGATCGCCGACCTCAAGAAGGCCTATCCGAAGTTCGAGAAGGACGGCACGACCCGGCATCCGCTGTGGGGCCGCAAGACCGATTTCTCCGAGGCAATGGACATCGACCACGACGAAGTGGCGACCCAGATGATCGAGCGCGAGCCGATCACGGTGATCCTCTCGGAAAAGGGCTGGATCCGCTCGATGAAGGGCCACACGACCGAGATCGACGAGAAGGGCTTCAAGACCGGCGACCGGCTGAAGCTCTATCTCCACTGCCAGACCACCGACAAACTGCTGCTGCTCTCCACCGGCGGCAAGGTGTTCACCCTCGCCGGCGACCGCCTGCCCGGAGGCCGCAGCCAGGGCGAGCCGGTGCGGCTGATGGTCGATATCGAGGAAGGCCAGGACCTCGTCGATCTCTTCGTCTACCGCCCCGGCCGCAAGCGCGTCATCGCGTCGCGCAAGGGCGACGGCTTCATCGTCGCCGAGGACGAGCTCATCGCCAATACCCGCAAGGGCAAGCAGGTGCTCAACGTCGCCGACAACGAGGAAGCGCGGCTGCTGGTGCCGGTCGAAGGTGACATGCTCGCGGTGATCGGCGAGAACCGCAAGATGCTGGTGTTCCCGCTCGACCAGCTACCCGAAATGGGTCGCGGCAAGGGTGTGCGCCTGCAGAAATACAAGGATGGCGGGCTCTCGGACCTCAAGACCTTCCCCTCCGCCACCGGCCTCACGTGGACCGACTCCTCGGGCCGCACCTACACCAAGACGGTGGGCGAGTTGACCGAATGGCTGGGCGAGCGCGCCTCCGCCGGCCGCCAGCCGCCGACCGGGTTCCCGCGCAACAACAGGTTCGTCGGATAGTGCCGAGCCGCGACTGCGTCCTGTTCGTCACCCACCGGTGGAGCCCCAGCGTTGCGGCGCACTACGCGCGGCTGAAGCGCGAGGCCGGAACGGTGCTCGACGTCTACCTGGTCTACCAGGCCAGTAGCCCCGAGGCGGTCCCCGCAGGCGTGTCGCCTGACGTCGTGGTGACTTTGGAGGATATCGCTTCGGTCTTCCCGCAGCGTTTCGCCCAGTACAGAACGACGTGGACCTTTCACAGCGGGGAACTGGCGTGGATGGCGGCGGTCGGGAGGGCTCCCCTCTCCGCTTACGAACGGGTATGGGCGCTCGAGTATGATGTGGACTTCAGCGGCAACTGGGCAACATTCTTCGGGGCCGCGGTTGGCTACGAGGGCGACCTGCTGGGGCTCGATCTGCGGTATCGCCACAAAACCCCGAAGTGGCCAAACGCCAGAGACTACGAGCAGCCGGCCTATGCCCCGCCGGAGCCGGTGATCGGGTTCTTCCCGATCGTCCGCGCCAGCCGCGGGCTCATCGACAGCTACAGGAACGAGCTGGAAGCGGAAGGCTGGAAGGGACACTTCGAGATCGTGCTTCCGTCGCTGGCCCTAGCCAAGGGGTTCAGCGTCAGCGAAATCGGCGGCGATTCAGGCTTCACCCCCAACGAGCGGCGCGGTCTCCACTACAGCACCCCTGCCCTCGTCGGCCATGCCGCCGCGACGTTCCTGTTCCGCCCGCCTCGGTCCTTCCGCTATTTTGTCGAAGCGCCTCGCTCGTTCCGGCAGCCCAACCGTCTCTACCATCCGGTCAAGACGGACTTGCCGCTCGGTGACCGGATCGCGCTCAGCTGGCGAAAGTTCGGGCACCACTGGGTGGCATTCCGCAACCGGATGCTACGGCGCGGCTAGACACGCGGCTCCCCGGCATGCAGACTTCTGCCGGGTGGTGACGATCTGCAGAGAATAGCTTGACCACGCCCCTTGCCACCCCCTCTTCGCGCGATTGCGCCGTCTTCCTGACGCATGTCTGGACACCGGCCGTCTCCGATCACTACAGCCGGTTGAAGCGCGAGGCGGGTGTCGTTCTCGATGTCTACCTGGCCTTCCAACCGTCCTCGTCGGGTGTTCCGGTGCCCACGGACATGAATCCGGACATCGTCATCGGGCTGGAGCAAGGCGCGTCGCTGCTCCCCCGGCGCTATGCTGCGTACAGGAAAGACAGTCGCGAAGCTCCCTGGGGCTACGTGGATCTCGTTTGGTGCACCGCCTTTCTCGATCCCCTGCTGTCGGGCTACGACCGGTTCTGGCTGGTCGAGTACGACGTCGATTTCAGCGGTGACTGGCGCGACTTCTTTGCCGAAGCCGCAACCTTCTCGGGAGACCTGCTGGCGACGCGGGTGCGACGCCGCAGCGACGACCCGCGCTATGGCCACCTGGGCTACTTCCGCATGCCGGAGCCGGCGGTCGAGGATCCGGTTATCGCGCTGTTCCCGATCTCCCGGCTGACCCGCAAGCTGCTCGAGTCCTATCGGGCAGAGCTGGCGGCGCGGGACTGGCAGGGGCACTTCGAAATCGTGCTGCCCTCGGTCGCGGCCTACCTCGGTCTGGCAATCGAGGAGATTGGCGGCGACGGGCCATTCACGCCTCCCGAACGGCGCAATCGCTTCTATCGGGGCCCATTCGACCTGATGTCGACCTACGAGACGACGTTCAACTACCGGCCGGTGCAAAGCTTCCACTATTTCGGGGAAGCCCCGCAGAACTTCCGGGAGCCGAACCAGCTCTACCACCCGGTGAAGACCGACCAGTCACTCTGGCAAAGCCTCAGGCTTTTGCGTGAGCGCTCAAAGCACCAGTGGCGGACGTTCAAGAAGCGGTTGCGTTAGGCGACTCCAGCCGCCGCCACCCCAGTGGCCCACGCTGCACTTCCAGCGGGCGGAACTGGCCCTTGTAGGCCATCTTGGGCGAATCCTTCACCCAGTAGCCGAGGTAGACATAGGTGAGTGCGGCGAGCTTCACCTGCTGGATATGGTCGAGGATCAGCAGGTTGCCGAGGCCGCGCTTGTCGAGCGCCGGGTCGTAGAAGCTGTAGACCATCGATAGGCCGTCGGGCATCACGTCAGTCAGCGCCACTGCGACCAGCGGGCGTTGCGGGTGCGAGGTCAGCCGGTATTCGACCACCACGGTCTGCACTGGGGTGTCCTCGACCATGTACTCGTAGTCGACGAAGCTCATCTGGGTCATGCCGCCACCGGCGTGGCGGGCGTCGAGGTAGCGCTTGAACAGCGCGAACTGCTCGGCCGTGGCGCGCGGCTGGCACACTTCCACGGCCACGTCGACGTTGGCCTTGAGGATGCGGCGGTAGCGGGCCGAGGGTTGGAATTCCTGCGCCACGATGCGGACCGACTGGCAGGCCGAGCAGCCGTCACAGGCGGGGCGGTAGATCAGGTTCTGGCTGCGGCGGAAGCCGTTGTCGCTCAACAGGTGATGGAGCGACGCGGCCCTGCGGCCGGTCAGATGGGTAAAGAGCTTTCGCTCCTGACGGCCCGGCAGATACGGGCATGGCATGGCCGCCGTGAGAAAGAGCTGGGTGTTCTCGGGCGTCTGATCGGTCATCGTCGTCCTTCGAGCGATACCGAGAGGATAGACGCGAGCACGGAGCCGGGCAATGGCAGATCACACCCGGCGCACCGGATCAGGCGGAGTGCATGTTCCCCGAGCGCCAGAAGCGCTGCATCGGAGAGCGACGGAGCATCAGCGTGCCGACCACCAGGTCGTGGAGCATCTGCTGGCGCGGCGTGAACAGCGCGAACAGGATCGAGAAGGGCCACGAAATCCACACCGTCACCCAGAACAGGATCGGGTGGATGAGAATGCTCCAGCCATTGAGCGGCGTGCCGCGCACCGGAGTCAGCACGATGTCCATCATCTGCATGCCGACAGTGGCGCGCATCGGCGAGCCGAGCGTCGCGGCATAGTAGGCGAGGATCGCCAGCGGAATGATGATCGGCAGCGCGATCAGGCCGAGGCCGAGTGTCACGATGCCGAACACGGTGCCAACCAGCAGCGCCGCAATGGTGATGAAGGTGATGATCACGCAGTCGATCAGCCACGCCGCAGCGCGGCGGAGCAGTACGCCATCGAACAGTTCCGGCGCGTTGGACGGGTCGGGGAGATGATCGTTCATGGTGTTGCCCTGGTTCATGATCAAAAAGATGGGAACCACTCAGTTCCACACAAGTGGCCAGGGGCAGAAAAATCGGACCTAGGCGTTCAGCAGCCGCGCCGCCTCGAGCGCAAAGTAAGTCAGCACCCCGTCGCACCCGGCCCGCTTGAACGCGACGAGGCTCTCCATCATGGCCCCCTCGCCATTGATCGCGCCCGCTGCGCCTGCCAGCTTGATCATCGCGTACTCGCCGGACACCTGGTAGGCGAACAGCGGCACATCAAACGCGTCGTGGCAGCGCTGCACGATGTCGAGGTACGGCAGGCCCGGCTTCACCATCACCATGTCGGCACCCTCGGCAATATCCTGCGCCACCTCGCGCATCGCCTCGTCGGAATTGGCATAATCGAGCTGATAGGTGCGCTTGTCGCCGATGAGCCGGCTGCCCGAACCTACGGCCTCGCGGAACGGTCCATAGAACACCGAAGCGAACTTGGCCGAGTAGGCCATGATGGCGACGTGGTTGAAGCCCTCGGCGTCCAACGCCTGCCGGATGGCAGCCACGCGCCCGTCCATCATGTCCGATGGCGCGATGATGTCGGCCCCGGCCCTCGCCTGCATGAGCGCCGCCTTGACCATCGCCTCGACGGTCTCGTCATTGAGGATCTCGCCGTCACGGACCAGCCCGTCCTGGCCGTCGGACGAATACTCGTCGAGCGCGACGTCGGTGATGAGGCCGATATCGACGCCGGCGTCCCTGATGGCACGTAGGGCTTTGGCGGTGAGATTGTCGGGGTTCCAGGCCTCGCTGCCGTCGGCGTTGCGGCGATCGTCCTGCGTATTTGGGAACAGCGCCAGCGCCGGGATGCCCTCGGCGGCAGCATCCTTGGCCAGTTGTACCAGCAGGTCGACGCTTAGCCGCTCGACGCCAGGCATGGTCTTGATCGCGGTCCGCTCGTTCTGCCCGTCGATGACGAATACCGGCAGGATGAAGTCGTGCGGCGTCAGCACCGTCTCGCGCACCATATTGCGCATCCACCCGGTCCGGCGCAGCCGCCGCTGCCGGCGCCCGCCGAGAAAGCTCATGTCGTGCTTGGGCCAGTTCGTGCTCATCGGTGTGCTCCGCTCGGTCGCCGCGCTTCTAGCAGGCGCCGCCGCGCCGCGCCAAGGCTCACGCTTGTCGCACTGGCCCATCCGCGCTATCCACGGGCATGGATTTCAAGAGCGAACTCGCCGGCCGCTACCTCAGGATCATCGCCATCATCGCGCTGCTGCTTGGGCTCTCCGACGCGACGCGGTTGCTCGGCGTATCGTCCGGTGCCCAGAGCCCGATCGCCCTCCTCGGTCCCGCCGGCTTCGCCTATCTCACAGTGTTCTGCCTCGCCCGGCTGTTCGCCGCTGTGGGCATCTGGATCCGCGCCAGCTGGGGTGCTGTGCTGCTGGTCGGCGCCACCGTGATCGAACTCGCGCTCTATCTCGGCGGGGTGCGCGACGTGCAGATCGGCGCCTTCGGTTTTGCCCTGAGGCTGCTGCTGGTGGGGAGCATCGCGGTGCTGTTCTTCCTCAGCTTCCGGCTGCGCCGCGCGCACGACTGAGGCACAGGTAACGGACGATTCAGGTTACAATTTGCTGACCTCTGGTTACCTCTCGTAAAGCCAAATTCCTGAACTTTTTCCGTAAGATAGTTTTAAGTCTACGGCTTAAGGCGATCTTATTTGGGCACCCGTAATTTGGGGCCTATGAGACGCGAAGAAATCGCGCAAGACGACAGGACAGTGAGGCACAAATGGCAATCAAATCCAACGCCGCAGAGGCAATGGTTCCGGAAGAAGCCCCAGGGCTCAAGCCGCTCTACCTAGAAGCCGTCAGCCGTGTCGAACGGCTCCATCGCCGGCTGCTCGATCTGATCAAGGACGAGTTCGACCGGATGGGCTGGGACGATATCAACCCCGTCCAGGCGCTGCTGATGTTCAACATCGGCGATGCCGAGATGACCGCCGGCGAGCTGCGCTCGCGTGGCTACTATCTGGGCTCGAACGTCTCGTACAATCTGAAGAAGCTGGTCGAGACCGGCTACATCTTCCAGGAGCGTTCGCGTTCCGACCGCCGTTCGGTCCGCATCCGGCTGACCCCGAAGGGTGAGGAAGTGGCCGAGGTGATCGACGAGCTCTACGATCGTCACCTGAAGTCGATCGAAAAGGTCGGCGGCCTCAACGGCGAGACCTTCGAAGGCCTCAACAAGGCACTCGGCCGTCTCGAGCGCTTCTGGGTCGATCAGATCCTCTACAAGCTCTGATCCCAGGCTCAACGACCAGTGTGGCATCGCTGCCACAATGAGTTCAGCAAACGCCGGCCTTAAGCCGGCGTTTCTTATTTATGCCCAGAATTCGGCTATGCATCGCAGCAATTGCAGGCTGATCCCTCTGTCGCTGCAAGCTCCTTGGTTTTGTGCGTCCGAACGGCCGGCGGTTCACAGCTGCTTGACCGCGTTGGTGACATCTGGGGGCGATGCTATGAGGGATTTCCTCTCCGACGTCCGACTGTGGGTGACTGAATGCGGCTGACTCGACGTTCCTTCGTGACCTCCCTGGCGACTGCTGGCGCCGCGTTGGCCATGCCCGCCATTGCGCGGGCTGAAGAAGACAATTTCTGGGACATGTTCGGCAAGGACCGCGCCATGCGGAATGTCGACCAGGAAGGCAACACGGCCACCGCCAAAAGCCTCGTCGACACGATCGAACCGATCCTCAGCTACGACACCTCGTACAATCTGCAGCTCGCCATCCAGAACTACGAGGCGTTCGTTTCCGCCAACGGCAGCTGGGAAGCGCCGAGCCGGGAAACCTTCGGACTGAAGCTCGGTGAATCCCGCCGCGCCGCTGCGCTCTTGAAGCGCCGCCTGATGATCAACGGCGACATGCCGCTCGAAAAGCGCGTCAACGAGGAGTTCGACGCCGGGCTCGACGCCGCCGTGCGCCTGTTCCAGGCCCGCCACGGCCTCGTCATCAACGGCCAGGTGGACGAAGCGACGTTCTACGCGCTCTCCGTTCCGGCCGATTACCGCCTCAACCAACTCCGCCTCAACGCGCAGCGCATCGACCAGTGGGCCTCGGCGCTCTCCGATCGCTACGTCGCGGTGAACATCCCGGCGGCGACCGTCGAGGCCGTCGAGGGCGCGCAGGTGGTGCAGCGCCACAATTCCGTCGTCGGCAAGGTCGATCGCGCCACGCCGATCCTCAACTCCAAGATCTTCCAGGTGAAGTTCAATCCTTACTGGACGGTGCCTAAGAGCATCATCGAGAAGGATATGATCCGGTACATGAACGAGGATCCGGAGTACCTGACCAAGTTCCGCATCCGTATCTTCGACGGCAACGGCAACGAGATCCCACCCTCCGCCATCAACTGGCAGACCACCGAGGCGGTGAAGTACACCTTCCGGCAGGACCCCGGCGGCGAGAACTCGATGGGTCACTGCAAGATCGACTTCTACAACAAGTACGACGTCTACATGCACGACACGCCGCAGAAGGCGCTGTTCGGCGAGAACGCCCGCTTCCACTCCTCGGGCTGCATGCGCTGCGAGAACATCGAAGAGCTGGTCGCGTGGCTGCTGCGCGACAATGGCGGCGGCTGGACCCCGGAAACGGTCATGTCCGCGTGGGAACAGGGTATGCGCGAGGACATCAAGCTCGACGTGCAGATCCCGATCCACACCACCTACATCACTGCCTGGGCCAACCGGCAGGGCACGGTGAGCTTCCGCGACGACGTCTATCAGTTCGACGCGCAAGGCATCGTCAGCTTCGGGGACGCCTGACCACATGGCCGGGCGCGATGACAATCGCCCGTCCGGCCGCGTCCTCTTCGAGTTCACCCAGCTCGGCCAGCAGATGCGCGTCGCCGCAATCGATGAGGCCACCGGCACCGAAGTGGTGGTGATCGCCCCCCTCAGCGCCACCCCCTTCCAGATGCAATCGCTGGCCCTTGCCAAGCTCAAGCGCAAGCTCGCCGGCGAAGACCCACCGACACCAAGCGGACCGAAGCCGGCGAAGTACGCTTAGTCGCCATCCGACTAGGCACTGAACTTCCCCCACCCACGGTGTCACCCCGGCGAAGGCCGGGGCCCATCCTGAGATGCTGCGGTGATCAGTGGCGCATCATCAGCCCCTGCTGACGGACCACGCTCGGCGTGCTTGAGTGTGGCGATGGGCAAAGGTCTTCATCGTCTACATCCTGGCGAGCCGCAAGAACGGGACGCTCTACGTGGGCGTCAGCAGCAATCCTGTTGGCCGCATCTGGCAACACAAGAACGATTGGTTCGAAGGCTTCACCAAGCAGTACGGCGTGAAGCGGCTCGTTTGGTACGAGGCGCACGAGAATGCCGAGGCGGCCATTCAGCGCGTGAAGCGGCTTAAGGAGTGGCAGCGGGGCGTGGAAGATAAGGCTGATCGAGGAGCGGAACCCGGACTGGCGCGACCTGCACGGTGAAGTGACGGGAGAGCAGTGATCGGCAGCGATATCTCAGGATGGGCCCCGGCCTTCGCCGGGGTGACACCGCGTTTGTAGAACGTGCCGTGAAGGGCGAACATCGACTATCAGACGTACCGCTCTCGCCTCACCCACCGTGTCACCCGGCGAAGGCGGGGCCCATCCTGAGGTTTCTCGGCCGGCAGCCAGCCGTGCGATCATCCACGCGTCCCCGCCACATAGGCCGCCAGGTTCTCCAGCGACGACTTCAGCCCCGCGTCGTGGTCCTGCTTGCTGATCCCTTCCGGTACATCCTCGGCGAGAAAGATCACGCGCGTCCCGCCGGTCGCCGGTTCGAGATCCCACACCATCCGCATGGTGCCGGCAAACGCCGGGTCGTCGCTCTTGAAGCGCACCAGTTGCACTACCCGCTTGCCGGGAACCAGCTCGGCGAACTCGGAGTTCACCACGTCCGTGTCCTCGGTGGTCTTGCCGCGGCCGGGCTCGCTGTAGTGCAGCGCCATCCGGAAGGCCCCGCCAGGGCGCGGCTCGAAATCGAGGATTTCGCCGGTCATGCCCTCGGGCGGCAGCCAGGCGAGGAGTGCATCGCGATCAACGAAGGCCTGGTAGATCGTCTCCGGCGGTGCCGCGACGATCAGCGATGCGGTGTCGACGCGCAGGTGTTCCGGCATGTTCGTCTCCCGTTGGCGTGCATCAACGCACAGGCGAGCCGATTGGATCAACCTTCAGGCTGCGGACACCAGCCCAACAAACGTCTCCCGGATGGCCGGCGGTTCCAGTTGGCGCGCCGTCCAGACGTGCATGTCGAGAAAGTGCCCGGTGAGCGCGAAGGCGTCGCTCACGTCTTCGGGGGTCGGTTCGGCATGCCCGATGAGGAACGGCGGCAGGCGCAGCAGCCGGTCGAGGTATGGCTCGGCCGCGGCGCGGCTCACCGCCCGACCGGATTTGGGGGAGACATGGGTAAGATCGCGCGTCGTGCCGGTGGCGGCGCAACTGCTGAGGTCGAGCCCATATCCCAGTTCATCGAGCAGGATGAGCTCGAACCGCGCCACCGAGGCGCCGAGCTCGAGCGGCGTGCCCTGCTGGTCGAGGATACGGATGGCGAGGCCGAGCAGGCGATCATGCGGATCGCGCTCCGGCAACAGCCGCAGGTGCTCGCAGACCAGCTGGCTGGCATAGAGTCGTAGCCGGTCGGCGATCAGCGCCGCGGCGCGGGCCTCGAGCAGTTCGAGCGTGAAGGTGCCGAGGTGTTCCTCGAGCCGGGCCCGCCACGTGACCTGCACCGAGTTTCCGGGCTGCAGCGTCGCAGCGAGTTTCGAGGATCGTCCGCCCCGGATCAGCCCGAGCTGCCGCCCCCTGCCCTCGACCATCACCTCGGCGATGACGCTCGACTCGCCGTGACGGCGAACCCCGACGATCAGGCCCTCACCGTCCCATTGCATCGGATGTCACGCGGTGAGAGGGCGCACTCACTTCTGGTGCGGGTACTCCAGCCCCATCTCGCGGTAGCGCTCGGGGTCGTCGCCCCATTTCTCGCGCACCTTGACGAACATGAACAGGTGCACTGGCGTCTCGAAGATCTCCATCAGTTCCTTCCGCGCCTCGGCGCCGATCGACTTGATGGTCTGCCCGCCGGCGCCGAGCACGATCTTCTTGTGCGTGTCGCGAGTGACATAGATCACCTGGTCGATCCGATATGACCCATCCTTCTGGATGGTGAACTTTTCGGTCTCGACGGTGGTGTTGTAGGGGATCTCGTCGTGGATCCTCAGGAACAGCTTCTCGCGCGTCACCTCGGCGGCCGTGATCGCCAGCGTCAGGTCTGTCAGGTGGTCCTCGGGGAAGTGCCAGGGGCCGAGCGGGATGCGGGTCAGGCACCAGTCGAGCATGTCCTTGACGCCACTGCCCTTCAGCGCCGAGATCATGAAGGTGCGCTGGAAACGCACCATGCCGTTGAGCCGCTCCGACAGCCCCAGCAGCGTCTCGCGCTTGATCAGGTCGACCTTGTTGAACACCAGGATCTTGTCGTGCGGGATATTCTCAAGGCCTTCGAGCAGTGCCTCGAGCTCGGGGGTGATGCCCCGCTCGGCGTCGACGATCAGCGCCACGAAATCGGCATCGCCCGCCCCGGTCCAGGCCGCGTCGACCATCGCCCGGTCGAGCCGGCGCTTGGGTGCGAAGATGCCGGGCGTATCGATGAAGATAATCTGCCCCTCGCCCTCCGTGACCACGCCGCGGATCTGGGCGCGGGTGGTCTGCGCCTTATGCGTGACGATCGACACCTTGGTGCCGACCAGCGAGTTGAGCAGCGTCGACTTGCCGGCATTGGGCGCGCCCACCAGCGCGACGAAGCCGCAGCGGGTGTTTTCGCCGGCCAGCGGCAGTTCGGTGGCCTCGGGCATTTCGTTCTTGTCGGTCATATTGTGTCGCGCCAGACTTTCTCTCGGATGAGGAAAGCCTCGGCGGCCTTGTGCTCGGCGAGCTTCTTGGAGGGGCCGGTGGCGGTGATGGCGGGATAATTGCCCAGCCGCACGGCAATGGTGAATTCCGGCGCGTGGTCGGGGCCGGTGCGTTCGATCTCGGCATAAAGCGGGGGTTCGAGCCCCCTGCCCTGCGCCCATTCCTGCAGCGTAGTCTTGGGGTCGGCGCGGACGTTGCCGGCCTGGTCCAACTGTTCGCCGAACAGCCGCTCGACGATCTCGTAGGCCTGCCCCAGCCCACCATCGCAGAAGATGGCGCCGATCACCGCCTCGGCGATGTCGCCGAGAATGGCATCCTTGTTGGCGCCGCCGGTCCGTGCTTCGCTGTCGCCGAGGTTCATCTCGGAGCCGAGGTCGAGCTGCCGGGCGATAGCGGCGCAAGTTTCCTTGCGCACCAGCGTATTGAGCGAGCGCGACAGCTCACCCTCATTGGCCTTGGGCAGCCGGCGGTAGAGCATGTCGGCGACGACGAGGCCGAGCACCCGGTCGCCCAGGAACTCCAGCCGCTGGTACGAGCGCTCAATGCGCTTTCCGGGCGAGACGGCGCTTGAATGGGTCAGCGCACGGTCGAGCAGGTCGGGGTCGGCAAAGCGATATCCCAGACGTGCCTCGAGCTTTTCGTGCGTGCGCCCCTTCCCCATCAGTTCACTGACTGGAACATCCGGTCCCAGCGGACGTTGGCGGGCCACTCCCACAGCTGCCACGGGGCGATGTTGTTCTTGATCGAGAAGAACCGCGCTTCCGCCTTGCCGATGAAGTTGTCGAGCGGCACGTAGCCGACCTGGCTCAGCACCCGGCTGTCGGCGGAGCGGTCACGGTTGTCGCCCATCATGAAGTAATGGCCGGACGGCACCACGTATTCGGCCGTGTTGTCGAGCGGCTGGTCGTCGGAGATTTCCTGGATGGTGTGCTTGACGCCATTGGGCAGCGTCTCGGTGTAGACGATCACCGGCACCGTCGTCATGTAGCTGTCGGTGTCCTCGGCGGTCCCGGTCTGCTCGCGCTCAACCATGGTGCCGTTGATGTAGAGGCGACCCTCTTTCATCTGGATGCGATCGCCCGGCATGCCGATGACGCGCTTGATGTAGTCCTCGTTGGTGATCTCATTGCGGAACACCGCGATGTCGCCGCGCTGCGGCGTGCCGCCGAAGATGCGGCCATTGAACGGCACGGCGATCGGGAACGAGTACTTGCCGAAGCCCCAGGTCCACTTGTTGGCGATGAAGTAGTCGCCGATCATCAGCGTCTGCTGCATGGAGGCCGTGGGAATGGAGAACGGCTGGTAGAGGAACGTCCGGAAGATCAGTGCGATCGCCAGCGCCTCGATGATGACGATGAACGTCTCGAGCAGCTCATTCTTTTTCTTGCCGGCCTTGGCTTCGGCTTTCGACATCGACTGGCTCATTTCTCGCCTCTGCCCCAACGGGCCAAGTGGTTACGGGAGCGCTGGCACCCGGTCAACCGGGCAGCGCCTCGATAATGACGATCGCCTGGGCCATGCCGCCGTCGTCGGTAATAGTCAGGTGGATATGTGGCTTGTGACCAGCCGGAACAAGCCGCTCCAGGATCCGGGCAGCACCATTGGTCAACTTCATGGTCGGCTTGCCCGAGGGGAGGTTCACGACGCCCATGTCGCGCCAATAAACGCCGAAACTAAGGCCGGTACCCAAGGCCTTCGAGCAGGCCTCCTTGGCCGCGAAGCGCTTGGCATAGGACGCAGCGCGCTGCGCCCGCCGATCCGATTTCTGCCGCTCGATCTCGGTGAAACAGCGGTGCGTGAAGCGCTCGCCATAACGCGCCAGCGTCTTCTCGACGCGGCGGATGTCGCAGAGGTCATTGCCGATCCCGATGATCATTGGCGTGATGTCTCCGCGAACGCCTTCTCCCCTTGCGGGAGAAGGTGGCCGAAGGCCGGATGAGGGGTTCGCAACACGTGGTGTTGCGCGATCGGAGCGAAGCGACGAACGACGGCGTGCGCGGAGAGATACCCCTCATCCGCCCTACGGGCACCTTCTCCCGCAAGGGGAGAAGGCGAACCGGCGCTCACGGCAGCCATCACGCCAATCCCCTGCTCCCCGGCTTCACCGCCGGGATGGCCGCCAGTTCCGGCGGCAGCGCGTCGGCCGGATAGGCCGGCACCTTGTACTGCACCAGCGACACCAGCGGCACGCCGACGTCAGCCTCGCCGGCGGATCGGTCGATCAGGCACGCAGCGGCGACGACATTCGCGCCAGTCTTCTTGATCGCCTCGATGCACTCGCGGATCGAAATCCCGGTCGAGACGATGTCCTCGACCACGATCACCTTCTCGCCCGGCTTGAGCTCGAAACCACGGCGCAGCTCGAACTTGCCCTCGACGCGCTCGGTATAGATCGCCGGCACGCCCATGTGCCGCGCCGTCTCGTAGCCCGGGATGATCCCGCCCACCGCCGGCGAGACGATCTGGCTCACATCGCCATAGCCTTCCGCGCGGATCTTCGCCGCCAGCGCCCGGCAGAGCTTTTCGGCCTTCGCCGGGTGCATGAACACCCGCGCCTTCTGCAGGAAGACCGGCGAGCGCAGGCCGGAGGAGAGGATGAAATGCCCCTCGAGCAGCGCGCCGCTCTCACGGAACAGGTCCAGTACTTCGTCAGTGGTCACGCGGGCTCCTCTTGCCGTTCGGGCGCAGTCCATTCCAGCCGGTCCAGCGCCAGCGCCTCGGCCACCGTGGCGCGCTGCACGTCCGAGATGCCGGCCGCCAGCTTCAGCGAGTTCAGCACGTCGGTGAGCTGTGCAAGGTCACGGACCTCGATCTGGAAAGTGAACCGATGAAAATCGGGCGATTCCATGCGCATCACCAGATTATGGATGTTGGCCTCGCAGGCGGCAATCACCGTGGCGATCTGCGCCAGCGAGCCCGGCTTGTTCTGTGCCTGCATCGAGATCACGCACGGATAGTCGCGATCCTCGCGACCACTGGTATCCCAGCGTACGTCGATCCAGGCGACATCGCTGTCATAAAGCTCAGACAGCGCGTCGGAGTGGATCGGGTAGATCATGATCGGCGTGTCCGGTGTCATGATGCCGACGAGCCGGTCGCCCGGCACCACGCCCTCCGGCGACACCTCGACCTTGGTGTTGAAATCGAGCTGTGTCAGGGCCGCCTTGGCGCGGGGGCCGGACCGCGGGTTGCCCGGCACGCGGAAGCGGAAGTGCTCCGTGGCTTTCAGCGCGAACCAGCCCTCGGCCTTGTCGGGCACCGGCAGGTCGATCTTCTTGCGCCGCCGCTTGATGCCCTTGACGTCCATGACGCGGGTATCGAGATCCTCGCCGCTGATCTTGCCCTCGCCGAGCGCGATCAGCAGCTCGCGCTTGCTGGATTGCCCCAGCCCCTCTGCCAGCTGCTTGAACTCCGCCTCGTCGAAACCGGTACCCTCGCGTTCGAGGAGGATCGAGACCATGTGCTCGCCCAGGGCGTAAGCTCGCGCCTGCGCCTGTAGCCGCACGGCGCGGCGGATCGCGGCGCGGGCCTTGCCGGTGGCGGCGATGGTTTCCCAGTTCGAGGGCGGCAGGTGGTTCTGGTCGCGGATGATCTCGACTTCGTCGCCGGAGCGCAGTTGCGTCACCAGCGGCACGATCTGCCCGTTGATCTTGGCGCCCACGCAGGTGTCGCCAATGTCGGTGTGAAGTGCATAGGCGAAGTCGATCGGCGTCGCGCCACGCGGCAGCGCGATCAGCCGGCCCCGCGGGGTGAAGCAGAACACCTGGTCCTGGAACAGCTCGAGCTTGGTGTACTCGAGGAAATCCTCGGTCGACGATCCCGCCGTCAGGTGGCTGATGGTCGAGCGCAGCCAGACGAAGGCCTTACTCTCGTTCTCGATCTTGTGGATGTCGGTGGCGCCCTCCTTGTAGAGCGCGTGCGCCGCGATGCCGAATTCGGCTATCCGGTGCATCTCCTCGGTGCGGATCTGCAGCTCGGCGCGCTGCCGCCCCACGCCCACGATCGTGGTGTGGATCGAGCGATAATCATTGTGCTTGGGGACCGAGATATAGTCCTTGAACCGCCCCGGCACGACCTTCCAGTTGGTGTGGACGATCCCCAGCGCCCGGTAGCAGTCCTCGACCGTCGGCACGATCACCCTGAAGCCGATCATGTCCGAGAGCTGCTCCAGGGCGATCTGCTTGCGCTCGATCTTGGTGAAGATCGACCACGGCGATTTCACCCGCGCCGAAACCCGCGCATCGATGCCGTCGCCCTTCAGCTTCTCGCTGAGCTCGGTCTTGATGGTCTTGATGGTGTCGGCGAACTCCGACTTCATCTCGTCGAGACGGTCGGTGATGGCCTTGTAGTGGTCCGGCTGCAGCGTCTTGAACGCTAGGTCCTCGAGCTCCTGGCGCATGTCCTGCATGCCCATGCGGCCGGCCAGCGGCGCATAGATATCCATCGTCTCGGTGGCGATGCGCTTGCGCTTGGCTTCCGGCATGAAATCCAGAGTGCGCATGTTGTGCAGCCGGTCGGCGAGCTTCACCAGCAGCACCCGCACGTCGGCGGAAATGGCCAGCAGCAGCTTCCTCAGGTTCTCGGCCTGCGCTTCCTCGCGCGTCACCAGCTGCAGCCGGTCGATCTTGGTCAGCCCGTCGACAATGGCGCCAATTTCCGGCCCGAACAGCTGGTCAATCTCGGCGCGCGTCGCGTCGGTGTCCTCGATGGTGTCGTGCAGCAGCGCCACCGCGATCGAGGCGTCGTCGAGCTTCAGGTCGGTGAGGATGGCGGCGACTTCGAGCGGGTGGGCAAAATACGGGTCGCCTGAGGCGCGCTTCTGCGTGCCATGCTTCTGCATCGCGTAGACGTAGGCCTTGTTGAGCAGCGCCTCG
The DNA here is from genome assembly GCF_056405135.1 of Devosia sp. P1_H9. Classification (NCBI taxonomy): domain Bacteria; kingdom Pseudomonadati; phylum Pseudomonadota; class Alphaproteobacteria; order Hyphomicrobiales; family Devosiaceae; genus Devosia; species Devosia sp. P1_H9. Next base: position 570,943 of record NZ_JBFUCQ010000002.1, read on the forward strand.
TCGGTATGGGGGTTATAGGCCTGCACCCGTTCGACGAGTTCATACTGACGCATCATTGGGTTGCCGCACTCCTACGCGGCCCCGCCTCGGCGGCTCAAAGTTGCTCTAGCGGCGATGCAAACAAAAAAGCGCCGGGCGGAAACGCCCGACGCCTCAAGACTATATATGCGAGATCAGTCGCCGATCAATCGTCGCGACGCTCGGGCGGAGCCAGAGATTCGATACCGCGGAGCAGCTCGTCTTCGCTGATGGTGTCGAAGGTGTCGCCATCCTGGTCGGCATTGGCGTCGAGCAGCGGAGCGGCGTGCTTTTCGGGCTCGTCGACCTCGACATACTTCTGCAGCGAATGGATCAGGTCCTCGCGCAGGTCTTCGGGAGAAATGGTGCCATCGCCGATCTCGCGGAGGGCGACGACCGGGTTCTTGTCATTGTCGCGGTCGACGGTGATCGACGAGCCGGCCGAGATCATGCGGGCGCGATGAGCGGACATCAGAACCAGGTCGAACCGGTTCTCGATCTTCTCAATGCAGTCTTCGACGGTGACGCGGGCCACGTACGTCTCCAAATTGTGGGATCAAGCGGCCCTCATACACGACCCTGCCCATGGGCACAAGGATTTCAGTCCTCGGACACAAGAGCGTGTTTTACCACAGGCAAGTGAAGCCCAGCCGCAAACTGTTTCGCATGGTGGAACAATGGCTTGCCGGAACGCGCCAAAAGCCCGACCGGATCGCTTCCGCTTATCGGTCTTGCAAATTCCCGGGAATAAGCGCGTATTCCGAACTTAGGGAGCGGACCTGTCGTAAATCGGCTACCTCCTCGAACCGGCGGTACGCCACAGATGATTTGATGCCGGGCAGCCTGAGAGGCCGGCGGCCCCGGTCAGGAGAACAGGTATGTCAATTGATCCGCGCGAGAAGATAGTACTCTTCATCGATGGCGCGAATCTCTATGCGACCAGCAAGGCCATCGGCGTCGATATCGACTATCGCCGGCTGCTCGCGGAGTTTCAGTCCAAGTCCTACTTGCTGCGTGCGTACTACTACACTGCCCTGGTCGAGGATCAGGAATATTCCTCCATCCGTCCGCTCATCGACTGGCTCGATTACAACGGCTTCACAGTCGTGACCAAGCCCGCCAAGGAGTTCACCGACTCCTCGGGCCGCCGGAAGATCAAGGGCAACATGGATATCGAGCTGACCGTCGATGCCCTCGAGATGAGCGCCTTCTACGATCACCTCGTGCTGTTCTCCGGCGATGGCGATTTCACCGCGCTGGTCGCGGCCCTGCAGCGCAAGGGTAAGCGCGTCACGGTGGTCTCGACGCTCACCACGCCGACGCCAATGATCGCCGACGACCTCCGCCGGCAGGCCGATTTCTTCATGGATGTCGCCGATCTCGCCAAGATCGTCGGCCGTACGCCGCCGGTGGAGCGGACACCGACACCGGTCGCCGACCGGACTGCTCCGGTTGACCGGACCATGGCGACCGTGGACCCTAAGGGAAGCTGAGTCCCCTTCCCCGACGGTTACCATTGCCTGAGACCAATCCGCCGCACGATTGCCCGCGTTGCCCGCGCCTCGTGGCCTTCCGCCACGACAACCAACGGTCCTATCCGGACTACTTCAACGGTCCGGTGCCGACCTGGGGCGACGAACATCCGGGGCTGATGATCGTCGGCCTTGCGCCGGGCCTCAAGGGCGCCAACCGCACCGGCCGGCCGTTCACCGGCGACTATGCGGGCGACCTGCTCTACGCGACGCTCGAAAAGTTCGGCCTCGCCACCGGCCACTACAAGCAGCGGCCGGACGATGGGCTCGAGCTCCAGAACGTGCTGATCGCCAACGCGGTGCGCTGCGTGCCACCGCAGAACAAGCCGACCGGCGACGAGATCAAGACCTGCCGCCCCTTCCTCGGCGCCGCCATCGAGGTGCATCGCCCCCGCGCCTTCCTGGCGCTCGGCCGCATAGCCCACGACTCGCTGCTCTCGACGCTGGGCGAAAAGCGCTCGAAGTATCCCTTCGGCCATGGTGTCGAACACCGGCTCACCGGTGGCGCCACACTCTTCGATAGCTACCATTGCTCGAGGTACAACACGAATACCGGTGTGCTGACCACGGCAATGTTCGAGGACGTCGTCGGCCGCGCGGCAGCACTCGTGGCCCACTGAACCGCCATTTCACGACGCGCCGATCCGTGGGCCGCTAACGACATCTTGAAATCTCTGTTGATATCGCTCGTAAATAGAGTGTTAATGCACTGATCTACTGCATTCAGGGCGACAACGGTGCCGTTTCGTCGGGTGTTTTTAGCAGTTGCGGCGGTCTTGTTCTTGATCGGTGCCGCGATTTCAGAGGACCAACTAGGCGCTGTTGCTGCCGTGCGGCCACAGGCGACGGGTGGTTTTGGCGATGCGCGCGTCAGCCTCGTTCGCGGCAGCGAACTTCGCGAGGGCGAGACCATCGTCACCGGCCTCGACGGCGAGGTGCAGGTGTTGTTTTCTGACCAGACCAAGCTGGTGATCGGTCGCGGCTCGAGCCTCGTCATCGAGCGCTACCTGCTGAGGAGCAACGGCACGCCGGAGAAGTTCGCGGTCAACGCACTGGCCGGCACCTTCCGCTTCATCACCGGCAATGGCGACAAGAAAGCCTACGCGATCAACACACCGACCGGGTCGCTGGGCGTCCGCGGCACCGAGTTCGACTTCACCGTCGACGGCGCCGGCAAGACCAGCGTGGTCCTCTACGAGGGCGGGGTCATCCTTTGCCCCATCACCGGCAAGTGCGTCACGCTCACCGAGCGCTGCAGCGTCGCGCAGATGAAGTCGCGGCGTGAAGCCAAGGTAATCAAGCGCGAAGCGGATCGCCTCAAGATCGCCAGCACCGCCTTCCCCTACGTCGTCTCCCAGGCCTCGTTGCGCCAGGAGTTCCGCGTCGGCAAGCCATCGGAATGCGCCGGTGAAATCCGGACCGCCGAGCAGCATTCCAGCCAGGCCATCGGCGTCCTCATCACGCCAATCCCTCCCGTCATCCCCGTTCCGAGTTCCCCTGACCCCGAAGGCAAGAACAATAACGGCCTCGGGAACGGCGGCGAGGGCGCCGAAGGCCCCCACGAGCAGGGCAATCCCGGGCACGGCAAGAACAAGAGCAAGAACAAGTAGCTGGCCCACGGGCTGCAACCCTGGTGGTGGTCACGCGTACTCGCTCCCCCTCCACCGGCCCCGTCTCCCCCTGGCGGGGGAGAATTCCAAGAGGTGCGCGGAAGGCACGTAGGCTCGCCCGCCACCAACCGTCATCCCGGCGAGGTTGGCTCGATGGTCCCCCAAACTCGATGCGGCACCTCCCCCTCTGACGGGGGAGGATGGGAGGGGGTGAGCGGAGCCACAATCACGAGGCCGGGCAAGGCGTTGCGAGAATCTTGCGCCGATCTATCCCCCCTCTCCGCCACCATGCGATTCTCCCACCCATCCGCTGCACCGAAGCGAGATCATGACGAGTGGTTGGTGCGGTGGAGACCGGGTGGGCTGCGGGTCGCTGCAGTTCAGGCGGAAACCATCACGGCAAGGACCGGTTCGCCGGTCAAGCCGCTATCACGC